>NZ_JBQAIE010000001.1:0-998710 GCF_051918845.1 Bacillus cereus group sp. MYBK101-2 | reverse complement strand
ATTTGGTTGTGGTGACTTAATTATATCAAAGATGGACGATTCTTTTTTATATTTTCTGTAAAGAAAGAGGTTGCCCAAAAGTAGCTATTCAGCTACTTTTGGGACAACCTCTTAAGGTAAAAAAGCAATTATGTTGGTCAAAATATGTAATATTATAGCTGGAATAATAGATTTAGTTTGTTTGTACAATAAACAAGCGAAAATTCCAGTCACAAATGCACTAACCATAATTCCTACAGAATACGTATGGGCAATACCGAAAAGTAAACTGGAGAGAATTGCAGCTGGCCAAAAAGTAAACTTTTCTTCAAAAAAACGAAGAAAAATACCTCTGCATATAAGTTCTTCAAAAATAGGCGCAAAAATTCCACCAGCTAGAAGTAAGAGAAGTGGATAGTGCTCTAGTGTTGAAAGTTGTAATGCATTAGACTGTTCTTGTATGGATGAAGGGAATAATTTATCTAGCACAAACATATCTACAAACAAGGTGATTACATAATAAATGAGAACATAGATGTACATCCGAAAAGATTTTAAAACTCGAAAATCGAATATAGGTAATACTAGTTCTTTCAGTGGTTTATATTTCGTGATAAATGCAATTAGTAAAAGTAAGGCAACTAATTCATAACTTACATTTTCTATGGAATTAAGCAAAAATTTATTTGTATTTGGGTTAATGTATCCATATAACTCAATAGGTAAAAATGTAAGAATTATATTTATTAATGAGAGACATGGAAAGAGAATGAATAAAACTCCAAGAAATTGTAACCATGACATAGAGTATTTTTTTTCATAAGGAAGTTGTGTAGCGGGTTGCATATGTAAAATCACCTCTTTATATTTGTATATTTGATTATAAAGCATTTTATTTTCGAGTGTAATATTAAAATATTACATATAAAGGTGTATTTTCCATAAAATAATAAAAGAGGTATCACCCTATAGTGATGCCTCTTTCTCATTGATAACTATGTTCTGCCTTGTTATTTGATTTTGATTGCTCTATTTGCAATTCACGCTCTACTAATCGATCTAACTGCTGAATAGCTTTTAATGCTTTTTCATAAGAAATTGTTCTATAATGGTGCGCTCCGCCCGGTTCTTCATCTGCTTCGTCTGCCCATTTAATAATGTTTTGAAGAGATGTTCTTTCAATTTCTTGTTGTACTAAGAAAGAATCTGTATGAAGAAGAATTGCGATAGAAATTTCTTTTGCTAGTTTCGGATGTTCTCCTAATCTAATAAGCAATTTATGAGCTCGTTCTGCTCCTTTAATTGCGTGTATATCATTCTTTTTGTATAAATCATAGTCCCATTCGCCGCCTGTGTACCACGTATGATGTCCGATATCATGAAGGAAACCAGCTTTTGTAGCAGCATCGACTGAGGCGTGATGCTTTTTAGCTAAGTGAAACGCATGGTAAGCGACAGCGATCGCGTGGACCATTCCAGAACGGTTTACGTATTTTTGTGTAATGTGGTGTTTAAAAATTTGTTCAAGCGTAATACGGTGCATAAAACATTCACTCCTTTTATCTAATGGTGTCTATAAAGAAAATCGATCGGTTTAAATGTATTTTGAACATTGTACTCCATCATAGTTCGTTAGTAAAGTAGAAATGTTTAGGAGAAGAAAAAATTTTCTGCAAAAAAATCACCTTAGCTTATGCAAAGGTGATTTTCAAATTGCTTATTTTTTTAATCCTTGCTCTAGTGTTTCTAACATTTCGTGCTTTTCATTTTCATCAGCATTTTTCCAAATGACTTCAAATAAAACACCCAGACCTGGAAGCATCTTTTCTTCACCACTTTGAATTGCATCGACAATTGTTTCTTGTAATTGATCTTGTGTATTACCAGATACATTTGCTAATACAGCACCGCGTAAATTAAAACTCATTGTTTTCACCTCTTCTTCAGAATTGAAACTGACATTAGTTTTTGTTCTTTTTTATGTAAATATGTATGAAAAATAGGCTATAATGATAAGACAAGAAGAGAGGGAAATACATATTATGAAAAACATTGATTCAGTACAAAATCCGCGTGTGAAGCAGTGGAAAAAGCTGCAAACGAAAAAAGAGCGCGATAAAAAAGGTTTATTTTTTGTAGAAGGATTCCATTTAGTAGAGGAAGCTTTAAAAGCAGGAGTTGTAACAGAACTTATCGTTTCAGATCAGACAGACCTTCCGAAAGATTGGACAGTTAATGATGTAGAAATGTATATCGTACCTGAAGCTATCGTAAAAGTACTTCGTGAAACAGAAACGACGCAAGGTGTATTTGCTGTTTGTGAAAAGCATGAGAAGGAAGTAGCTCTTGCTGATGGGAAATTTCTTTTATTGGATGGCTTGCAAGATCCAGGTAACTTAGGGACAATTATTCGTACAGCTGATGCAGCCGGTATTCATGCCGTTGTGCTTGGAGAAGGATGCGTTGATGCATATAATAGTAAAGTGCTTCGCTCTACACAAGGTTCTATTTTCCACTTACCAGTTGTAAAAGGTAACTTAGAAGAATGGGTAGACAAGCTAAAAGAAAATAACGTTCCTGTATATGGAACAGCTCTTGAAAATGGAGTTCCTTATGGTGAAGTAACACCAGCTGGTAGTTTTGCATTAATTGTAGGAAATGAAGGAAATGGCGTACGCCAAGAAATTCTTGCGAAAACGGATCAAAACTTGTATATTCCGATTTACGGCGGGGCAGAATCATTAAATGTTGCAGTTGCAGCAGGGATTTTAACGTATTATTTGCAAAGCCCAGTTGCGAACAAATAAAAAACTTCTTATAATAAGTTGAAGTACATTATATTAAAAGTTAAATAACGAAAAACGTTGATAGAGAAGAGTAGCTTACAAAATCGCCATATAGGGAGAGAATGCCGTAGACTGAAAGCATTCTTATGGTAGACGGAAGTGAATTCACCTCTGGAGTTGACGCCAGGACCATGTAAATGTAAAGGCGTTCCGGTCAGAATTGATCGTTATAACTAATGAGTGGGCAGACATGTTCTGTCAATTTAGGGTGGTACCGCGAATTTACCTCGTCCCTTTTTGGGAGCGAGGTTTTTTTATTTTTAAAATTAGGAGGGTTCCAAAATGGAAGCACGTTTAAAAGAGCTAAAGCAAAAAGCGTTAGAGCTTATTGAAGAAGCGAAAGAGCTAAAAGGCTTAAACGACGTACGCGTAGCGTATTTAGGAAAAAAAGGTCCAATTACAGAAGTATTACGCGGTATGGGAAAATTATCAGCAGAAGAGCGTCCACGTATGGGAGCATTAGTAAATGAAGTACGTGAAGCGATTCAAACTCGTTTAGACGACAAAATTAGTAATTTAGAAAAAGCAGTAATCGAAGCGAAATTAGCTAATGAAACAATTGATGTTACATTGCCAGGTCGTCCTGTTGAAACAGGTTGTCATCATCCGTTAACAGCTGTTGTTGAACAAATTGAAGATGTATTCATCGGTATGGGTTATGAAGTAGCTGAAGGAACAGAAGTAGAAAAAGACTACTACAACTTCGAAGCATTAAACTTACCGAAAGATCACCCAGCGCGTGATATGCAAGATACATTCTACATTACAGAAGAAACGTTATTACGTACACATACATCTTCTGTGCAAGCGCGTACGATGGAAAATAATAAAGAAAAAGGCCCAATTAAAATTATTTGTCCTGGTAAAGTGTATCGCCGCGATGACGATGATGCGACTCATTCACACCAGTTCATGCAAATTGAAGGTCTTGTAATCGATAAAAACATTCGCATGAGTGACTTAAAAGGTACACTGCAAGTATTCGTGAAAAAGATGTTCGGTGAAGATCGTGAAATCCGTCTTCGTCCAAGTTTCTTCCCATTCACAGAGCCATCTGTAGAGATGGACATTTCTTGTATGATGTGTCATGGCAAAGGTTGCGGCACTTGTAAAGGAACTGGTTGGATTGAAATTTTAGGCGCAGGTATGGTTCACCCGAACGTACTTGAAATGGCTGGTTATGATTCGAAAGAATATCAAGGTTTCGCATTCGGTATGGGCGCAGAGCGTATCGCAATGTTGAAATACGGCGTAGATGACATTCGTCATTTCTATACAAATGATGTACGTTTCTTACAACAATTCAAACGAGCGTAAGGGAAGGAGAGGATAAGTATGTTCGTATCATATCGTTGGTTACAAGAGTATGTAGATATTAAAGATGTAACAGCACAAGAACTAGCAGACAAAATCACGAAAAGTGGTATTGAAGTAGAAGGTGTTGAAGTATTAAATAAAGGTGTAAAAGGTGTTGTAGTTGGTCACGTATTAGAATGTGAAAAACACCCAGAAGCTGATAAATTAAGCAAATGCTTAATTGACATCGGTGAAGAAGAACCAGTTCAAATTATTTGTGGAGCTGCTAACATTGCAAAAGGTTTAAAAGTACCAGTTGCAAAAGTTGGCGCTGTACTTCCTGGTAATTTCAAAATTAAAAAAGCAAAACTACGTGGTGAAGCTTCTCACGGTATGGTTTGTGCTCTTCAAGAGCTTGGCATTGATGGAAAGTTAGTTTCAAAAGAATACGCAGATGGTATCTTCATCTTCCCAAGTGACGCTGAAGTTGGTGCAGATGCACTTGAAATTTTAAACTTACATGATGAAGTACTTGAGCTTGGTTTAACACCAAACCGTGCAGATTGCTTAAACATGTTAGGGGTTGCATATGAAGTAGCTGCTATTTACGGCCGTGAAGTAAAACTTCCAGCTATCGATTTACAAGAAACAGCAGAAAAAACTGCCGATTACATTTCTGTAAGTGTAGAAGCGAAAGAAGAAAATCCATTATACATTGCAAAAATGGTGAAGAACGTAAAAATTGGTCCATCACCAATGTGGATGCAAACTCGCCTTATGGCAGCTGGCATTCGTCCGATTAGCAACGTAGTTGATATTACAAACTACATTTTAATGGAATACGGTCAACCGTTACATGCATTCGATTACGATAAATTAGGTTCAAAAGAAATCGTTGTTCGTCTTGCAAAAGAAGGCGAAAAAATTGAAACGTTAGATGATCAAGAGCGTACGTTACAAGACCATCATCTTGTAATTACAAACGGAACAAAAGCTTTAGCTGTTGCTGGTGTAATGGGCGGAGCGGATTCAGAAGTTACAAATGAGACAGTAAACGTTCTAATTGAGTCTGCATACTTTGCAGGTCAAACAGTACGTCGTACATCAAAAGACTTAGGTCTTCGCAGTGAATCAAGTGCACGTTTCGAAAAAGGAATCGATCCAACACGTACATTTGAAGCAATTCAACACGCAGCCGCTTTAATGGCGAAATATGCTGGCGGAGAAGCGCTTGAAGGTGTAGTAGAAGTTGATAACTTACAAGTACAGGAGCGTACAGTATCTGTTACTGCTGAAAAAGTAAACCGTGTATTAGGTACAAATATTTCTGCAAGTGAAATGGGTACAATGTTCACAAACTTAAAATTCCCATTCACAGAAGTAGAAGGAACATTCCACGTGAATGTACCAGCACGTCGTCCTGATATTACAATTTCAGAAGACTTAGTAGAAGAAGTGGGCCGTCTATACGGTTATGATCACATTCCGGTTACATTACCTTCTGGAACGATGACACGTGGTAAATTAACAGCAGCGCAAACGAAACGTCGTAAAGTACGTCGCTTCTTAGAAGGTGCTGGTTTATATGAAGCAATCACATATTCATTAACAAGCGCTGACAAAGCGAAACAATATATGGTGGAGCCAAACGAAAAAGCGCCTGTAGCTCTTGCACTTCCAATGAGTGAAGAACGCAGCCAACTTCGTTTAAGCCTAGTGCCACAATTGTTAGAAGCAGTTTCATACAACGTTGCACGTAAAAACGATAGCGTTGCTTTATATGAAGTAGGTTCTATCTTCTTACCAACAGAAGATGGAGAACTTCCGAAAGAAGAACAACATCTTGCAGGTGTTATGACAGGTCTTGCTCTTCACCATGCATGGCAAGGTGAGAAGAAAGTAGTAGACTTCTTCGTTGTGAAAGGTGTACTAGAAGGATTATTCGACGTACTTGGCGTTTCAAACCAAATCACTTATGCACCAGCAAAACGTGAAGGTATGCACCCAGGGCGTACAGCTGACATCGTATTAGATGGCGAAGTAATTGGTTATATCGGTCAATTGCACCCAGAAGCAGAAAAACAATTAGATGTGAAAAATACATTCGTATTCGAACTATCTCTTGTAAAAGTATTCGGTGCAGACGCAGAAGAAACTTACTACTCAGCAATTCCACGTTTCCCATCTATGACACGTGACATGGCTGTTGTCGTAACGAAAGAAACAAAAGCTGGCGAAATGAAGCAAGTTATTGCTGAAGCTGGTGGAGAACTGCTGAAAGACGTAACGCTATTTGACTTATACGAAGGTGAAAAAATGGAAGAAGGCAAGAAATCACTTGCATTCTCTATGAACTACTTCGATCCAGAGCGTACGTTAACAGACGAAGAAGTAACAGAAGCACATAACCGTGTATTAACAGCGGTAGAAGAGAAATTTGGTGCGGAGTTACGTAAGTAATAAGAAATTGCCGGATCTATTCCGGCAATTTTTTTAGTGGATTGGTTGTCGGAAAATGTCGGTAAGTCGATATATTACAAAAATCGCCGATATATTTTCCGACATCTTGCATCTTTCTCTCGAATGTAGTACATTAATTTTAGTTTAACAAAATGAAAGACGATGATAAGGAAAAGTAGTATATACTATAATCCAAAGCGAGTCAGGGACGGTGAGAGCCTGATGAGGCGGTATATGTGAAGAACACCTTGGAGTTGCTAACCGAAATTGAATCTTGTATTCAAGAGTAGACTTAGACGGGAATCCGGCCTGTTACAAACCGGGAAGTATGTATTACATACGAGTTAAAGTTGGTCTTTATGACAAATTGGGTGGTACCGCGAAGTTTAACCTTTCGTCCCTTTATGGATGAAAGGTTTTTTTGTATTTAAATATATCAGCAAAGGAGAATTTCACTATGGAAAACACATTAGTAAAAAGTCTGTATAGAGATACAGATAAATACGCAGGTCAAACAGTACAAGTATCAGGGTGGATTCGTAATTTACGTGATTCAAAAGCATTTGGCTTCATCGAATTAAACGACGGTAGCTTCTTCAAAAGCGTTCAAATCGTTTTCGATACAGAATTAGATAACTTCAAAGAAATTGCAAAACTTCCACTTAGCTCTTCAGTTAAAGTAGAAGGTAAAGTAATTGTAACGCCTGGAGCGAAACAACCATTTGAAATTAAAGCAGAAAAAATTGATATTGAGGGCTTATCAGATTCTGATTACCCACTTCAAAAGAAGCGTCATACGTTTGAATACTTACGTACAATCGCTCACTTACGTCCAAGAACAAATGCATTCTCTGCAACGTTCCGCGTACGTTCTATCGCAGCATTTGCAATTCACCAATTCTTCCAAGAGCGTGGATTCGTACATGTTCACACACCAATCATTACTGGTAGTGATACAGAAGGTGCGGGCGAAATGTTCCGCGTAACAACGCAAGATTTAAACAACGTACCAAAAGGTGAAGACGGACAAGTTGATGAATCAAAAGACTTCTTCGGCAAAGAAACAAACTTAACAGTAAGTGGACAGCTGAACGCTGAAGCTTATGCATTAGCATTCCGTGATGTATACACATTCGGACCTACATTCCGTGCAGAAAACTCAAACACAACTCGCCACGCAGCTGAGTTCTGGATGGTTGAGCCTGAGATTGCATTTGCTGAACTAGGTGACGTAATGAACCTTACAGAAGATATGCTGAAATATGCAATGAAATACGTATTAGAGCATGCACCAGAAGAAATGGAATTCTTCAACAGCTTCGTTGATAAAACAGTTCTAGAGCGTATGAACAACGTAATTAACTCTGACTTCGGTCGCATCACTTATACAGAAGCAATTAAAGTACTTCAAGAATCAGGTGCTGACTTCAAATACCCAGTAGAATGGGGTATTGATTTACAAACAGAGCATGAAAGATACTTATCAGAAGAAATCTTCAAACGCCCTGTATTCGTAACGGACTATCCGAAAGACATTAAAGCATTCTACATGCGCTTAAATGATGACGGTAAAACAGTAGCTGCTACTGACCTTCTAGTTCCTGGCATCGGCGAATTAATCGGCGGAAGTCAACGTGAAGAAAGAATGGACGTTTTAGTAGATAGAATTAAAGAATTAGGCATGAAAGAAGAGGACTACTGGTGGTACTTAGAACTTAGAAAATACGGCGGTACAAAACACGCTGGATTCGGTCTAGGTTTCGAGCGCTTCCTAATGTACATCACTGGCATGGCTAACATCCGTGACGTAATTCCATTCCCAAGAACTCCAGGTTCTTCTGAATTCTAAAATATGAAAAAAGCGAGAGGATTTCCTCTCGCTTTTTATTTTGCATAGTTTATTCTCCCGTAGCAAAAAGTAACGCGAAGGGGTGAATATAAATGAGTAAAAAAGTGAAAAAAGATCATTCAAGATCGGGCCTAGGTTCTCCAGAAGTAGAAGGACAAGGAACGACAACACATGAAACAGGTTCTCATAAAGTATCTTCATCTAATAAGAAGCAGAAACAAAGCTAACATAAAAAGGAGAGTCTTGGCGACTCTCCTTTTTTTATGTATTACATCTTCTTATCGTTAATTTCTTTTGTAATGTTATCTACATCTTTGTCTATTCGATCTAAATAGAAAAACCAAAGTAAGCTCATGAGCACATAATAGATGGCCATCACACCAAGATTATCAGATATATTTTCGAATGTAGATTTAGTAGTGAAAAAAGCGCCCCAAATGGTAGAAATAGTGAGGTAAGAAAGTGGACCTACGAGGTGTACGAAAGCATATAATACTTTTTTTACTTTTACAGCGTTCATATGAAAAACCTCCTTTTTCTAATCATACATTCAAGTTCCTCACAGAAGTGTTGTAGTTTTGTTGGATTATGTATTAACAAGCGGGCATCGTGTTTTCCGATAAATCTGCGAATCCGCAAGTTTAATAAGAAAGATCGGCCATAACGCTCTATTAAATCGTTGAACTCTCGTTGTTCACTTAGCAGCTGAATGTTTTCTCTAATTTCAAACTGCCTTTCGTGTGGATCACCTAGTAAAATATTTAGAATCATTTGTAGAAGTAGCAATGGGGATCTCCTCCTATGTTAGAATAATCTGTATATTATGATTATAACAAAACTATAAGAACAATAGTAGGATAAAATAAAAAACAGGAGTTTGTAGGCTCCTGTTTTTGTCGATACTATTTTAGTAAGCGAAACGCCTTTTCCGTATTAGCAAAATGCAGTTTCACAAACTCAGGTAATCGTTCTTTACCAAGCTTTTGAATTAATTTAGCGGCGGCGATATCAACTTGTTTACCTGCACCTTTTGGAAGGGGCATACCAGCTTTTTTGCTTAGTTCGTTAAATTGTTTTACGAATGAGTAACGAGCTAAAATGGAGGCGGCGGCTACTGCTAAATGGACGCTTTCGCCTTTCGTCGCAAAATAAACATTTTCACGCTGTACCTGTTTTTGTTTTGCTAAATATTTGTAGTATGTATCAGGTTGTGTAAATTGGTCGATTAAGACGCCTTCAGGTTTTGTAGGTGCCATTTTAGCTAATAAGTTTGTAATAGCTTTATTGTGTAGTAAAGCTTTTAACTTACCTTGGTTGTTTCCTTTATCAAATAGCTCGTTATATTTTTCGTTATGAAGAACGAGAGAGCTGTAAGGGACAACGTGAAGAAGTTGTTTCGCAATGGCAGTAATTTGTTCGTCATTTAAGTTTTTAGAGTCTTTTACACCAAGCTCTTTTAGTAGTGGGATTTGCTTCGCATCTACATATACAGCAACGACTGTCATTGGTCCGAAGAAATCACCAGTACCCACTTCATCTGACCCTACGATCGACATTGTACCGATGGAAGCAGGCGGTGCATAACGGTGTGAATCAACAGATCTTTTTACAGCTGTTTTCGGTGTTTGAGAGACAGTTTGCCAACGAGAAGCTTCTGCTTCAGCACGTCCACCTTGGAACATTACTTTTCCAGATTTATACGCTGTGATTGTGCAAGATGGCACTTTTGCCATGAAGATTCCGCCTTGTGGAGTTTTCGGGCTAAGCGAATGTTTATATTGTTGTTTCATGTCTTCAATTACTGTAGAATTTGTTTGAATTACGATAGAATTTGACATAATGGTCACCCCTTTTTTTATATTGTTATTTTTATCATATCGGATTGTTCTTTCTGTTTCCATATTATGAAGGTTCATGGTATGATAAACTTTAGGATTCTGTACGTGATTGGAGGCCGGTGAGTTGTCACAACAAAAGGGAAAGAAAAGTCGAATTAATGTAGAAATCTATGGTCAGCAATATTCAGTTGTTGGCGATGAAAGTACAAGTCATATCCGCATGGTAGCAGCGATTGTGGATGATAAAATGCGCGAACTCAATGCCAAGAATCCTTCGCTTGACACGAGTAGACTAGCGGTATTGACGGCGGTAAACGTCATACACGATTACATAAAATTAAAAGAAGAACATGAGAAATTGAAAGAAAGTATGACAAAAAAAGGAATGGAATAACATGATTGATATTATTATCATTTTACTGCTTGTTATGGGATTTTTCCTCGGCTTACGCAGAGGGTTTATTCTGCAACTTGTAAAGTTAACAAGCTTTATTATCGCATACCTTGTTGCATACTGGTACTGTAAAGATTTAGCGCCAGCACTTGCGAAATTTATTCCGTATCCATTTGATAAAAACGTATCTGTTCCAGAATGGATTGATGCAAATAATATTGAGACAGTATTTTATCAAGCGCTTGCGTTTATCATATTGTTTATTATTACAAAAATTGCACTTTCATTACTTGGTAATTTGTTAAATATGTTTGCAGAAATACCGGTTTTAAAGCAAGTAAATGCGTTTGCGGGGGCACTCCTCGGATTTTTAGAAGTATATATTATTTTGTTTGTCTTAATTATCATTGGAAACATTCTTCCGATTGAACAATTACAAACACCATTACAACAATCATCAATTAGCAAAATAATTGTAGACGATACACCGATTCTCTCTGAAAAGGTGAAGGAACTATGGCAGACAGGTAGCAGAGTATAACTTCTCTTTTTTCGGAAAGAGAAGTTTTTTTCTATGAAAGAAAGGCGGGGTAATGATGAAAGTAAATAAAAAACAAGTTATCAAATTATTAGAGACAATCGGGCTTTTTATGGAACTAAAGGGCGCGAATCCATTTAAAATATCTGCATTTCGTAAAGCGGCAGCAGCATTAGAAAGTGATGATCGTAGTCTTTCTGAGATTGAAGATTTCACGAAGATTCCGGGCATTGGAAAAGGAACAGCGGCAGTTATTCAAGAATATATAGAGTCGGGAACATCTGAAGTATTACAAGAGCTTGAACAAGAAGTGCCAAGTAGCTTATTACCGTTATTAAAATTGCCAGGCCTTGGTGGTAAAAAGGTAGCTAAGTTATATAAAGAACTTGGTGTTGTTGATATGGAATCGCTAAAAGCGGTTTGTGAGGAAAATAAAGTACAAGCTTTAGCTGGTTTCGGCAAAAAAACAGAAGAGAAAATATTAGAAGCAATCGATCAAGTAGGATCTCGTCCAGAGCGTTTACCAATCGCGATGGTATTGCCTATTGCCGGGGAAATAGAAGAGAAATTGTCGAATATTGCTGAGGTAATTCGTTTCTCTCGCGCTGGTAGTTTGCGCCGCGTTCGTGAAACAGTAAAAGATTTAGACTTTATTATTGCAACGACAGAACCAGCTGCAGTACGTGAGCATTTACTACAATTTGATAATATGATTGAAGTAATCGCGAGCGGGGATACGAAAGTTTCTGTTCGTCTTCAATATGAATATGATATTTCAATTGATTTTCGCTTAGTAAAACCAGAAGAGTTTATTACAACTCTTCACCATTTCACAGGATCAAAAGACCATAACGTAAAAATGCGTCAAATCGCAAAAGATAAAGGCGAGAAAATTAGTGAGTACGGTGTAGAGAACTTGGAAACAGGTGAAGTGAAAACATTTGAGACGGAAGAAGAATTCTTTGCTCATTTCGGTCTTCCATTTATCCCGCCAGAAGTGCGTGAAGATGGAAAAGAAATTGAATTAATTAAAGAGTATCCGAACTTAATTCAGTTTTCCGATATACAAGGTGATTTACATATGCATACAACATGGAGTGACGGTGCTTTTTCTATTGAAGAGATGGTACAAGCATGCCGTGCTCGTGGATATAAGTTTATGGCGATTACTGATCACTCACAATACTTGAAAGTAGCGAACGGTTTAACGAAAGAGCGCCTTCGTGAACAAGCGAAAGAAATTGAACGTATGAACGAAAAGTATCCAGACATTACAATTTTACGCGGAATTGAAATGGACATTTTACCGGATGCCTCGCTTGATTTTGATGATGAAGTATTAGCAGAATTAGATTATGTCATTGGAGCAATTCACTCTAGCTTCTCACAAGACCGTGAAACGATTATGAAACGTCTTCGTGCTGCGCTAGAGAATAAGCATGTCACAATGATTGCTCATCCGACAGGACGTCTTCTTGGACGCCGTGAAGGTTATGATGTAGATACAGACTTATTAATCGAACTCGCAAAAGAAACAAATACAGTTTTAGAATTAAATGCGAATCCAAACCGTTTAGATTTAAGCGCAAAATTATTAAAACAAGCACAAGATGCTGGTGTAAAAGTAGCGATTAATACGGATGCTCATACACTTGAAATGTTAGAAGATATGGAAACAGGCGTAGCGGCAGCACGTAAAGGTTGGATTCAAAAAGATAACGTGATTAACACGTGGGATATTGAACGTTTATTAGACTATATTAAACGTAATAAGTAACACAAGGGGGACCTGCAACATGTTAGAAAGAACGTTGCGTGTATTAGAATACAATAAAGTAAAAGAACAATTACTTGAACATACAGCCTCTTCACTTGGTCGTGACAAAGTGAAGCATTTAGTGCCGAGCACTGATTTTGAAGAAATTGTAGAAATGCAAGATACAACGGATGAAGCAGCGAAAGTTATTCGTCTAAAGGGTAGTGCACCATTAGGGGGTATTACGGATATTCGCTCCAATGTGAAGCGTGCAAAGATTGGAAGTATGTTAAGTCCGAATGAACTACTTGATATTGCAAATACGATGTATGGTAGTCGCAATATGAAACGTTTCATTGAAGATATGGTTGATAATGGTGTCGAGCTTCCGATTTTAGAAACTCATGTCGCTCAAATTGTATCTTTATATGATTTAGAAAAGAAAATTACAAATTGCATCGGTGACGGCGGTGAAGTAGTCGATAGCGCAAGTGATAAACTGCGTGGTATTCGTACTCAAATTCGTACTGCGGAAAGCCGTATTCGTGAAAAGTTAGAAAATATGACGCGTTCTTCAAACGCGCAAAAGATGCTGTCTGACTCGATTGTAACGATTCGTAATGAGCGTTACGTAATCCCAGTAAAACAAGAATACCGCGGCGTATATGGCGGTATTGTTCATGATCAATCAGCTTCTGGACAAACGTTATTTATTGAACCGCAAGTCATTGTAGAATTAAATAACGCGCTTCAAGAAGCACGTGTGAAAGAAAAACAAGAAATCGAACGCATCTTATTAATGTTAACAGAAGAAGTGGCAGTGGAAGCGGATATCGTTTTATCAAACGTAGAAGTAGTTGCAAATCTTGACTTCATCTTTGCGAAAGCTTTCTATGCGAAGCGAATTAAAGCAACAAAACCAATCGTAAATAACGAGCGTTATATGGATTTAAGACAGGCACGTCATCCGCTTATTGATCCAGAAGTTATTGTGCCAAATAACATTATGTTAGGGAAAGATTTCACGACAATTGTTATTACGGGACCGAATACAGGTGGTAAAACAGTTACACTGAAAACAGTTGGTATTTGTGTTTTAATGGCGCAATCTGGTCTTCACATTCCAGTAATGGATGAGTCAGAGATTTGTGTATTCAAAAATATCTTTGCTGATATCGGTGATGAGCAATCGATTGAACAAAGCTTAAGTACGTTCTCCTCACATATGGTGAACATTGTTGATATTTTAGAAAAAGCTGATTTTGAAAGCTTAGTTTTATTCGATGAGTTAGGTGCTGGAACAGACCCACAAGAAGGGGCTGCACTAGCCATTTCAATTTTAGATGAAGTATGTAATCGTGGTGCTCGCGTTGTTGCTACGACGCATTATCCAGAATTAAAAGCATACGGATATAACCGTGAGCAAGTTATTAATGCGAGCGTTGAGTTTGACGTAAACACGTTAAGTCCAACGTATAAATTATTAATCGGTGTACCAGGACGTAGTAATGCCTTTGAAATTTCGAAACGCCTTGGATTATCTGATCGCGTCATTGAACAAGCGCGTAACCACATTAGTACAGATACAAACAAAATTGAAAATATGATTGCGAAGCTAGAAGAAAGTCAAAAGAATGCAGAGCGTGACTGGAACGAAGCAGAAGCGCTTCGCAAGCAATCTGAAAAACTGCATCGCGAATTACAACGTCAAATTATTGAATTTAACGAAGAACGTGATGAACGATTATTAAAAGCGCAAAAAGAAGGAGAAGAAAAAGTCGAAGCTGCAAAGAAAGAAGCAGAAGGCATTATTCAAGAACTTCGTCAATTGCGCAAAGCACAGCTTGCAAACGTGAAAGATCACGAGCTAATTGAAGCGAAGAGCCGTCTAGAAGGCGCAGCGCCAGAGCTTGTGAAGAAACAAAAAGTAAACGTGAAAAACACTGCGCCGAAACAACAGTTGCGCGCAGGTGATGAAGTAAAAGTATTAACGTTCGGTCAAAAAGGTCAATTACTTGAAAAAGTAAGCGATACAGAGTGGAGCGTACAAATCGGTATTCTGAAGATGAAAGTAAAAGAGTCCGATATGGAATACATTAACACACCGAAGCAAACAGAGAAAAAAGCAGTTGCAACAGTAAAAGGTAGAGACTATCACGTTTCTTTAGAACTTGACCTTCGTGGTGAACGATTTGAAAATGCAATGGCGCGCGTTGAGAAATATTTAGACGATGCCCAGCTTGCAAGCTATCCTCGCGTATCAATCATTCACGGTAAAGGAACAGGAGCACTTCGCCAAGGTGTACAAGATTACTTGAAGAAGCATCGTGGTGTGAAAACATTCCGTTACGGTGATATGGGCGAGGGAGGCCTAGGTGTAACAGTTGTCGAATTAAAATAGAAAACAACGAAACAAAGGGGAAACCATTATATGTTTATGGACAAACTTGCAAAAGTATTGTTAGCTTGTTGCGGAATATTTTTGGTGATTGGGGTTATTTATTTAGTTGTTTTTGCGAAGTAAACGAGCGTCAATCGTGGCATAATGATATTGCCATAGATTGACGCTTTTAATATATATGAAAAGGAATAAGCTATGAAAATCAACCAATATATAAGCGAAGCAAAATCCTGCTCAAGACGCGAAACAGATAGCCTTATTAAAGCCGGGCGCGTAGCGATTAACGGCGAAATATGTACGCACGGTGCACTTGTTAATGAAGGTGATGTTGTAACGATTGATGGACAGGTTATTGCAAAAGAAGAGAAAGAAAAGGTGTATATCGCCTTTCATAAGCCAGTTGGTATTACTTGTACAGCAGCTGATCATATTGAAGGTAATATTATTGATTATATTAATTACCCAGGGCGTATCTTTCCTGTTGGACGATTAGATAAAGCGTCAGAAGGACTTATTTTATTAACGAATGACGGCGGGATTGCCAATCAAATTTTACACGGTGATCATGAGCACGAGAAAGAATATGTTGTTACAGTTGATAAACCTTTTACAGATTGGTTTATTAATGAGATGTCCAGCGGTGTAAAGATTAAAGATGGAATGACGAAGCCGTGTAAAGTGACGAGAGTAGATCAGTCTACGTTTCGCATCGTTTTAACGCAAGGAATGAACAGACAAATTCGTAGAATGAGCCGGGTTTTCGGGTTTACTGTAAAAAAGTTAAAGCGAGAACGTATTATGAATATAGAGCTAAATGATCTTGAAGTAGGAAAGTGGCGAGACATTACAGCTGAAGAATTAGAATTATTAATAGGACAGTTATAGGGAGGAAAAATTTTCTCCCTATATTTTTTTGTCAGAAAAAATAAAACTATTGATTTTTTAAAAAATAGCCCATATAATAAAAAACAACAAGTTTCGACAAGATATTTTATAAAAGTAATGATGAGGACATGAGTTGTATTTTACGATTCTCAGAGAGGGAAGCCTTAGGCTGTGAGCTTCCTAATACGAAAAGACAAGCTTACCACCTCTAAACTTCAAGAGTGAACTGCATGTATAATGCATTGTAATTCTTGGCGGATAAAACCGTTATCAATTTACACGAGCTATAAAATGAGCTTATTTCGTTATAAATTCATTTTATTAGAATAAGGGTGGAACCACGATTTCAACACTCGTCCCTTTGTTAGGGACGGGTGTTTTTTGCGTTCTTTTACGGGGAAGTATGCTTGAAAGAGGATATATGACGGATTTTAATTCAGAATATTTTGTTAAATTTAAATTAGGAGGTTAGTAGAAATGAAATCATCTTTAAAGTTTTCTGAGATGTTTGCAATAAGTTTAATGTTATTTGCACTATTTTTCGGTGCGGGTAATATGATTTTTCCACCAGCATTAGGACAAGGCGCTGGAACAGATGTATGGATCGCACTATTTGGTTTTGTCGTAACAGGCGTTGGATTGCCTTTATTAGGCGTTATCGTTATAGCTTTAAAGGGAGATATTAATGAGCTAGCAGGGCGTGTACACCCTATATTCGCACTAGTTTTTATTACTGCAATTTATTTATGTTTAGGCGTATTTGTAAGTGTGCCGCGTACAGGAACGGTTGCTTATGAAATGAGTGTTGCACCATTTTTACCAAGTGAAATAGCTGGTCAATCGTATCCACTTGTTATCTTTACATTTATTTTCTTTGCTCTCACTTTCTATTTAGCTTTAAACCCATCAAAATTAGTGGGCCGCATCGGTAAAGTATTAACTCCGATTTTATTAGCTGTTATTGCAATTATTGTAGTGAAAGCACTTATTACACCAATGGGTGAATTTGGTGCACCAACAGAAGCATATAGTGCTCCGCTATTTAAAGGTTTTATTGACGGATATTTAACTTTAGATGGACTTGCAGCACTTGTATTCGGAAATGTTGTAATTCATGCGTTAAAAGAAAAAGGTATTACAAATAAAAATAGCATTGCAAAAGTAACAATTTTTGCAGGATTTATTGCGGCACTTGGTTTACTACTCGTTTACTTAGCGCTTGCTTATCTTGGAGCTTCTAGTGTCTCTCTTGGAATGGGAGCCAACGGAGGGATTATTTTAACAAACGTTGTAAATCATTTATTCGGTAGTTACGGAACTCTATTATTAGGAATCGCAATTACAGCAGCATGTTTAACAACTTCTGTAGGTATTGTTGCAGCTTGCGGAGAATATTTCTCTTCTTTATTACCAAAACTTTCTTATCAAAAGGTTGTTTTCATTTTCTGCGTATTAGCATTTATGGTAGCGAATCTTGGATTAACTCAGTTAAATGCATTAGCATTACCGATTTTAATTGCAATTTACCCAATTGGTATCGTGCTTATTGTATTATCACTTGTTGAAAACTATATTCGTCTTCCTTTAGTCATGTATGTAGGTGGTATTGTAGGAGCATTCATGATTAGTTTCTTTGATGGGTTACACAATGCAAATCTTGAGATTGCAGCATTAACACCAATTTTAAATAAAATTCCATTATATAGTGTTGGGATTGGTTGGTTCGTTCCTGCTCTAGTAGGTATTGTAATTGGATATGTCTTTTCATTGTTTCAAAAGAAAGAAGTTGCTGTAGAAAAATAGAGAAAAGAGGCTTTCTATGAAAGAAAGCCTCTTTTTTTGTAGAAAAAGCCATATATAAGGAAATTCAGATATTTAAAGTTTTATACGTAATATAGTTGACAAAAAAATTATGAGTAGGCTAAGATTGATTTAGTTGTGGAAATATTGGAAGGAAAGTGAGGAGTGAAAGGTATAAGACTTTCTATAACGATATCATTTTGGTAGATAGAGGTGATAGAGTAGAAAAATGGTTAGTTTTATTTTTTTGAGCTTTATTGAGAATGATAATCAAAGGAAAATAGGGACTTATGTTAAAATACGAATCGCTCTTTATAAAGAATAGAGAGGGATATTATTTTTAACATGAATTGAGAATGATAATCAATAATATCTGTATTACATAAACAAATTACAATTAAATAAGGATAGAAGATTATTATTTTTTTCTAATATAATGAGAATAATTATCATTTTCAAAAAAGTATGGATGAAAGATAAACAAGGAGGAAGTAAGCCAAATGAGAAAGATTTCTGTATTACCCGCTTTTATTATAACGTTCGTATGTATGCTAGCTTTTCTTGTCATGCCATATGAGAAAGTTGCAGCACAACTAGCTGACGGTACTTACGATATTAACTATGTCATTCAAAAAGCGGAAAATGATTCAGCTTCAATGGCAAATGATTATTTTGAAAAACCAGCTAAGCTAGTTGTGAAAAATGGTGAGATGAGAGTGCAAATCCCGATGAATCATAGTGCTTGGATTACAGAATTTAAAGCACCTGAGAACGGGAATTTTGTTGATGCAAAAGTCGTTAGTAAAGATGAATCGGCAGATAAAAGAACAGTAGAGTTTAAAATAGATGATTTATCTAAACCAGCAGCTGCAAAAATTCATGTTGTTGTACCAAACGTAAATTATGACCATAACTACACAATTCGCTTTGCATTTGATGCAAATGTAAAAGCGGTAGGTGGAGAAAATAAAGCAACAGCTGTAACAAAGAATAACGATCAAACAAAAACAGATACAAAACTAAAAGAAGAAGTGAAAAAAGAAGAGAGTAAAGAAGCAAATAAAGAAGCGAACAAAGGAACAAATGAAAGTGGTAAAGCTGAAAAAACAGATAACCCAAAAACAGGCGATGAAGCAAGTATCGGATTATTTGCAGCGTTAATCCTTATTTCAGGAGTTTTCTTCATTCGTAAAGTACGTCAAAACTAAATAAAGGAGCGGTATTCCATTGAATAGATATTTTAAAATTGTTGTTGCGATGTTCTTAATGATATTTACATTCGTATCAACATTACAACCTCTTGCAGTTCAAGCAGCGACTCAATTAGCTGACGGTGAATATTCAATCGGTTTTAAAGTTCTTAAAGATACATCGGATGAAGTATCTAAGATGAATGATTATGTTATAAGTCCAGCTACTTTAAAAGTAAAAGATGGCAAACAAAAAGTCTCATTTACTTTAAAAAATAGTGAATGGATTACGAAGTTTATAACAGAAAAAGATGGTCAGTTTGTTGATGTAAATGTGATTGAAGAGAATAAAGAGAAGAATACTAGAGTAGTAGAATTCGATGTGGCAGATGTAGCAAACGTTTTAAATGGAAAAGTCAAAGTCGATATCGATGCGATGAATTATCATCATGTTTTTGATGTTCGCATCAAATTTGATTCAAGCAGTATTACACCAGTTCATGTAGAAAAGCCAAATGAAAAAGAGGATCCAGCAAATAAGCCAGATCCAAATGAAAAACCGGATCCAAGTCAGAAGCCCGACCAAAAGCCTGACCCAGATCAACAACCAAATTCTAACACAATTACAGATGGAGAGTACAGCATTCCATTTAAAGTGTTAAAAGATCAAACAGATGAAGAATCTAAGATGAATACTTACATGGTAAATCCAGGAGTATTAAAAGTAGAAAACGGTAAGAAAAAAGCATTTGTAACACTAAAAAGTAGCTCATTAATTAAAAATTTTCAAACGGAAAAAAATGGTGCATTTATTGATGCAAAAGTAGTGAGTGAAGATAAAGAAAAAGATACAAGAGTCGTAGAATTTGAAGTAGACGATGTATCTAAAAAACTAAATGCAAAAGTTTTTATTGAAATGGCATCAAGAAATTATAAACAAACGCATGAGGTACAGCTTTCATTTGATCAAGAAAAACTTGAGCCAATTAAGAACGAAGAAAAGCAACCGGATGAAGATAAAAAGCCAGAAGTAGAAAAACCAGATGGAAACAAGAATCCAGATGCTGACACAATAAAAGATGGTGAATACAGCATCGATTTCAAAGCTTTAAAAGATCAAACAGAAGAAATTTCAATGATGAATACGTATACAAAAAGTCCAGGCGTGTTAAAGGTAAAAAACGGTAAAAAATATGTATCATTCACATTAACGAATAGTGCATGGATTACAAAGTTTGAATTTGAGAAAAATGGTTCGTTTATTGATGCAAGTGTATTAAGTGAAGATAAAAAGGCTGATACACGCGTAGTGGAAGTAGAAGTAAACGATTTATCTAAAAAGTTAAATGCAAAAGTGAAAGTAGATATTGATTCAATGAATTACCATCATTTCTACAATATCCAATTTGCATTTGATAAAGATAGCATTCAGCCAGTAGAAAACCAAGGTGGAAACAACAACGAAGGCGGAAACGAAAACCAAGGTGGAAACAACAACGAAGGCGGAAACGAAAACCAAGGTGGAAACAACAACGAAGGTGGAAACGAAAACCAAGGTGGAAACAACAACGAAGGTGGAAACGAAAACCAAGGTGGAAACAACAACGAAGGTGGAAACGAAAACCAAGGTGGAAACGAAAACCAAGGTGGAAACAACAACGAAGGCGGAAACGAAAACCAAGGTGGAAACAACAACGAAGGCGGAAACAATAACCAAGGTGGGAACAACAACGAAGGCGGAAACGAAAACCAAGGTGGAAACAATAACCAAGGCAATAACACAACCATTGATCCAAAAGCTCTTAAAGATGGTGAATATAGCATTGGTTTTAAAGTTTTAAAAGATAAAACAGAAGAAATTTCAATCATGGACACATATACAAAGAGTCCAGGTGTATTAAAAGTAAAAGATGGTAAGAAGTATGTATCGTTTACATTAACGAATAGTGCGTGGATTACAAAGTTTGAGTATGAAAAAAATGGTTCTTTCGTTGACGCGAAAGCGTTAAGTGAGAACAAAGAAAAAAACACAAAGGTAGTAGAAATAGAAGTAGATGATTTATCAAAAAAATTAAATGCAAAAGTAAAAGTAGATATTGATGCGATGAATTATCACCATTTCTACGATGTTCAATTTGTGTTTGATCAAAATAGTATTAAAGTTTCAGGTAACGAAGATGGAAACAACAACCAAGGTGGAAACAACAACGAAGGTGGAAACGACAACCAGGGCGGAAACGATAGCCAAGGTGGAAATGACAACCAAGGTGGAAACAATAACCAAGAAGGAGATAATAAGCCGAAAGTAATCGTTGATCCGAAAAATTTAGTAGATGGTCAATACGATATTCCATTTAAAGTGTTAAAAGACAAAACAAATGAACTTTCAAAGATGCATGACTATACTGTGCATCCAGCAAAATTAATCGTTAAAGATGGTAAAAAGTACATTGAGATGACACTGAAAAATAGTGCGTGGATTACGAAATTCCAAACAGAAAACAATGGTCTATTTGCTGATGCGAAAATAGTGAGCGAAGATAAAAATGCAAATACGAGAGTAGTGCAATTTGAAGTAAGTGATTTATTTGCAAAATTAAATGCAAAAGTAAAAGTAGATATTAACGAAATGAACTACCATCATTTCTACGATGTACAAATCCAATTTGATACAAATAATATTGGTGCGTTAGGAACGATTAAAGAGGATCCCCAAAAAAATCCGAAGAATGATTCGAAAAATCCAGTAACTACACCGAAAGTAGATAATGTAAAAACAGTAGGAACTCCTGATTTTAACCGAAATGCAGATGGTAAAAAGAAAAACGAAGCTACAAATAATGATGCGAAAAAAGAGAAAAACTCAAAAACTGCAGATACAGCACAGCTTGGTTTATACATGGTGCTACTGCTTGGGTCACTCGCTTTACTAGTTCGTAAATATAGAGCTGGTAGATTGTAATTTTGGGAGTCTTGATGCGTTTTCGGGCGCATCAAGACTTGTTTCATATTGTTTGGAAAGGAGTGGTGATTAAGAGTGAAGAAAATTGCAAGTGTACTAATGGCTATCATTTTATTAGTGAGTATAGCTGGTTGCTCCCCACAAAAAAAAGAAACAGCGAAGCCGGCAAAGAGTGAAGATAAAGAGAGGGTTGTTGCAACGACCGTCGCTGTTACTGAAATTATGGATGCGTTAGAAGTAGATTTAGTTGGTGTGCCAACGAGTACGAAAGATTTACCAAAAAGATATAAAGGTTTAGCTGAAGTCGGGAATCCGATGAGTCCTGATATGGAAAAAGTAAAGTCGTTAAAGCCGTCAGAAGTATTATCCGTGACAACACTTGAATATGAATTAAAGCCAGTGTTTGACGGTGTAGGTATGAAAGCAAATTTTGTGGACTTAACTAGTTTAAAAAATATGCAAAATTCCATTAGTAATTTAGGTAAGCAATATGGACGCGAAAAGCAGGCTGAAGCAGTTGTAACGAAGTTAGATAAAAAGGTTGCTAGCATTCAAAAAGAAGTAAAAGGAAAGAAAGAACCGACAGTGCTTATTTTATTAGGTGTACCGGGGAGCTATTTAGTAGCAACTGAGCATTCCTATATTGGTGATTTAGTGAAACAATTAGGTGGTAAAAACATTGTACAAGGTGAACAAGTAGAATATTTAGCTTCTAATACAGAGTATTTAAAGAAAGCTGATCCGGATATTATTTTACGAGCAGCTCATGGTATGCCTGATGAAGTTGTAAAAATGTTTGATAAAGAATTTAAAACAAATGATATTTGGAAACACTTCGCTGCAGTTAAAAATAATCGTGTTTACGATTTAGAAGAGCGTTTATTTGGAACGACAGGAAATTTAGCAGCAATCGAAGCTTTAGATGAATTGAAGAAAATGATGTATCCGTGATGCATTTTCATATAAAGGAAGAGTGAAATGAATAAAAAAACTTGGAGTTTCTTCATTGTTACTGTATTGCTTATTGTTATGACGTCATTGTCAGCAATGAAAGGGAGTTTAGAAGTAGGTATTGTTGACCTTGTGCAAGGGATATTTACAGGGGCAAATGAAGATGTTGAAGTCATTAAAGATTTACGTTTCCCACGTATTATTATTGCACTGTTTACTGGGGCGGCTCTTGCTGTTTCTGGTGTGCTTTTTCAAGCTGTTATGAAAAATCCACTCGCTGATGCTGGAGTGATCGGTATATCTTCAGGAGCAAGTTTTATGACACTTGTTATTATTACGTTATTCCCGCAATTCTTTTTCTGGACACCAGTATTCGCCTTTTTAGGTGGTGCGTTTGCGTGTTATCTCGTTTATGCCTTTTCATGGAAGTCAGGGTTAAGTCCACTTCGTATTATTTTAGTTGGTATAGCTATTAATGCGATGTTTACTGGATTAAATGAATCTTTCATTACGATTTGTGGATATTTCATTAAGAGTATTAAGCAAACGACGACTTCTAATATAACGATGAAGACGTGGAGCGATGTAGAAATAATGGTTACGTATGGAACAATTGGTCTTATTCTTGCACTGTTTGTAGGAGCTTGGTGTAATTTATTATCGCTACAAGATAAGACTGCGAAAAACTTAGGTTTGCACGTGACGAGAGTTCGTCTTATTATTTCTGCTATTGCAGTACTTTTAGCGGCAGTATCAACAGCGATTGCAGGAGTCATTGCTTTTGTTGGATTACTTGTTCCGCATATTTCGAGACAACTAGTTGGTTCAGACCATAAAGTGTTGATTCCATTTTCTGCACTTGCAGGAGCGTTATTAATTTTGACGGCGGATACGATTGGAAGGTTAATTGTGCCACCTAATGAAATTCCAGCAGCAACAATTATGGCAGTCATTGGTGGACCATTCTTAATATTCTTGCTTAGAAAGAGTGATAAAGTTCATGGAAATTAAAAATGTAACCTTTTCGTATGATAATGTAACAAATCGTTTAAAGTCTGTTAGTAGTGAAATAGAGATTGGGAAAATTACAACAATCATTGGTCCGAATGGTTGCGGAAAATCAACATTACTTGGTGTTATGTCTAGAAATCATGCTCCTAATAGTGGGGAAGTAATACTTGATGGAAAAACGATTAGTGAGTATAAACCGAAAGAGTTTGCTAGAAAGTTAGCTGTTGTCCATCAACAAAATGAGGCGCCAGCAGATATTACAGTGGAAAAACTAATAAGCTTTGGGCGTATGCCATATAAAAATGTTTTTTCTTCGCAAACTGATGAAGATAGAGAAGCAATTGAGCGTGCACTAACATGTACAAATTTGCAAAGTAAGCGTGAAAAGCCAATTCATGCTTTATCGGGCGGAGAGAGACAGCGAGTTTGGATCGCGATGACATTAGCTCAAAGTACACCAATGCTTTTCTTAGATGAACCGACAACATATTTAGATATTTATTATCAGCTAGAAATATTAGAGTTAGTGAAAGAGTTAAATGAAGTGTATGGATTAACGATTGTGATGGTACTACATGATATTAATCAAGCCATTCGTTATAGTGATCATATTATCGTTATGAAAGATGGGGAAATTGTTACGAAAGGTAATCCTAATGAGGTAATAACAGAAGAAATGGTTAAAGCAATATATGGTGTAGATGTCGTTGTAAAACAAGACGAAGATACAGGGTTATACATGGTACCAATGGGAATTTAAAGGCTGGGCATAATCCGTTTTGAGGTGATAATTTGAATAGTAAGAAAGAACGGAAAAAGAATTCTTTTTTTCAACGAATACTTACAATTGTATTTTTAGGAATCTTTTTCTATTCAATGTATGAATTGGGTGGGATTTTCATGGATTATTATGAAAATCGTAAAGTAATGGCTGAAGCGCAACATATTTATAAGAGAAGTCCAATGGAAGGAAAATCAGAAGATGGGGAAGTACGTAAACAGTTTCAAGCTCTCCAAAAAATTAATCCAGAAATAGTGGGATGGATTACGATGGATGATACACAAATCAATTATCCAATCGTTCAAGCGAAGGATAATGATTACTATTTATTTCGTAATTATAAAGGCGAGGATATGAGAGCGGGAAGTATTTTTATGGATTATCGTAATGATGTGAAATCTCAAAACCGAAATACTATTTTATATGGTCATCGTATGAAGGACGGTTCTATGTTTGGAAGTTTAAAAAAGATGTTGGATGAAGATTTCTTCATGTCCCATCGTAAATTGTATTACGATACATTATTTGAAGGATACGACGTTGAAGTTTTTTCAGTATATACGACAACGACGGACTTTTATTACATTGAAACGGATTTTGAAAGCGATGCAGCGTATACAGCGTTCTTAAAGCAAATTCAAGATAAATCCCTTTACAAAACGGATACGAAATTGACGGCTAATGATGAAATTATAACACTTTCTACATGTGACTATGCACTTGATCCAGAAGCAGGAAGATTAGTCGTACATGCGAAACTAGTAAAAAGACAGTAAATAAAAAAGTATAGAATAGGAGAAGTGGTAACGCTTCTCCTATTCTATACTTTAAAAAAGAAATATGTTTACTGTGCTGCAGCCATTGGCATACGTACAACTTTTACATCATAGTAAGAGATTTTATTATCAAGAATATAATCTGGCATTCCGCCTTGATGGGAGTGAGCAGCTTTAAATGCTGGGCTCTTCGTCCAACCTTGGAAATCTTCTTTTGCATTCCAGCGTGTGCTAATTGTTACTTCATCATAATCAACTGTATTTTGCGTTAGAAGAACTTCTAATCCTAAAAATCCTGGCATTGTTTCCACTTGACCTACTTTATTAAAACGATCAATTAATTTATGTCCATTTCCCTTTGTAATTTTAGCTGTATTTGTAACAATAATCATGTTTATTCCTCCTATAAGTTGTAGCCTTTATTTTCGAGAACTCATATACATTAAATGATAATGAAAATCATTATCAATGTCAATGGTAATCTTAAATTATGATAATATTTTTAATCCCGCTATTTGTTGGGCAGTAAGACCCCCACCTCAAAATTTAGCGAAAGCGAAGAAGTTAGGTGGGGGGCGGGCTGATTAAAGTTTCACTTTATGTAGTATAATATCCTCCTGTTGACTATATATTTAACTTGGTTATATATTATGTAAATAGAATCAATCGAAAATATATAGAAGTAAAGTATGGTTTATACTTTGCTGTCGCAATACTATGAACAAGGAGGGCATTATGGTTGAATCACTTTTACTTAGTATCGTTATTATTATTACATTAGGTATTGCTTCACAATGGACTGCATGGCGCTTCCAGCTTCCTGCGATTGTTGTTATGGCAGTTGCTGGATTATTAATTGGTCCGGTTTTCGGTATTATTAATCCAAAAGAGGTGCTTGGGGATGTTTTTAGTCCACTCGTATCACTCTCTGTTGCGATTATATTGTTTGAGGGTAGTTTAAGTTTAGATATACGTGAACTGAGGGGGCTATCAAAACCAGTATTTCGTATCGTTACGTTTGGTGCGTTTATCGCGTGGATTGCTGGCTCGCTTGCAGCTCATTACGTCGCTGGATTAGATTGGGCGGTTGCATTTATTATTGGAGGACTTTTTATTGTGACAGGTCCAACGGTAATTATTCCGTTGTTACGCCAAGCGCGATTAAAACCAAGAACAGCTGCAATTTTAAAATGGGAAGGGATTATCGTTGATCCATTTGGCGCTTTGCTTGCTGTATTCGCCTTTCAAATTGTAAATTTCTTAACGAAAGAAAATGTACAATTACATACGTTGCTGTACTTCTTTGCAGGTTCATTATTTGCAATGGTACTCGGTTATGTATTTAGTATTTTTATGAGCTATATGATTTTAAAGGGAAAAGTACCAGAATATTTAAAAGCCCCAATTTTGCTAGTTACGGTACTGTTATGTTTTGGCATTGCGGATGAAGTGATGCATGAAACAGGTATGCTAGCTGTGACAGTAATGGGGATTACGCTTGCGCGGATGAAAAAATATATTTCTTCTATCGGTGATATTCGTCATTTTAACGAAAATATTTCTGTGCTACTAACGTCGACTGTTTTTATCATATTAACAGCATCCCTTCCAAGAACAACGATTATGGAGATTTTCAGCTGGCCTATTATAAGCTTCGTACTTATGATGCTATTTGTTGTACGCCCTTTATCGATTTGGATATCGACAATCGGCACAGAGTTAACAAAAGCAGAACGGGCGCTAGTTGGCTGGATTGCGCCGCGAGGTATTGTTGCATTAACGGTTTCAAGTTACTTTGCGACGGAGTTATTACAAGAAGGTTATAAAGATGCTTCTATATTAACGGCACTTACATTTGCACTCGTTATTACGACCGTTTGTGCTCATGGATTTTCAATTGGATTTTTAGCGAAAAGATTGGGATTGGCGAATACGGAGCCACCAGGAATTTTAATTTCAGGTGCGAGTACATTCTCATCTGCTTTTGCATTGCACTGTAAAGAGATGGGTATTCCAAGCTTAATTGTAGATGTATCAGAAGAGCATTTGCAATGTGCAAAGGTGAAAGGGCTTAATACATATAATGGCCAAGTACTTTCTGAACAATTACAATTTGAAGTTGATATGAATCAGTACGAATACTTAATTGCAGTTACAGATACGGATTCTTATAATGTATTAGTCGCAAATACATACGTACCGCAGTTTGGACATCATAATACATTTTTACTTCCAATCCATGATGTGGAAAAGATTGAACAAGAACGCATTTCCCTTTCGAAAAAAGCTCATTTACTGTTTGGTCAAAATGAAATTTATGAAGAATTAAATAGAAAAATTGAAGATGGTTATACGTTTAAAACGATACAAGTTGCAGAAGAACAAAAGATTAATAAAGAAGAAATCGATTCAGAGGATTTAATACTATTTATTCGCCATAGAGATGGTAGTCTTACTTTTTCAACATTGTATAAATATATAGCTGTTATGCCAGGGGATGAGCTAGTTGTACTAGCAAAGCAATAATATGGTATAGTGAAACGAGGCTGTTTTTCAGTCTCGTTTTTTAAGTGCTTCCTATAGAGAAAGCATGCAAATGGAAAGGAAGTTTTTATATGCGATCAGAAGTAACTGTAAAAATAAAACCGAAATTTATAAAAGAAATTAAAAGTGGGTATCCACTTATTTTAAAAGATGCAATCCAAAATTTAAATGATGTTCAGGAAGAAGGAACAATCATTAAAGTAGTAGATGAGAAGAACCAATTCATCGGAAAAGGCTATTATGGAAAACAAAATAAAGGGTACGGCTGGATTTTAACGAGAAAAGAGAGTGAACAAATTAATCAATCTTTCTTTGAAAGTAAAATTAAATCTGCCTTACATAAACGAAAACAATTTTATAAATCAAGTGATACGACAGCATTCCGTGTGGTGAATGGTGAAGGTGATGGTCTTGGCGGACTAATTATCGATTATTATGATGGCTATTATGTAGTAAGTTGGTATAGTGAAGGGATTTATACTTTCAGAGATGAGATTATAGCAGCTCTTCAAAAAGTAGCAAACTTTAAAGGCATTTATGAGAAGAAGCGTTTTGATACGAAAGGGAAATACATTGAAGGCGATGATTTCGTAGCAGGAGAGCGCGGTGAGTTCCCGCTTATCGTAAAAGAGAATGGTGTGAATTTCGCTGTTTATTTAAATGACGGAGCGATGGTTGGTGTATTTTTAGATCAGCGTAATGTTCGAAAACAAATTCGTGATAAGTATGCAAAGGGAAGAACTGTTTTAAATATGTTCTCTTATACAGGTGCTTTCTCCGTATTTGCAGCGCTTGGCGGAGCGAGCAAAACGACGAGTGTGGATCTTGCCAATCGTAGTTTAAGTAAAACGATTGAGCAGTTTAGTGTAAATGAAATTGATTATGAAGCGCAAGACATTATTGTAGAAGATGTCTTTCTTTACTTCAAATATGCAGCGAAGAAAAAGATGAAGTTTGATATGGTCGTACTGGATCCTCCAAGCTTTGCACGCTCAAAAAAATATACATTTAGTGCAGCGAAAGATTATAAAAACTTATTAAAAGAAACAATTGCCATTACAGAAAATAACGGGATTATCGTTGCTTCTACAAATTGTAGCGCATTCGATATGAAAAAGTTTAAAGGCTTTATCGATACGGCATTTAAAGAAATGAATGGCAAATATAAAATATTAGAAGAACATTCTTTACCGGAAGATTTCCGTACCATTGATCAATTTAAAGAAGGAGACTATTTAAAAGTAGTTTTCATCGAGAAAATTAAAGGTTAATAAAGAAAAGGAGCTCGCGTTTACTTGAGCTCCTTTTTCTTATTGAACGATATTTTGTACTCTACCGACTTGCCCGTCCTGTAATCGCACTTTAATGCCATGCGGATGGGAAGGGGAGTTTGTTAAAATATCTTTTACAATTCCACGTGTTAGTTTGCCTGTGCGTTGATCTTGTTTTAATACAATATCAACTTCAAGGCCGGGTGCGATATTAGAACGTTTTTGGCCGTTCATTTATACACCTGTACGTCTACGTTGGTTGTTTGTTTTTTTCGTTTGTTGGTTTTGTAATTTTTTTGTTTCTTGGCTTTGGTTTTTGGCATTCTGACCATTACCGTTACCTTGCTTTTTCTTTGCAAGTTGTTCACGCATTAAATCAGCTAAGCTTACTTTTTTGTTTTCTGACATGATAAGTCTCCTTTATATAAAGTTAATTATGAACTATCGTAGTAAATTTCATCATATCATTGTTAGGGAAGGAAGGGAAGTTGGTTTGAAAATTCATATAATTCTTCACAGTATTCATTCGTTACGATACAATTAAAATGTTAATGTTTGTAAAAAAGGGGATAGACATATGTCACATCATATTTTATTAGTTGAAGATGATATTTCAATTCAAGAGATGGTGGAAAAGTATTTAATAAAAGAAGGATTTCAAGTAACAATTGCGTCTGATGGAGAAGAGGGCGTGAATACATATTTAAAAGGTTCATTTGATTTGATTATCCTCGACATTATGATGCCGAAGTTAGATGGCTTAGAGGTTGTGCGAATCATTCGAGAAAAGAGTGCTGTTCCGATTTTAATGATGTCGGCAAAAGATACAGATGTTGATAAAGCTGTTGGATTAGGACTTGGAGCAGATGATTACATTTGTAAGCCATTTTCTATGATTGAATTAGCTGCACGTGTAAAGGCAGGTATTCGGAGGTCTACGAAGTATTCAGCTACAGAAGAAACAGAAAAGATGATTCAAATTGGTGATCTAACAATTGATCCAATTAATTTTACGGTTGAAAAAAACGGGAAGTCGCTCAAACTTACTTTAAAAGAATTTGAGATTTTAAAGCTATTCGTAAAGAATCAAAATCGTGTATTTACGAAAGCACAAATATACACGTTAGTTTGGAACGAAGAGTATTACGGTGATGATAACGTTATTAATGTTCATATGAGAAGATTGCGTGAGAAAATCGAAAGCGATCCATCTAATCCAGAATACATTAAAACGTTATGGGGCATCGGTTATAAGTTGGAAGTGATGTAATATGGTCAATTTGTTAATAAGTATTATTTTTATATTGTTATGTGTCATTTACATACAATATAAAATGAGAAAAAATAGTAGTAAAAATTTACGATACACATATGAAAAATTAGAAAGTATTGTAAATCAACAAACAGGCGAGAAGTTACTCGTTATGACAGATGATCTAGAATTGCAAAAATTATTAGTAGCAATTAATCAATTATTAGATGCAAAACAGAAAACGAATGCAGATCATGCAAAAGTAGAAATTTCGATGAGAAAAATGCTTTCAAATATTTCACATGATTTAAAGACGCCGCTAACAGTTATTCTTGGATATACAGAAATGTTAAATAAGGATAAAACGATAACTAAAGAAGAACAGCAAATATTACTTGAAAAGGTGCATGTGAAAACATTAGAAGTAATGGAACTAATTCATAAGTTTTTTGACTTAGCAAAACTAGAATCTGGTGACAAGGCAATTGAAATGACAAAAGTAAATATGAATGAAGTTTGCCGCGAGAAGATTTTATCTTTTTATGATTTAGTGACGACGAAAGGGTTTCAAGTTCATATTGATATACCAGAAAAAAATATATATGCACTTGGAAATGTAGAAGTATTAGGTAGAGTATTGAATAATTTAATATCAAATGCAATTACATATGGAGACGATGGAAAGACACTTGGTGTGACGTTAAGAGGTGATGAAACGAGTGTGTATATAGATGTATGGGATACAGGAAAAGGAATCGATGAATCTCATATTGATAAAGTGTTTGAGCGTATGTACACCCTTGAAGATTCAAGAAATAGATTGTACCAAGGAAGCGGTTTAGGATTAACGATTACGAAAAGGCTTGTGGAAGCGATGGATGGAAAAATACATCTTTCTAGTAAGCCATATAAAAAAACGATTTTTACAGTTGTATTAAAAAAGATGTTGTTTTAGCTTGTAGAGAATTAGATTCTACAAGCTTTTTTTCAGCGTAAGGAATTTGTAAGGAATGGGTAAGAAAAAAGAGATTTCCATTGTCTATTATAGAAATATAAAGTAGTGCGAAAGGAGAAAGCGATATGACATATATATTAAAAACAAATCAGTTAACGAAAGTGTTTAAAGGGAAGGAAGTTATTTCTAGCGTTAACATGCATGTGAAAAAAGGAGAGATATACGGTTTCTTAGGACCAAATGGTGCAGGTAAAACAACGATTATGAAAATGATTACAAATTTAATAAAACCGACGAGCGGTGATATTGAAATTTTCGGTGAGAAGTTAACGGATACATCTTATGAATTGTTAAAGCGCATGGGGACAATTATCGAATATCCAATCTTTTATGATAAATTAACGGCGAAGGAAAACCTAGAATTACATTGTGAATATATGGGGTATTACGATAAGAACGCAATTGATCATGCTTTACATTTAGTGAAACTGCACGGTATAGATGATAAAAAAGTAAAAGATTTTTCATTAGGGATGAAGCAACGACTAGGTATTGCAAGGGCGATCATGACGAAGCCGGAACTACTCATTTTAGATGAGCCAATTAACGGTTTAGATCCAATTGGTATTAAAGAATTAAGAGACTTATTTAAAATGCTTTGCAAAGAATATGGTATTACGTTATTAGTCTCTAGTCATATTTTAGGCGAGATGGAGCTAATGGCGGATACAATTGGTGTCATTCAAAATGGAAAACTAATAAAAGAAGTTTCAATGAAGAGTATTAACGGAAAACAAACAGAGTACATTGAAATCACTGTTCCTGATGTGAAGCGTGCAGCTTATATTTTAGAAGATAAACTTGGCATAAAAAATTATAAAATAATGAGTGGAAATATGATTCGTGTGTATGATACAGCAGTGTCTCAGCAAGCCATTTCAAAAGCGCTTATTATGAACGATGTGGAAATTGAAAGTATTAATAAGAAACATAGTTCCTTAGAGGAATATTTCTTAAATGTAATGGATGGAGAGGGCATTCATGCTTAATGGATTGTTAGTGAATCTAGTAAGTGGATTGGTCGTAATGTTCATAAGCGGGATTTTATATTATAGGAAACCAGAGCGGAAATGGTTGTTAATTCTACTAATGATAGGAATGTTAAGCGTAGTTACTGCTGGAATTAGAATGTTAACAGTGTAGAGACAGTTATATAAAGAATGGAGGCGTGGTTTATATGTTTAAATTAATGAAGCTCGAATGGAAAAAACATCAATTATCTAGTTACTTTAAAAGTGTAGCAATTTGTATTATAGCAATTTTCGCTGTAGTAAGTCTTATGGCATGGGGAATGAAAGCTGAGGAAGACGTGCTCTTCTCTGACTTTACACAGAACATGGCTTTAGTAAATATTTTTATTAGAATAACATTCATTATTTTTAGTTCGGTCATTTTATCACGTTTAGTAATTGATGAGTATAAGAACAAAACGATCCAACTATCATTTATGTATCCGCTGCAAAGGAAACTGCTAATGAGCGCGAAATTAACAATTGTTTTTTGTTTTTGTTTTGTGAGCACGATTATCGCTACTTTCATTATTAGTTTGCTCGTATATTTTGTGAGCCCAATGATGGGACTGATTGAAACACCTGCTACGATAGGTGAAATAATCGCTATCATTCCAGCTACTTTTATAAGTGCATTTATGATATCTGGTATAAGTTTAATTCCTTTATTTTTTGGGATGAGAAAGAAATCGACACCGACAACGATTACTTCGGCAGTAATAATTAGTATGCTGATTAGTGGTAACGTTGGGGCTGAAAGCAATCAAGTAAGCATGTTTGATTTTATAGCTATCCCAATCGTGCTCTGTTTATTAGGGATTTTCATTAGTTATCTATCGTTTCGTAAAATCGACAAGATCGATGTGGCGTGAAGCAAGCCTAAAACAATAACGAACTGGGGTATGGGTAGTGAAAAAGATAATAGTAATTGCAATATTATTCATTACAATTGCTAGTGTAGTTTTTGGTTTTAAGGTATTTAAGGGAAAAGATTTTAAGAAAGAAAAGTCTTTTGAGATCAATAATATAAAAGAAATAGAAGTAGACAATGAAAACTGGGATATTGAATTTAGAAGTACAGACGCTAATAAAATAGTAATTTCCGCTCAAGGTGAACGTTTAGATAAAGAGGTAGATCCTGTCGAAATAGAACAGGCAGGGAATAAAGTTATAGTTAAGCAAAAACAAAAGTCGACCAAATTCTTTAATGGTTTTACGTTTAGGAAGAAAAATAGTATATGTATAGCTATTCCGAAGAAAGAAATAGATGAAATTGTATTAAATAATAAATCGGGTGATGTGAAAATAAGCGATATAGAAGTGAAAAATATCGTGACAAAAAGTAAGTCTGGAGATGAAATGGTTGTAGGACTATCAGCCGAGAAAGGTGAATTCATATCGAAAAGTGGAGAGTTAGCTGTAAAAGATAGTTCAGTACAAGAGTTAAACATAAAGTCTACGACTGGCGATAACTATATAACAAATGTAAACAACTTAAATATGAACATCACTTCAACATCTGGGGAAGTATTACTGAAAGATATGACAGAAGGAAAATCATTATTTATAGAAACAAAATCAGCGGATATTGGCGTACGGTATAAAGGTGTCCCGGCATCATTGAAGCTTATGGCTAAAAGTAATTCGGCTGACGTAATAGTGGATTTAAAAGGACTTAAGAAAGATAAAAATACAGAAAAAATAAAAGTAGGAACGGTTGGTGATGCGAAAAATAAAGTGGAGATTTTAAGTGAAACAGGGGTAATTTATATCGATTAAAATGTAAATGAAAGGAGGACTATTATGCTACGTCTTATGAAGTTAGAACTGAAGAAGTTTAAGATTGGATGGTATGTGAGGGGAGCGATTATTGCAAATATCGCTATACTGGCATTACTGATCTTTACGAGCATCGTTTCTCAAATAGAAGGAGAACCAGAAATGAGAGATCCACAGATGGTTTTGTTAATGGCTAGTACATTAGTAAGAGCAACATTTATTATTTTTGGTAGTGTGTTAATCGCAAGGTTAATCATTAGTGAATATAAAAACAAAACAATACTACTTATGTTTTCTTATCCAATTAACCGAAAAAAAATGCTGGTTAGTAAGTTGGTTATTACAGCAACATTAACATTTATAACAGTTATTTTATCTAATATTTTAGTAGTAGGAATGTTCTTTGGGATAGATAGCTATTTTTCAATTCTTCCTAATTCATTCACAGTAGATCAATTGACACGAGAAGGGATAAACCTTGTCCCTTTAGCTATTGCTACTGCGGGAATAAGTTTAATCCCATTATATTTTGGAATGCGTAAACGTTCGGTGCCGACTACAATTGTTTCATCTCTTATCGTTGTATCCATTGCAATTAATAATACTCCGATGTTTTCTACAGCAACTTTTCTTCCCCTTCAACTAGCACTTGCTGTAATTGGAGTTGCGATTGCATATTACGGAATTAAAAATATAGAGAAGGAAGATGTAACTGTATGACAAGAATACGAAAAATAGTTTCACATGAAACAAGTTACAGAAAAAGACAAGATGTGTAAACACCTTGTCTTTTTTTGTTGTTACATTTTAGGAGCAACCATTCCAGCTGCAGCCCATTCTTCTTTTGCAGGACCATATACGCCAGGGACTGTTAAGCCGGCTTGTCGCATTAAAACCGTCATTTGCCCGCGGTGATGATTTTGATGATTAATAAGTGTCATTAAAAATATAGAATTCGGCATAGGGCGGCCGAAGAAGTCATTAATAGTAGTTAAGTCTTTATCAGTCCATTCGCTTTGAAGTGCTTCAACAAAAGCCGCATTCACTTTACGATACCTATCTGCAATTGTTTTAGCTGAAGTTGGTACAGGATAATCTTTCGTTTCTCCTTCAAATTTAAGTCCCGTACCAGATAGTATAACTGGTATTGCCGTCACGATATGCCAAGAGACTCTGCCTAACGTCCAGTGCCCAGGTGCAATTTCTTGTGATAAAGACTCATCGGTTAATGCATCGAGTATCTTTTGAGTAGACTCAGCCTCGTATGTCCATGATTGCAAGAAACCTTCAATAGTTTGATACATATTTATCCCCCCTAGTTATGTTCATAGGTTAAATTCGTGAAAAAAAGATAGTTTCCTTTGGGCTTATGAAAATGAATAAAAAAAGAGGCTTCTCACATAAGAAGCCTCTTTTTTTAATTAATCTTCTTTCCACTCTTCCTTATTAACCATAGGAAATAAGTTGATCCAAGTACAGCAACGTTCAAATCTGTGTTAACAATAAAGGGGTGAATAATCGCTGAGCCGGGAGTTGAAATACCGATTCCTATTAAAGTAAGGGATGTTGAGCTAAACTCTAATTTTCATGAAAAGAAAAGTAAAATTCCAACTGCAAGTAATCCACCAATGAATATACCAATTGGATTGAAATTTATATGTATATGCAGAATGGAGAAAAAGAATTTCGTTTGAGCAAGAAGGCGAAAGTACAAGCAAAAGGAGAGCAAATTGCATGTAATAATTACTAGAATGTATGGAATAAATCTGCGTTTATCCCCACTAGACAAAGTATGTCTTTGTTATTTAGATAGTTGTTTTCTAACTCGTTGATTGTACTTAAAAGATCGAATGTAAAGGAAGTGATCAACATGTCTTCATGGCTCAATAATACAAATGGATATTGTAGTTGTAATAATCAAAATGGTGTACATGTTGATTCATGCTGTTTTAGTTGTGATGGGACAGTACCTAAGGTTGGTCCAACCGGTCCGACGGGGGCAACAGGATCAACGGGAGCGACAGGCCCAACAGGAGCAACAGGTGACATAGGTCCAACGGGATCAACGGGATCAACGGGAGCAACAGGATCAACAGGGTCAACAGGCGCGACAGGGGTAACAGGGTCAACGGGGGCAACCGGATCAACGGGATCAACGGGAGCAACAGGAGCAACAGGAGCAACAGGAGCAACAGGATCAACAGGGTCAACAGGTCCAACGGGAGCGACGGGAGTAACAGGAGCGACAGGGTCAACAGGTCCAACGGGAGCGACGGGAGTAACAGGAGCGACAGGGTCAACAGGTCCAACGGGAGCGACGGGAGTAACAGGATCAACAGGTCCAACGGGAGCGACGGGAGTAACAGGATCAACAGGTCCAACGGGAGCGACGGGAGTAACAGGATCAACAGGTCCAACGGGAGCGACGGGAGTAACAGGAGCGACAGGGTCAACAGGTCCAACGGGAGCGACGGGAGTAACAGGGTCAACAGGCCCAACGGGAGCGACAGGGTCAACAGGCCCAACGGGAGCGACGGGAGTAACAGGATCAACAGGTCCAACAGGAGCGACGGGAATAACGGGAGCAACAGGAATAACGGGTCCAACAGGAGCAACAGGTTCAACGGGTTCAACAGGAGCGACCGGTCCAACGGGAGTAACAGGTACAAGTATCACGGCGACGTATGCATTTGCAAATAATACGTCGGGAACAGCAATATCGGTACTTCTTGGTGGAACGAATGTCCCGCTTCCAAATAATCAAAACATCGGTCCAGGAATTACTGTTTCTGGTGGAAATACAGTATTTACGGTTGCAAATGCTGGGAATTATTATATTTCATATACGATTAATATAACGGCTTCATTGTTAGTCAGTTCTCGTATTACAATTAATGGAGCACCACTTGCTGGAACGATCAATTCTCCTGCGTTAGCAACTACATCATTTAGCGCAACAATTATTACAACTCTTGCAGCAGGAGATGCTATTAGTTTGCAACTATTTGGTTTGTTAGCTGTTGCAACATTATCAACAACTACACCAGGAGCTGTGTTAACGATAATAAGATTAAGCTAAATAATAACTCTCTTATTTTTTTATAGATTAGGAGAGTTTGTACATATAATAAGAAGTTAATGAAGTAAAGCATAGTTATATAAAAGTCAGAATATTATGATTGTAACGTTATGGTGACTATAATATAATGAAAACAACCTCATGAATGAACATTCATTTATTTTTATGTATTTGAAGGGGGAATGAAGGTGGAAAAACCATGGTTGAAAAATTATCCAGAGGAAATTCCAAGTACAATTTCTTATGATATTCAGCCGCTTCATAAATATGTAGAACAGATGGCTTCTCGCTACCCAGAAAAGAAAGCGCTTCACTTTTTAGGGAAGGATATTACATTTTCAGACTTTCATGATAAGGTGAAGAGATTTGCAAATTATCTTCAAAAGCTCGGTGTGGAAAAGGGTGATCGAGTTGCTATTATGTTGCCGAATTGTCCGCAAGCTGTAATCGGTTATTACGGTACATTACTTGCGGGAGGTATCGTAGTCCAAACAAATCCACTATATACAGAAAGAGAATTAGAATATCAACTTCATGACTCGGGAGCAAAAGTAATTCTTTGCCTCGATTTAGTGTTCCCAAGAGTAACGAATGTTCAATCTGCTACAAAAATTGAGCATATTATCGTAACTCGTATTGCGGACTTTTTGCCCTTCCCTAAAAATCTATTGTATCCATTTGTGCAGAAAAAACAGTCAAATTTAGTTGTGAAAGTATCAGAGAGTGAAACGATTCACCTTTGGAACTCAGTAGAAAAAGAAGTGAATACAGGTGTTGAGGTGCCTTGTGATCCTGAAAATGATCTAGCTCTTTTACAGTACACAGGAGGAACAACTGGATTTCCGAAAGGCGTTATGTTAACGCATAAAAACCTCGTTTCTAACACTTTGATGGGAGTTCAATGGTTATATAATTGCAAAGAAGGAGAAGAAGTCGTTCTTGGGGTTCTTCCATTTTTCCACGTGTATGGCATGACGGCTGTCATGAATTTAAGTATTATGCAAGGATACAAAATGGTTCTTATTCCAAAATTTGATATGAAGATGGTTTTTGAAGCGATTAAGAAGCATAAAGTGACATTGTTTCCAGGAGCACCAACTATTTATATCGCTCTTTTAAATAGCCCGCTTTTAAAACAATACGATATTTCGTCTATTCGTGCTTGTATTAGTGGATCAGCACCACTGCCAGTAGAAGTACAGGAAAAGTTCGAAACAGTTACAGGGGGTAAATTAGTAGAGGGATATGGTTTAACAGAATCATCTCCAGTTACACATAGTAATTTTTTATGGGAAAAGCGAGTGCCAGGTAGCATTGGAGTTCCGTGGCCAGATACAGAAGCAATGATTATGTCGCTTGAAACTGGCGAGGCATTACCACCGGGAGAAATTGGTGAAATTGTAGTAAAAGGCCCTCAAATTATGAAAGGATATTGGAATAAGCCAGAAGAAACAGCAGCTGTACTGCAAGATGGATGGCTCCATACAGGGGACGTTGGCTACATGGATGAAGATGGCTTCTTCTATGTGAAAGATCGTAAGAAAGATATGATTGTTGCGAGTGGATTTAATGTGTATCCTCGTGAAGTAGAAGAGGTATTATATGAGCATGAAAAGGTGCAAGAAGTAGTGACAATTGGAGTTCCTGATCCGTATAGGGGAGAGACAGTTAAAGCGTTTGTTGTGTTAAAAGAAGGTACGGAGTGTTCTGAGGAAGAATTAAATCAGTTTGCTCGTAAATATTTAGCGGCCTATAAAGTTCCGAAAGTATATGAGTTTAGAGATGAACTGCCGAAAACGACAGTTGGGAAAATTTTGCGCCGTGTCCTAATTGAGGAAGAGAAAAGAAAGAATGAGGATGAGCAAACGGGCTAAGGCCCTTTCTTTTTGAAAAAATGGGATTGACACTTTTCTAAATAGTCAGTATTATAAGAATATGAATGACTATTCATTCAGTCATCTTCTTGAAGGGGACAGTAAAGTGAAGAAAAATAGACCGAAATACAATCAAATTATTGATGCGGCAGTCATTGTGATTGCGGAGAATGGGTACCACCAAGCGCAAGTTTCTAAAATAGCAAAGCAAGCTGGGGTAGCTGATGGCACGATTTATTTATATTTTAAAAATAAAGAAGATATATTAATATCCTTATTTCAAGAGAAGATGGGAGAATTTGTCGAAACAATTCGTCAAAAAACAGCAGGAATTGAAAGCGCTGTATCGAAGTTATTCATGTTGGTAGAAACGCACTTCTTGCTGTTGTCGCAAAATGATCCTCTTGCTATCGTTACGCAATTAGAGCTAAGACAGTCCAATCAAGACTTACGCCTGAAAATAAATGAAGTATTAAAAGGCTACTTACAAGTTATTGATGAGATTTTAGAGACAGGTATAAAGCAAGGTGAATTCCAAGCGGATTTAAATGTTCGCGTGGCAAGACAAATGATCTTTGGAACAGTAGATGAAGTTGTGACCAATTGGGTAATGAGCGATCATAAGTATGATCTGGTCGCACTTTCAAAAACGGTACATGGGCTACTTATTGCAGCTTGTGGTTATCGTCAATAATGGGAGGGATCATGTTGAAATTCCTATCTGTAAGAGTTGAAGATCATATCGCGGTGGCTACGTTAAATCATGCGCCAGCTAACGCGATGTCTTCACAAGTTATGCATGACGTTACTGAATTAATTGATCAAGTGGAGAAGGATGATAACATTCGTGTTGTTGTTATTCACGGTGAAGGGCGCTTCTTCTCGGCGGGAGCAGATATTAAAGAATTTACATCTGTTACTGAAGCGAAGCAAGCGACTGAATTAGCGCAGCTTGGACAAGTTACGTTTGAGCGCGTTGAAAAATGTTCAAAACCAGTTATCGCGGCAATTCATGGAGCGGCACTTGGCGGCGGCCTTGAGTTTGCTATGTCTTGCCACATGCGCTTTGCAACTGAAAGTGCAAAACTTGGTTTACCTGAATTAACACTTGGATTAATTCCTGGATTTGCAGGTACACAGCGATTACCGCGTTATGTTGGGAAAGCGAAAGCTTGTGAAATGATGTTAACAAGTACACCGATTACTGGTGCAGAAGCATTAAAATGGGGACTAGTTAACGGAGTTTTTGCTGAAGAAACATTTTTAGATGATACGCTTAAAGTTGCAAAACAGATTGCTGGAAAAAGCCCAGCGACGACTCGTGCTGTACTAGAGTTATTGCAAACGACGAAATCGTCTCATTATTATGAAGGTGTACAACGCGAAGCTCAAATCTTTGGTGAAGTATTTACGAGTGAAGATGGAAGAGAAGGTGTAGCGGCGTTTTTAGAAAAACGTAAGCCTTCATTTAGCGGCAGGTAGTTCAATTATTTTTTTAATATAAATTAACAGAAAATTAGAATTGATAGAATCTTTCTGAAAAACAAGGGGGTAAATGGAATGAACATCTACGTACTCATGAAACGAACATTTGATACAGAAGAAAAAATCGTAATTAAAAACGGTGCAATTTACGATGGCGAAGCGGAATTCATCATCAACCCTTACGATGAATATGCAATTGAAGAAGCAATTCAAGTAAGAGACGCACAAGGTGGAGAAGTTACTGTCGTAACAGTTGGTGGCGAAGATAGTGAGAAAGAACTTCGTACGGCGTTAGCGATGGGCTGCGATAAAGCGGTATTAATTAATATTGAAGATGATGTAGAAAATGGTGACCAGTTCACGACAGCAAAAGTGCTTGCTGAATATTTAAAAGATAAAGATGCAGATTTAATTTTAGGCGGAAACGTTGCAATTGATGGTGCATCTGGACAGGTTGGTCCGCGTGTAGCTGAAGCATTAAATATTCCGTACGTAACGACAATTACAAAACTTGAAATTGACGGTACAAACGTGAAGATTGAGCGCGATGTTGAAGGTGATACAGAAGTGATTGAAACTTCATTACCAGTTTTAGTAACAGCACAGCAAGGTTTAAATGAACCTCGTTATCCATCGCTTCCAGGTATTATGAAAGCGAAGAAAAAGCCACTAGAAGAATTAGAATTAGATGATTTAGATTTAGAAGAAGATGATGTGGAAGCAAAGACAAAAACAATTGAAATCTATTTGCCTCCTAAGAAAGATGCAGGAAAAGTGTTACAAGGCGAGCTGCAAGATCAAGTAAAAGAACTTGTATCGTTGCTCCATACAGAAGCGAAAGTAATCTAATAAAATACGAAATTATATATGCAGGAGGGAAAATCTATGGCTCGTAAAGTATTAGTAATGGGTGAAGTTCGTGATGGATCGCTACGTAACGTTTCGTTTGAAGCGGTAGCAGCAGCAAAAACAATTGCAGAAGGCGGTGAAGTAGTAGGTCTTCTAGTTGGAGACAGCGTTGCTTCTTTTGCAAATGAATTGATTCATTACGGTGCAGATCGCGTTGTGACAGTTGAAAATGATAAATTAAAATCATATACATCTGATGGCTATGCACAAGCATTTTTAGCTGTATATGCTGAAGAAAATCCAGAAGGTATTGTATTTGGACATACAGCACTTGGGAAAGATTTATCACCAAAATTAGCAGCGAAGCTTGAGGCTGGTCTAGTTTCTGACGTAACTGCTTTAGAAGTTGAAGGTGGAAATGTTATCTTTACTCGTCCAATTTACTCTGGTAAAGCGTTTGAGAAGAAGATTGTAACAGACGGCATCTTATTTGCGACAGTGCGTCCAAATAACATCGCAACGCTTGAAAAAGATGAGTCTCGCAGTGGTGACGTGTCTTCTATTACAGTAGATGTGAAAGACTTACGTACAATCATTCAAGATGTCGTCCGTAAGACGGCAGAAGGCGTTGATCTTTCTGAAGCAAAAGTTATTATCGCTGGCGGACGCGGTGTGAAGAGCGAAGAAGGATTCAAACCATTAAAAGAGTTAGCTGACGTATTAGGCGGCGCTGTTGGAGCATCTCGTGGTGCTTGTGACGCTGAGTATTGCGATTACTCATTACAAATTGGTCAAACTGGTAAAGTTGTTACGCCAGACCTATACATTGCATGCGGTATTTCTGGAGCGATTCAGCATTTAGCTGGTATGTCTAACTCAAAAATAATCGTTGCGATTAATAAAGACCCAGAAGCAAGTATATTCAAAGTAGCTGACTACGGTATTGTTGGCGATCTATTTGAAGTCGTACCTCTTTTAACAGAAGAGTTTAAAAAGTTAAAAGTACATTCATGATTTGAGTACCCTTGAGTTCCAAGTGAAGTACCCCTATATATAGAAAAAGGTGAGAGATCCCCTGTCTCTCATCTTTTTAGTATTTAATCCGTATTTTTATATAGTATAAAGGAACACTTTTTTGTTACAATACATAACGATACATATTATTCGCCACGTATATAAGTTAATGATATACTCTTGGTAGAATATACTTGAAGGAGGAAATAAAATGGCAATTGTAAACGCAAATGACCAAAGCTTCGCAGCAGAAACTAGCGAAGGTGTTGTATTATTAGATTTCTGGGCACCTTGGTGTGGACCTTGTAAAATGATCGCTCCTGTATTAGAGGAAATTGATGCAGAACTAGGCGAAAAAGTAAAAGTAGTAAAAGTAGACGTGGATGAAAACCAAGAAACTGCTCGTCAATTCGAAGTAATGAGCATTCCAGCTCTTTTCGTATTAAAAGACGGTAAAGTAGTTGATCAAGCGTTAGGTTACAAACCGAAAGAAGCGTTAGTAGAATTAGTTTCTAAACACTTCTAAAATAAAAAAGGCTACCATTTGGTAGCCTTTTTTATTTTCCTTTTTTACACCTTTCCGTTACAATGAAAGAACGTATGTTGGGTATTTTGGCATAGTATGTTTTCATGTGAAAATAAAAATGCTAAGCATGTAGAAATGGAGGGTAACGAGTGCACGAACATTTAAAAGAGAAGTTGGCTATTTTACCAGATCAACCTGGTTGTTATTTAATGAAAGATAAGCAAGGAACGGTTATATATGTCGGAAAGGCAAAAGTGCTTAAAAATCGTGTGCGCTCGTACTTTACTGGTTCGCATGATGGAAAAACACTTCGGCTAGTAGGAGAAATTGTAGATTTTGAATATATTGTAACCTCCTCAAATCTAGAGGCGCTCATTTTGGAGTTAAACTTAATAAAAAAACATGACCCAAAATATAATATTCAATTAAAAGATGATAAAACATATCCTTTTATTAAAATTACAGCTGAGAAACAACCGCGATTACTTATTACGCGAAATGTAAAAAAGGATAAGGGAAAGTATTTTGGTCCTTATCCGAATGCACAATCAGCTCATGAAACGAAAAAACTGCTAGATCGTATGTACCCGCTTCGTAAGTGCTCAAATATGCCCGATAAAGTTTGTTTATATTATCATATGGGTCAATGTTTAGCACCTTGTGTGAAAGAAGTTACGGAAGAACAAAATAAAGAAATTGTAGATGAAATTATTAAGTTTTTAAATGGTGGACATAAAGAAGTTCGTTCGGAATTAGAAACAAAAATGTATGAAGCTTCAGAGAAACTAGAGTTTGAACGTGCAAAAGAGTTACGTGATCAAATCGCTCATATCGATGCGATTATGGAAAAACAAAAGATGATTATGAGTGATTTAGTGGACCGTGATGTGTTTGGCTATGCAGTTGATAAAGGGTGGATGTGTGTTCAAGTTTTCTTCGTTCGAAAAGGAAAGCTAATCGAACGTGATGTTTCTATGTTTCCAATCTACGATGAACCAGAAGAGGGGTTCTTAACGTTTATCGGTCAATTTTATGAAAACAGCAGTCATTTTAAGCCGAAGGAAATTGTCGTTCCAGGAAGTATAGACTCAGAATTAGTAGAACGCTTTTTAGAAGTGGAAGCGACACAGCCGAAACGCGGTAAGAAAAAAGATCTTGTAGAACTGGCAAATAAAAATGCGAAGATTGCCTTGGAAGAGAAATTCTATTTAATTGAACGTGATGAAGAGCGAACGATTAAAGCTGTAGAGAATTTAGGGAAGCAGCTCGGAATTGAAACGCCTTATCGTATTGAAGCGTTTGATAACTCAAATATTCAAGGGACAAATCCCGTTTCGGCAATGATTGCTTTTATTGATGGGAAACCAGCTAAGAAAGAATACAGGAAATATAAAATTAAAACAGTTCAAGGACCAGATGATTATGAGTCTATGAGAGAAGTTGTGAGACGCCGTTATACAAGGGCGCTGAAAGAGGGTTTACCTTTACCCGATTTAATCATTATTGATGGCGGAAAAGGCCATCTGGCGGCTGCAAGTGATGTTTTAGAAAATGAGCTCGGTTTATATATTCCGATGGCAGGTCTTGTAAAAGATGACAAACATAAAACATCTCATTTAATTATTGGAGATCCACCTGAACCTGTGATGCTTGAGAGAAATAGCCAAGAATTTTATTTATTGCAGCGTGTTCAAGATGAAGTACATCGATTTGCGATTACATTTCATCGTCAATTACACGGGAAATCTGTCATTCAATCAGCACTGGATGATATCCCTGGAATCGGTGATAAACGGAAAAAGGTATTGTTAAAACATTTTGGTTCATTAAAGAAGATGAAAGAAGCTTCTATAGAGGAATTTGTCGAAGCAGGTATGCCGAAAAATGTCGCAGAGACAATTTATAGTTATTTAGCGGATAAGAAGGCGTTGTAGTTTACAACGTCTTCTATTTTTTGGTATAATTTCTGAAGATTTAAAATAAATTCAAATGAATGAAAATGCAAAAAGTCAACTAAACTGATATGTCTAGTTGACTGTGGGTAATGCTACACTTCAATGAGATCTTTTATATCCCATTTTACAAGAAATGTAATAGAGTCTGAACGTTTTTTCTTTTCTTCGTAGGACTCTGCAACGACGTTTCGTTGCTTTTGAATTTGTTCAGCGATGAAGCCAGCTTCTAATTGATAAGAAGAATGTCTTTTTTGTTTTTGACGTTCAGCGATGAGTGTGCCTTTAAGTTGGAACTGCATTTCACGACGCTTATGTTCAATAATGCTTAAAGTGCCCCAGCCAGCTTTTTCAAAGAACTGAATGACTTCTTCAATTGTGTCTAGTGGATATTTTCTTGCAAGGTTTCTACCGGACCAGTATAAAATACCATCTAGATCGTTACCGATTAAATCAGGTAGTAATTCTTCACGTAGCAATTCGTAAGCGAAGGCGTTCAATGAAACATCTTCTAAAGATGTTGTATCGATTGTATTTTTACTCACAATATTCCCCTCTTTCTATAGGGATTATTATATAACATTTCTCATTTATAAAAACAGATTTTTCTTTGGGAAAATCTGAATATATAAGAAGAAAAAAAGAATTGGCAAATTATATGCAAATTATGTATACGTTTTCTTGACGCTTCGACAAAAATAGGAGTAAAATGAACTTGGTATCAAATTATGCTGAAATATTTCGAATAATTTTTTCAGTTTTTCTTATGCCAATAGTGAAAAAACATTATTGCCATAAACTAATCTGAAAACAGCAGTCAATCATTCAAGGGGGGTAATGGGGACATGAAAGGCCGCGAGTATACGTTTCGTAAGTGGCACTCATTAATGGGGGTCATCCCGGTTGGTGTCTTTTTGACGCAACATTTAATTGTAAACAACTTTGCAACACGAGGAGCAGAGGCTTTTAACAAAGCTGCAGGCTTTATGGAGCTCCTTCCATTCCGGTATGCGCTAGAAATTTTCATTATCTTTTTACCAATACTGTACCATGCTATATATGGCTTATATATTGCATTTACAGCTAAGAACAATGCGGTTTCTTACGGTTATTTCCGTAACTGGATGTTCGTCTTCCAAAGAATTTCAGGTATCGTTACACTGATTTTCATTTCTTGGCACGTCTGGGAAACTCGTATTCAAGCAGCGTTAGGTAAAGAGGTAAACTATGACATGATGGCAGATATTTTAAACAATCCAGCTATGTTTGCATTCTACTTAGTTGGTGTTGTTTCAACAATTTTCCACTTTGCAAATGGTCTATGGACATTCTGCATCAGCTGGGGAATTACAGTATCTCCACGTTCACAAAGAATCTCTACTTATGTAACATTAGCTATTTTCTTAGGTCTATCTTATGTAGGTGTGAGTGCATTATTAGCGTTCATCGATCCACAGCTAGCAAACCAGTAAGGAGTGGGAGAGCATGAAAGGGAAACTTATAGTAGTCGGCGGTGGCTTGGCTGGCTTAATGGCAACGATTAAAGCGGCGGAAGCAGGAGTAAATGTTGAACTGTTCTCTTTAGTACCAGTAAAACGTTCGCATTCTGTATGTGCCCAAGGTGGAATTAACGGTGCCGTAAATACGAAAGGTGAAGGGGATTCTCCATGGATCCACTTTGACGATACAATTTATGGTGGGGACTTCTTAGCGAACCAACCACCAGTTAAAGCAATGTGTGAAGCAGCACCTGGTATCATTCATTTAATGGACCGTATGGGTGTTATGTTCAACCGTACGGAAGAAGGACTTCTTGATTTCCGTCGTTTTGGTGGAACTCAACATCACCGTACAGCATTTGCTGGTGCAACAACTGGACAGCAATTACTATACGCATTAGATGAGCAAGTACGTCGTCACGAAGTAGCAGGACTTGTAACGAAATATGAAGGTTGGGATTTCTTACGAGCTGTTATTGATGATGAAGGTGTGTGCCGAGGAATCGTTGCACAAGACTTACAAACTATGGAGATTAGAAGTTTCCGAGCTGATGCCGTGATTATGGCAACAGGGGGCCCTGGTATCATTTTCGGAAAATCAACTAACTCTATTATTAATACAGGTACAGCAGCTTCTGCTGTATATCAACAAGGCGCATATTATGCAAACGGTGAGTTCATTCAAATTCACCCAACGGCAATTCCTGGAGACGATAAATTACGTCTGATGAGTGAATCTGCACGTGGTGAAGGTGGACGTGTTTGGACATATAAAGATGGTAAACCATGGTACTTCTTAGAAGAAAAATATCCGGCTTACGGAAACCTTGTACCTCGTGATATCGCAACGCGTGAAATCTTTGATGTTTGCGTAGAGCAAAAACTAGGTATTAACGGTGAAAACATGGTGTACTTAGATCTTTCTCATAAAGATCCGAAAGAACTAGATATTAAACTTGGTGGAATTATTGAAATCTATGAGAAATTTACAGGTGACGATCCTCGTAAACTACCAATGAAAATCTTCCCAGCTGTTCACTATTCAATGGGCGGGCTATGGGTTGATTATAAGCAGATGACAAGCATTCCAGGTTTATTTGCAGCAGGTGAGTGTGATTATTCTATGCACGGTGGTAACCGTCTTGGCGCGAACTCACTATTATCAGCAATTTACGGTGGTATGGTAGCAGGACCAAATGCAATTGAATATATGAAAGGTCTTTCTAAATCATCAGATGCTGTTTCATCTACTGTGTATGAACAAAATGAATTAATCGAAACAGAGAAATTTAACAATATTTTAACGCTCGATGGTAACGAAAATGCGTATGTTCTTCATAAAGAGCTTGGAGAATGGATGACAGATAACGTTACAGTAGTTCGTGAAAATAAAAAATTATTAGAAACAGATGCAAAAATTGAAGAGTTAATGGCTCGCTACAAACGTATTAACATTAACGATACAGCGAGATGGAGCAACCAAGGTGCTTCATTTACACGCCAACTTGCAAATATGTTTGAATTAGCACGTGTTATTACAATTGGCGCATATAACCGTAATGAGAGTCGTGGGGCGCATTACAAACCTGAATTCCCAAATCGTGATGATGCAAACTTCTTAAAAACTACGATGGCGAAATTTGAAGGAGAAGGAAATGCACCGGCATTCCATTACGAAGACGTGGATATTTCATTAATTAAACCACGTAAACGTGATTATTCTTCAAAACACGATGTAGCTGCTAAGAGTGAAGAGAAGGGGGATAAACAACATGTCTGAGAAAACAATCCGCCTCATCATTACGAGACAAGACGGACCAGATGCGCAAGCGTTTGACCAAGAGTTTGAAATTCCGTATCGTCCGAATATGAATATTATTTCGGCGCTTATGGAAATTCGTCGTAATCCTGTTGATTCAAAAGGAAACAAAACAACTCCGATTGCATGGGATATGAACTGTTTAGAGGAAGTATGTGGTGCATGTTCGATGGTGATTAATGGAAAACCACGTCAATCATGTACAGCGCTTATCGATCAATTAGAACAACCAATTCGCTTAAAACCGATGAAGACATTCCCGGTTGTTCGTGACTTACAAGTTGACCGTAGTCGCATGTTTAATGCTCTAAAACGTGTTAAAGCTTGGATTCCAATTGATGGTACGTATGACTTAGGACCAGGACCAAGAATGCCAGAGAAGAAACGTCAATGGGCTTATGAGCTTTCAAAATGTATGACATGTGGTGTTTGCTTAGAATCATGTCCAAACGTAAATAGTAAATCGGACTTTATTGGACCAGCACCGTTATCACAAGCTCGTTTATTTAACTCACATCCAACGGGTGAAATGCATAAAGCAGATCGCTTACGTGCAATTATGGGTGATGGAGGACTTGCAAACTGTGGTAACTCTCAAAACTGTGTGCAATCATGTCCAAAGGGTATTCCATTAACAACTTCAATTGCGGCGTTAAACCGTGATACAACAATTCAATCGTTCAAAGATTTCTTTGGTAGCGACAATAACTATTAAAAAATATTGCCTCTTCATTTCGAAGGGGCAATATTTATAACTATATTTTTCTGTTTATTCTGTTTATTTCAAAGTGAAAAGGAGAGGGAACAATGAAGAGGATTTCTTATATTGAAGACTTTGAGCAATGGGAAAGTGGTTTTTCGTTTTACAATCCTGTAAAGGTTCGTTTTGGTGAAGTAGATATGTTTGGACATGTAAATAATGTCGTTGCCTTCACCTATTTTGAAGAAGCGCGTATCGCATTGTTTAAAGAACTTGGATTTATGCAAGAATGGACGCATGAATCTTCAGAAACGATGATTGTTGTTGCGGATTTACAATGTAATTTTATTAAACAAATATATTTTGATGAACAGTTGAAGGTGTATGTAAAAGCGGGATCAGTTGGAAATTCTTCATTAGATTTGCATTATATGGTGAAGAATGCAGAAGGAGAGGTTTGTTTAGTTGGTCGTGGAATGATGGTCCAAGCGTCGAAAAAAACGGGAAGAGGCGAACCGTGGCCTGAAGAGTGGAAGGAAAAATTAATACAATGATAGAATGAAAGAAAAATAAGAGAGCAAATTGCTCTCTTATTTTTTGTCTTCCAGCGCCTCTTCTAATGTTAAATGATGTTTATATATGTATGTAGCGTATGGATTTCCAACGTAGCGCAAATGCCACGGTTCATATGAGTATTCTGTTGTTTCTGTTTTATCTTCTAAATAACGAATGACAAAGCCAAATTCATGAGCATGTTTTGCAATCCATTTACCTTCGTTTGTCTCTCCAAAAATAGGCTCTAATTGGAATTTAGCAGATTTTGAACTAATATCCATTGCTAAACCAGTTTGATGTTCACTCGTACCGGGAATGGCACTTACTGAATCCGCCTCAGCTTTTCCTTGGCGTCTAACGTATGTATCATGTAATGATTTTTGGCGTTTGTATGAACGATAACCAGATACAGCTGTAAGTTCAAGTCCTTCTTTCTTTGCCGCTTCAAACATACTTTCAAGCGCATCTGCAGCATCTTTGCGCAGCAATGTTTTTTCTTTATCTTTTGGACTAGTAAATGGTACGTTTGGTCTCGTTAAGTCTTCAGGTGTGTATCCGTCTGGTAGTTTTCGATGTTTATTAACTAATACAAGATTAGACTCTGGATTTGTTACAACGGAAAAATCATTGTCTAGCTTCTTTGCATTATCATCAGCTTTTGGAAAAGCAGGAATCTCTTCTTTTTGGTGGTTACTATGCTGTTGACTTTCGACAGCTTTCGCATTATTTTGTAGTGGTGATTTAGAACTAAAGTAAGCGAAAGAAGTGATACCGATTACAATAGTAGTGGCAGAAATAATAATTATCTTTTTCATGATGCCTTGTAATCACAGTCCTTTCTTAATAAAATGTGTATCGTTTCTTATTATAAGTCTAGTTTAATGAAAAAGAAATATAAGAGTCGTAACGTAATAGAAATGCAAAGAAAATGTCAGAAAATGTGTGAAATTGTAGTATTTTTTTATATAATTCATTTCTTGTCTTTCATGAAATTCATTTTTTATGTAATATATATACATAAGAAGATGTAGCGATTATCGAGAATAAAGAACTTCTTGTATAGACTAGGAGTGAATGGGAATGGATTTTGCAACACTTATTGGAATCATTTTAGGAGTAGTGGCGGTAGTTGTAGGGATGGTCGTCAAGGGCGCTGACGTAATGGCCTTAGTTAATCCTGCCGCAGCATTAATTATTTTTGTTGGTACATTTGCTGCAGTATGTATCGCATTTCCGATGGATCAATTAAAAAAGATTCCAAAATTATTTAAAGTTCTTTTTGGTTCTAATAAAAAAGATTTAAGTTATGAACAGTTGCTAGAATTGTTTGTTCATTGGACATCTGAAAGTAGAAAATACGGTATTTTGTCTTTAGAGCAGCAATTAGACAAAATTCAAGATGAATTTCTTTTGCGTGGTATGAAGTTTGTGATTGATGGCGTATCTGCAGAAGATTTAGAACAGATTTTAGAAGCTGAATTAGAAGCAATTGAAGAAAGGCATGCAAAGGGGGCAGCAATTTTTTCTCAAGCTGGTACATATGCACCAACATTAGGGGTTTTAGGTGCTGTTATTGGTCTTGTAGCTGCACTTGGTAATTTAACTGATATTGAAAAGTTAGGTCACGCTATTTCGGGTGCATTTATTGCAACGATTTTTGGTATTTTCTCAGGTTATATACTATGGCATCCATTTGCAAATAAATTAAAGCAAAAATCTGCAGCTGAATTAGAGAAAAAACGTTTAATTATTGATTGTCTATTAATGTTACAAGAAGGTACATATCCGTTTATTATGAAGAACCGCATTTTAGGTGCACTTTCTGCAACTGAGCGCAAAAAGCTTGAAAAAGGGGCAGAAAAAAATGCGGAGTAAAAAAAATAGAAGAAGTAAAAAGAAAAAACACGAAGAACATATCGATGAAACTTGGCTAATCCCTTATTCTGATATGTTAACGTTGTTGTTTGCATTGTTCATCGTTTTATTCGCAATGAGCAGTATAGATGCTGCTAAGTTTAAACAGATGGCTGTTGCTTTTCGAAGTGAATTAGCTGGTGGAACAGGTAACAAAGAATTTTTAAGTGATCAGAAGCCAAATGATGAAAAGGAATTATCAGCAAGTAGTTTAGAGTCTGAGAAGATTAAAAAGAATGCTGAAGCTGAAGTAAAGCAACAAGAAATGAACGAATTAAAAGCGGTACAAAAAGGTATTGATAAGTATATTGAGGAAAATCGATTATCTTCTTCTTTTAAAACTGATTTAACAGAAAAGGGATTGAAGGTAACGATATTAGAAAATGTACTATTTGATTCTGGGAAAGCGGACGTAAAATTAGAATCGTTAAGTATTGCGAAAGAAATGTCTAATTTACTTGTTTCAGCATCACCTCGTGAAATCACAGTATCTGGACATACAGATAATGTTCCTATTGCAAATGCGCAATTTGCATCGAACTGGGAATTAAGTACGCAGCGGGCAGTTAATTTTATGCAAGTATTACTGCAAAATAAAGAATTACAACCAGGAAAATTTAGTGCAGTTGGTTACGGAGAATACCGGTCAATTGCTCCAAATGATACGCAAGAAGGAAAAGCGAAAAATAGACGTGTAGAAGTGTTTATTTTACCTTTAACGAGAAATATGCAATAAAAGAGGAGGGCACATGCCATCCTCTTTTATTTTGCATCAAATGATTTTAAGTTGTCATGGCGGATTTTATTTTTTTCTGCATCTGATTTTTTGAAATCATAATCATATAAAGCGCCTTCCCAATCACCATACATCGGATTAGGGAAAATAATAAATTTCTCACCAAATTGTGCTTTTGAATCTGCTACTGCTTGATTGCGATCTTTTACAGACTTTCCATCAAAACCAGTGAAGTCAGATAAGTTATCACCGAAGAATAAGACGATATCATGTGTTTGAGAAACGAGTTCACGTCGTTTTTCTTTTCCTTTTTCTTTCGGGTCTTGTAGTAATATATGTTCTTTTGTTGCTTGAGGAGCGCCTACACGCTCAAGATTTTTAATTGTTGCATCTAGTTGGTTTGTTTTACGATTTGAGATGTAGTAAATATCTACACCTTTAGACTCTGTATATTTTAAGAAATCAATTGCACCTGGAAGGGCCTCAGCTTCAGCCTTATTAATCCAATCATCCCATTTATACGGATAGCCTTTTCCTGTTTTTACGCTCATTGCTTGATGAGGACTGTTATCTAAAACAGTTTCATCTAAATCAAGTACGATAGCGGGTTTTTTCTCGGTTCCTTTTGCAAGAGCTGCATCAAGTTTCAATTGACCGATATTGTATCCTTGGTAGTACAGTGCTTTCGTTTCACCGGCTGTTTGATACCATAAATCAGCCATTAATTGCTGGTCTGTTAATTTTACTTTCTCTTCTTTCGCCACTGTTTTCTCTTGTGTTCCTGAACATGCTACAAGCGATGTAGATAGAACCGCTACAGATAATAAAGTGGTAATGCTCCTCTTCATCTTCATATGTACCCTCCTTGATGTTAGAAAACCAGTTAATATTATATATCGAAAAATAATATTTTTTGTATGAACATTTGCATATTGTCTTTTATATATATAGTAGTATGTCCTATATTAGAAAGATGAGAAAAAATGATGGGAATTATTTTGTCAATTATAATTGTCGGAATGACAATTATAATTGACAAATCACGTGATTTTATTTACAATTTTAACTAAATGAAACAAATGATGGATTAGAGAGATGCTACATAATAAGAGGATGGAGTGTAGTGCTATATTTTATCCTGAATAAACATAGTCTTTGAAAGAGAGTATGAATGATACTAAAGGGGAGGCTTTATACTTTGAGTTTACAAATTCAAAACTTAACGAAACAATTTGGGGAATCAAAAGCTGTTAACAGCTTGCAAATTTCATTACCAAAAGGTGAAGTGTTAGGATTACTTGGACGAAACGGTGCAGGAAAAACAACGACAATCAAAATGCTTCTCGGACTATTAACGCCTAATGAAGGCTCTATTACATGGGATGGAAAACCATTTGGGACTAGTGGGGTAACGATAGGATACTTACCAGAAGAAAGAGGTTTATATACTAAAAGTAGAGTAATAGACCAGTTGCGATATTTTGGTAGATTAGAAGGAATGACGAAAAAAGAAGTAGATCTTGCTATTGATCACTGGTTAGATCGATTAGCAATACCAGAATATAAATTTAAAACAGCAGGAGAGCTTTCAAAAGGGAACCAGCAAAAAATTCAATTAATTGCTGCTCTTCTTCATAATCCAGAACTTCTCATTTTAGATGAGCCATTTAGCGGACTGGATCCAGTGAATGCTGGAATGTTAGCTAGCATTATTGAAGAACAAGTACAGAGCGGAAAGACAATTATTTTATCTAGTCATCGTATGGAACAAGTAGAGGCTTTTTGCCAACATGTATGTATTTTGAAAAAAGGCGAAGCAGTCGTAAAAGGCCAATTAAGTGATATTAAAAAACAATATGGTTTTCGTAATTTAACGATTGAAGATACAGAAGTGAATGAGAAGGGATTAGAAGCTATACATGTATCGTATGAAAAACAACAAGGCCTTCTTTATGTGCGAGTACAAGATGATGCAGAAGCTCTAAACATTTTACAACAATTACAAGAACAAGGTGTTACCTTACGACAATTTAAAATGTTAGAGCCGACGTTAAACGAAATCTTTGTAGAGAGGGCGAAATAACGATGCGTAAATTTTCTCACGTATTTTCATTTTATTTTAGAGAAGCATTTTTATCTAAAAAATCATTAATTATGAGCGCAATTTTATTTTTAATTGTTTTTGGAATTTTTGCGTTCAATCATCTTACTTCAAATAATGATAAAAATAAGGATAAAGATAAAATTGCAGTTGTGTCAGAGAGTTCTACATATAAAATCCAAAAAGAAGAGTTAACTAAGTTATTACCATCAGCTAAATTAACAATTGGTTCAAAAGAAGATTTCAATAAACTACATAAACAAGTAGAAGAAGGCGAGTTAGACGGCTTGTTTCGTGTAACTGAAAAGAATGGAGTTCCAGAAATTACGTATATGTTTAATGGGTTCGCTAGTGAAACAACTTCTACAATTATAGGTAGTTATTTAAAGGGACAATATATGGCGGTAACTGTTGCTAAGCATAATGTTTCACCAGAAATTGCACAACAATTACAAACGGACATTTCCGTGAAACAAGAAGCAATAAAAGATCGTTCTGCCTCTGCCGGAATCGCATATTTCTTCATATTCGCTTTATATATGTTTATTGTTGCGTTCGGAAGCACAATTGCGATGAATATTGCTTCTGAAAAAGCTTCTCGTGTTATGGAAGTTATGATTCCGAAAGTAAAACCTCTTACGATGATGTATGCAAAAATTTTAGCGGTTGTTTCAACGGCGTTATTGCAACTTATCATATTAGCATGTGGTTATTTAGTTCCTTATTTACTAGGGTGGATAGATTTAGAAAATGGTTCATTATTTGGCGTAATTGATGTTACAAAGTTAGATGCAAAAATAATCGGTATGTTCTTAATTTATTTTGTTACAGGATATTTCCTGTATGCGATGATGTATGCAGCTGCTGGTGCGGTTGTTTCTAAGACTGAGGATTTGCAAGGTGTAATGCTACCGATTTCAATTTTAATAATTGCAGCATTCTTTATAAGTCTTAAATCATTAGGTGACCCAAATAGTACTATCGTTGTTATAAGTTCTTATGTTCCATTCTTTACCCCGATGGTTACATTCTCACGCTTTGTAGCTGGCGAAACTGGTATGTTAGAAATTATGATAACATTGGCGGGGCTTTTAGCGACAATCGGTATATTAAGTGCTGTTACAAGCCGCATTTACGTAAACGGCGTAATGAATTACTCAGACAAAGTGAAATTTAAAGACTTAGCGAAATTTATAAAGCGTCAATAATGAGAGAAAAGCATGATTTCCTATTGAAATCATGCTTTTTCTTTATGTATAAATTAAAAATAGTATATAATAATAAGAGTCGTCTTTTAATAGAATGAATAAAAAGGAGGGTGTGCAGATGGGAATTAGTAGTCGTTTTACAGTAGGTGTTCATATGCTGACATTACTTGCGATAGATCGAAACTCTCGCTGTACCTCTGAATGGATTGCCGGTAGTGTGAATACAAATCCAGTTGTGATTCGTCGCATTACAGGAATGTTGAAGAGAGCAGGACTTGTTGATGTACAAGCTGGTAAAGGTGGTACGACACTTGCTCGTGATTTAGAAGAAATTACATTACTTGATGTATATAAAGCAGTGGAAGTTGTAGAAGAAGGACAGCTATTTTCCTTCCATGAAAATCCCAACATTGAATGTCCAGTAGGAGCTAATATTCAATCAGTATTAGAAATTATTTTAATGCAAGCGCAAGAAGCGATGGAAAATGTACTTGCAAATGTAACGGTAGATCAATTAGTTACAAATTTAAAGTCTAAAATGAAAGAGTAAAAAAGCGAGCATCCTCATAATGAGGGCTCGCTTTTTTTATTTAGAAATATTGAAAATTCTATTTTTCAGTATTTAAAATGAATTTGCCTACGATAGCTGCTACGATACCGCCAAGAATTGGTGCAACGATGAATACCCATAGTTGAGAAAGTGCTTCTCCGCCAACGAATAAAGCTGGTGCGATACTACGAGCTGGGTTAACAGAAGTTCCAGTTAACGGAATACCTAATAAGTGGACTAAAACTAATGTGAAACCAATTACTAATCCTGCTAGAGAAGAACTTCCTTTTTTACCTGTTACAGCGACGATTACTAAAATGAATACGAAAGTTAAAATAAATTCAACTAGAAATGCTCCAGATAAACCAAGAGTTCCAAAACCATTTTGTCCTAAATTATCTAAAGGTGTTTTAGCGGATTGTAAAATTGTTACCAATGTTGCAGTTCCTAATAAACCACCTAAAATTTGAGCTAATACATAATAACAAAGTTCCATAGCGTTCATTCTTTTATTGATGAACATAGCTACTGATACTGCTGGGTTAATGTGACATCCAGAAATTGTTCCGATACTATATGCCATAGCCACAATAGATAGACCGAAAGCCATAGCGATTCCTAATGTTCCAATTCCTTCAATTCCGCCGCCAATGACAGCTACTCCAGTTCCGAATAATACTAGTACAAATGTACCAATAAATTCAGCGATTGCTTTTTTTAACATAATTTACCTCCTATTATTGCGCATGAACCGTATTATAACATAGGTTTTAGTATAAACAGCCAATGAAATACTATTCTGATAAGGCGAAATAGGGGGACAATAAAAAAAGAATATGGTTCTTTGTCACAGAACCATACTCTTTTTTATGCTGTTTTTTTCTGTTTAACGACTGGAACAGAACGGTTTAAAATGCTATTTGCAACCATTCCTAACATAATAATAATCATTCCAAGTAGGGAAAGCCCGCCAGGAAATGAACCATTTAAGAAAACAATTTCGCCAAGCACGGTAAAGACCATCGTTCCAGCTTGTGTTGCTTCAACAGCTCCAAGCAGAGCGAGATTATCTTTTGCTAAGTCAGTAGCAAAGAAAAATGTCATTGTCGCTATAACGCCAGAACATAATGCTAATAAAAATCCTTGCAGCATTTGGCTTGATGTTGGAATACCGGTAGTAGAAAATCCGTATATAACAAGTAAAATGGTTATAGGAAGACTGCCTATTGCCATGCCTAATACACGTTGGAATGTATCAAGACGCCCGCCAACAAGTTCCATCATTTTTCGATTACCGAACGGATATAAGAAAGCAGCTAACACGACAGGTAAAAAACCTGAAATGAACTGAGTTATTGTAATGTGACCTGCAGCAGTTGCTTGCATACAAATTACACCAAGTAAAATAAATAAGGCGACATATAAACTACGAAGTGGAATTTTTCCGCGTACAAGTTTTGTACCTGATTTCGTTTCTATTTTAACGAAAAATAGTGGTGATAGTAGTAAACCTGCTAATATCGTAACTTGCCAAGTTCCAGCAACGAGCCAAGCTGGAGAAAAGACAGCTGCAAAACTTAATAAAGAATAGAAACCAATACCAGCAACAGACCCCCACCCGATCCAAGCCAATGGATGTTTCTTTAATTCTTCCCATAACCCCCTTAAGTTTTTGCGAAATAAAACGATAAGGAATAAAATAGGGAGAGCAAATAAAAAACGGAAGGAAGCTGTCCAAGCCCAGCTCGTTCCAGATATATTCATCGCTCGATTAATAATAAAGGTTGCGGAAAAAAAGGCTGATGATAAAAGGCCTAATAAAATTGCGCGCATGAAGTATAGCACTCCTTTCGAAATTTGAACAATATGTATAGTATAATATACTTTAATGTTATAAAAGTAAACTATTTTATATTTTAAGGTGGTTTTATAGATGAAAGAACATGAAGATATGCAAACGAAAGAAGTCATTCAGCAAGTAGGTCAGTTATTAAGGCAAATTCGAAATGAGCAAAAATTAAGTTTAGAAGAATTAGCTCAAAAAACAGGAGTTAGTAAATTAACATTAGGAAAGATTGAAAGAGGCGAAACGAATCCGACGTTAGCCGTCATTTGGAAAATAACGAAAGGATTATCGATTCCTTTATCGAGATTGATGGTTGTTGGAGAACCTGTAGCGGTTGCGCGCTGCGGAGAAGGATTTGCAGTAGATGTAGGACAAGCATGGCATTTAGAAACAATGTTCCGTTATACGAAAGAAACGGGGATGGAAATGCACCGTGCTTGTTTACGATCGAATAGTATATATGAACCAGAAGCGCATCATGAAGGTGCTATTGAGCTTGTAACGGTAATGAAAGGGAAAGTATCGATTCAAGTAGAAAGCGATGTATACGAATTAAATGAGTTTGACTCTATTCAATTTGAAGCGAATAAGAAACATAGTTATAAGAATGAAGAAGATGAAGTGGCAGTATTACATTTAACGATGAAATATTCTTCGTGAAAAAATCACCTATAGAATGCTATAGGTGATTTTTTATATTTCCATTAAGTATATGCATAATGTCACTAGTACGAACGCGGCATAAGTAATAAACAAATGAAATAAACTAAAAAACCAGTCCCAAAACATAAAATAGCAATAACCCAAAGTATGCGAATAAGAGTAGAGCTAATATCAAAATATTCTCCTAAACCACCACATACACCAAATAACATTTTATCAGTTTCGGATTTATATAATTTTTTTGACATATTACGATCAACTCCTTTTTATAGCAAACTATATACTTCTATTCTATATGGAAATTTATGAGAAGACTATGAGGTTGTATGACATTTTTTTTAGGAACAGTCATATTAATTGTCTTAATTTTCAGTTGATATTAAAATTATGGTAAGAGGTAACTTTTAATAAAGGGTGGGGAAATAGAGATGGCAGTATATTGGTTGACTAATGTAATGCTTGAATCGGGATATACATATGAAGAGGGGATAATTTCCCGAACAGAAACAGAATTATGTAGTTTACTTATTGAGGATGGTCGAATAAAAAAAATTATAGCTGGGGCTGTTCAAGAGGAAGGAGTACTCATTCTTGATGCCAATCGCTTATTAATTTTACCGGCTTTTGAAGAGATGCATATTCATATTGATAAAACCTATTATAGTGGCCAGTGGAAAGCTTGTATGCCAGCAGAAAGTATCTTTACACGTTTGAAAGAAGAAGAAAAGATTTTGCCAAAGCAACTAGCAACAGCTCAAGATAGAGCGGAAAATATGCTAGCGTTATTGCTTCGAAACGGTGCGACGAATATAAGAACGCATTGTAATGTTGATCCGATTATTGGGCTTGGTAATTTGGAGGCGACGTTAGCGGCATTGAAAACATATAAAAATCAAGTTTCTGGTAGAATCGTTGCGTTTCCGCAACATGGATTATTGCGCAGTAATTCTGTGCAACTCGTGAAAGACGCGATGCGTATGGGTGCGCAACTAGTTGGTGGAGTGGATCCAGCTACAGTGGATAATGATATTGAAAAATCATTACATACCATTATGGATATCGCGGTAGAATTTAATGCGGACGTTGATATTCATCTGCATGATGCGAACAATCTTGGAACGTTTACGATGAAAAGATTGGCAAGTGTAACAGAAGAAGCGGGATGGCAAGGGCGCGTAACGATTAGTCATGCGCTTGGACTTGGTGGTGTTACGGATAAAGAAGCTGAAGAAGTGGCAGAAAGACTAGCTGCTTTAAACATTGATATTACTTCAACGGTGCCAATTGGGAAACAAGTAATTCCAATTCCGTTATTAGATAAAAAAGGTGTGAAAGTTTCGTTAGGAAATGATAGTATTACTGATCATTGGTCACCGTTTGGAACAGGTGATATGCTGCAAAAGGCAAATCGGTTAGCGGAACGTTTCGGATGGAGTGATGAAAGGTCTTTAGGAAAAGCTCTTCGCTTTATTACGGGAGGAAAAGAAACGTTAAACAATGAAGGGAAGCGAACATGGCCGAATGTAGGAGATGAAGCGAGTTTTGTTTTGACGAATGCAACATGCGCTGCGGAAGCGGTAGCGCGTCAAACAGAGAAGCGTTTAGTCGTGCATAAAGGAAATGTTGTTGTTGGCAGTTTAAATGAGGTGGAATTAAATAATCTTGTGTAAAAGAATCGTTTAAATGTTTTGAAGAGGGTTCTAATTGTGAGTGTAGAACCTTTCTTTTTTATGCTTACAACATATTTTTTATAGGAAAGCTAGAAGGGATGAACAATTTGGACAATCAACATAACCAAAATCATATTATGGGAATTTTGCAATGGTTTATATTTTTATTAGCGAATTCAATCGCATTACCAATTGTCGTTGGCGGATTATTTCATCTTACGACGGAAGAAATATTTTATTTAATGCAGCGTACATTTTTTGTAGTTGGTATATCTTCTTTTTTACAAGGGTGGCTTGGACATAGACTACCAATTGCGGATGGGCCAGCTGGATCTTGGGTTGGAGTATTTACCGTACTTGCATACGCAACTGCCGGGCAAGATCAATTACATAGTACGTTGCAAATTTTAGAATTAGGAATGATAATTTCCGGTGTTATTTTAATAGGATTAGGAGTAACTGGTTTTATCGGACGTATTTTATTTTTATTTACGCCGCTTGTGACAGGGACGTTTTTACTTTTATTATGTTTACAATTAAGCGGTGTATTCCTAAAAGGAATGCTAGGGATTACTGCTACTGCTTCCCAAATCGGTGGATTTACAGCGATAATCGCGTTTAGTATATTTTTGTTCGTTATTTTACTATCTAATTTTGGAAAAGGTTTTGTCAAAAGTTATGCGGTTTTAATAGGATTAATTAGTGGATGGATTCTTTTTCTAATGGCAGGGAAAGTTACGATTCCATCTCAAGTAACTCAGTTTGTGCAACTTCCACAAATATTTGCTTGGGGACTTCCAAAGTGGAATACAGGTATGGCAGTATCAAGTTTCGTTATGGTATGTATTTTAGTTTCAAATACAGTAGCAGCTATTATAGCAATTAATCAAGCTACCATTCAAAAAGCGACTATTGAACAGAAACAGTTGAAGGATGGTACGTGGGTTGGAGGGATTTCGCACATCATTTCTTCCGTATTTTCAACTGTAGGTGTCGTTCCGTTACCAGCAACGGCAGGATTTATTCGCTTAACAAAACAAAAATATATACGATCGTTCTTATTAGCGTGTATGTTACTAGTCATAATGTCGATGTTTCCGAGTGTTATTCGTTATTTAGCATCGTTACCATCCGCTGTTGCATCTGCAGTTTTAATGGCTTCATTCGTACAGCTAATTGGAATTGGATTAAATAATATAAAACAAGTGGAGCTTAATGAAAGGAATGTAACAATTTTAGGTATTGCAGTATTATTTGGCAGCGGTGTTATGTTTTTACCGTCTGGAGCACTCCAATCATTGCCGTCTGTTATGCAATATATATTTGGAAATGGTTTGTTCGTAGGTACAGTTGTCAGCATATTACTAGAACAAATATGGCGTACCGAAAAGTAAGTGGATATAAAGAGTGAACGCACTGTATAAAAGTCTAAAATAACATGTGAAATAAAGCCCATTTTCATTCACCACCCGCACATTTCGTTCATACAATATCTTGACTAAATAAACACCCAACTTACACATACACAGCTCTGGCTTAAGCAAGGAGGGTTATACCAGTTGAAGGAAAAAGCGTATCAATCTAAACCTTTACTCACAAAGAGAGAGAGAGAAGTATTTGAATTACTGGTTCAAGATAAAACAACGAAAGAAATTGCAGGTGAACTTTTTATCAGTGAAAAGACAGTTCGTAACCACATCTCAAATGTGATGTGTAGGGATTGCAAAGAAATAGAGATTTAAGAAGAGAGAGAATTAGAAATATCCATTATTACAATCCTTAGGAAGAATAATGGATATTTCTAAGGATTGTAATAATGGATAAATAAGAGTATACATTTTTATAAAGAAGATGATGGTAATCTAGAGGAAGAAATATACTCTCTTGTAATTACACGCCATAGATGTGATGCAAATAAATCAGGTAGTGCAATCATAGTTTGATTGAATTTGATTGAAAATTTCGGGTCAATTTGTTGTAAAGTTCGTGTAATAACAGCAGCTTCCATAGGAGTATCTAATTGTACAAATGAACTTAATTCCATGTAGTGTTCTTCTTCAATATTATTTTCATAATCTGCTGTTTCTACTATGCCTGTAGCAATTCCCCTTGCGATAATTCCTTTTCCGTTGCTATATAAAAAAACTAAGTCATTTGGGCGAATAAGGCTAATGTAGTGTTTCCAAGGTGAATAGTATGCTGCACATTTTTCTTGTTGAAGCATTTGTTGTTCACAATTCGGATTATGGGTAAGATTGGTATTAATAATATAGGCATTTCGCATTTTATGTTCTCCCCTCATATTTGAATTCAATTTATTATACCACATATATCCAATTTTGACGGTTACGTTAAACATACAATATATGAAGTTCATTTGCCATTAATGGCTTACTATTTTGATATACTAAATAGAAAGTTTAGTTACCAGAACTGATGGGGAGAAGAAGCGTGCTCACATTAGAGGAGTATATTGTCCGACGAAAGCGAGAAAATCAAATAAACGAATTTGATAAAGATGCACGAATGGAAAATTTACAAAAGTGTGTGAGTTATGTCTTTGAGTATTTTAATAATTATTTGGACATTACCAAAGTGGAAGAACGAACAAATCTTAATAATGAAAGACTGGAAAAGTACAGAAATCAGCTGAACCAATATGAACCCGAAGTACAAGAATGGCTGGTTGACCTTTATGAAGAGTATATAAACAACTGAATCGTTCTATCATTCATTTTTTGAAAAAAGAAAAGTTGTTTCTTTTATGCAACATGGATAGTGAATTTAGGGGTATTTCGTATGAGTGTTATGCTCACTTGAAGAAAAAATATTCGTTTTTACGAGATCAAACTGAAATGCTGTTCTTATTTATTAAGAATCATCATCAAATTCAAAGTCAGATTTTTATGGAGTATAATAAAATTTTCATTACAGAAGAAACAAACGAATGGATTGAAAAATCATGGTTGAAACATCAGGTTAATGTGGCGGCATTTGCTTTTGATTGGATTAATCGTTTTCACGCCAATCCAGATATGTGGCAGGGAAAGCATAAGCGAAAAAGTCGAAGTGATTTTAGGGAGTATGAATACGATATAAAACAGAAAAACAACTTGTTTAACCTCGACACTCTTTATAAAAGGATGCCGAAGAAATCGTTTGTTAAGGGGAGAAAACAAGAGTTTGAAATTTTAATGATATACTTTTGGCTGTATGAAATAGAAGGTGATGACGAGAATTATTGGTAGGAATATTTAAATAAAATGTTAATAGAAAGGAGCAATTCTTTGTGAGTTGCTTCTTTCTTATTTATTAAAGGATTTGTTTTTATTTTTTACAAGTAAAATGAGGATGAAAAGCAAAAGAGGTTACTGTACAATTATAACGTGTGTGTATAAAAGAATTTGAATAGATAACCTCAAAAGTTTTATGAGAAAATCTATTATTAGAAGAGGTGTCCAAATGGAACGAATACAAAATAATGAATTTGTTAATTTTATATGGAAAAATGCAGAAATTTTACGAGGACCATACAAAAAAGAAGAGTATCAGGAAGTTGTTTTACCACTTTGTGTATTGCGTCGATTTGATTGCTTATTACAGCCTACAAAGCAACAGGTTTTAGAGAGAGCAAAAGTAGTGAAACATGATGCAATTTTAAATAAAATTACTGGTTATGATTTTAACAATACAAGCCAATTTGATTTTCAAACACTTTTAAAAGACCCAGATAATATAGCAGCAAATCTTCGTAACTATATACAAGGTTTTTCTGTGGATATTCGAACGATTTTCGAACGATTTGGATTTGATACACAAATTCAAAAAATGGACGAACATAATTTACTTTATAGTGTAGTTCAAGTGTTTTCAGGTATCGATTTAAGTATTCAACGTGTATCCAATATACAAATGGGCTACATATTCGAAGAATTTATTCGTCGTTTTTCTGAGAATGCCGAGGCTGGTGATCATTATACACCGCGTGAAGTTATTCAATTAATGGTGAATCTTGTATTAAATGAAGATCAATCTGAATTGATGCAAGAAGGTAAAATCGTTCAGATCGGGGATTTTGCTTGTGGAACAGGCGGGATGTTGTCAGAAGCAACTCGTTATATCCAAGAGTTAAATCCTAATGCGCAAGTTGAAGTATTTGGGCAAGAAATTAATCCAAAGTCATATGCAATTGCATGTGCAGATTTACTCATTAAAGGACAAAATGCAGGGCATATTGCATTTGGTAACTCTTTAACTAATACAGATGGGCATAAGGACTTACAGGTTCGCTATGCTTTAATGAATCCACCTTTTGGTGTAGATTGGAAGCACTATGGAGAAGGCATTAAAGAAGAGCATGAAGAAAAAGGAAAAGATGGTCGTTATGGTGCAGGTCTTCCTCGAACTTCCGATGGGTCTTTATTGTTTCTACAACATATGATTTCAAAAATGAAACGCGATGAAAAAGGTAGTCGAATGGCGATTATTTTTAATGGTTCTCCTTTGTTTACTGGAGATGCTGGAAGTGGCGAAAGTGAAATTCGTCGCTGGATTATTGAAGAGGATTTATTAGAAGGTATTGTAGCATTACCAGATCAATTATTCTATAACACAGGCATTTCAACGTACATCTGGATATTATCTAACCGTAAAAACGATGATTTAGTAAAAGGAGCGGTTCGTAAAGGGAAGATTCAACTTGTAGATGCGACAAGTTTTGCAGAAAAGATGCGTAAGAGTTTAGGAAATAAACGTAATGAAATTACGGAACCTCAAATTGCTGGAATTACGCGCATGTATGGAGAATTTAAAGAAAACGAATACTGTAAAATTTTCGATTTAGAAGACTTTGGTTATCATAAAATTACAGTAGAAAGACCTCTACAACTTAACTTTATGATTTCACCAAAGCGTATTGAAAATCTATATAATGAAGCTACTTTTGCGAAATTATATGATAAAGAAGCATATACGGAACTTAGCCGTAAGAAAGACAAGAAGCCAGCAGATATGAAAAAGTTGGAGAAGTGGGACGAAGGCAAGATGTTGCAAGAGAAAATACTTGCAATACTCCAAGAAAACATTTCTGATACATTGTATAAGAACCGAGAAGATTTTTTAAAAGGGTTAAAACCGTTATTCAAAAATGTTCCTGAAGTGAAAGCAGGATTATGGAAAGCAATATATATGGGATTATCTGAACGTGATGAAATTGCGGATGTATGTAAAGATACTAAAAGAAAAGTAGAAGCCGACCCAACGCTTCGTGACACAGAAAATATTTCATTAAAAGAGGATATTCAAGAATACTTCGGGCGCGAGGTGCTAACACATGTACCTGATGCATGGATTGATGAAAGTAAAACAAAGATTGGCTATGAAATTCCATTCACACGCTATTTTTATAAGTATGAGCAACTTGAAAGTTCTTCTGTTTTGAAACAACGTGCCATCCAGTTGGAAGAAAATATTCAAGAGCTGTTAAAGAAGGTGCTTGTATAATGAGTTATAAACAATACAAACAGCACAAAGATAGTAGTGTAGAATGGATTGGAGAAATACCACAACATTGGGAAATAAAAAAAGTATCGGCAATATTTGAACAAAGAAGTGAAAAAGTGAGTGATAAAGACTTTGAACCACTTTCCGTAACAAAAATGGGGATTTTAAAACAATTAGAAAATGTAGCAAAAACAGATAATAATGACAATAGAAAAAAAGTGTTGAAAAATGATTTTGTTATTAATAGCCGTTCAGATAGAAAAGGGTCTTGTGGTGTATCACAATTTGATGGTTCAGTTTCTTTAATTTGTACAGTAATTAAGCCTAAAACAAAAAATACTTACATGGATTACTACCATCACTTGTTTAGAAATAAAATGTTTTCAGAGGAGTTTTATAGGTGGGGAAGAGGAATAGTAGATGATTTATGGTCAACTAGATGGGATGAATTCAAAAGGATTTTAATTCCATCTCCTCCATATGAAGAACAAAAAAGTATAGCGAATTACTTAAACTATATTTACGAAACAATTGAAAACCTTATTAATAATAAAAAACAACAAATGGCAACACTTCAACAATATCGTCAATCTCTCATTACGGAAACAGTGACGTGTGGATTAAATCCGTACGCAAAAATGAAAGACAGCGGTTTAGAATGGATTGGACAAATACCAAGTCATTGGGAAATTAAGAAAAATAAAATGATAACTAATAGTATAACTGTTGGTATAGTAATAACACCATCCAAATATTACATTGAAGGGGAAGGAGGTATTCCGTGCCTTAGGTCTCTTAATGTAAAGGAAGGAGAAATTATTAATACTGACTTAGTTTATATCAGTAATGAGAGTAATGAATTATTAAGTAAATCAAAGATTTACGAAGGAGATTTGGTTTCTATAAGGACTGGAGATACTGGAGTGACTTCTGTAGTGCCTAAGGAGTATGACGGAGCCAACTGTATAGACTTAATAATTATTAGAAAATCGACTAAAATAAATTCTGCTTTTTTGTGCTACCTTTTAAATTCAAATGTGGCAAAACAACAATATAGAAACTTATCTGGAGGGGCTATCCAACAACATTTTAATATTGAGATGGCTAAAAATACTTATATTACTTATCCACCTTTTGAAGAGCAGTTAGAAATTGTTAATTATTTAGATTTAAAAACAACAGAAATAGATTCAGTTATTAAGAAGATTAAAGAGCAAATTATCTTATTAGAGAAATATCGTCAATCCCTGATTTATGAAGCGGTAACTGGGAAAATTGATGTCAGAAGTTATACTGAAAGCGAACAGGAGGTGAGATTGTGATATTAACACCAGATATTTTAAAAGAACGTGCATTTCAAACAGTGGTTAAAGAATACTTAACCACTGTACATGGATATATAGAGGGAACAAATCAAGAGTATAACCGTCAATATGCATTAGATGAAACTCAGTTATTTTTGTTTCTTGAAGATACGCAAGCAAAATCTCTAGAAAAATTAAAAGAAATTTATAAAGGGCAATACAAACAAAAAGTCTTATTTCGCTTAGATAATGAATTAAAACGACGCGGAATGGTTGATGTGCTCCGAAATGGGATTAAAGATTATGGAGTTCAATTACATTTAGCTTATTTCCGACCGCCCACAACATTAAATCAAGATTTAATTGCACTTTACAATAAAAATCGTCTCTCCGTTACTGAAGAACTTATTCATAAGGAAGGAGAGCGAATTGATCTAGTTTTATTTCTGAACGGATTACCTGTTTTAGCATTTGAATTAAAGAATGAATTTACAGGTCAAGATGTGCAAGATGCAAAACATCAATGGATATATGATAGAAGTGGAAAAGACAATCTATTTCGTTTTAAACAACGTTTGATTGCATGTTTTGCAATGGATACAAACGAAGTGTATATGACTACCAAATTAAACGGAATAAAAACGTTCTTCCTTCCTTTTAATAAAGGGTACAACAATGGAAAAGGAAATCCACCAGTTGAAGGAAAGCTTAAGACACATTATATGTGGGAAGATGTATTGTCGAGGGATGGTTTGCTGGAAATTTTGGATAAGTTTGTGTATTTGAAAGTTGATGAAGAGGAAGATGATGAAGGAAATATTAAAATAAAAGAAACATTGATTTTCCCTCGTTATCATCAACGAGATGCGGTAAAAGAAGTGTTAGCGCATGCGAAAACATTTGGTTCAGGTCAATCGTACCTAATTCAGCATAGTGCTGGAAGTGGGAAAACAAATTCTATTTCATGGTTATCACATCGTCTAGCAACATTGCACAATGACAATAATCAATCTGTATTTGATGGAGTTATCGTAGTTACAGACCGCAAAGTGCTAGATAAACAATTACAAAAAGCAGTGTATCAACTAGAACATAAAGCAGGAATGGTTGCAAAAATTGAAGAAGATTCAACACAACTAGCTGAATCCTTGAACAAGGGTACAAAAATTATTATTACAACGATTCAAAAGTTTCCGTATATCATAGATAAACTTGGTACATTAAAGGATAAAAATTATGCAATCATTATTGATGAAGCTCATTCGTCTACTAGTGGTAAGAATATGGCGGCACTCACTACAAGTTTAACACTTGAAGAAGCACATAAATTAGATGAAGAAGCAGAAGCAAATGAGACAGATGCAGAAGAAAAAATTATTGCAGAAATTACTCGTGTTGGTAAACAACCAAACATTAGTTTTTTTGCATTTACAGCTACGCCAAAAGGCAGCACGTTAAAAATGTTTGGTACAGAAGATGCAGAAGGTAAACCACATCCATTTCATATTTATAGTATGAAACAAGCTATACAAGAAGGGTTTATCTTAGATGTACTTCGAAACTATGTTACTTACAAAACATATTTTCGAATCGCAAAAAAAATAGAAGAAGATCCCGAGTTTGAAAGCGCAAAAGCGACAAAGGCAATTTCTCGTTTTGTTAGTTTACATCCACATAATATTGAACAAAAAACAGAAATTATGATTGAACACTTCCGAAATATTACGAGAAAAAAACTAAATGGACAAGCAAAAGCGATGGTCGTGACAGCTTCTCGTTTACATGCAGTACGATATAAACTAGCATTTGATGCTTATATAAAGAAAAAAGGTTATGCAGATATGAAAGCACTCGTTGCTTTTTCAGGAAAAGTAAAGGATAGTGGTGACGAGTATGCTGAGAATGAAATGAACGGTTTTCCTGAAAAACAATTACCTAAAAAATTTGATAGCGATGAGTATCAAGTGCTACTTGTTGCAGAAAAATATCAAACAGGTTTTGACCAACCAAAACTACATACAATGTTTGTTGATAAGAAGTTAACGGGTTTAAAAGCAGTACAAACGTTATCACGTCTTAATCGTACTTATCCTGGTAAAGAAGATACGTTTATCTTGGATTTTGTAAATGAACCAGAAGACATTCGAAAGTCGTTTGAACCGTATTACGAAGATACAATTTTAGAAGGCGATATTGATCCAAACGAGCTATACAGTATCCAACAGGAATTGGAAAATTATATGATTATTCGAGAAGAAGAAATCGAAAAGTTCGTAGCGATTATTTATAAAGAAAAGCCAACCAAACGTGACACTGAATTGTCTAATAGTTATATTGATTCTGCAGTTCAACGATATCTCGACTTATCAGAAGAGGAACAACGAGATTTTATTAGTAAAGCAAGAAAATTTAATAGCATTTACATGTTTGTTTTACAAATTACACCGTTCCAAGATATTGAGTTACATAAATTGTTTATATATCTTCGCTATTTCTTAAAGAAAGTAGCATTGAAGCCAGGTAATAAAATAGATTTAGAGGACAAAGTAGTCTTAGAATATTACTCTATAAAAAAGAAAAACGAGGGCAATATTTCTTTAGGTGAAGATAACGAGGGTTACACAGTTTCAATTTCTATCAGTGGGGGACGCGCAAACGAGGAACCACCACAAGACCCCCTTACAGTAATACTTGAAAGATTGAACTCCAAAAATGGTACAGAATTTGGTGAACACGAGAGATTAAATATCCAACAAATTGTCGATATAGCAAGAGAAGATGAAACGTTGCGTACACAAGCGCAAAACAATCCTTATGATGATTTTATTTTAGGATTTCGAAAGCGTTTTATGGATTATGTGGTAGAAGGATTTGAAAAAAACCAAGGCTTCTTTGGAAAGGTGCTGGAGGATGACCTGTTTCGTACTCAACTAGAAGAGTATATGGGCGAACATGTATATGGATTATTAAATAAGGAGCAATAACAGAGAAAATTTTATTTCTCTTTACTATTTTTTCACTTAAGCAATGCAGTACTATCTTTACGGGTGTTTATGCAGAACTAGCACATATAAAGAAGGGTAGTCCATAATGTTTTCTTGCATATAGTGGAGATGAGGTGATGTCAAATGACTAAGAAAACATCTCCACTCAAACTTGGAAACGAAGCATACGGGACATTAAATGTGGAAGAAGCATTCCTAAAGGCTTTAGAATTGTATTTTATAAAGTATACAGAAGAAAGACCTCCTAGTTAAAAGGAGGTCTTAAGTTTTTTGGGATTGCCCTAATTAAAATAACTATTATTGTTAGAAAATAGTGGGATGAAATAATTAAGATAATCATAAGCGTGTTTATATCATTTATTTATACAACCACACGAAATTTTTACCTACATAAATATTCCAATATTGCCATTCCCAAGGTAGGGGCGGATTTTCTGGATAATATAATTGGTGAAAGGTGGTAAGCCATTTAATAGACCATTTATCAATTTTTAAAGAGTAATATAAATCGGTCGGAATTGGAAAAGCATAGTTGTTTTTAATGAAGCCTATTGTTTCATAGTAGTACAAATCAAACTGAGTGTCTTGTGAGAGTGTATTTAAATCTTCTTTATAAAAAATGTATCCATTTTGTTTTTGGGCCTCTAAAAATGACACGATTGCCTCCGAACCTTTTATTCCTAATTTTTTAACGCATTCCGTAAGTGAAAGAGAATCCATTATTTTCCCTCCTAGTGTATATGGAAAAGAGAAACTGTTATAAACGTAGGTTCTCCCTTTTTTGGAACCTTTATTCATATTTATAAAATTAATTCATAAATATGAATAATAAATAGACAAGTTATTTATCACGATGATAAGGTGCCCGATTGGTATTGATATAGTTCTAACCTTTTCTCGACATGTGCAATAAGATAATCCGCTAATTCTGGATGTATATCATGGGCTTATTGTAATACCTTTGTGTTTTCGTAAGACACGAATTGTTTGCCTGAAATTTTGTAACAAATAAACATCGCCCCTATTTGTGAAACGAACGTTTCATTCTTTACAGTGTATAAAGTTAATTTGAAAAACAAACTATTTATGAATAACTTTTATCAAAATGAATAAAAGAAAATTCGTAACAGAAATGTAAAAAGTTAAATAGGTTTCAATATATCTATTATGTAAATAAGACTTTGTTCTAAAGGGAATGAAGTCTTATTTACAATTCTTCTTTTCACATTTGTATAGTTATATCTTTCTTATTACATTCATAAAGTAACTAAAAAAATGGTGTGAGGTGAGATATGACAAAATGGATAGGTGTTCAAGAAGCAATGGAGATTTTGGAAGAACATTATATAAAAGTGAGCTATAAAACATTTACAGATTGGCTTCGTAAGTTAGAAATTCCAGCAGTGCCATCAGATAATCGGAAGGAGGGATGGGCGATCCGACAAGATGATATATTTGAATTTATTGATAAAAAACGTCCAGGGCTACGTCAAATTCTTCAAGAGTATCAAGGCTTGGTCGAAGATATGGAACAAATAAAGCAGCAAATACAAGTATTGATGGAAAGCAAAGAAGATGTGGCTACATATGTAGGAACACTGAATGGGGAGGAAAAGTTTAATTCTTTACCAGAAGAGAGTATGATTCGTAGCGATGATGTAAAATTTTTATATGATTTTCTGAATGAAGTGTTGGATGAATTGCAGGAAGTAAAGGAACAAAATAGGTGGATGAATCAAGCATATGAACAAATTATAGGTGAGTATAATTTGTTATACGAGGAATTAAAAACACCTTATGTACGGGATGAGAAAACATCTTCAGCTGAAGAATTGGAAAACGAAATAATTGCTAAAATAAGTGAAGAAGAATTTCATGAGTTATTAAAGGATCAATTAAAGCAAAAATTCCCCTACAAACAAGTTCTATTAGAAAATGAAACAGTAACACAGTTATATGTAGTATTTTGTAATAAGGTATTTCCGCAGGGTGAAAACACGTCATCATTTATTATAAAAGAAGGGGACTCTTATATTTGTCCTGTTACAAAAAAGCGGTATAAACATATCAATCGAATTTATAATCCTGTTATTCGTAAGATATTGGACAATATCATACAAGAAGAAAACGGGCAACAGAATGATATGATTTCAGCAGAAAATGCGTTATAGGAGCCTTAGTGAGACCAATGTTATTTAGCGAGTATAAAGTGAGGAAAACGAAATAACGAAGGTACAATGTCTGGTGATAAAGAACATTGTACCTTCGTTATTTTTATGGAATCAATTGAATCTCATTGATAAGAAAATCTTGTTTTTCATAGGAATGAGGTGTATACAAAATGTCCATTCGATTATAACGATTCCAATTTTGAAATAAGTGACCATGTGAATAGGCATAAGCCTTCTTTTTTGAGAAAAAGAACTCAACATGTTCGTTATTTTTCCCAAAATAGGAGTGACCACAAGCGAAGACGTTTTGGCTCCGAAAAGCAGGTTTTGGATGTCCGTTTCCGAATGGCTCCAATGCCATTAAATCATCAAATAAATGACTAGGAAAGTTATAGATTGGCAACTCGCTCATAAAATATGAGACAGGTTTACTATTTGTTTGTTGTTTAGCTACTTCTTGTATATGTCCCCTAAACCGTTGGATGTGTGACTCTTCTGGAACAATGGATAATCCAGCCGCCGCAGCATGTCCTCCGAATTTTTTCAATAGTTCACTGCAAGATTGAATAGCTTGTATAATTGAAAACTTACTTCCATTTCCACTTCTTGCAGAGCCCACTCCGTCTTGGGTAAGTACAATTGTAGGTTTTTTATAATGGCTAGAGATTTTGGAAGCTAGTATACCTATAATGCCTTTGTGAAAATTTCCTTGTACAACGAGTAATGAATCTTTTTCTAATGATTGTTGTTGAATGATTTCAGATGCCATTTGAAATTGTTCATTTGTCAGTTGCTTGCGTTTGTTATTTAAATTCATAAGAAGCTGAATATCCTCTGTTGTGGGTTCTACTTTTTGGAGGATAGCTCCACCGATATTAGGATCAGATATACGCCCGCAGGAATTTAACATCGGTCCGATTAAAAAACCAATGGTAGTGCTGTCAATATGTTTGAGTTGTAATTGTTCCAGAAACAATTTTATAAGTGGATTTGGACAATTTCGCATTTTGTATAGACCGTACCAACAGAGAACTCTATTTTCTCCAGTTAGTGGCATGACATCAGCAATGGTTCCAATGGTTGCGTACTCAATATAATTCCATGTTTCTTTCACCCAGTCTTGCTTTAATGTCATAAAAAGTGCTTGGATTAGCTTTAATGCGACACCAGCTCCGCATAAATTTGTATACGGATAGGTATTATCTTTTCTTTTTGGATTAATGAATGCTAAACAAGTTGGATGTTCTCCCAATACCTCATGATGATCTGTAACAATCACGTCAATCCCCTTTTCTTTGGCCCGTTGTATTGCTGAATGTGCACTTGATCCATTGTCAACGGTAATTAATAGAGCAACATTTTCGGGAAGACAGTCAACAGCATAGGGAGATAATCCGTACCCTTCTTCCCGAAGAGGAAGCCGTGTCATTACATGTGCACCAAGCTTCTCTAATGCTTGTTTTAAAATTGTAGAAGAAGTAATTCCATCACAATCATAGTCACCAAATACATAAATGAGTTCCTTTTGTTGTATAGATTTTAAAATTCGTTCTACGGCATGTTTCATGTCATTTAACAAAAATGGATCATGAAACTGCGAAGGGTCTGGATATAGAAATGACCATAGCTGTTCTTCGGTTTGAATGCCGTGGAGAAAAAGGTGATAGCCGAGTAAAGGATGGATATTTACATGTTTCGCTAAATAAAGCATATTTTTGCAATGCGGATGATTTTCAAATGGAATATCAAGTTGTTTCCAATACATAATGAACCTCCTTATATAGAAATGAAAAAGAGAACCTGCTGATAAACAGGTTCTCTTTTTTGAATTAATTTTATTCATTTTAATAAAATTAATTTACTTAGATGAATAAAAGGTGATTTATTTGACAATATTAACCATAAAGGAGGTTATTTCTGTTTGAATAATTCTAAACCTTCTTCGATATGAGAGATAAAATAATTAGCTAACTTTGGATCAGTATCATGCAGTGACTTTAGCAACTGGCACATACGATCCAGGCGGAAATGTAATTCGTGATAAGGAGAAGAAGTTTGATTCAGTGAAGGAAATAAATCAAGTTCTTCATTTAGTTTTACAAGTAATTGTAAGGAGATAGTATCTGTTTTGGCTGTTTCCAGATTGCTTAAGTAACCTGCCGAAATATCAAGCTTTTCAGCAAAATCGTTTAAAGTAATATTTTTTTGTTTTCGTAAATTTCGAATGGTTTGTCCGAGGTTTTGTATCATATGATTTTCCTCCTCATTTATTAGATAAAGGGTGTGTGAAAGATGGCAAAGCGTAAGGAAGTAAGATATGTCACATTGGGTTCGATTCAATATGTTCATGATCCTAAAGCGGCAGAGAAATGGTTTGCTTTATATATAGAGTGTTTACATGAAAAGTTGATGCAAGATGCTTCTAAAGTAGAAGGACAAGTGCATATTGTAAGTAGAAAGGATGGTGATGCTGAAAATGAAAAAGACAATAGCTTATTACAGAAGTTCGACTGATCTTCAAGAAAATTCGATTGAGATGCAACAAATAAAAGCTTTTGAGTATAGCATGAAAAAACGTATAACAATCGATGAAGAATATGTAGATAAAGATGTTTCTGCTCGAAAAAAAACTTTGATGCAACGACCTGGTATGAATAAGTTAATGAAAGAAATCGAAGCTGGAGTTGTGGGTAGTATTATTGTTTATAAAAGAGATAGATTCGCGCGTAAGTTACAAGAGCATATGCAGTTATATCGTCTATTTCAAGAGTATGATATTAATGTTCATTTTTCATCAGATAGTGAAGTGCAAATGAATTATTCACCCGTTGGTGAATACATTGAAGCGATTCTCGGTTCTATATGTGAAAATGAAGGTTCACTGATTGCGCAGCGCATTCAAGAAACAAAGATTGCAAAGTTTTTGAGCGGAAAGTATGCAGGGAATTTACCCTATGGATATGAAAAAGGTGAACCGAATGCTGATGGGCAAGTGAATATTTTACAAGTATCACATGAAATTGAAGTAGTGAAAGAAATATATAACGTATTACTAAATAAAGAATGTAAAAGTATACAAGAATTGTGTAACAATCTAAATGAAAAATATAAAACAGAAGAGACTAAAGATTGGGATCAATCTAAAGTTGTTAACATCGTAAAAAATCCTATTTATCACGGTTTGCGAGTGATGAACTTTGGAAGTAAAGAATATAAAAAAGCATACAAAAACATTAAAGTAGTTGAAAAAACAGATTGGGATATAGCGAATGAACAATTAGATAAAATGATTGTGAAGCGAGAGACTGGTAAGGAAACAATTCAATTTTTACTAGAAAATATCCTTTATTGTCATGAATGTCAAAAGCCACTTATTGCCAAAAAACGTATGAGAAGTTATCAGGATTACTATATATATGAGTGTAAAGAACATGACGTTTGTGTCGAAGCTGGGTATATAGAAGAAGAAATATTGAAACATGCAAAAACTTTTTTTCATCGTCTATTGGATGGGAATTTTAATGAATTATATGAAAGAAGTACATATCAAAACGTACGAAAGATTAAAAAACTTATTGGAAGCCAGGAGATGGTTATTAAGGGTGTGACGAAAAAAGTTGGTAAATTAATAGATCAGTGGTTGAATTGTCAAAAGATGCAACGAGAACATGAGGGAAATGATTGTGCGAAATGCCAAAGCAATCAACATATAGGAGAAATAAAGGAAGCAAATGAAATTTTAAAGAGTGAAAAAAGAAAGTTACAACATTTGGAGATGCGATTATATGAAATTAAGAATTTTAAAGAGAAAGCAAAAGAATGGATAACTCATTTAGAGTGTCCAAAAGATATTTTGCTTCTTGAGAAAGAAGAACGAAAGCGTTTTTATCGTGACATGATCCATTGCATTCAGGTGGATTCGTGGGAATACCATATTGTGTTTAAGCATCCTTTTATGCTGATACAGGAGGTGCATCAAAATAGTGAAACAGTATAATGAAATGCGCTTAGAAGACATTTTACAACCAGGAAAACGAGTTGCTTTCTATGCACGTTATTCTACGAAAGATCAAGGATATGAAATGCAAAAGCATTCTGTAGAAGTTTTGTTAGAAAGATATGGGTGTGAAATTAAAAAGGAGTATGTGGATGCAGGAGTTTCTGCTACAAAGGTTCCATTTGAAGAGAGACCTCATTTACAAAAATTAATTTGTGATGCAGCAGATAAAAAGTTTGATTGTATTGTTGTGTATAAAAATGATCGTATTGCAAGACACATTGAAGAGCATGATAAATTTCGAAAACAAATGTGTGAATTGGATATGCATGTAGTAGTGAGTAGTTCTCATGAACTATATACCGTTGGAGAAATCGTGCCACAAACTGTGAAGGATGGATTGACAAGAATTGAAGCTGCTTTAATTCAAGAGCGTACAAAAGATACATTTCATAGTAAGGCTAAGAGAGGTGCATGGCTAGGTGGTAAAGCGTCATATGGATATGAGTATCGAGTAATAGTAGAGAATATCGGTGGTATAAAGAGTCGGATAGAACAATTTGATGATGTAGAACAGGAACAACAAGTTGTAAAGGAAATATATCGATTATTTGAATTAGGGTTTGGGTTTCAGCAAATTGCAGATGAGATAAGAAATAAAAAATGTGACGAAAGAATTAAATGGACAAAAGAACGGATACGGTATATTATTACAAATCCATTTTACTGTGGTTTGATAACAATGAATCGTTATTATAAGGGAGTATTAAATGATAAAAGTAAATGGATTATAGGGAAAGTGCCTAATATGAATCCTATATTTTCGCAAGAGTATTGGGAATATATAATAGGGCTATTTGAGGAACGTAAAGAAAGAAAAATTCACTCGAAAGATTATAGCACGCCTTTTTTATTAAGAAACATTTTGCATTGTGAACATTGCAAAGAATTAATGACAACAAAAAATCAAGAACCAGGTAGAACAAAATCCAGAAATAAAAAAGAAAAGAAAATAAGACGTATATATGATTGCAAGAACTGTAACTTTAAGTTGCAAGCAGAGATGGTTCATGAACAATTCCGAAAGAAATATCTTCCATATGTATTAGAACAAGTAACACAAGGAAAAAAAGAGCAAGTTGAACTTTCTATAGAAAAAAGATTTAAGAAAGAACTAAGTGATTTGAGAAGCGCGAATCGAAAGTTAGAGATTGAAGCAATAGAATTAAATCAGCAAATTGAGGAATTGAATCGAGAAATAAAATTGCATTATGAACAAGAAATAATTCAAGAAGAAGTATTAGAATTTATGAAGATATTAATGTCTCATCGTTCTAATAAGATGCATGAACTAAATGCGATAAAGGATAATCAAGATGAATTAAAGAAGAGAATGAATCGTATTGAACAGATTGTAAAAGAAAAAAGTTATCTTCCTCCGCACGATCTACTCAGTGAATTTGCACAAGAAAATGTGAATCCGCAAAAATTAAGAGCATTTTTACTTCAATTTTTTAAATGTGTATATATTACAAGTGACGGTGAATTGTTAATGACCGTAAATAATTCTTTAATTGAATCATAAAAACTCTTTCTAAAAATGAGAAAGAGTTTTTTTTTTGAGATTTTCTCTGTGTAAAAATAAGAAAAATATATTTTGTGTGTAGTAGCGAAAGGGCCACTGTTCATGCTTATTCCAAATAGAGCGGTGGAGAAAAATTTCATGGTTGGATTTTGAAATTTTTTTCTTATTTTTATGAAGGTAAAATATTCCAAGAAAAATAAATGTCGAATAGGTTGTCGAATATAGGGGGAATCACAAAGGAAAACGGATTTTAGTTTTGAAATACCAGCAATTATGCCAATTTTCCCTCTGGAATCTACACAATTAGCATTTTGTACTATGAAAATACTAAATTAGGACAAGCGGTATTTCGGTTTTGGGAGAAGTTATTGTGAAGTCAGTTGTCCATTTATTCGGTTTGTCGTTATGTAACCCATGCCAATCATAACTCAAAACCGAATGGATAGAGAAAAAGAGGGCTTATCCTATGGTATTACTGGATTCTTGTCCTTCACTTGTAAATAAAAGAAACTTATGTAAGTGATCTTTCGGTTTTGGGAACTGGTCAAGCCTAACAAGCTATCTGTATTTCGGTTTTGAGTGTATAGATATTAGGATGTAGTTTCAAAGTTTGATAGGAGTTCCTAGAAAGATAAGGATTGCTGGGATGGAATAGGTAGTACGAGCTTGAAAATGTGAGTGGAATATAGATGTGAAGTCAATATGTTTTAAGATAAGAGTTATGTAATTACTGTTAAGAGAACTTTTGGGTATGAAGAGATAAATAAAACATGTGTTTTATAACGTTCTTAATGTGAAGATACTTATAAAATAACTTCTTATGTAGGTTGAAATAAGAAAATTCATTAAGAACTTTAAGTAGTTACGTCTGTAACCTTACAAGTTTTACTACTGGACCGATTCTATGTTCTGTGTTATACTACCTCTAGGATTTTAGAGTCGGAGGTAAGACATATGAACTGTATTAGTTTTTTTGCGGGTGCGGGTGGACTGGATATGGGGATTCACAAAGCTGGATTTGACGTGCGAGTTTCTGTGGAACTTGAACCTGTATACTGTGAAACATTGCGGACAAATCATCCTAATTGGAATGTGGTAGAGGGTGATATTATGACGTATACACCAGAGCAAGTATTGGAACAAGCGGACTTACAAGAAGGAGAAGTCGATTTGATGATTGGCGGCAGCCCATGTCAATCCTTTAGTACGGCAGGAAAGCGTCAAGCATTTTCAGATCCACGCGGACAAGCAATGTTGAAATTTGCAAAACTTGTTCGTGATATTCGACCAAAAGCTTTTATGATAGAGAACGTACGAGGTTTATTGTCTGCGGCTTTAAAGCATCGTCCATTAAGTGAGAGAGGGAAAGATGCTTTGCCATTTACTGAGGAAGAGCAACCAGGAAGTGCATTGGCATATGTATTACAACAATTTGAGGGGTATGACATTCAAGAACCTACTCTATTAAATGCAGCGAATTATGGGGTTCCTCAAAAACGTGAACGTGTATTTATTATAGGAGTTCGCCAAGACTTAGAGAAAACATTTGTATTTCCTGAACCTACACATAATGAAAAAGGAACGGATGGGAAAAAGCCATGGGTTACAGTAGGAGAAGTGTTAAAACAGATTGAAACAAAGGAACATCACTATCAGTCATATTCTCCAGAACGATTAAAATATATGAAGATGATTCCAACAGGTGGTGGGAATTGGCGTGACCTTCCAGAAGAAGTAGTAAAAGATGCTATGGGAGGAGCCTATACAAGTGGAGGAGGAAAGGTAGGATTCTTCCGCCGATTAAATATAGATAAGCCATCTCCAACGTTGTTAACGTCACCAGCTCAAAAGAGTACCAACTTAGGGCATCCATTTGAAAATCGTCCACTGAGCATTGAAGAGTACTTAGCTATTCAAGAATTTCCTGAAGATTATCATGTAGCGGGTACACTTATGAAGCAATACACTCAAATTGGAAATGCAGTACCTGTCCGCTTGGCGGAGATTTTAGGGAATGCCATTCGAGAGACATTAGAAGCGTAAGAAGCCATAAATTTACTATGGCTTTTTATTTTTTTCTATTTTTTTATTTTGTCTTATGAAATAATGGAATTATGTATTTGATGGATGTAAAGGGAGAGAAAGAAAATGAATGAACAGACAAAGCAGCGAATACGCGAACATTTATCTACAGTTATGGAGCGCCTCATACAGAAAAGAACAGTTGACGAACCATTTTCAGAAGCTGACATTGAAAGAAATAATCCATTTGGTTACTACTTAGTCCCAATTGAAGTATGGAAAGGTGCTAAATTTGAACGCTCGTTTGTAACAAGTTTGGGGCAAGGAATTCTAGAGCAATTAGGGAAAATAATTGCAGAAGGAACAGGTGCTACAGCTATTAATCAGTATGATACAGTTATGACTATTAATACATGGAGAATAGAAAAGATTGAAGAAATCTTAAAATCTCAGCGCGGAAAAGGAAAAAATCAAAAAAGTCCAAATTGGGATGAAGAAGTAAAAGAAATATTAGTATTAGAAAATCAACGTTTTGAAGAAATTACGGTGAAAAGTGATTTATACATAAGAAGACAAGATGGAAGAGAAGAGTATTATAGTTTTAAAACTGTTAAACCTAACCTGGATCAAACAGAAACTGCCAAACGGGACATGCTGTCTTTAAAAGCGGGAAATCCAGATTGTGAGCCATACTTTGCACTACCGTTTAATCCAGCAGGAGAAGGTAACATATATCGTAAAGCACATACATTGCCGTATAAACTGTTTAATATGGATGAGGATCCAAGTGTGTTAATTGGTGCGGCTATGTGGAATAAGATTGGCGATTGTGAAAGTACATATGATGAGTTGATACAAATTTTTAAAGAAGTTGGAGAAGTATATTCTAGAAGGATTAGAACTGAATATTTAAGTATTTAATGAGGATGATTGGAAACAATCATCCTTTTTGTAATATTTGGGCAAACTAAATGATATTTATAAGTATTTGGAATTAAAAAACAAGGTATTTGACTCGAAGTAACTGTTTATTTTTATAGGAAGGTTTAGATTTTTATGATTTTTTAGTTGAGCAAAATATAGATATAATAAAATTACCTTTTTTCACCATTATAAAAAATCATCTATATAATTTGAAATGAATTTGATGTTTTTAAAAGAAAAATGGCAGAGAAAGAAGAGGATGACATTATGGAAAATGAAAAAAAGTTAAGAGTAAGAATGTTAATTGAAAGTGATGTGATATTGGATGAAGTGATAAAATCTAGAATAGAGAAGGAATATGGAAGAGAAATGAGCGATTTTGAAGCAGCTGAATGCTTACTATATGCTTATTTAAATCCTAAAGTATATTCTTTAAACGAAAATGAAATATCGGGCGAATGGGATAATGTATGCAGTTTTAACGGGAGAGTGCAAAATTTTTCATTAGAAGTAAATTGAAGACAGGATATCATATCCTGTCTTTTTTGTTCAATTAAATGGAAGGTTATGCTAAGATTTAATTAGTTTTATGTCTATAAGGAGAGAGTGACTAGTGGGGAATATTGAGATTAAGAGAGTGATTGCGCACCATATGGATTTAGGGGCAACGAAGCCTACCTTTTTAAATAATGTAATCGATATAAGTCAAGAAGAAATGCAAGATGTAATTGTATTTTTTGGAAATCATGTAAAGAAAGCTTTAACAACGGCACAATTAAAAACATGTGTTTTTAAAAATGAAGATGATGAGGTATACAAATATTGTAAAGAATTAGCGGAAGATCAATCTGATGATAAATTATTTGTTAGAGTTACTAGGCGAATGACAATTAAACTTTTCTACAATATGAAAAGAACAAGTAGTACTAGTTCAGCTACGTTAATTTTCTTACATTATTTTAACGTGGATTCAGGGAAGGACTACTTAGGAATATTAAAGATGGATCCAAATGATGGGATCGAATTAGACCCTGAGCGTGTGGTTTTTAAAGTTCGGAAACATATGTTACCCAATGTAAAAGAAAGGTTGCATAAATCTGCTTTTATAAAGCTGGATGAAAAATTGTTTGCGGAAGAATCACATTTATATGTTTTAGACAAACAACAAAAGATGGATGGCATATCAAAATTCTTCCTAGAAGCCTTCTTAAATGCAAAAGAAGTTAATAGTGATAAAAAAACAACTGCATTTTTTAATACAGCTGTAATGGAAGTAGCTAGAAGTGAAAAGGTACCTAATATGTTTGCTATTGCAAAAAAAGTTAGTGATTCGATGACTGAAGGGAAATATATTAAAGTTGATTCAATGCTTGAAGAGGTGCTACATGATTTTATACCAGGAGAAGAAGATAGATTTGATTTTATAGAGCGTGTTAAACAACAAATGAAGAAAAAAAATGAAGATGTACAGTTTGAATTTACAGTTGAGAAAGAAAAAGAGGCTATCTCTTTTCTTCATAATGATGATAAGAGTATACAACTACGATTTAAATCCATTCTGTTAGGAACGGATGTATTTTATGACGAAGAAGAGGATGAAGATGGAAACAAATTTATTGTTCTAAAAATTAGGGAGAAAAATATAGAGAGTAATTTTGAATTTAAAAAGTGATGGGGCTGGTCATGAGAAACCTTTTTGATGTTTTTTTAGAGTTGTTGGAAAAGTTAAAAGATAGGGATATTTTGAGTGATTGGGAAGAGGATTATCAAAATCTTAGCTTTACGGTTCAAGATAGTTATGGTTATTTTAAAGAATTGTTTTCAGATGAATCCTATAGAGCGGAATTAAATGCAAGTCGTATTAGCTTTAAATTTTGTATAGAAGAACAGATATTTCGTAATGGGCAATTTTATGAATTCGACTTTTTTGAAAAGGAACAGTCAACACAGTTAACTATAGCTTTAAATAAAGCGGGTGGTTTTAATATTGGTAAAAATGAGGTTGTATTTTTATCAAAAGATTCATTTATAAAACATTTTGAAATTACTCGTAGAAAATGTACTTCTTTTTTTGAGAAATTGGATTTTGGAAAATATATTCATATTTATTTGCCTATTGATAAAATTTTTGGGAATAATTATATGAAAATATTACCGTTAAAAGAATTTGGGAAGTCTCCTGTTGAGGATTTGGATGAGAAGATATATGAAAATGTAAAATCTGTTCAAAAGAAAAGAGAAGAATATACAAGATTAGGTGAGTTTTATCCAATACCAACTGTTTTTGATATTAGGATCGAAGATACGGAATTGCTAAGATTGTTTGATTTTAATTTGTTTTTTACTTGTTTATTACATATTGCTAATAAATTTACTGAAAGAAAGTTTCTGATTCGTGGTCAAAAAAATGTTGAATTAAGTTATGAAACTACATCTGTTTTTAAGCATGCAAAAGAATTACATAATATATATTGTTTTACTTATAAATTAGAAAAATTTGTGCAAGACAAGTTGGAAATTGTTAGGAATGTTATTTCTCTATATTGTCAAAGTGAAGATGACCTTAGAGCTTTGGATATTCAATTAACGAAAATTGAAGCAACTGCCAATCGTTATTTTAATGCCTATATTTCAGATGAAGTGAAAAGTTTTTTGAAAGATACAAAAGAGGCAATCGAATTAGCTCACAAACATGCAATAGGTGCTCACGAAAGTGCTGATAAAATAATGACGAATATAAATACAGCAATTATTGCGATAGTAACTGCCGTTTTTACAGCTGTAGTCACTATGTCGAAAGGCGATATCCTATTTTTAATCGTAGCATTAGGACTCCATGCATTTTATTTTTGTATCTCTTATTGGTACAATAAATCATTTGTCATTCAAAAGAAAAAAGACATACTTAATATGTATGAAATTTCAAGTGAGAAAGTACCTGTAGTATCTGAAGAAGAACGTGAAGAAATTAAAGACAGTATTTTGAAACCAGCTATACAAAATATTGACAATAATTTAAAGAAATATAAAACGTTGACCATCCGTTCGGTTATTGGAATCGTTATTTTAGCAAGTGTTCTTTCAGGTATATTAATATATCTTAATTCTGTAAAAAAAGCTCAACCCTCAAATCCAAAAGAACGTATACTTATTATTTATGCAGATAGTCCATCACAAAAAAACTCATTTACTATATAAAATAAAAATGGCAGCAAGGTTCCTTTAAGTAAGGAGACTTTGCTGTCATTTTTCATTCTGTCTGTTTTATATGAATTTAAAGCTACATCTTTAGTGATTGTACAATTCAAATTAATGGTTTATTTCATAGGAAGACAAAATGAAGGATGAAACAATTAATTCATTTATGTGAATCTTATTTATTAGAATGAATTAATTGATGTCTAATGGTACAAACTAATAAGGATAAGGCGATTTAAGGGGGGATGATTAAATAAAGATAAATTTAGCTAGTAAGCAGGTGAAATGAATCATATGTATGTTAGTAAAGCCTAGATATTTACAGAAGTGGGTGATTGATTTTTGGAATCGTATGCAGTTTATGTCCGCGTATCAACTGATCGTGATGAACAAATTTCATCTGTGGAAAACCAAATTGATATTTGTCGAAATTGGCTGGAACGAAATGGATTTAAATGGGATGAACGATGTATTTACAAAGATGAAGGGATTAGTGGGACTTTATTTACAGATCGCCCAGCTATTCAATTACTTTTGCAAAAAGCAAAAGCAAAAAAAATTAATACAGTTGTATTTAAATCGATTTCTCGTTTAGCGCGTGATTTGAAGGATTCATTGGAAATTCGAGAAGTGTTTCTTGGTCATGGTGTAAGGATTATTTCTGTTGAGGAAGGTTACGACTCAACCAAGGCAGGGAAAAATGACATGGCATTTGAGCTATGGTCGCTATTTTCAGCGCAATATAGTCGAACTTTATCTTCGAGTATCACAGCTGCATTGGCGGTGAAGGTGAGAAGAGGAGAACATATTGGTAAGGTTCCTTATGGATACAATCGTGTTAATCAAAAATTAGTAATAAATAAAGAAGAAGCAGAAGTGGTTCAAAGAATGTACAAGTGGTATAACAGTGGGTGGGGATATAAAAAAATTACAAATGAACTGAATAAACTAGGTGTGCGATCAAAGACCAACAAGGTTTGGCAGATGACATCTGTGCAGAGAATTCTTCAAAATCCAATCTATAAAGGAACTTTTATTTTAAATCAATATACTAACGTCAAAATTGGTGGTAAGAAAAAACAAATTCGAAACCCGAAAGAAAAATGGTTTATTTTCACAAATCATCATCCGAAAGTTGTAGATGAACAAACGTGGGATCAAGCGAACCAAAAGAATATTACTTTACAAAAAACAAAAATTACTCCGTGGAATGAATTCCGTGAATTAGCAAAGTGCGCTGTTTGTGGTTCGAATATGATAATTGTGCAATCTCATCTGAAAAAGAAAAATGGAGAACGAACAGAGTGGAAATATTTAAAGTGTTCACAATATCGTAGAGCGGGAAAATCGGGATGCATAAACCATGTACCAATTCAGTATCGTTACTTTCGCCAGTTCATTATCGAATTGTTGATAAAAAAGGGAGAGTCAGTTACTTTAAAACTACAAAATAATGTGGAACAAGGGAAAAAGGAGAAAATAAAAAAACTACAACAGCTTATGAATGTGAATGAACAAAAAAAACAGTCACTACTAGATTTATATTTGGAAGGACTTATTAATAAAGAGGAATTTGAAAAAAAGCGGAATGACCTAGAAAAAGTAGTGATGAAAGCAAGTCAAGAATTGTTTATCATTCAACAAAATGACGCAGTACAAATCGATATTAAAACAATAAAAGAAGCTTTCGAACAATTGCATAAGCGAAAACAAGAGTTATTTCATGTGTTTAATACGCTTATTGAAAAAATTATTATTCATCAAGATGGCACAATTGATATCACATATACATTTGAGAAACCGTAAAGACTTGTTTTATTGGTTATTTAAAACAAGTCTTTACTTTTTTTATTTAAACTGGGTTTTTAATGTTGGAAAATACCGAACATTCATTGATAATATTTTTATATTGGTTAATTTATTAATAAGATTTATAATTAAACTGATATTTTGGATGGATTTTACAATTTTTGTTTTATCGTTTTAAAGCGATAAAATGATTAAGTGGTGGAATTATAGGCAGAGGATAGTTATTCAATTAGAGCTTGATACTATTCAAATCGATAGAAATTTTGGTTTTAAAAACTTTAGTTAATGCTTGATTCATGAGGGAATATTGAAATGTGGATGAGGAGAATCTGTATATAAATAGGGAGAGGTACAGAGTGGAAGATATAATCAATTATTTAAATAAAGGACAAGAATTAAGAAATGCTTATTCCTCAATAGATGGGTATTTTTATCAGTTTGATTTAACCTTACTTCACCTTCTTCAAGATGCTTCGAAAGATGATTTGTTTGATGGCGAGCGTACTGTAAACGCTACGTTTAAGATTGAAGAAGTTGAAGATTATGTGAAATACTATGAATTAGATGGTAAATCACATATTAGGTTAGCGCAAATAAAGCATCATAATAAAACTGCTGGTGGATCAGAGTATAGGGAGGCAGTTCTTTATCTTTATAGGCATTTTCTGAAATATAGAAAACTAGGAAATGATGAAATTATATTTAAAGCGAAGATTTTTCATTACGATATGTCTCCAGAAAATAAAGACACATTAAAGATTTTGAATGAAGCTATAGAGAAAGAAGAGGGGAAAAAGAAAAAAAGTTCTATATATTTAGAAGTCAGCGAATTAGAATTAGATATTTCTAAAAGAGAAGAATTTGCTCGGCATTGTGATTTTAAAAAATGTGACAGTTTGAAAGATACCACTTTAAAGGTGAAAGAAATGTTAGTGGATAAATTTTCTTCATATAAGAAGAAATATGCGAATCCAGACGATATATACGCTATAGCTATTAATAAGGTAATTGAGACTGGAAGACAAGGTGAAAGTTTGTCTGTAGAAATATTCAAAAATTACTTACGGAGAAATGATATAAAAGTTGTAAAAGAGTATTATGAAAAATCTACAATTAGAGTGGTATTTGATGCAGCTGAACAACAAAAAGAGGATATTAGAAGTTTTTCGCGGGGGAGCCTCTTTAATCCATCAAAAGTTACTTACAATGAAGTTGATTTACAGAAATATTTCGATGTTATTTCTAGAATTCAATATTTTTTATGTGAAAAACTAAAAGATTCAAAGGTAAGAGTAGCATTTTTAAATACTATTGTTCCTGGAAAAATAAGTGATTATTTATCAAGCACAGAGGAAGAATATAAGGAATATTTGAAACATTGGAGTGCTATTAGACAAATGATAAACAAGCTCTCTAAAATCATGTATTACTATGAGAAATTCCTAAATAAAAATGCTAATTTGGATGAATGGTTTAAAATTGATGATTCGATATGGTTATTTACATATCCTTTTGAAGAACGGGATAACGGAATTATTATGGGGGACTTAAGCCAGAGTATGATCGCTTTCACTGATTTAGGAGAAATTAGTGAAAGATTATTACAAGTAAAGATTAAACCTAATGTTTGGTATCTTGGAGTAGGTCATGCGGAAGAACTAGGTATTGTGTCATCTCGACAATACCCTTATAAACTAGATATCATGAATGTTGAGGAAGAAATGACTCCGTGTGAACCAGATGTGGATTATTTTTATATACAGTGTTTGCAATGTTTGGCTGCATATAATCCTTTTATCACTGAAAAAATACCTAATATCTTTATTTCTGAATGCATAAGGGGGACAAGTGATGCTTCATAAAGTGATTGAATTATTAAAACAAAATGGGTTTCAGAAAAAAGAATATATTCCTAATAGGATAGTTTATAACCAAGAGACTCAAAAAAGTGAAGAAAAAGCCATAAGGTTATTAAACTTTGATCATGTTTATCTAAATAAAACTGAAACTGAATTGTATATTTTGATAGAGAAAGACACTGTCTTTACTCATCAGGATATTAAAGAGTATGAGAAAAAGATGTTTGACTTTATTATATGGTTAGGAAATAAACCCCTAAAGTATAATATTAATTTGATTTTATTATGTCCTTTGGGATTAGGAAGTAAATCCAAGCAAGATAGGCAAGGGATTGATGAAATTATTAATTATGAGAGAGATAAGTATTACTGTAGGAAAATATTTATAGATGTTTCTAATCCGAATTTTGAAGAGGAGCTTTTGATTTTGCCGTCATTTCCATTAAAAGTGAGTTTTGATGGAATGATGAAGGGGTATGATGGGGTTATTCAAGCGATAAATGAAATTCTGCCTGAGCAATTATACAACGAATTAAAACAGAAAGAAATTAAGCCAGATATTGATAAAATATTATCTATGATATCGAAATAGATATTACTTTGATTTAAAGGAAGGAACTATATGAATAAATCACGCTTTTTTATAAGTGAAGTGAATATGGAGAATTTCAGGGGGTATAAAAGTCAAAAGGTTAAATTTTTTGAAGAGCAGTCAGATAAAACAGGTGTAGTTTTAATTAGTGGACCTAATGGTTATGGGAAAACAACCTTATTAGATGCAATTGAATGGTGTCTCACTGGTACTGTAAAGCGTTTAGAAAGAGAATACAATATCCGTAATGAAAAAGGGAAAATGTTACAAAGGGCGTTATTAAGGCATACCGAGGGAGAAGGAATTGTTAAAGTTGAAGTAAGTGGATTTTGGTTAGGAGAAAGAATATCTTTATATAGGATTTTTGATGGTGATAAAGATAGTGATGGTTTTAACTTTAAACATACAGATTTTATTATTTCTTTAGGAAATAAGGAGAATGGTAAGGAGTTTAAGTGTAATACAATAGATGATGTTATTAAGCAGTCATTGTCTCAATACTTTTATGATCGACATATTTGTTCTTATGAAAAAAATATAAGCATGTATGAGAAGGGGAGAGAAGATTTTTATAGTATGTTTTCTTCTTTTTTTGGTGGAGTAGATGTTATTGAGAACATTATGGATAATTTTGAAGGGTATGGTAGTAGAGGAGATAAATATGTTGGTATATTGGCTGAAATTACTTCCGAAATAAAATCTTCACACAAAATTGCAGAGGATAAAAAAGAAAAATATCATTTAGCACGAAACGAATTAAATGATTTATTGTCAGAAAAAGGTGGGAATTCAACAGGGGTATCTGTTTTGGTAAAAGAGTATCCTAATGAAAAAATATTTGAAGATGAGAATGATTTGGATATCATTTATCAAACAGAGGGTAGTTTCTCGATAATTTATAATATATTTAATGAGCAATATGAAACATTAAAAGAAATTTATGATGTTGTTAAACATAGTGATATATTGGTATGGAGTAACGATTACATAAAAAGTATAAATGAAAAAATTTATCTGCAAGAGTTTCAGGAACAGTTGGTACAGCCGTTTCGAGAAAACGAAAGTAAAGTTCTCATAGTGCAAAGCCAAGATATTAAATCGCTCGAAAGAAAGAATGATTTACTTAAAGAAGAACTAAAAGAAATAAAAAGTTTAAATTTAGATTCAAAAGAATCATTAAAACAATTAGAGATATATGAGGGAAAATATATTGGAACAGAAGAGAAACGCTATTTCCATTTTCAATATAAACTCGAATATATTAATCAATTGTTTTTACAATTAAAATCGTATGAGAATGTAAATAATGCAACGAAAGCTTTAAGGAGTATTATAGATCATTTGGAGGGATTTCATGAATTACAAGAAGGGAATCAATCTAAATGTCCCTTATGTGGCAGTGAAGATTTATTTTTAAATTTAGAGAATCCCCTTGGGCATGAAGCGAAAGAATTATTAGGGAAAATAGACATAGAAAGAGCTATACTTAGAAAAAAATATGATAATGAGAGAAAAGATTTAAATGAGGAAGTTGAGCATTTGAAAAATGATTTAACAGAAAAAATTAATAATCAAAAATTCGAAATGCAAATCATATTAAAGGCTTTTGAAGAAACAAAATTCATTAAATTAGCTGCCAAAAGGTTTAAAATGAACTTTGGGGAACTTACACTAAAAAAATTGCTACAACAAGAAAAACAATTAATCTCTCACTTAGAAAAACATGAGGAGCTTTTTTTAATTTTAGAAGAACTAATGCTGCGGGAGCTTGTTGAGAAGGATGACATCATCTACAAAATCCCTAGTCTTATTGATAAAGGAAAAGCAATGCATTTAGAAGAGTTTTTAGCTTTAGATATAAAAAGTAAAAGAGAATGTATTAATCAGGTCTTGAAAGAATTTGGGCGTAAAACTAAAGAGGTTCAAAATTTATTAGGTGATAGACAAGTTAAGGACATAAATATAGATATTTTAAAAGTTAAGCTAGAAATTTTACATTCAATTATGAAAGAACTGAATAGTAATTATTTAATAGCAACAAAACAGAAATTATTTGAAAAAGCAAAGGAAGATTATGAAACATATAATTTAGAATTGGTATCTAAACAAAATGCTTTAGAAAAGTTGAAGTATTTGTCTAAACAAATTAAAAAAATTAGAACAGATTGGGACAAAAAGATAGCAAGTCAAATAAATGAACCTCTACGGAAAATATACAAGAGGTTAAATAGGCATACTAATATTCAAACTATAGATTTTATGACCGAGGGGAGAACGACTCAAAAGGCTAAGATGACTGTTAAAGTTAATGATACTGAGGTGTTTATACCCAATATTTTAAGCACAGGGCAATTATCAATTGTTTCTTTAGCTATTTTTCTGACTATTGCAATGGGACAAAAAGAGAATCCTTTTCGATGTTATTTTATGGATGACCCAATACAAACCTTAGACGATTTGAATGTATTATCATTTGTCGATTTAATAAGAACAGAACTAACAAATGATAATCAAGAAAATCGATTTATGGATCAGCTTTTCATCACGACTTGCGATGAATCTTTCGAAAAGTTAATTTCACATAAGATGAGATATTTTAATGTTAATTTAACTCATATTCGTTTTAATAGTTATCACGATTTTACAATTGTAAAAAATAAAAAGAGCTAACAGCTCTTTTTTTATTTAAGGAATTTCTTATATTTCTATTTTGCAGTGTCGTAGTGCCGCTAAACAAATGGCTTCTTCTAAGGTTTTGCAACAACTGTAAATGGGTGTTTTTGTAATACTATGGAAGCAGCACATGAATTCTTTGCCATTATACTTCACAGCAAATTGTATATCATTGTCTTTTGTTAATACTCGTACAAGGGTTAAAGCGTCTGGAAGGAAAGTTGTATAATGAAATCCTCCTTCTAGATATTTATTATAATACCACTCAATGTTTGGTTCTGTCCCTACAATAGAATCTAACTCCATAACAAAAATAGCTACCAATTCATCTTTTTCAAAATTATTTAATTCGTCCCAAGTATATTCTTTATTCCAAACATATTTTTCCTTTTTCATCTTTTTTCCTCCTCACTTTAAAATCTTCCTAAATAATAGCGCTGATTTTTAAAAAGTGTAAAAAAAGTAAAAAATATTGGTTTTACTCAGTATATTCGTTTGAGGAGTTTTTAATCTTTGTATTAGATACAATGAAATTGAATTGTTGTTATGAAATTTATCTTGTGATTGAATAAGGGAAGAGGATGTTATTTTTTGCAAACACTACGCATCTCAAACGCAATGCAAAAGCTAGGGGTTAAAGGACGTTCACAAGCAGTTGTTGAGCTTCTTCGCATGGGAGAGCTCGAGTTATAAAAAGAAAGCCGACTTTTATAAGAGAGTCGGCTATTTTTCTGTTTATATTTTGAACTTAAAAAAGGTATCTCAGACTGTGAGGGGGAAGATATGTTAAAAATAACTATTTTAAAATATGATGAGGTGTCCTTGTCATTCATGGATAAGAAGGTGCAAATATGAAGTTGTATTTTAAAGATATGGAGATAGGTGAAATTAAAGATGTTTTTGGAGATATGCCATGGATGTATGGAACAATTCGTCTATACGATAATAGTAAACCGTTCCAAAAATATTTTCGTGAGATGGTAGACGAAGATAGTGCATTTGATTTTGAAAGCATAGACCCTGAATTTTTATATGAAGAAAATTGGTCTATTTTTGATGAGGATGCTCAGCGGCATTTAGGGATTGATATACCTGCTATTCATATGGAGGATACAACAATTGCGTGGCGTTGGAGATAAAAGCTATACAGTTGTGAACATCTTCGTATGAAAGAATTCAAACGATAACAATAAGTTCACTTTTTACAAAAGGTCAGCTTATTGTTATCGTTTTTTCGCTTGCTATATGAATGATAAGAACACTCCATACATAAATAGGTAGTAAGGAGGGGGATATGTTGAAAAGGATATTGTTAGTTTCAACAAGCGCTCATGATATGAATGGACACCCGACTGGTTTGTGGCTGGAAGAGCTTGCAGCTCCGTATCATGTATTTAAAAAGGCTAAGTTCGATGTTGATATTGTGTCGATAAAGGGCGGTAAAGTACCTATTGATAGAGTGTCTATTCCGAACGGGATACCTCGTGAATTTAAGCATGTCGCTTCTTTATTGCAAAATACGAAGCTGATCTCAACGGTTCATTTTTCGGATTATGATGCGGTTTTATTTGGTGGTGGACACGGGGCAATTGTAGATTTTCCAGGTAATCCATATGTTGCAAATTTAATTGTGAATATGTACAACAACAACCGAATTGTAGCGGCTGTTTGTCACGGAGTAAGTTCTTTAGTCGGTGTGAAAAATAAGGACGGATCGTTTTTTGTTGCCGGCAAGCGTATAACAGGTTATACAAATGATGAGGAAAAAGCCGTGCATTTAGAAAAGCGAGTACCGTTTTTGTTAGAAAGTAAATTGAAAGAAGAAGGGGCTTTGTTTTATGTTGCTCCAAAATTCACGCCGCACGTCGTAGTAGATGGGCATTTAATTACAGGGCAAAACCCGCAGTCTAGTATGGAAATAGGGAAAGCTATAAGAAGAGCTGTAAGTCAACTACCTCCACTGAGATAAAGCCTTTCAGTGGGGGCTTGAGTTCAAACGCTAGGTCTTTTCGTCTATCGCTAGACAGGTTGACGCTCTAGCATTCATGCCACCTTATGGTAACACCCCAAGTATGTTTTTGGTTGGTACTGGCAACGAACGATTGTTTTCCCACTTGCACCACCCTTTCGAAAAAGAGCAGTTCTTCCTTGTGGAAGAAGCCACCACTCAGATGAGCCCGGCGTGTGCTACAAGCCCCGACAAGTCGAGTACACATGGATGGTTGACGCACCCACTAAGCTATGCGCGAAGCAACAGCCTTACGTTTTTGCACTTCTAATAGAATCGGAGTTTTCACTTTAAAATTTTCATCCAATTCTACAACTTTTGATTTTTCCAATGTATTCAGCGCGCCATTAATATCAGCATGGATACATGTTCCTGCCTTACTTTGGTACAGACCACGAGTGATTCGTTTGCCACTAAAGCGATAATGGGTCTTATCATCCTTAGGCCAAACTGGAACCTTGTCTTTATCCAGAAAACTAGCTTTTGAAGTATAGCTTTCTTCTTGTTTAAAAAATCGTATACCTTCTTTTATACATTTATTCTCAATTGCTGCAATCAGTTTATGGAACGGGATTTGAACAAACTTTTGATTATTCTTTTTCCCCATATGAGAGTTTTGTTTCCAACCAGCGTTATACCCTACAACAATCGTATCTATATCGAATTCTTTCACTTTTTTGAACAATAGGCCTACCGTTTGTGCAATGTAACCGTTTATTTGTCTTTCTCGTTTATGCCAAAGTGCGGCCATTTTATTCGTTACAATACGTTTTGAAATTCCATTGTCCATATTTTTCCGCCCTAGATTACCTATCATTTTGTTGAAGTATTGATTTATGGATTTTAGTTTTTTTCCATCAATTAAGAAGGCATCACCTGTATTGGTCACGCAACTTACTAATCTATCTACACCTAAATCGCAACTCAAAGCGTTACTAGTGGTCGTGGGTGGTTTCTTCATTTGAGAAACGTGCATTTCATATGTATAATGCACCTCAAAGAACCGACCTTTTTGCTTCGGTACAATCTCAATGTAAGAGATTTTTTTATTTCTTAAGTTCTTTGGCATACGTATTTTAATGGAACCGAATTTTTTTCTGAATGCAATACTCATCGGAATCATCCAATACCCGTTATCATCCACTTTTGGAACTTGATAGATTTCAATGACTCGTTTGTCCGTTGAACGAGAATAATTCGGAAACTTAGGACGACCTGTGAAAGTTTCAGGTTTTTTCTTCCATTGTTCCAGTGCTTTAAAAAAACTCTTCACTTCTGTAAATAAGGCTCTACGAATCGCTTGAACAGAGTTTGATTGCACGCCCCAGTAATTCATATCGGCTTGCATGGCAGTGTCCACTTCTTTTACAGTAGCCACCTTATTATGGTTCAAATAACTTTGTTTAATGGTATACAATCCAACATTTCGCAACGCTTTTGAACTATGTGACATGCGCTGAAGTAAACGAAATTCTTTTGCAGTCAAACAAGCTCGTCCTATATTTTGTTTCTGTGTGAATCGTTGCATAGTTTCCCTTTTCTTTTGTTTACGTAATACTTTCACTGCTTTCTTTCTAGCCATTGTTTTCACCACCTTTCTTAGAGAGTTCATTACAATTATTTCTTTCTTAAGATTGTGTTTCTTCTTAGGAAAGAAATGTTTTTGTAACTGTTAACTACTTTTGACAAATCAATATTTAGAACGGAACAAAATGTGAACATGGTCTTCATCGTAAGTCCTTTTGGTTCAAATAACCAAATGATTATGATTATCATTATTCAATTTCGTTGTCCTACGATATATTCCCTCCTTATCTAGGGCAGATTATATCGTAAGACAAAAGAAACAAAATTGTTTCGTCTTCTTGCCGAAAAGGATAAATTATAGAAAAAGTGCTCGTTACGCATAAAGGTAGCGGGCATTTTTTCTATAGTATAAATGACTCCTTAAACTAAAAAGATGTATTACGTATAGTGACTTCATTTATAATTAATCGTGAATTTGCTATACTATTTTGTATGGACAAAAGGGGAGGCTCCTTTAATGAGAAAAGTTGCGTGCGCAAATACTTATATTAATAAAATAAAGCCCGTTATTAGAAAAACGAGTTTTAGCCAATTGAAAATAGATGAAATTGCGAAATATATGGATATTAGTAAAGCTACTTTATATAAACGCTTTTCTTCAAAAGATGAGATTATTGAAGCTGTGGTAGAAGATTTTATGAACTATCTTCTTGAAGGAGATGCGGATAATCAAGATGAAAGTATGTCTTTTGCAGAACGTTTCCAAAAGACGTTTATTCACTCTTTAAAATGTGTGACGTATATTTCAGATGTCTTTTTACAAGATTTGAAAGAGGCATATCCGCACTTATCTGATCAGTTAGTCGCTGCACAACAAAATCGTAATCATAATTTGCAAATGTTTTTTGAAGCTGGTATGGAACAAGGTTACTTTAATAAAATGAACGCACAATTATTTATGGTGCAAGATGATGTGATGTTAAGACGTATAATAGATCATTCTTTTTGTATTCAGTACGATATTACGTTAAAAAAAGCGATACTTGATTTTTATCAACTAAAGAAGTATCAACTTTTTAAACCAGAGTATATAGACGCAATTGATGATTCGGAAATTGAAAAAGAAGTTATTGCTATTTTGCAAATGATTTCGTAAAAAAGCAGGTTTTCCTATAGTAATGGAAAACCTGCTTTTTTATTATCTGTTATTTGTTTACGTGTTGTAATACTAATTCAGCTACTGGACCACCTGAAGCTGGGTTTTGGCCAGTTATAACGCGATTATCTTCTACAGCGTAAGCTTCCCAAGGCTGCGCAGCTTTTTCGTAAAGTCCTCCATTTTTAATAAGCTCATCTTCTGTTAAAAATGGAACGAATTGATCTAATTCAGCTAGTTTTTCCTCTTCATTTGAGAATCCTGTTACTTTTTTACCGCTAATTAAACGTTCCCCATTACTTAATGTAATATGAAATAAACCAGCAGCTCCGTGACAAACAGAGGAAACAATTCCGCCATTTTCATAAATGCTACGGCTAATCATTTGGAGTTCTTTATTTTCAGGGAAGTCCCAAATCACACCGTGACCACCTGCGTAATAAATAACAGCATAGTCTTCTGGATTCACCTCACTCGGTTTCATTGTAGAACCGAGGCGATTCATAAATTCTTTCTTTTGATACCATTCCCAATCGATGCTCTCCGCCATTGCTAAACTATGCGGATCAATCGGTGTATAACCACCTTGTGGGCTAACATAATCTACTTCGTAACCAGCTTCTTCAACTTTTTTAACGAAATGAACAGCTTCACCAAGCCAAAGGCCAGTAGCTCGATTTAAATTTGGATATTTTTCAACGCTCGTTAATACAACTAACATTTTTTTCTTCATCATAATCCTCCTGTAATGTTTCTTCTGTATACAAGTTCATTGTTTTATTAAGTTAGAAATTGCAAATTTGAATAACCGTGTTAGTCCTCCTTATATCGGATTCGAAATTAGTGTATAACAATTTTTGAACAAAGTAAACTAAAAACACTAAATTAGTTTACTTTGTATATTTTTCGTTGACAAACTGTAATGCTGAAACTATGATAGTTCCATGGATATCGAACAACGTACATGTTTCGTTTCGAATTCAATTTGTCGCGCGATAAATGTATACATTTGATGAAGTTGTTTAGCAGCGATAGAAGCGCTAAACAACTTTATTTTCATTTACAGTTACTACAATCAGGAGAGGTGTTACACATGGGGAAAGATATAAGTAACCATTCAAAATGGTTTGTTTTCACATTATGTTTTATCGTTTTATTAGGACCGATGAATGCGGTTTTATTTAATGTTGCGTTAGAGGAGATTGCTCATGATTTATCTATTAGTCAATCGAAAGTAAGTTGGGTTGTAGTAGGTTATTCTTTAGTTGTCGGTATTGGTTCAATGATATACGGGAAGCTTGCTGATCGTTATAGTGTGAAAAAACTATTAATTATTTCGATTATCATATTTGTAGTGGGTTCTATTATTGGATTTGTAAATCAATCTTATGCGATTGTCATTTTTGCAAGATTAGTGCAAGCGAGCGGGGGTGCAGCGTTTATTGCGCTTAGTATGATTGCAGTGGCCAAATTAGTTGTTCCTCATAAGAAGCCTGGTGCGTTAGCGATGATTAGTTCTTCTATTGCATTAGCAGTAGGTATTGGCCCTTTAGTTGGCGGGGCTATTACAAATACACTAGGGTGGCCATATTTATTTTTATTTATGGTTATTTCAGTAGTGGGGATTTTCTTGCTTATAAAATTTATGCCAGAAGAAGCACGGCAAACGGATGAAGCGTTTCATTTTGATTACATTGGAGCGGCGTTACTATTTGCATTCATTACGACTGTTTTATTAGGTGTCAATATGAATCGTTGGCTATTTGTGTTAGCGATAATTTCTTTACTTTTATTCACGGTTCGTATGAAGAAAGCGGAGCATCCATTTATCGATATTGAGTTGTTTTCGAACAAAGCATTTCTTCGTTTAATAACAGTCGGATTTATAATTAATGTGGCGTTATGTGCTAATTTATTATTGTTGCCATTACTGTTAGGAAGAGAGCACGGATTGTCTCCATTTGTTATCGGAATTGTATTATTTGTTGCATCAATCTTTGGTATTGTGTCTAGTTTTATTACTGGAAAGATTGTCCCTTCGTTTGGAAATGTGAATATGATTTATGTAGCGTCTGTCATTATGATTGTTGGCTTTTTAATTTTAGGGTTTATTCCGAATGGAAGTATAGTCGTTATTGTATTGGCGATTATTTTGACATTTATGAGTTATTCTGCCATTCAAGTATCATTGAACACATTTATACCGAAAACATTACATGCAGCTAAAGTTGGAGTCGGTCTTGGCTTATATAATTTAATTAACTTTTTCGGTATGGCATTTGGACCAGCTGTTGCGAGCAAAATTATGGAATCTACAAATAGTTATCGTTTCAATTTTATTTTAATCGTCATGTTAATTTCTGCTCATTTCTTCTTATTAATAGGAATGTCTTCTTTCCAAAAAAAGATGGAGCATTAAAGATGTACTTTATTATAGAAGAAACCGACTTTCATATAGAAGGTCGGTTATTTTTCTGTCTTGCAAATTATGAAAAAAAGGAGCAAAATAAAAAAGGTCCTAGTCTATACAGGTACAAATGAAAATTTTCATACAGAAGCAGTTTAAGTGCGCGAACTTAAAGTGTGTAAAATATAATGATAAAATAAGATGATGAATGAGAAAACGGGTGATGAAGTTGAATAGAGCAATCGGTGTTATCGATTCAGGAGTTGGCGGCTTAACAGTAGCGAAGGAATTAATTCGTCAGTTGCCGAAAGAGCGCATTATATATTTAGGGGATACAGCACGTTGCCCTTATGGTCCACGTTCTCGAGAAGAAGTGCGCCAATTCACGTGGGAAATGACGGAGCATTTACTAGATTTAAATATCAAAATGTTAGTTATTGCATGCAATACAGCAACTGCAGTTGTATTAGAAGAGATGCAGAAACAATTACCCATTCCAGTGGTAGGAGTTATTCACCCAGGATCACGTACAGCTTTAAAAATGACAAACACGTATCATGTTGGGATTATTGGAACGATTGGAACGGTGAAAAGTGGTGCATACGAAGAAGCGTTAAAGTCTATTAATAATCGTGTTATGGTAGAAAGTTTAGCGTGTCCACCTTTTGTTGAGCTTGTAGAGAGCGGTAATTTCGAAAGTGAAATGGCGTATGAAGTTGTAAGAGAAACGTTGCAACCGCTGAAAAACACTGATATTGATACGCTTATTTTAGGCTGTACACATTATCCAATTTTAGGTCCTGTTATTAAACAAGTAATGGGAGATAAAGTGCAACTCATTAGTTCTGGTGATGAAACGGCGCGTGAAGTAAGTACTATTTTATACCATAGTAAAATGTTGAATGAGGGAGAGGAACAAAGTGATCATCTCTTCTTAACAACAGGGAAAATAGGTCTATTTAAAGAAATTGCATCAAAATGGTTCGGTCAACCGATTGAAAATGTGAAACATATTTATTTAGAAAAAGAATAATAATAGAATGCATATAAGTGAACTCCTGAGAAATCAGGAGTTTTTTTGTTTATAGGGAGCACAGCTTGTTCTAAAACATGAAACAGCTCGTATACATAATAGTACAAACTTAGATTTTAGGGGGGAATGGCATGCCTAAATCCACTTTTAAATGGGTTATTGGTGCTACTGTGAGCGCTGTTTTACTAACAGGGTGTGGCTTTATAAATCAAGAGAAAGCAACGGAACAAATTGATCCACCAAAACAAGTTACGTATACAGAGGGTGGAAAGAAAGAAGTATCTAAAAAAGATAAGCAAGGACAAACGGTGAATAGAGAATTATACCTTGTTGATAAAAATGGCTATGTTGTACCGCAGACGTTAGCTATACCTACTCCGAAAGCAAATGAGGTTATTCAGCAAACGTTAGAGTACCTTGTGAAAGATGGGCCGGTAACCAATTTATTACCGAATGGGTTCCGTGCAGTCATTCCGGCGAATACATCGATGACCCTTAACTTGAAAAAAGATGGGACGGCAGTCATTGATTTTTCTAAAGAAATGAAAAACTATGCGAAAGAGGAAGAACGTCAAATCGTTGAATCTATTGCATGGACGTTGACGCAATTTAAAGAAATAAAACAAGTGCAGTTCCAAATAAATGGTGAAAAATTAGCGAAGATGCCTGTTGGTGGTACACCGCTTGGTGAAGGGGTGAGCCGTGCGAACGGTATTAACTTCGATGATGAGCAAGTAGCGGATGTAACAAATACAAAACCAGTAACACTTTATTTTATGGCACAAAATAATAATAAACAGCAATACTACGTACCAGTAACACGCCGCGTTGTAGAAGGAAAAGAAAATGATTATGCAGCAATTGTAGATGAACTTGTAAAAGGACCGATTCATCAATCACTCCTAAATGATTTTAATCCAGGAGTTAAGCTGATTACGAATCCGAAATTACAAGACGGAAATCTTACATTAAACTTTAATGAAAATATATTTATAAACCCAGATAAAAATATGATTTCAAATTACGTATTGAAGTCGTTAGTTTTATCTTTAACAGAAAAGAAAGGCGTGAAAAGCGTTTCTATTGAAGTAAATGGTAAAGCGAATCTTATAGATGAAAAGGGCGGAAAGTTAATAAAACCTGTAGATCGTCCAGAAAACGTGAATACAGGTAGTTTTTAATCGCCAATAATTTGATATACTTAAGTAAGAAAGGGGAATTGCTTTTTGGGTTCCCCTTCTTTTATTGTATACATATCATACATTTAAATTTGGCTATACTAACAAGTAGTTATGAGGAGGTTATTGTTATGCGAGTAGATGGTAGAGAAAAAACAGAATTACGCCATATACATATTCATACGAATTATTTAAAACATCCAGAAGGATCAGTGTTAATTGAGGTTGGGGATACTAAGGTAATTTGCTCAGCGACAATTGAAGAGCGTGTCCCGCCTTTTATGCGTGGAGAAGGTAAGGGCTGGGTAACAGCTGAATATGCAATGATTCCACGTGCGACAGAACAACGTACAATTAGGGAGTCAAGTAAAGGGAAAGTAACAGGACGTACAATGGAAATCCAGCGCTTAATTGGACGAGCATTACGTGCGGTAGTTGACTTAGAAGCGCTTGGTGAGAGAACGGTTTGGATTGATTGTGATGTTATTCAAGCGGATGGTGGAACGAGAACAGCTTCTATTACAGGTGCATATGTAGCAATGGTATTAGCGTTTGAGAAATTATTACAAGCAGAAAAAGTATCTAAAATTCCAGTAAAAGATTATTTAGCAGCAACGTCAGTAGGAATTGTTGAAGAACAAGGTGTTGTTTTAGATTTAAACTATGCAGAAGATTCTAAAGCAGACGTTGATATGAACGTAATTATGACTGGAAAAGGTCAGTTCGTTGAAGTGCAAGGAACTGGAGAAGAAGCGACGTTTAGTAGAGCGCAGTTAAATGAATTACTTGATGCTGCAGAACAAGGCATTTTCCAACTGATTGATATGCAAAAAGAAGCGTTAGGTGACATCGTATCTCATATAGAGTAGAGGTGGAAAAAATGAAACAAGTTGTTGTAGCGACAAAAAATATGGGGAAAGTACGTGAATTTGCTGAGTTATTTGAGCGATTTGATTTAGAAGTGAAATCATTACACGATTTTCCTCATATTGAAGAAGTCGAAGAAACTGGTGAAACATTTGAAGAAAATGCAATCTTAAAAGCGGACAGTTTGAGTAGACAATTGAATGCAATTGTAATTGCGGATGATTCAGGTCTTATTGTAGATGCTTTAAACGGGAAACCAGGTGTGTATTCAGCACGTTTTGCTGGAGAGCCGAAAGATGATCAAGCAAATATTGATAAAGTTTTACAAGAATTAAATGACGTAGCGTTTGAAAAGCGTAAAGCTCGTTTCTACTGTGCATTAGCAGTGGCTTTCCCTGAAGGGGATAAAAAGCCTGTCATTGTAAATGGGACGTGCGAAGGGTTTATTTTAGAACAACGCCGCGGGGAAAACGGCTTCGGATATGATCCGATTTTTTATGTGGAAGAATATAAAAAAGCGATGGCCGAACTAAGTTCAGATGAGAAAAATGCTATTAGTCACCGTGGACGTGCTCTACGTAAGCTAGAAGAAAAAATCCCTGAATGGTTTTTAGGAGAATAAGGGAGAGAGATTGATGAAAGCTTTAATCGTAAGCGATAGTCATAGCTCTGTGAAGGAATTACAGCAGTTAAAAGAGAAGTATGAAGGGAAAGTAGATATCATGATTCATTGCGGTGATTCAGAGCTAACGCCTGCTCATGAAGAGTTGCAAAGTTTCCATGTTGTAAAAGGGAATTGTGATTATGCTAACTTTCAAGATGAAATTGTAACTGATGTAGATGGTGTTCGTTTCGTAGTTGTGCACGGACATCGTCATAACGTGAAAATGACGTTACAAACATTAGCGTACCGTGCTGAAGAGGTAGGAGCGCAAGTTGCATGCTTCGGACACTCTCACGTATTAGGTGCGGAATTAATCGACGGCGTTTTATTTATTAATCCAGGCAGTATTTTATTACCGCGTCAGCGTGTAGAAAAAACATTTGCTTTATTAGAAATGGATGAAAATCAAATAGAAGTTCGTTTTGAAACACTAGACGGACAGCTAGTTGAACAAGCAGTTTTTAAAAGAGGATAAGAAAAATTATCCTCTTTTAAAAAAGGTGTTGACTTTATGTATGGTTATACATATAATAAATATTGTCGATAGGGCAACGGCGCTAACGAATGAAAATAAAATAACATATGCGGGTGTAGTTTAGTGGTAAAACAAGAGCCTTCCAAGCTCTGGTCGAGAGTTCGATTCTCTTCACCCGCTCCATGTCCCAGTAGCTCAGCAGGATAGAGCAACGGCCTTCAAGAAAAATAGGAGCCTTTATAGGGAAACAAGAACCTATAAAGTGGACGACACTATATCGGTGAAGCCTTAACAGTTCGGCTGATGGTAATACCGAGGAAACTTACGATCTTGAAAAAGATTAAGGAGTTTTGAATGATTAAGTGAAACTTAATGGTAAAGACTCTGAAGTATGATGAAAATCATCGTGAGGTTCCGTAGAGACTACACGTGTCGCACCTGAAATGGTGAAGATATAGTCCAGACTACAAACAGTAATTGCTGGTAGCGAAAGCTATGGTGGTAAGCTAAGCCGTCGGTCGGGAGTTCGAATCTCTCCTGGGACGCTAAGAAAACCTTGTTATCTTTTGATAACAAGGTTTTTTGTTTGTCTACAAATTGATGTATGTGCAAAAGGTGTAAAAAAATAACGTAATATATGGTAATTATTATGTGTAACGGATTAAAGTGCATGAAGAAAAGAGCGCCATTTACGCGCCCTATTCCTCTTATTTCATTTCAAGAATCAATAGGTTTATGATGGAACTCAAATCCATATCCAGATTCTCCTAACTGTTCACTTACAATATTATAAAACTTTTTCCCGCAAAAACCATGACACCAGCACCGGTGCGTTCCCACCATGAAAGTTTTTCGCCAGTATCGGGATCAACACCTTCTATAACACGTCGTACATCGTATTCTCCTAATTTTCACTTAGAATGTTATAACTTTTTACCATTCTAGTACGATTGAGCAGTCGTTATCGAAACTTATCCCTGTCAGTGTGTTACAATGAATAGAAGCGGAAAACGAGAATCTCCAATTGACTAGACCTGTGATTGGTTAGATGGTTTAAGAAGGTCGTATAAAAAGGGAGATGGCGCAAAGATGGCGAGATCAAATGAGAATGATTTAACAGAGAAATTGGCAGAAGGTCAACGGAAATATGGTGATGGCAACTTTACAGTACAGAACATCGGTGATGAAACTAACCCGAACTGGACTGTCGTAAAAAATGTGAGGAAGGGATCAGCAGGCATTCGCGAAGGAGAAGATATATTAAGACTGCGATCAAAATATATAAAATAGTACGGAAATGAGCGGACTGAGAGTTCGAACCCCTCCTAGGACGCTAAAAAACCTTGTTATTTTTTGATAACAAGGTTTTTTGTTTATTTTAAATTAGTTATTAATAAATTTCTCAAATACAAAACCATAATCTTTCACATTATATTGTTTCTTCGTATCAACAAGCCAGTTAAAGGCAATCTCGTTCATTTCTTTAAACTGCTCTGCTAAATTTACTTGTGCATTTGAAATCTTACAATTCTGTAAGGTAACTGTAAGGTAGTTCGATGGTAACAAATTGTTAATCCTCTATAATGAAGGTAACAACGATAAAACGAGGAGGAAGAAATAATGAAGGGATTAATCGTAACGGGTTTAACAGTTGCTTTTGGATTTGTAGCGTATGAGAAATTAACGTATGTAGTTGATGTTGTAAAACATTTAATCGCGTAGAGGAAACTACCATGAGAGGGAAAGGGAATGAGTGAATGAATGGAATGGTTATTTGGAATTATAGGTACTTGTAGTGTTGTGTTATTGTTCTTTGTCCCAAGTGGTATACTTAGTTCGACAACGAGTTTGTTCTTCTTAAGTTTGTTTGCTTGTACAATGCTCATCATTATGTTTTTAATGAAGCGAAGTAAACCAATCTTCTACTTTAGCATGATTGTTATGGCAATTATTGTTCTCCAAATTATTACCCTTGTTATATACCCCACTATTATAAAAGCTTTCCATTAATGATGAATCCTCTGCTTGAATTGCTGAGGGTTTTTATTTGCATATTTTTAATTTTGAGTAGGAATTCACTTGTATTGAAATGTAAAAATTAAATATTTCTATATTTCAAACAAAGGGTTTCGGGATGTTGTGTTCTCATTACTCATTTGATATATTTACTTTAAAGATAATTAAAATCTAGAAAAAGAGGCGGACGTATGGATAAAAAAGAAAATACGGTCGTATTGTTTCCGCAACTATCAGAGCGCTATATTGATGAAGGTTTTTTAGCGCTGAAAGAGCGGAAATTCGAAGATGCATTGCGCTGCTTTGAAATATTACGTCAGTATAATGCAGAAACGGAACAAACGGAACTAGCTTCGGTTATTTGTTTGTTAGAATTAAAACATATGGAAGAAGCGAAAGAGAAATGTGAACAGTTACTGGAAACAGGAGCGGTCTTATTTGGTGATATTCTTGAAACGTATGTGACAATTTTAGTTCAAACAAATGATTATGAAGGCGTTATTGAAACTGTTGAAAAAGTTTTGCAAACGAAAGATATAATGCCTGAGCAAAAGGAAAAATTAGCACAGCTCGCTTTATTTGCAGAAGGTATGTTAAATGAAGTAGATACATCACGAGTTGATTCGAATTTTGAGTTAGATGAATTTACTAATGAAATATTTGGAGAAAACTTTGGGCAAAAGCTAAGGGCGATTCAGCAACTTTCGTTAAAAGACTTAGATCTTGCATTACCTATTTTAAAGAAATTTTTAATAGACGAAAAACAGCACCCTTATTTGAAAACTTCTATTTTATATAAAATGATAGAAAATCAAATAGAAGAAGAGATAGAGGTAGAAAAGTTTGGGAATACAATCAAGGTAATTCCGGCATTTACAGGTCATAATGAGGAGCAATCCGATAACATTATACATAGATTATCAAGTCGATTAGAGCAAAATTATCCTGATATATTTGATGCGATGGTTACATATTGGAAAGAATTACAAATTAGCATTTTCCCATTCGCTCTATTAATGGATAAAGTGGAGATTTGGGCTGCTGTTTTAGAGAGAATTGGTAGAAAGCGTTTCGGGTTGACTATTGATGAAGAAGAGCTTATGACAGCGTATAATATTGAATTAGAAGAGTTTCATATTGCCTATCAATGGTTATTACGTGTTGAAAGAGAAGGATATTTGCCCGTATAATTATGAAAAAGAATCGTTCGGTTCTTGAAACGAGCATATTCTATGTTATAATGTAAGGGTTGCAAAAGGCAGAAATCTGCCTGTTTGTAAGAGAAGAGAAGTGTAATTCTCTTACTTAATATGTTTCATATTATTCTCGAACAAAATATACCGTAGTTGTCTTTTAGGCAATTAGTAGATTGGAACATTATATCTGAAAGCTTTTGCTAGAGGATTATTTGTACTTTTGTTATTTCAAAAAAGAGATAATGAAGATCTTAATCTATAGAGGTATGTGCATACATTATTATAGTTGGAGGGAAAGAATAAATGGCTGCAAAATGGGAAAAATTAGAAGGTAACGTAGGCGTTTTAACAATCGAAGTTGATGCTAAAGAAGTAAACAACTCTATCGACGCTGCGTTCAAAAAAGTAGTAAAAACAATCAACGTACCAGGTTTCCGTAAAGGAAAAATGCCTCGTCCGTTATTCGAACAACGCTTTGGTGTTGAATCTTTATACCAAGATGCTTTAGATATCATCTTACCAAAAGCATACGGTGAAGCAATCGATGAAGCTGGTATCTTCCCAGTTGCTCATCCTGAAATCGACATTGAGAAGTTCGAAAAAAATGCTAACCTTATCTTCACTGCAAAAGTTACAGTGAAACCTGAAGTTAAATTAGGTGAGTACAAAGGTTTAGCAGTAGAAAAAGTTGAAACAACTGTAACTGACGAAGATGTAGAGAACGAATTAAAATCTTTACAAGAGCGTCAAGCTGAGCTAGTTGTTAAAGAAGAAGGAACTGTTGAAAACGGTGATACAGCTGTAATCGACTTCGAAGGTTTCGTTGATGGCGAAGCATTTGAAGGCGGAAAAGGCGAAAACTACTCTCTAGCAATCGGTTCTGGTACATTCATCCCAGGTTTCGAAGAGCAATTAATTGGTCTTAAATCTGGTGAGTCTAAAGACGTTGAAGTATCATTCCCAGAAGAGTACCATGCTGCTGAATTAGCTGGCAAACCAGCAACATTCAAAGTAACAGTTCACGAAATCAAAACAAAAGAACTTCCTGAGTTAAACGACGAGTTCGCTAAAGAAGCTGACGAAGCGGTTGCAACTCTTGATGAATTAAAAGCAAAACTTCGCACAAACTTAGAAGAAGGCAAAAAGCATGAAGCTGAGCACAAAGTACGTGACGAAGTAGTAGAATTAGCTGCTGCTAACGCTGAAATCGACATTCCAGAAGCTATGATCGACACTGAGTTAGATCGTATGGTTCGTGAATTCGAGCAACGTTTAAGCCAACAAGGTATGAACCTTGAGCTTTACTATCAATTCACAGGTACTGATGCTGACAAGTTAAAAGAGCAAATGAAAGAAGACGCTCAAAAACGCGTAAGAATCAACCTTGTTCTTGAAGCTATCATTGAAGCTGAAAACATCGAAGTTACTGAAGAAGAAGTAACTGCAGAAGTTGAAAAAATGGCTGAAATGTACGGTATGCCAGTAGACGCTATCAAGCAAGCTCTTGGAAGCGTAGACGCTTTAGCTGAAGATCTTAAAGTTCGTAAAGCTGTAGACTTCTTAGTAGAAAACGCTGCATAATAAAATAACAAGGCGCGATTTTAATCGTGCCTTGTTTTATAAATATAGAAATATATTTATAAAACTTTTCGATGAAGAAGGAAAACTTCCTTAATAAGTCGAATATACATATTTCAAAAGTTTTAAAAACTTTTTATTTGTACATAACTAGTCATATTATTTGTATTTCTCGCCACGTAGTGACATAATATGTATTTACATACGATACATTTATCGTGTACATACGAAGGCAAGAGGTTAGCACTTTGTAAGGGGTGTGAAAATATGTTTAAATTTAATGATGAAAAAGGGCAATTAAAATGTTCTTTCTGTGGTAAAACACAAACGCAAGTCCGAAAGTTAGTTGCAGGTCCAGGTGTTTACATTTGTGACGAGTGTATCGAACTTTGTACTGAAATTGTACAAGAGGAGCTTGCGAAAGATGAAGAAGTAGAATTCAAAGATGTACCGAAACCGGTAGAAATTCGTGAAATTTTAGATGAGTATGTCATCGGACAAGATAACGCGAAAAAAGCACTAGCGGTAGCGGTATATAACCATTACAAACGCATTAATTCTAACAGCAAAATTGATGATGTAGAATTAGCGAAGAGTAATATCGCACTTATCGGGCCAACAGGTAGTGGTAAAACATTACTGGCACAAACGTTAGCGCGTATTTTAAATGTTCCATTTGCAATCGCGGACGCAACATCTTTAACTGAAGCTGGGTACGTTGGGGAAGATGTAGAAAACATCTTACTTAAATTAATCCAAGCAGCTGATTATGATGTAGAGAAAGCGGAAAAAGGAATCATTTATATTGATGAGATTGATAAAGTGGCACGTAAGTCCGAAAATCCATCAATTACACGCGATGTATCTGGTGAAGGTGTGCAGCAGGCACTTCTGAAAATTTTAGAAGGTACTGTAGCAAGCGTTCCACCTCAAGGTGGCCGTAAGCATCCGCATCAAGAGTTTATTCAAATTGATACAACGAATATCTTATTCATCTGTGGTGGAGCGTTTGATGGCATCGAGCCAATTATTAAACGTCGTCTTGGTGAAAAAGTAATTGGATTTGGTTCTGAGAAGAAAAATGCTGATGTAAATGAGAAGCATGTTTTATCTCACGTATTACCAGAGGACCTTTTAAGATTTGGTTTAATTCCAGAGTTTATCGGTCGTCTTCCAGTTATTGCGAACCTAGAGCCGCTTGATGAAGATGCTCTTGTTGATATTTTAACGAAACCGAAAAATGCACTTGTTAAGCAATTCCAAAAACTATTGGAGCTTGACGATGTTGAGTTAGAGTTTGAAGAAGGCGCACTAATTGAGATTGCGAAAAAAGCAATTGAACGTAAAACAGGTGCTCGTGGACTTCGTTCTATTATTGAAGGCTTAATGCTTGAGGTAATGTTCGAGCTACCATCTCGCAAAGATATCGAGAAGTGTATTCTTACAAAAGAAACAGTAGCTGATAATGCAGCACCAAAATTGGTGTTACAAGACGGTACTGTACTTGATACAAAAACATCTGCATAATGCGAAGGAGAAACAGCAATTTTTATAATTGCTGTTTTTCTTTATGTTTAGCTATGTTCCTCCGCGGAAATACTAAGAGATAAAACATTGCGGGAGGAAATAAATGATGAGCTGGACAAATATATTTTTACTTGTTCAACTTGTTTTTGGTGTAATTGTCGGATTGTATTTTTGGCATTTACTTCGAAATCAGCGAACACAAAAAGTTTCAATTGATCGAGAATCGAAAAAAGAATTAGAACAGCTTCGTAAAATGCGCGAGATTTCTTTAACAGAGCCGCTTGCGGAAAAGGTGCGTCCTACATCCTTTTTAGATATTGTAGGGCAAGAGGACGGGATTAAGTCGTTAAAAGCGGCTCTTTGTGGTCCAAACCCGCAACATGTGATTATATATGGTCCGCCAGGTGTCGGAAAGACAGCAGCAGCGCGTCTCGTATTAGAAGAAGCAAAACGAAATCCAAAATCTCCATTTCGCACAAATGCAACATTTATTGAACTGGATGCGACGACAGCTCGGTTTGATGAACGTGGTATTGCAGACCCTTTAATTGGTTCGGTGCATGATCCAATTTATCAAGGTGCTGGTGCGATGGGGCAAGCAGGTATTCCGCAACCGAAAAAAGGTGCGGTAACAGATGCTCACGGTGGTATTTTGTTTATTGATGAGATAGGTGAACTACATCCGATTCAAATGAACAAAATGTTAAAGGTGCTAGAAGATCGAAAAGTGTTTTTGGAAAGTGCATACTATAGTGAAGAAAATACGATGATTCCGACGTATATACATGATATTTTTCAAAAAGGTTTACCAGCCGATTTTCGCTTAGTTGGGGCGACGACACGTTCGCCAGATGAGATACCTCCTGCTATTCGGTCGCGCTGTTTAGAAGTGTTCTTCCGTGAGTTAGATACAGAAGAAATTCAAAAAGTAGCGAAGAATGCGGCTGAAAAAGTGGAAATGCAAATCGGTGAAAATGGTATTGAAATGATTGGAATGTATGCGAGAAATGGGCGAGAAGCGATTAATCTTGTACAAATTTCTGCTGGAATGGCAATAAATGAAGAACGTCCTTTCATTAAAGATGAAGATATAGAGTGGGTTGTTCACTCTAGTCAGCTCACACCGAAGTATGAAAAACGCATTTACCCTATTCCGAGAATCGGTCTTGTAAATGGACTTGCTGTATACGGACCAAATACAGGTGCGTTATTAGAAATTGAAGTAACAGCAATCAAGGCGAAAGATAAAGGATCGGTAAATGTTACCGGAATTGTTGAAGAGGAAAGTATTGGTAGTCAAACGAAATCCATTCGTCGTAAAAGTATGGCGAAAGGTTCTGTAGATAATGTATTAACAGTGCTTCGATCTCTAGATGTATTGCCAGAAGGGTACGATATACATATTAATTTTCCAGGTGGTATCCCGATTGATGGGCCTTCGGCGGGAATTGCTATGGCAACAGGTGTGTATTCAGCAGTGCATCATACGTATGTGAATAATGAAGTAGCGATGACTGGTGAGATAAGTATACACGGGGAAGTGAAACCTATCGGTGGTGTGTACGCAAAAATAAAAGCTGCGAAAAAGGCAGGAGCTAAGAAAGTTATCATTCCTGCTGAAAACATGCAACCATTTTTGTATACAATAAAAGGAATTGAAATTATTCCTGTTCGGAAGTTGAAGGAAGTATTTGAGCTAACGTTTATACAGGAAAATATACATCGAGAGCTCGATGTACATACTACGATAGACGAAACAGATGCACAATCAATGTGAGAATGAACGATAATAGTATTTGCCAGACTTCGTTTAAGTTTGTATGCTTAAGCGGAGTCTTTTTTCTTTTATAAGGGAGAAAAAACGAGGGATTTACAGTTGCGGAGAATCTCTGCAATTGCATCTAGATGTATTGTAATATAAAATAGTTGAACAGGAGTTTAATTTATTATGGAGGTGCTATGTCTAGTATGAATACGAATGAAAGAATCGTGCCCCTCCTACCATTAAGAGGCGTTCTCGTATATCCAACGATGGTTCTGCATCTTGATGTAGGACGTGATAAATCGATACAAGCACTAGAGCAGGCGGCAATGGATGAAAATATCATCTTTTTAGCAATGCAAAAAGAAATGAATATCGATGATCCGAAAGAAGATGACATATATAGTGTAGGTACAGTGGCGAAAGTGAAGCAAATGTTAAAATTGCCGAACGGTACGCTTCGTGTCCTTGTAGAAGGTTTACATAGAGCAGAAGTAGTAGAGTTTATCGAAGAAGAAAATGTAGTGCAAGTTTCTATTAAAACGATAACGGAAGAAGTGGAAGCTGATTTAGAAGAGAAAGCTCTTATGCGCACATTACTGGAGCATTTCGAACAATATATTAAAGTTTCGAAAAAAGTTTCAAATGAAACATTTGCAACGGTAGCCGATGTAGAAGAGCCAGGAAGATTAGCGGATTTAATTGCTTCTCACTTGCCAATTAAAACGAAGCAGAAACAAGAGATTTTAGAAATCATATCTGTGAAAGAACGATTACATACACTTATTTCAATTATTCAAGATGAACAAGAATTACTTAGTTTAGAAAAGAAAATTGGACAAAAAGTGAAACGTTCAATGGAGCGCACGCAAAAAGAATATTTTTTACGTGAGCAAATGAAGGCGATTCAAACTGAACTTGGCGATAAAGAAGGTAAGGGCGGAGAAGTTGAAGAACTTCGTGAGAAAATTGAACAGTCAGGAATGCCTGAAGAAACAATGAAGGCTGCGCTGAAAGAATTAGATCGTTATGAAAAGTTACCAGCAAGTTCTGCGGAGAGCGGTGTTATTCGTAATTATATGGATTGGTTATTAGCACTTCCGTGGACAGAGGCAACAGAAGATATGATTGATCTTGCTCATTCTGAAGAGATTTTAAACAAAGATCATTACGGTCTTGAGAAAGTGAAAGAGCGCGTACTTGAATATTTAGCGGTACAGAAGTTAACGAATTCATTAAAAGGGCCTATCCTTTGTTTAGTAGGACCACCTGGGGTCGGAAAAACTTCGTTAGCGCGTTCTATTGCAACATCATTAAATCGTAATTTTGTCCGTGTATCCCTTGGTGGTGTGCGTGATGAATCTGAAATTCGTGGTCACCGTCGTACGTACGTTGGAGCAATGCCAGGACGCATTATTCAAGGTATGAAAAAGGCGAAATCAGTTAATCCAGTCTTTTTATTAGATGAGATTGATAAAATGTCTAACGATTTCCGTGGAGATCCATCAGCTGCATTACTTGAAGTGTTAGATCCAGAACAAAATCATAACTTCAGTGATCATTACATTGAAGAACCATATGATTTATCCAAGGTTATGTTTGTGGCAACTGCAAATACACTTTCCAGTATTCCAGGCCCATTACTTGATCGTATGGAAATTATTTCGATTGCTGGCTATACAGAGCTTGAAAAAGTTCACATTGCTCGTGAACATTTATTGCCGAAACAATTACAAGAGCATGGTTTACGAAAAGGTAATTTACAAGTACGTGATGAAGCGCTTCTTGAAATTATCCGCTATTATACACGTGAGGCTGGTGTTCGTACACTAGAGCGCCAAATTGCAAAAGTTTGTCGTAAAGCAGCAAAGATTATCGTTACAGCAGAACGTAAGCGTATTGTAGTAACAGAGAAAAACGTTGTTGATTTACTTGGTAAGCACATATTCCGTTATGGGCAAGCTGAAAAAACAGACCAAGTTGGTATGGCGACAGGTTTAGCGTATACGGCAGCAGGTGGCGATACACTGGCGATTGAAGTGTCTGTAGCGCCAGGTAAAGGGAAATTAATTTTAACAGGGAAACTTGGGGATGTTATGAAAGAATCCGCACAAGCAGCGTTTAGCTATATTCGTTCTCGTGCAGAAGAGCTTCAGATTGATCCTGATTTCCATGAGAAAAATGATATTCATATTCATGTTCCAGAAGGAGCAGTTCCAAAGGATGGACCGTCAGCAGGTATTACGATGGCAACGGCACTTATTTCTGCGCTAACAGGTATTCCTGTAAGTAAAGAAGTGGGGATGACAGGTGAAATTACACTTCGTGGTCGTGTATTACCGATTGGTGGTTTAAAAGAAAAAACATTAAGTGCTCACCGCGCAGGTTTAACAAAGATTATTTTACCAGCGGAAAATGAGAAAGATTTAGATGATATTCCAGAGAGCGTAAAAGAAAACCTTACGTTTGTGCTTGCATCTCATTTAGATGAAGTATTGGAGCACGCATTAGTAGGAGTGAAACAATGAAAGTAACAAAAGCAGACATTGTAATTAGTGCTGTTAAACCAGAACAATATCCAGACGGTGACTTACCAGAAATTGCATTAGCAGGTCGTTCAAATGTCGGGAAGTCTTCCTTTATTAATAAAATTTTAAATCGTAAAAAGTTAGTACGTATTTCTTCTAAACCAGGAAAAACACAAACATTAAACTTCTTCTTAATTAATGAGATGATGCACTTTGTGGACGTTCCAGGTTACGGATATGCGAAAGTATCTAAAACAGAGCGCGCGGCTTGGGGTAAAATGATTGAAACGTATTTTACAACACGTGAGCAATTAGATGCAGCTGTATTAGTAGTTGATTTACGTCACAAACCAACAAATGATGATGTAATGATGTATGATTTCTTAAAGCATTATGACATTCCAACCATTATTATTGCAACGAAAGCCGATAAAATTCCGAAAGGGAAATGGCAAAAGCATTTAAAAGTTGTAAAAGAAACGCTTGATATTGAAAGTGGCGATGAAGTCGTTCTATTCTCTTCTGAAACAGGACTTGGGAAAGAAGAAGCATGGAAAGCAATTCATAAATTTACAAAAACAAAAAACGCGTGACGAATGTCGCGCGTTTTTTTCTTTATACACTTTTAGCGTACGTTTAATGTAACCTCAATATTTCCTCGTGTTGCTTTCGAATAAGGACATACGCCGTGAGCGGCTTGTACAAGTTCTTGTGCTTCGCTATGTGAAACGCCAGCGACATGTACATCAAGTACAGCAGATAGGCCGAAACCACCATCTGTATCTTTTCCGATAGAAACGTGAGCAGTTACTTCTGTACTTTCTACTTTCACACGTTTCGTACGAATGACAAGTTGTAATGCACTATCAAAACAAGCAGCGTAACCAGCAGCAAATAGTTGTTCTGGATTTGTTGCCTCTCCGCCTGCACCACCTAGTGCTTTCGGCATTTTCACATCAAGATTTAATATGCCATCATCTGATACTACTTTTCCATTTCTTCCACCTGTAGCAGTTACTGAAGCAGTATATAATTTATCCATGTTTATTCCCCTTTTCTATCATTAATTGTTTTCATTGTTTCAATTAGTTTATTTAATTGAATTAATAAAGAACGATATTCTTGTTCTGTAATTCCTAAATTTGTTGCCATCGTTGTCGGCAATGAACAAGCCTTATCTTGTAAATCTTTTCCTTGTTCTGTTAATTCAATACACACTTTTCGCTCATCTTCTTTGGAACGAACGCGTTTTACAAGGTTTAATGATTCCATTCGTTTTAACATAGGTGTTAACGTACCGGAATCTAAAAATAGACGTTCTCCAATTTCTTTTACTGTTAGTCCATCTTGCTCCCATAGTACGAGTAAAGTAATGTACTGTGGATACGTAATGCCCATTTCTTCTAAATATGGTCGGTAAAAGCGTGTAACCTCTCTAGAACAAGCATAAATAGAAAAACAAAGTTGATTATCTAGATGCAAAGAATCTTCTGTCATGAATGACTCCTTTCTAATTAAGTTGTACACAATTTAATTTTGTAAAATCAATATAACGAAAAAGAAATACAATGTCAAATACATTGTATTGAGAAAGTTTGTGCTACAATTTGGAACAATCATACATATTTTCCTTCATGATGAAAGAAGATAGGAAAGATGATGTTATAATTTATATGGAATAGTTTCCATCACTTGATTATGAGGGCTTTTTTTGGTAACGTACAAATAGAGTTATTAATTTATAATCATTATAAAGTAGAAAAATTTTATTCATTTTACTGAATCTCCTTTCTTACATATGGAGAATAAATAAAAAAATAATCGGTTGTTCACACGATTGTCAGATTCATAAGAGGAAAGTTGTATTATGATAGTAGATAAAGTGATAAAACGGGTGAAGGGGGACATGCTGCGTGCATATTCTTGTTGTTAGTGTAAATTATCGAACAGCCCCTGTAGAATTTCGTGAGAAACTCACATTTCAGGCAGCAGAGCTAGAGCAAGCAATGACTACATTACAAAATCAAAAGAGCGTGTTAGAGAATGTCATTGTATCAACTTGTAATCGCACTGAGGTTTATGCTGTTGTCGATCAATTACACACGGGACGGTATTATATTAAGAAGTTTTTAGCTGATTGGTTTCAGCTTGAAATAGAAGAAGTCGCACCATATTTAACTATTTTTGAACAAGATGGTGCAATCGATCATTTATTCCGCGTAACGTGCGGTTTAGATTCTATGGTAGTTGGAGAGACGCAAATTTTAGGTCAAATAAAAGATAGCTTTTTAGAAGCGCAACAAGTAAAAGCAACAGGGACAATTTTTAATGAATTGTTTAAGCAAGTTATTACATTAGCGAAACGTGCTCACTCAGAAACGACAATTGGTGAAAGTGCGATGTCTGTTAGTTATGCTGCTGTTGAGCTTGGGAAGAAAATATTTGGCGAGTTAACAGATTGTCACGTACTTATTCTCGGTGCTGGTAAAATGGGTGAACTTGCACTACAAAACTTATATGGAAGTGGTGCTCGTAAAGTAACAGTCATGAATAGAACGCTTTCAAAAGCAGAAATAATGGCTGAGAAATATATGGGACACGCAAAACCTTTAAGTGAATTACAATGTGCATTATTAGAAGCTGATATTTTAATTAGTTCAACTGGTGCATCGGATTATGTCATTACGAAAGAGATGATGACAAAGGTAGAGAAAATGCGCTCTGGTCGTCCATTATTTATGGTTGATATTGCAGTGCCGCGTGATATTGATCCAGCAATTGATGAGCTAGAAGGTTCTTTCTTGTATGACATTGATGATTTGCAAGGAGTAGTGGAAGCGAACCGTGCTGAACGTTTAAAAGAAGCAGAGAAAATTCAATTTATGATTGAAGAGGAAATTGTTGTATTTAAAACGTGGTTAAGTACACTTGGTGTCGTTCCGTTAATATCAGCTCTTCGTGATAAGGCACTTGCTATTCAAAGTGAAACGATGGAAAGTTTGGAACGAAAAATACCAACTCTTAGTGATCGTGAGAGAAAAGTAATTAGTAAGCATACGAAAAGTATTATTAATCAATTATTAAAAGACCCAATTCTAGTAGCGAAAGAAATAGCTGCTGAAGAGGGAGCAGGCGAAAAATTAGCGTTATTTGCAAAGATTTTCGATTTAGAAATGGAAGACGTAGAGAGTCGTGCGGAAGAAGTAGAACATAAAAGAGCGTGGACACCATCCGTTCCATCTTTATAATTTGGAAGGATGATCGGATGAGTTTTTTAAATAACAGTATTATTTATCATATTGCAATTATTTTATATGCTTGTAGCATTAGTTTATATTTTATAGATTATTTCCAAAGTAACCGAAAGGCGAACCGATTTGCTTTTTGGTTACTTTCGATTGTATGGGTTCTGCATTCTATTTTTATGTTGCTTAGAGCTACAGATTCAGAAACGAACCCCCTTTTAACCTTATTATCAGGCATTTATTTTTATGTTTGGCTATTGATTACGATGTCGTTAGTCATTAATCGATTTATGAGAATCGATTTTTTAGTCTTTTTTACAAATGTTGTTGCATTTGGCGTAAGCGCTTTTTCTATTTTTACGCCGCTTGGAAAGATGTCGCCGGTACTTGCAGAGCAATTAGTTTCGGAGCTTGTATATGTACATGTCGGTATGGCTATTATTTCTTATGCAACTTTTACTGTATCGTTCATTTTTTCTATTATGTATTTATTGCAATATCGCCTATTAAAAAAGAAAAAATGGAATGCGAGATTAAGAAGATTAGGGAATTTACCGAAGCTAGAATCGATGTCTTACGGATTAAATTTATTTTCTGTTCCATTTTTCTTACTAGCTATTTTATTAGGATGCATATGGGGATATACAAAATTGGACAATTTCCATTGGTATGATACGAAAGTAATCGGGTCTTTTGTCGTTCTATTTGTATATTGTGCTGGCCTATATTTACGCGCGGCAGATGTGTTGCAAGGGAAGAAAATCGTGCAGTGGAACATCGGAGCATTTCTCGTAATGCTAATTAATATTTTTCTATTAAGCAGTTTATCCAACTTCCACTTTTGGTATTTATAATGAGGAGAGAAAATTATGCGCAAAATTATTGTAGGGTCACGAAAGAGTAAATTAGCATTAACGCAAACAAATTGGTTTATTGATCAGTTAAAAGCGCTAGGTTTACCATATGAATTTGAAGTGAAAGAAATCGTCACAAAAGGCGATGTAATTTTAGATGTTACTCTTTCAAAAGTAGGTGGCAAAGGCTTGTTTGTGAAAGAGATTGAACATGCGCTACTTACGAAAGAAATTGATATGGCTGTACATAGTATGAAAGATATGCCGGCCGTACTTCCAGAAGGATTAATGATTGGTTGTACACCAAAGCGTGTTGACCCTCGTGATGCTTTTATCTCAAAAAACGGAGCGTCGTTTAAAGAGTTAGCAGAAGGCGCTATTTTAGGTACGAGTAGTTTAAGACGTAGTGCACAGTTACTCGCTGCGAGACCAGACTTACAAGTGAAGTGGATTCGCGGAAATATCGATACACGTTTACGCAAATTAAAAGAAGAAGATTACGATGCAATTATTTTAGCGACAGCGGGATTACAAAGAATGGGCTGGGATAATGAAGTTATTACAGAACATTTAGATGAGACGTTATGTGTACCTGCTGTAGGACAAGGTGCATTAGCGATTGAGTGTCGTGAGGATGATAAAGATTTACTGCAGTTGTTAGCTCATATGAATGATGGAGTAACAGAAAAAACAGTGGCAGCAGAACGCGTATTTCTTCATAAACTTGAAGGGGGATGCCAAGTTCCGATCGCTGGATATGCAACTCTTACAGAAAACGATGCAATCGAATTAACAGCTCTTGTCGGGTCTATGGACGGTTCTGTTTTATTGAAAGAGACAGTAGTAGGGACTGATCCAGAGAAAGTAGGATTAGAGGCTGCGGACCGTTTAATTAACCAAGGCGCAAAAGAACTCATTCTTGCTGCAAATAAGGGGCAACAATAAGTATGAACGCTCTCGCTGGCAAAACGGTATTGGTTACGCGTGCCCAGCATCAAGCAAAACAAATGAGTGTAGCGGTGAAAGAAAAGGGCGGAATTCCATTGGAAATTCCGCTTTTGCGTATGGAAGGTATGTTTCATAGGCAAATTCAACATATAGCAGGGCAGTTACATTCGTATGATTGGGTTATTTTTACGAGTAAAAATGGGGTAGCTTTTTTTCTAGATTGTTTAGGAAAGAAGCTCCCCGTAACGACTAAAATTGCTGCAGTAGGTGTGAAAACAAAGTTAGAGTTAGAAAAGCGAGGCTATCGAGTGGATTTTGTTCCAACTTCATTTGTTGCAGAAGTATTTGCAGAAGAGTTTGTAAAAAGATTAAGTGGAAACGAACGTATTTTATTTCCGAAAGGGAATTTAGCAAGAGACGTAATTCCAGTTGCGCTTCGTGAAATGGGTGTTTCTCTAGATGAGCTTATCGTATATGGTACGAAAGAAAATGTAGAGAAAAAGCAAGAGCTTATAGAAGCGTTGAAGTTAGGGAAAGTAGACATTATTACATTTACGAGCCCTTCCACTGTTACTAGTTTTGTTCGTTTACTTGAGGATACAAACTGGAGAGAATGGACAAAAAAATGTACAATTGCTTGTATAGGGCCTATTACGGAAAAAGAGGCGAGCCTTTATTTTCCGCATATTATTATGCCGAAAGAGTACACTGTAGAAGCATTACTACAATGTGTTTGTGAATCTATAAAATAAAAGAATGGGGATAGAAATCTATGAACTCTTTACAATTTAATCGTCATCGTCGCTTAAGACAAAGCGGGGGCATGCGTGCGCTTGTGCGTGAAACGTTTTTACATACGGAAGATTTTATTTACCCTATTTTTGTATTAGAAGGTGAAAATGTTCGTAATGAAGTACCTTCTATGCCAGGCGTATATCAAATGTCTTTAGATTTATTGCAAGCTGAAATGCAAGAAGTTGTTGATTTAGGTATTCGTTCTGTTATTGTATTTGGTTTACCTGCTGAAAAAGATGAAGTTGGATCATCAGCATATTGTGATCATGGAATTGTGCAACGTGCGATTCAGCAAATTAAAGGTGAATTCCCTGATCTAGTAGTAGTTGCGGATACATGTTTATGTCAATTCACAAGCCATGGTCATTGCGGTGTAATTGAAGATGGTATTATTTTAAATGACGAGTCTCTTGCAGTTCTTGCAAAAATAGCTGTAAGCCAAGCGAAAGCAGGAGCGGACATTATTGCGCCATCAAACATGATGGACGGATTCGTAACAGCAATTCGCCACGCATTAGATGAAAATGGTTTTGGACATGTACCAGTTATGTCGTACGCTGTTAAATATTCATCAGCATTTTACGGACCATTCCGTGATGCGGCGCATGGTGCACCGCAATTTGGTGATCGTAAAACATATCAAATGGACCCAGCGAACCGCATGGAAGCATTCCGTGAAGCAGAATCAGATGTAATGGAAGGGGCAGATTTCTTAATTGTAAAGCCAGCTCTTTCTTACTTAGATATCGTTCGTGATGTGAAAAATAACTTTAATTTACCAGTCGTTGCTTATAACGTAAGCGGTGAATATTCAATGATTAAAGCGGCAGCGCAAAATGGCTGGATTAATGAAAAAGAAGTTGTACTTGAAAAATTAATTAGTATGAAACGCGCAGGAGCAGATTTAATTATTACGTATCATGCGAAAGATGCAGCAAGATGGTTACAAGAAGGAGGCGCTAAATAATGAAAAAGTTTGATAAGTCGATTGCAGCGTTTGAAGAGGCTCAAGATTTAATGCCTGGTGGCGTAAATAGCCCAGTTCGTGCTTTTAAGTCTGTCGGTATGAATCCGTTGTTTATGGAGCGTGGAAAAGGCTCTAAAGTATATGATATCGATGGAAATGAATACATCGATTACGTATTATCATGGGGTCCATTAATTCATGGTCATGCAAATGATCGTGTTGTTGAGGCTTTAAAAGCTGTTGCTGAAAAAGGTACGAGCTTCGGTGCTCCAACGGAAATTGAAAATAAATTAGCGAAACTTGTTATTGAGCGTGTTCCATCAATTGAGATTGTGCGTATGGTTAACTCTGGAACAGAAGCGACAATGAGTGCGCTACGTTTAGCTCGTGGTTATACAGGGCGTAACAAAATTTTGAAATTTATCGGTTGTTATCACGGTCATGGTGACTCGTTATTAATTAAAGCGGGTTCTGGTGTAGCAACGCTAGGTTTACCAGATAGCCCTGGTGTACCAGAAGGTGTAGCGAAAAATACGATTACAGTAGCGTATAACGATTTAGAAAGTGTGAAATACGCTTTCGAACAATTCGGTGATGATATTGCTTGTGTCATTGTAGAACCAGTAGCAGGGAATATGGGTGTTGTTCCTCCGCAACCAGGATTTTTAGAAGGTCTTCGTAAAGTAACAGAGCAAAATGGTGCATTGCTTATTTTTGATGAAGTAATGACAGGATTCCGTGTTGCTTATAATTGTGGACAAGGTTATTACGGTGTAACACCTGATTTAACTTGTTTAGGTAAAGTAATCGGTGGTGGATTACCGGTAGGAGCATACGGTGGTAAAGCAGAAATTATGCGCCAAGTTGCACCGAGCGGACCGATTTATCAAGCAGGTACTTTATCAGGTAACCCACTAGCAATGGCAGCAGGTTATGAAACGTTAGTACAGTTAACGCCAGAATCGTATGTAGAATTTGAGCGTAAAGCTGAAATGTTAGAAGCTGGCTTACGTAAAGCGGCTGAAAAACATGGCATTCCACATCATATCAATCGTGCGGGTTCTATGATTGGTATCTTCTTTACAGATGAACCAGTTATTAATTACGATGCAGCAAAATCTTCAAACTTAGAGTTCTTTGCGGCTTACTATCGTGAAATGGTAGAACAAGGTGTATTTTTACCGCCATCCCAGTTTGAAGGTTTATTCTTATCGACAGCACATAGTGATGCAGATATTGAAGCGACGATTGCAGCGGCTGAAATTGCAATGTCAAAATTAAAAGCTTAATTGAATAAAAAAATCGCTCTCTGTAAGGGGAGCGATTTTTTTTATTCATAAAGTCAGCTTTCCGTACATAAATCTGTAATGACATATAGTTTGGGAGGGGGAAAAGAAGTGGCAACAGATCATTCATTACGTTTTTCATTAAAAGAATCTGTTTGGTTCCAAAAAGGACAGGAAGTCGAAGAACTTTTGTCAATTTCGTTAGATCCAGACGTTGAGATAGAAGAGCTTGATCATGAGGTAATTGTGAGAGGGCAATTAGATTTAACGGGAGAGTATGTTGCAAGGCAAGATGATTCAGCTTATTCATTAAGAGATCTATCGCCAGCGAAGTCCATTGATTATGTAGAAACGAGAGAAGATGGGGTTAATGAACTTGTTCATTCCTTCCCACTTGAAATATCAATCCCAAGAAACCGTGTGAAAGTAATTGAAGAACTATATGTATCTATCGAGGAATTTGATTATGAACTAAAGGAAAATGGTTGCTTACAATTATTAGCGGATATATCTATTACAGGTTTATGTGATGAAGAAAGAATTGAGGATGAGGAGGAAGAAACGGCGTATGCTGAGTTAGAGGATGATTCTGCGCAAGAGCATGAAACTAGACCAACGCCACAAGTCGAAGAGCCAGCCTATAAGGAATCAGATGAGTGGGAAGATTACGCATTTGAACCGTTCCAACTAGAAGAAAGAAAAGAGCAGGAAGTAGAAGAAGAGGAAATAGAAGAACATGAATTTGTAGAGCGTGAAGAGGAGAAAGAAACAACGCCGCAATTTGAATTGTTCGGAAGAAAAGATTTTAAGAAAGAACAAGCGAAAAAACAAGAAGTACAAGAAGAGGAAACGTATTCACAGCGGGATGAAAATGCGCTTTATTTAACGAAATTATTTACGAAAGAACCGGAAGAAGAATTTACAAAGTTAAGAATGTATTTTGTGCAAGAAGGAGATACGATCGAATCTGTTGCAGAACGTTATGAAACATCTGTACAAAACTTATACCGTGTCAATCAAACAGAAGATATATATTTAACTACAGGACAAATTATTTATATTCCTGTTTCAAGAGCAAAAGCGAAATAAGTGAGTGTTTTCACTCACTTATTTTTCTAAAGGCTATGTTTTGAATAGAAAGGGTTATTCGTATGGATATGGAATTACGAAATCGTTATGAACCCATTGTAAGGCAATATAGATTGGATACGCAGCATATGGAAGAGCACGGAAGTGTGACGAAAATTTATACGAATCAAGGTCCATATGCGCTCAAGAAAATAGAAGGCAGGAAGTTAGAGCGGAATAACTTTTTGCATCATATTCAATATTTGAAGGAGAAAGGTTTTTCAAATTATGTACCTATATATCATGCGACGGACGGAAATTATATTTTAAGTGATGGTACGTATAATTATTATTTAATGCCTTGGTTAGAGCGTGCGGAAGGGAACGGCGAGGATAATGATCAATACCATAAAATGTTTCAGACTCTCGGAACGTTGCACCAAAAAACGGTAAAAGAAGAAACGTATACAGAAGAGGATTTAGAAAAACATTATACAAATATATCCAATCGTTGGGAAAATGATGGAGAGATGTTAGAAGAGTTTCTTGTAGAATCGGAAGCGAAGTGGTATATGTCTCCGTTTGAATTGCAGTATTGTACGTACTATCATCATGTAATGAGAGCGCGTGAGTTTGCAACGAAGCAATTAAATGAGTGGAACGATGCAATGAAAGAAAAAGAAACAACGCGCATTACTTTTGTACATGGTAACGTATCGCTTAATCATTTTTTATTTGATTATGAACGGAATGGCTATTTTATTAGTTTAGAAAAATCGAAGTTTGCAACACCTGTGCAAGATATTGTAGGCTTTTATTCTCGGTCTTTAAACACATATCCAATTGCGCGAAGTGATCGGTTTGAATGGTATCAAATGTATCAAAAAAATTTCCCTTTTACGAAAGAAGAGCAACTACTCATGTTTGCGTATATGACGTATCCATCGCAATTTATTCGGCAAATCCAGTCTTATAAGAAAAGAAGAGAGCGGCGTAATGAGGAAAATGAACTTCTCGGAGTAAAGAGTTTGCAACAAGCGCATTGGCTCGTTAGTAATATAGAATATTTTCTTTCGCAATTACAAGCTGCCCAGCAAGGGAACGGATAAAGAAGGTAAGTAGAGGGTGCTACTTATCTTCTTTTTTTTACTCAAAAAGCTGTAGTCTTAAATTTATCTTGACGAATAAGGTTTCGTTTTTTACACTATTGTATATAATAATTAACAATCATATAAATGCCTTGAAGGGGAAGAGTATAACAAGAAACGTCTTCAGAGAGGAGAATCATTAGCTGAGAGATTCTCTAGATAGTTATGTTAGAAGGTAGCCCTGGAGCATCTTTTCTGAACGGAATAGTTCTCATTAGGAAAAGACGGATTTGTCCGTTATCAAATTAAGAGTATAAGCAAATTCCTGAATTTGTTTGTAAATAAAGGTGGTACCGCGATGTCCCTCGTCCTTTTTTGGATGAGGGGCATTTTTTATTTTAAGGAGGGAAAATAATGTCAAACACGGAAAAGAATTTACCAACTAAATATGATCATATGTCCGTTGAAGAAGGCCTTTATCAGTGGTGGTTAGAAGGCAAATATTTTGAAGCAACAGGAGACGAGAAGAAACAACCGTATACAATTGTAATTCCACCTCCGAACGTAACTGGTAAGTTACACTTAGGTCATGCTTGGGATACAACTCTTCAAGATATTTTAACTCGTACGAAGCGTATGCAAGGTTACGATGTATTGTGGCTTCCAGGAATGGACCATGCGGGTATCGCAACACAAGCGAAAGTAGAAGGGAAACTTCGTGAAGAAGGTATGTCACGTTACGATCTTGGCCGTGAGAAATTCCTTGAAAAGGCTTGGGAATGGAAAGAAGAATACGCTTCTCACATTCGTCAACAATGGGGGAAAGTTGGTTTAGGACTAGACTATTCTCGCGAACGTTTCACATTAGACGAAGGTTTATCTGATGCGGTTAATAAAGTATTCGTTCAATTATACGAAAAAGGCTTAATTTACCGCGGTGAATATATTATCAACTGGGACCCGGCAACACGCACAGCTCTTTCTGATATTGAAGTAATTCATAAAGAAGTTCAAGGTGCATTCTACCATATGAACTATCCGTTAACAGATGGATCTGGTCACATTCGTCTTGCAACAACTCGTCCAGAAACGATGCTTGGTGATACAGCGGTAGCGGTTCATCCAGAAGACGATCGTTACAAGCATTTAATCGGAAAAACAGTTACACTTCCAATCGTAGGCCGTGAGATTCCGATTATTGCTGATGAGTATGTAGAAAAAGATTTCGGAACAGGTGTTGTAAAAATTACGCCAGCTCATGACCCGAATGACTTTGAAGTAGGTAACCGTCATGACTTACCACGTATCTTAGTAATGAACGAAGATGGAACGATGAACGAAAAAGCTGGTAAGTATAACGGTATGGATCGTTTCGAGTGCCGTAAAGCGTTAGTAAAAGATTTACAAGAAGCGGGCGTATTAGTAGAAATCGAGCCTCATATGCATTCAGTAGGTCATAGTGAGCGTAGTGGTGCAGTTGTTGAGCCTTACTTATCAACACAATGGTTCGTAAAAATGGCTCCACTTGCTGAGAAGGCAGTAGCGCTTCAGCAAAAAGAAGAAGAGAAAGTAACGTTCGTACCAGATCGTTTCGAAAACACATATTTACGTTGGATGGAAAACATTCACGACTGGTGTATTTCTCGTCAATTATGGTGGGGACACCGCATTCCAGCTTGGTATCATAAAGAAACTGGTGAAGTATACGTAGGTACAGAAGCGCCAGCAGATATTGAAAATTGGAATCAAGATAACGACGTACTTGATACATGGTTCAGTTCAGCGTTATGGCCATTTTCAACACTTGGTTGGCCAAATGAAGATGCAGCGGACTTCAAACGTTACTATTCAACTGATGCACTAGTAACGGGTTATGACATCATCTTCTTCTGGGTATCTCGTATGATTTTCCAAGGTTTAGAGTTTACAGGCGAGCGTCCATTTAAAGATGTATTAATTCACGGTTTAGTTCGTGATGAGCAAGGACGTAAAATGAGTAAATCTCTTGGTAACGGTATTGACCCAATGGAAGTTATCGAGAAGTACGGTGCAGATGCAATGCGTTTCTTCTTATCAACGGGAAGTGCACCAGGTCAAGACTTACGTTTCAGCATGGAAAAAGTAGAATCTACTTGGAACTTCATTAATAAAATTTGGAATGCATCACGTTTCGTATTAATGAACATGGATGACATGAAGTATGAAGAAATCGATTTAACTGGTGAAAAATCAGTTGCAGATAAGTGGATTTTAACTCGTTTAAATGAAACAATCGAAAGTGTAACGCGAAACATGGATAAATATGAGTTCGGTGAAGCTGGTCGTTCATTATACAACTTCATCTGGGACGATTTCTGTGACTGGTACATTGAAATGGCGAAACTTCCACTATACGGTGAAGATGAAGCAGCTAAGAAAACAACTCGTTCTATTTTAGCTTACGTATTAGACCAAACAATGCGTCTATTACACCCATTCATGCCATTCGTAACAGAGAAGATTTGGCAACATTTACCGCATGAAGGCGAATCTATTACAGTAGCAGCATGGCCAACAGTTCGCGAAGATTTACAAGATGCAGAAGCTGCAGCAGAAATGCACCTTCTAGTTGATATTATTCGCTCTGTTCGTAACATCCGTGCAGAAGTTAATACGCCAATGAGCAAAAAAGTTCAAATGCAAATTAAAGCAAAAGATGAGGCTGTACTTGCTCAACTTACGAAAAACAGCTCTTACATTGAGCGTTTCTGTAACCCAAGCGAATTAACAATTCAAACGGATTTACAAGCGCCAGAAAAAGCAATGACTGCAATCGTAACAGGTGCAGAGTTATTCTTACCGTTAGCTGATCTTATCAATCTTGATGAAGAGAGAGCACGTCTTGAGAAAGAGCTTGAGAAGTTCGACAAAGAAGTAGAACGTGTACAGAAGAAACTTTCAAACCAAGGTTTCGTAGCGAAAGCTCCTGCAGCAGTTATTGAAGGAGAGCGTGCGAAAGAGCAAGATTACCTAGAAAAACGCGAAGCAGTTCGCCAACGTCTAGCGGATCTTGAGAAATAAAAATGTTTTTTAGAGACTCACTATATTGGTGAGTCTCTTTTCTTTGCGTATAATAGAAAGGTGAAGGTTGTCTTTTGAAAGGGGAAAGCATACGTGATACATACATACGAAGAAGCGATAGGGTGGATTCATAGCCGATTGAAATTTGGTATTAAACCGGGATTAGAAAGAATGAGATGGATGCTAGAAGAACTCGGAAATCCAGAACGTCACATAAAATGTGTTCATCTTGCTGGTACAAATGGAAAAGGTTCAACGTTAACATATATGCGCTACATGTTAGAAAATGCAAAATATAAGGTAGGAACATTTACCTCCCCTTATATTGAAACATTTAACGAGCGTATTAGTGTGAATGGAACACCAATTGCAGATGAAGAGATTACTGAACTTGTAAAGATGGTAAAGCCAGTCGTTGAAAAACTAGATGAAACGGATTTAGGGGAAGCGACTGAGTTTGAAATTATTACTGTTATGGCAATTTGTTACTTCGGTAAAGTTAATTTCTGTGATGTTGTTTTATTTGAAACAGGGCTTGGAGGGCGCTTTGATTCTACGAATGTGATTCATCCAGTTCTCACGATTATTACGAATATCGGTCACGATCATATGCATATTTTAGGTAATACATTAGGAGAAATTGCATATGAAAAGGCGGGAATTATTAAGTCTGGTGTTCCGGTTATTACTGGTGTGCAAGATGAGGAAGCGTTGCAAGTCATTCAAAAAGTTGCAAAGGAAAATCATGCAAATGTATACGAGATGGGCAACCATTTTACATCGTTACATAAACAGTCTAGCGAAGATGGAGAACATTTCGATTTCACTTGCCCTTTCGCCTCTTTTGAAGATGTGCGAATTTCAATGAAAGGCAGCCATCAAGTAGGAAACGCAGCACTTGCACTTATGGCAGTCATGTATGTAAAAACATACTTATCATTTTTAATTGAGGAAGAAGAAATAAGAACGGGATTACAGGAAGCGTATTGGGTGGGGCGCTTTGAAAAACTGCAAAGTAATCCGGATATTATTATAGATGGTGCTCATAACCCAGAAGGTATTGAAAGTCTTGTGAAAACGGTAGAATCACATTACAAAGATAAAAATGTAATAGTTTTATTTACTGCCCTTGGTGATAAACAATTGCACAATATGGTAGGTCAATTAGAAAGCATCGCCGATGAAATTATTTTTACAACATTCGCCTTTGATCGTGCGATTTCTGCTGACAAACTTGCATCGTATGCAAAGGAAGAGTCAAAATTAGTTTTTGAAAATTGGAAAGAGGCAATTGATACGAAGGTTGAAATGCTTGGAGAAAATGATGTTTTTATCATAACAGGTTCTCTTTATTTCATTTCGGAAGTTCGAAAATATATTCGCGAAAAAACTAGATAGTCTTTGCTATCTAGTTTTTTTGTTCTACAAATGAAGTCAAATGCATACATATAAGATAAATATATAGGGTTATTTGGCGAATTCCTCTGACAAATATCTCGTTTTTTTGTGAAATGAATATGATATGATGCGGACAACGATAAGAGGTGAGGTGTGAGTGTATGGACAAGCAATCACGAACGATCTCAGTGAAAGTGAATGGAACAGAAGCGAAGTATGAGGAGAAGAAGAAAGATGAATTTGATTGGATGGTAGTAGAAAGTGAAAGGCCAAAAAACGTTGTTCTGTTTCAAAAATCGAAAGTAGCGTCTACGGAAAAAAATCGAAAGAAGTGGAGCAATACGTTAATTGCAATCGTTGCAACTGCAATTATTATTGGTACGGCGTTTGGGATGGGGATGCTACAGTTACTGAAAGGACAAGGTGCGACAGGAGGAAGCGAAGTAACAGCTTCGAAGCAGATGCGAAAGGAAGAATCAAAGGTGGGTGGAACGGCAGAACAAACACCAGCACCAAAAGAGGAAAAAACAAAAGCACAGACAGGAACGTCATTAGATCCAATGAAATTATTTTTTGTTCAAGGAGGAATCTATTCTTCTGAAGAAAAGGGACAGGCCGCTCTTGAAGAGTGGAAAGGTAATGGAGGTGTAGCAGCCTTAAAACCGAGCGGCGATAAGTATGCATTAGTTGTTGGTATTGCTAGCGATGAACAAGGCATAAACCAATTAATGACGCAGTATAAAAAAGATAATGTCTCCGTATTGAAAAAGGACTGGGATATAACAGATAAAGCGTTACTTAAAGATGATAAAGAAGTCGGGGCGTTTTTAACAAAATTACAGCCATTATATACTCATTTAGCAAAATATGCTTCTAGCGTACAAGCTAGTGAAAAAAGTAATACAAAAGATATAGGTGCGATCGAAAAAGAGTGGAAAGCGATTGAAAAAGAAGGGAAAAGTATGAAGCAGGAAGAAGCGAAGAAATTGTATATGTATACGTCGGTAGCTGTGCAAACAGTGAAGGACGGAAAAGATGATAAGGAATCATTAGCGAAATTAAATCAAGTTATCATTGATGGTATACTTTCATACGAAAAAATTGTTTCACAAAAGGTGAAATAATAGGATAATGAAATGACGAAGGAAGAAGTGTAAAGGCTTCTTTCTTTTCTTTTGAATTTAGAGTAAAGTGCTTTCTCTATGACAGGAATATAATCGTGTTTTGGTAAGGAAGTATTATTTTGTTTAGAGAAAATAATATTTCTTTTATTTGTGGACAAACTATTCCTTTGATACGATTGATATAAATGATTCTGCTTCATGTGAGAAAGGAAGGAGAAAATATGAAAAAAATTATTTTAGCTTCAGGATCACCTCGCAGGAAGGAATTGCTGGAGTTAGCGGGTGTACCATTTGAAATTGTTGTAAGTGAAGTAGAAGAAACGATTGGTGCGTATTCATCGCCTTCTGATATTGTTATGTCCCTTGCCCTGCAAAAAGCATCTGCGGTAGCAGAAAATAACAGTGATTATATTGTGTTAGGTGCAGACACAATTGTTACATATGAGTCGCGTATTCTTGGAAAGCCATCTAATGAGGCTGAGGCGAAAGAAATGTTGCAATTATTATCAGGGAAAACACATGAGGTGTATACAGGTGTTGCAATTATAGCAAAGGACAAAACAGTCACTTTTTACGAGCGTACAGAAGTTACGTTTTGGGAATTAACAGAAGAGGAAATTGACACATACATTGCATCAAAAGAGCCTTTGGATAAAGCAGGAAGTTATGGGATTCAAGGTAAAGGATCTATTTTTGTTCAACATATTCAAGGGGACTACTATAGTGTAGTTGGGTTACCAATTTCACGTCTTGTTCGGGAATTAAAACAATTTAATATTGATGTAACCCATGCGTAAAACTGCATGGGATTTTCTTTGAGAGAACAAATAAAGGGGTGGAGGAATGAACGGTATTCGTGATGTTGTCAAAGAAGAACAGCCACGGGAGCGTTTATTGTTAGAAGGGGCTGGAAGTTTATCCAATCGGGAGCTTCTTGCAGTGTTACTCAGAACAGGTTCTAAAGAAGAAACAGTTTTAAAGTTATCGGATAAAATTTTGCATCATTTTGATGGTTTACGTATGTTGAAAGACGCAACGCTAGAAGAGTTAGTGAGTATACATGGTGTTGGAGTTGCGAAGGCATCACAGCTCATCGCTGCTTTTGAACTCGGTAGAAGAATGGTGCGTTTAGAATATCAAAATAGATACAGCATTCGAAGCCCGGAAGATTGCGCCAGATATATGATGGAAGAAATGCGCTTCCTGCAGCAGGAGCATTTTGTATGTCTATATTTGAACACAAAGAATCAAGTTATACATAGGCAAACGATTTTCATTGGAAGTTTAAACTCATCAATTGTACATCCAAGGGAAGTTTTTAAAGAAGCGTTTCGCCGTGCAGCAGCCTCTATCATATGTCTTCATAACCATCCCTCAGGAGACCCTGCGCCGAGCCGAGAAGATATTGAAGTAACAAAACGCTTAGTAGAATGCGGCCGGATTATCGGAATTGAAGTGCTCGATCATATTATAATAGGTGACCATAAATTCGTGAGTTTAAAGGAAAAAGGTCATATTTAAGACTATGCTTTTTACTTATTTTGTTTTATAATGTGATTTATGAGTTTTTTGTAGAAAATTATCTACAAAAAGGATAAAGATATAAAAAACGTACTGTTTTTATAATATAAAGTAAGAAAAAATGAGTCCGTGAAAACAAGAAAGGAAGATAAATAATATGTTTGGATTTGGTGGCTTTACTCGCGATCTTGGAATAGACTTAGGAACTGCGAACACGCTTGTATATGTAAAGGGAAAAGGTGTAGTTTTACGTGAACCTTCAGTAGTAGCGTTACAAACTGATACGAAACAAATCGTTGCTGTAGGTAGCGATGCAAAACAAATGATTGGTCGTACACCAGGAAACGTTGTGGCACTTCGCCCGATGAAAGACGGTGTAATTGCTGATTACGAAACAACAGCAACAATGATGAAATATTACATTCAACAAGCTCAAAAATCAAATGGATTCTTCTCACGTAAGCCTTATGTAATGGTATGTGTACCATCTGGTATTACAGCTGTAGAAAGACGTGCAGTAATCGATGCGACTCGTCAAGCTGGTGCTCGTGATGCTTATCCTATCGAAGAACCATTTGCAGCAGCAATTGGTGCAAACTTACCTGTTTGGGAACCAACTGGTAGCATGGTTGTTGATATTGGTGGCGGTACAACAGAAGTTGCAATCATTTCTTTAGGTGGTATTGTAACAAGTCAATCAGTTCGTGTTGCTGGTGATGATATGGATGATTCAATCATTCAGTACATTAAGAAAAGCTACAACTTAATGATCGGTGAAAGAACAGCTGAAGCATTAAAATTAGAAATCGGTTCTGCAGGCGAGCCAGAAGGTATCGAGCCTATGGAAATTCGTGGTCGTGATTTAGTAAGTGGTTTACCAAAAACAGTACTAATTCAACCAGAAGAAATTGCAGATGCATTAAAAGATACAGTAGATGCCATTGTAGAATCTGTTAAAAATACGTTAGAGAAAACTCCACCAGAATTAGCGGCAGACATTATGGACCGTGGCATCGTATTAACAGGTGGCGGAGCATTACTACGTAATTTAGATAAAGTAATTAGTGAAGAAACAAATATGCCAGTTCTTGTTGCAGAAGATCCATTAGATTGCGTAGCAATTGGAACGGGTAAAGCATTAGACAATATCGATCTTTTCAAAACTGCTGCTCGATAATATTGCAAAATAAAAATCAATGAAATTAAGAGGGTGTGAACGTGCCACAGTTTTTCTTAAACAAAAGATTAATTGTTTTGTTAGTTAGTATTATTCTTCTCGTGGCATTGATTGGAATCTCATTGAAAGAACGGAACAGTTTAACATGGCCAGAGCAGTTTGTTAAAGACACTGTCGGTGTTGTAGAACGTGTATTCCAAAAGCCAGCGAAATACGTAGCTGGATTCTTCGAAAATGTAGAGGATGTAAAGCGCACGTATGAAGAGAATAAAGAATTAAAAGCAAAATTAGACAATTATGCAGGTCTATCAGGGAAAGTAAAACAATTAGAAGATGATAACAAGAAGTTACAAGAGTTAACGGGTAAAGATAAGTTAAATAGCGGTTATACTGAAATTCCAGCGACTGTTGTTTCTCGTAATCCAGATAAATGGTACGATTTAGTTGGACTTGATAAAGGGGCACAGCAAGGAATAAAAAAAGATATGGCTGTATTAACTCCACAAGGTTTAGTGGGACGAGTGAAAAGTGTATCTCAGTTTACATCATCAGTAGAATTGTTAAGTTCTATGAGCCGAACAAATCGTGTTTCTGCTATCGTACAAGGGAATGAGAAAATCTTTGGATTGATTGAAGGTTACGATAAAGAAAAGCACTTACTTCTTTTCACAAAGATTGGTTCTGATGCACCGGTAGATAAGGATCAACTAGTTGTAACATCTGGGCTCGGTGATATTTTCCCGAAAGGTCTTGTAATTGGAAAAATCGTTGAAGTTCAGCAGGATCCATACGGTTTAACAAAAACAGCTTATGTAAAGCCAGCCGCTGATTTAAATGACGTAGAGCATGTTGTAGTTGCGAAACGTGAAACGCCTTCAGCGCCATTAGAATAGGAGGGGGAGAAGAGATGATGAAGATTTTAAAAAGAGCAGCTCTTCCTCTTTTGCTCCTTTTTGCTTTTTTATTTGAAAATATGTTTGCTACTATTGTTCCAACAGAGGTTTTTTGGAAAGACAGTATAGCATCACCTCATTTCTTTATCATTGTGTTATGTTTTATTACTGTGTACTATAGTCCGGTCCAAGGGATTTATTACGGACTATTATTTGGTTTCTTATTTGATACCGTATACACGGAACTTGTTGGTATATATATTTTTGCGTATCCGATTTTAGTTTATTTAGTTTATAGTGTGATGAAGGTACTACAATTGAATTTATTTATTGTTACTTCTATCGTACTAGCTAGCATAGTAGCATTAGAGTATTATGTGTATGGATTTTTAACTTTGTTAGGACGTACTCATATGTCGGCGTATGTCTTTTTCACAGATCGTCTCCTGTCTACTTTATTGCTAAATGCAATTTTCTTATTGATAGTTTGTTTCCCACTGAGACGATATTTAGTGCGTCTTTCAAAAGCGATGGAAGAAAAAGAAAAAAGGATTTTCTAATTTTATGTCGAATTGAATCGGTGGGGTGAACTTTAGTGGAAGAAAAAAAGCAACAAAATGTAACAATAAAAGGGACAAAAGACGGAATAACCCTTCATTTAGATGATTGTTGTTCATTCTCTGAATTATTGAAGGAATTAGATGAAAAGCTTTCTACACATTACTATGATGGTGATGGACGCTCTTTAATTGAAGTGCATGTGAAAGTAGGAAACCGTTATTTAACAGAAGTCCAACAAGAAGAGATTCGTACGTTAATTCGTAATAAAAAGAATCTCGTTGTGGATTCGATTGAAAGTGATGTTATAACGAAAGAGGAAGCAATAGCTTGGAAAGAAGAAACAGAAATCGTCCCTATTTCCAAAATTGTTCGCTCTGGACAAGTTTTACATGTAAAAGGAAATTTATTGTTAATTGGTGATGTTAATCCAGGCGGAACGGTTATCGCTGGGGGGAATATTTTTGTCGTAGGATCATTAAGAGGAATTGCACATGCGGGGTATTATGGGGATTCAGATGCTGTAATCGCTGCATCTGTTATGAACCCGATGCAACTTCGAATTAGTGATGTGGCAATGCGGGCTCCGGAAGAGAAAGAAGACGGAGCGGAGGCGGCAGAATGTGCGTATATTAATGAGAACAATCACATTGTTGTCGATCGACTGCAACTTCTCACTCATCTTAGACCTAATTTAACAAAGTTAGAAAGGGGAATTGTATAGCTGTGGGAGAGGCAATAGTAATTACATCTGGAAAAGGCGGTGTAGGTAAAACTACAACGTCTGCGAACATTGGGACAGCCCTAGCGTTATCTGGAAAGAAAGTGTGCTTAATTGACACAGATATCGGTCTTCGAAACTTAGACGTAGTAATGGGGCTGGAAAATCGTATTGTATTTGATCTTGTTGATGTCGTTGAAGGGCGTTGCCGTTTACCTCAGGCTCTTATTAAAGATAAACGTTTTGATGATCTTTATTTATTACCTGCAGCACAAACGAGTGATAAATCAGCGGTAACACCTGAACAAATGGATGAATTAATACAAGTATTACGTCAAGATTATGATTACATATTAATTGATTGTCCTGCGGGGATTGAGCAGGGATTTAAAAACGCGGTAGCTGGTGCGGATAAAGCAATTGTTGTTACGACGCCAGAAGTATCCTCAATGCGCGATGCGGATCGTATTATCGGGCTTTTAGAAAAAGAGGATATTGAACCACCGAAACTTGTTATTAATCGTGTGCGTAGTCATATGCTTCATGAACAGGATATGTTAGATGTTGATGAAATCGTACGTACATTGTCAATCGAGCTTCTTGGTGTTGTGGAAGATGATGATGAAGTTATTCGTGCTACAAATACAGGTGAGCCTGTAGCGTTGCAACCGAGCGGAAAAGCAGCGTTAGCTTATCGTAATATTGCAAGACGTTTGTTGGGTGAGAATGTCCCATTACAAGCATTTGAACAAGAAAAGGTATCGGTATTTACAAAGGTGAAAAACTTCTTTGGAATCCGTTAAAAGCACTTCGCATATTTGCGGAGTGCTTTCTTTTTTCTTCACACGAATATCTTCCATACCTAGCTCATACATATGTACAAACTGTATACAACTGTTTCTATGTACATTAGCTTAACGAAAGAAAGGAGACAGTATGAAGAATAGACGTGTAGAAGAAATTAAAAAACGGATTGCGAAGAGGAAGGCAGAGCAAGAAAGGATGGAGGAAGAGCAGTATTTTGCTGGAGGGAATTTTGATAGTGAAACAGTATTTATTGAAGATGGAGAAAAGGAAATTCATCCTTTATTTCGAAAAGAAGTGTTTTTCTTCAAAGTATTGTTATCAGCAATATTAGTTCTTTCTGTCGCTATTTTATATAAGAATGCACCAGCTTCTTTCGACGGTGCTAAAGCTGTTACAGAAAAAGTGATGAAAGAAGAATTTCAGTTTGCTACTGTAGCGAAATGGTACGAAAAACAGTTTGGAAAACCGCTCGTGTTTTATTCGCCTAATGAGAAAAAAGAAGAAACGATTCAGCAAAAAGATTATGCCATTCCTGCTTCCGGAAAGGTGATGCAAGGGTTTCAAAAAAATGGCCAAGGTGTATTTGTACAAACAGCTACAAATGCAACTGTTGAGTCAGTGAATGAAGGGCTAGTAGTTTTTGCAGGCAAGAAAGAGGAACTTGGTAATACAGTTCAAATTCAGCATGCAGATGGTACGGAGTCATGGTATGCAAATTTAAATGATATGTCAGTGAAATTATATGATTACGTTTCAAAGAAACAAAAAATTGGAACAGTGAATAATGATGCGAATAATAAAAATGGTAAGTTTTATTTCGCAATAAAAAAGGATGAAAAATTTATTGATCCGATTCAGGTGATTTCATTTGATTAAATATAGAGATGTTTTAACAAAGATTTCAGTGCATCCATTGTTTTGGGTTATTATTGTCATTGGTATTTTCACGGCACGTTTTAAAGAGTTACTACTGTTATTTTGTATCGTTCTCATCCATGAACTTGGGCATGCTTTTGCAGCGGCACACTATAATTGGCGTATTAAGAAGATTCAACTTTTGCCGTTTGGTGGTGTGGCTGAGCTTGAGGAACATGGGAATAAATCATTGAAAGAGGAACTAGTTGTTGTAATTGCAGGACCTATTCAACATATTTGGATGATGGCGGTAGGCTATATGTTGTTTGAAGCTGGTTGGCTTCATGCGGAATTATATTATTTCTTTATGTGGAATAATATAATTATTTTAGCGTTTAATTTACTACCTATTTGGCCTCTTGATGGTGGAAAAGTATTGTTTAACGTACTATCATATCGTTTTCCTTATTTACAAGCACATGAAAAGATGATGCAATTATCATGTGTTTTTTTTAGTGTCATACTAGGATGGCAGTTACTTTGGAATAGTAATAATATTATGATGTGGGTACTACTCATATTTTTAGCGGTGTCGTTATATCAAGAATGGAAGCAAAGACGGTATGCCTTTATGCGTTTTTTATTAGAACGTTATTATGGGAACAAAAGAGGAATTGAAAAGATTGCACCGATTGAGGTGCAATCAGAAGATCATTTATATAAGATATTCACAAAATTTCGTAGAGGCTATAAGCATTCTATTATCGTCCGCGGAAAATATAAAGAACGTTACACATTGGATGAAAATGAATTGCTTTATGCGTATTTTACTGAAAAACGAACAACTTCATCTGTTGAAGAATTAATCGGTTAGTGTTGACGTTAGCACTAACCTTTTATTATTGTAAAAGCAAAGAAGATTATAAAGTGAGGAAAGTATTTTGAAAACGTTATATATTAACTATGCTGGATCGGAAAAACGCGTTGCAATTGAAGAGAAGAAGAAAATTGTTGAGTTTTTATGGAAACGAAATGAAGAACAAGAGATTGTTGGGCATATTTATGTTGGACGTATCGTAAGAACGATTGCTGGAATGAATGCAGCTTTTGTAAATATAGGTTTAGAAAAACATGCGTATCTTTCGTACGATGATGTACCATCTTCTTATCATATACATGAAGGAAAAGCGGTACTCGTACAAGTTGTAAAAGAGGCAATTGATACGAAAGGGCCAAAATTGACAGCAAATATAGAATTTACCGGGAAATATGTCGTTTATATGCCATATGATGAAATGCGTGCGGTTTCTCGGAAAATAAAAAACAATAAAAGAAGGCAACAATTACTCCAAATTGAAGTAGAAGGGAAAGGAGGTTATATTTTCCGCTCAGCTTCTGAAAAAGGAGAAATTGAAGAAATACAAGCTGAAATGCAAAGGTTACAGCAGTTATATGAAGAGTTAAAAAGAAAAGAGGGCCAAGGAAAGGCACCGTTACTACTTCATCGGCCAGCAACCTTTTTAGATCGTGTATTTCAAGAGAATCCAATTGAAACGATTGAAAAAGTAGTTGTAGATACAAGAAGTATAGTAAAAGAATTAGAAGAAAAAGTCGGCAAAGAAAAAATATCTTTTTATAATGAAAAGTCTTCAATATTTAACCATTTTGGCATAGAGCGTGAGATTGAGAAAGCACTTCAAAAAATTGTTTGGCTCCCAAATGGTGCTTATTTAATTATGGAACAAATGGAGACGATGACTGTAATTGATGTGAATACAGGTAAGTTTACTGGAAAACAGAATTTACAAGATACAGTCCTTCGTACAAATGAAGTAGCAGCTGAAGAGATAGCGCGTCAATTAAGACTCCGTGATATTGGTGGTATGATATTAATTGACTTTATTAATATGAAAAGAAGAGAAGATAAAGAAAAGATAAGAGAATGTCTCATCGCTGCTATGCAAAATGATCGCACATATACAAGAGTGCTCGGGTTCACAGAGTTAGGGATTTTAGAGATGACACGTAAACGTAAAAAACATTCTTTACGTGACGTATTACTTGAAGAGTGTGCACCGTGCAAAGCGACGGGTTATGTCATGTCATATGAAACGATTGCGTATGAGCTAGAGAGAGAGCTAATTTCATATGGCAATATAGAAGATGAGGCAGTATTAATCTCTGCACCTAAAGAATTACAAAAACAATTTTTGCAAAAAGAATTACAAAAAAATATTCCATTTGAAATTTATTTCAAAGATGATATGATCGAAAAGTACGCTATTATCCGTTTTGGAAGTAAAAAAGAAATTATAGAACGGAAAAAATAGTTATTAGAACTTTCATTGACAATAGTCTATGATTCATGATAACATCTTTATGTTATAGTTTATAGCACCTAAACGGCTATATGCTACAACCGCACAAGACAGGTTCCTTAAAGGCATTTATGTCTACCTCGTTTTTGGCGAGTCTTAGTAATTAAGAGGAGGTGCAAGTATGTACGCAATTATCGAAACAGGTGGAAAACAAATCAAAGTTGAAGCTGGTCAAGAAATCTACATTGAAAAATTAGATGTTGAAGCTGGTGAAACTGTTACTTTTGACAAAGTTCTTTTCGTTGGTGGCGAAAACGTGAAAGTTGGTAGCCCAGTTGTAGAAGGTGCAACAGTTACTGCGAAAGTTGAAAAACACGGTCGCGCTAAGAAAATCATCGTTTTCAAATACAAAGCGAAAAAGAACAATCGTAAGAAACAAGGTCATCGTCAACCTTACACTAAGCTAGTTGTTGAAGCTATCAACGCTTAATTCTGGTTAACATGATTAAAATTACGATAAGTCGCACGAAATTAGGAAGTATCCAATCATTTAAAATGACTGGACATGCCGATTATGCGCCACATGGACAAGATCTTGTCTGTGCTGGAACTACAGCGGTTGTGTTTGGTTCCATAAATGCTGTGGAAGAACTTTGTAATGTGCAGGCAACTATTGAACTCGGAAGTGATGGTGGATTCTTAACGTATGAATTGCCTAATGATTTAGACGTTCATACAGCAGAAAAAGCACAGATACTTTTAGAAGGATTGGTTGTTTCGCTTAAGACGATCGAACTTGATTACGGAAAGTATATCCGTTTAATAGAAAAAGTGCAGGAGGTGTAACGTATGTTAAGATTAGATCTTCAGTTTTTCGCATCTAAGAAAGGTGTAGGTAGTACAAAGAACGGTCGTGACTCTCAGTCAAAACGTCTTGGTGCTAAACGCGCAGATGGTCAAACGGTTACAGGTGGTTCAATTCTTTACCGTCAACGCGGTACAAAAATTTATCCAGGTGTTAACGTTGGTCGTGGTGGCGATGACACTTTATACGCGAAAGTTGACGGCGTAGTACGCTTCGAGCGTCTTGGCCGTGACCGCAAACAAGTGAGCGTATATCCTGTTGCTCAAGAAGCATAAGAACTCACGGAAAACTCTAACCTGAGTGCAGGTTAGAGTTTTTCTATATTAAGGAGTATCTAAATGAATAAAAAATGGACAATTATAGATGCATTGCGCCATTCAAGACATGATTGGCTCAATCGTATGCAGATGGTGAAAGGAAACCTTTCCCTTGGAAAAGTGGAAGAAATTCATAGTCTCATCGATCGTTTTGTCCAAGAAGCGAGACAAGAATCCAATCTGATGGGGCTATCAATGCCTTTATTTTCAGAGTGGATTTTAACATATAATTGGAAACAGCAGCCGTGCTTATTGGAGTACGAAGTATTAGGGAATTTACATAACTTATCTCACTTAGATGAGACTGTATGTACATGGACGAATCAATTTTTCTCAATGCTTCAGCATAGTTTAGACGTATATGTTGAAAATTATGTTTGTATCACAATTGAATGTGACGCGGAGAATGCTCGTTTCTTTTTTGATTTTCGTGGTAAGCTAACGAGTGTAGAAGAACTACAGAATTGGCTTGCGAACCAAAACAATAAATGGTATTCCATTTCTTATACAGTAAGAGACGAAGAAGTCTCAGTTATATTACAACCAATTGAAAAAAGTGTGGTGAAATAATGTTTGTAGATCAGGTCAAGATATATGTAAAAGGCGGCGACGGTGGTAACGGAATGGTTGCGTATCGTCGTGAGAAGTATGTTCCAAAAGGTGGTCCAGCAGGTGGCGACGGTGGTAAAGGTGCAGATGTTGTTTTCGTTGTTGAAGAAGGCTTACGTACATTAATGGACTTCCGCTACCAACGTCATTTCAAAGCTGATCGTGGTCAGCACGGAATGAGTAAAGGGCAGCACGGTCGCAAAGCTGAAGATTTAATCGTTAAAGTTCCGCCAGGAACAGTAGTAAAAGATGAAAAAACTGGTCAAATTCTTGCCGATTTAGTAACGCATGGACAAACAGCTGTAATTGCAAAAGGTGGCCGCGGTGGCCGTGGTAACTCACGTTTCGCAACAGCTACGAACCCAGCGCCAGAAATCGCTGAGAATGGGGAACCAGGTCAAGAACGTGATGTCATTCTAGAACTTAAAGTACTAGCAGACGTTGGACTTGTTGGATTCCCAAGTGTAGGTAAATCTACATTATTATCTGTCGTATCATCAGCACGTCCGAAAATTGCAGAGTATCACTTTACAACAATCGTTCCAAATCTTGGTGTTGTTGAAACTGGTGATAACCGCAGCTTCGTTATGGCTGACCTTCCTGGACTAATTGAAGGCGCACATGCTGGCGTCGGACTTGGTCATCAATTCCTACGTCATATTGAGCGTACACGTGTAATCGTGCATGTAATTGATATGTCTGGTTTAGAAGGCCGTGATCCATATGAAGATTACGTAACGATTAATAATGAATTAAAAGAATACAATCTTCGCCTAACGGAGCGTCCACAAGTTGTTGTTGCAAACAAAATGGATATGCCAGATGCAGAAGAAAACTTACAAGCATTTAAAGAGAAAGTGGGAGACGAAGTAAAAATCTTCCCAATCTCAGCTGTAACGAAACAAGGTGTTCGTGATTTACTATTTGAAGTAGCGAACTTATTAGAAACAACACCTGAATTCCCAATACATGAAGTAGCGGATGAGTCTGATACAAGTGTAATGTACAAACTTGAGACTGAAGGTGTTAAATTTGACATTACACGTGAAAGTGATGGCACGTTTGTTATCTCTGGTTATGATATCGAGAAAACATTCAAGATGACAGACTTCTCACGTGATGAATCTGTACGTCGTTTCGCTCGCCAAATGCGCGGAATGGGTATTGATGAAGCGCTTCGTGCACGTGGTGCAAAAGACGGAGATATTGTAAAAATTCTTGAATATGAATTTGAATTTATCGACTAAGACTGCCGAAATATGGCAGTCTTTTTTTATATCGTAAAAGTCTGATTTATACAGGAAAAAATCCCCACTAATTAAATTTTCAATTTATAATAGAAAAGGAGTAGTTTTATAAGAACTTTTTATGGGGAGAAAGTGAACATGTATAAAATATTAATTGTAGAAGATGACGAGAAAATCGCGGGGATATTAGAGGAGCATTTAGAAAGGTATGGCTATCAGTCATTTCGAGCAAGTGATTTACGACATATAAAAGATGAGTTTGTAAAAGTAAATCCACATCTTGTGTTACTTGATATTAATTTACCGTATTTTGATGGTTTTTATTGGTGTCGTCAAATCCGCACTGTATCGAATGCACCGATTATTTTTGTTTCTGCAAGAACGGGGGAAATGGATCAAGTAATGGCAATTGAAAATGGAGGAGATGATTACATTACGAAGCCATTCCATTTAGACATTGTAATGGCTAAGGTGAAAAGTGCACTTCGTCGTGGGTATGGTGAGTATGCTTCTGCGGCAGAAAGCGATTGTTTAGGTGTAAATGGACTGTTGTTATTCCCATCTCAGCACGTTGTTGAGTGGCAAGGGCAACAAACAGAACTGACAAAAAATGAATTTTACTTATTAGAGTGTTTAATGAAACAAGCAAATCAATATGTAACGCGCGAAGAATTGTTAGAAGCCCTCTGGGATGAGGTAGCTTTTGTTGATGATAATACATTAACCGTAAATGTAAAACGTGTAAGAAAGAAACTAGAGGAGCTAGGTATTAAAAATGCAATTGTAACGAAACGTGGATACGGTTATGCGCTTCTTACAGAGTGGGGAGAAGGACATGAAGGTTAAAGATTACCTCATGGACCGCTTTTCTTTAATTCTTTCTTACATTGTTAGTCTCTGTTTATTTGGGCTCGTTTTGCAGTTGCAAAGTCTTTTAGAAAAGCGATCTATTGATTGGAATACGTGGTTATACGGACTTTTATTAGGGACAGTTGTTTTTACTGTATATCTCATTTACGATTACCGAAAACGGAGTGTGTTTTTAAAGAGGATTGAAAAGTATGTTACTGGCGGAAATACATTACATGATTCCTTACTTATTGATACTTCTTATACGGCAGAGCAAGAGATGGTCGTTGAATCGTTTACGCTATTAAGACAGCAATATATGAATGAAGTTCATAAACAACATGCAAAAGAACAACAGCAAATGATATTTATGAACCAATGGATTCATCAAATGAAAACACCGGTATCTGTTATTGAGTTACTATTACAGAAGTTTGGTAAAGAGCATCGTGTAGCAAGGGCAACAGTTGAAAGTATTCGTGAAGAAAATAATCGCATACTAAATGGTTTAGATTTAGCGTTACATATGGCAAGGTTAGAGCAGTTTGCGAAAGATTATAAAGTAGAAGTAGTAAATGTGATAGATATTATTAGAGGTATTATTAATGAAAATAGAAAGTCCTTCATTCAATCGTCTGTATTTCCGAAAGTGATGTTTGAGGAAGATACTTGTATGGTTGCCTCTGATAGAAAATGGCTCAGTATTGCTATAGGACAAATTGTTGTAAATGCAATTAAGTATACAAAAATTTCGGAAGCAGAGAAAAAGGAAATTCAATTTCAAATTGAAGAGAAAGATCAAAAGGTGTTATTACATATTAAGGACAATGGAATCGGTATTCCAGAGCAAGATGTAAAGCGTATATTTGATCCATTCTTTACAGGGGTAAATGGTCGGAAAACGAGAGAAGCGACTGGAATGGGTTTATATATCGTGAAGGAAATTTGTGGTAATTTACATCACGGTATGTATGTGCAATCGGCTGAAGGGGAAGGGACAACATTCACGTTCCAATTTGCGAAAGATGAAGAATATCATACATTAATGAGAAAAATGACAAAACTGTAAGATAACAAAACGTTTTGTAAGGGAAATCACTCGTTTCTTTTTCTTATTTTTCTTATAGTAAATGTAAGAAGAAAACACATAGGGGGATTAGAAATGAGTGTTCTTGAAGTAAAAGGATTAACGAAGGTGTACCAATCGAAAGGTTCAGTAGCAACGACTGCTTTAAATGATATAAATTTTAAAATAGAAGAAGGCGAATTTGTAGGGATTATGGGTCCTTCAGGGAGCGGAAAAACAACGCTTTTAAATTTATTAGCAACAATTGATAAGCAAACTTCAGGTCATGTGCTTGTAAATGGTGAAGAAATTAATCAAATGCGTGCTGCAAAATTAGCGGAGTTTCGCCGTACACATTTAGGATTCATTTTCCAAGATTTTAACTTACTTGATACGTTATCGATTAAAGAAAATATCATTTTACCACTTGTAATGGCGAAGAAATCTGTAAATGAAATCGATGCAAAAGTGCTTGAGATTGCAAAGTTTTTAAATATCGAGGGCATTTTAAATAAAAAGGTATATGAAGTATCAGGCGGGCAACAACAACGTGCAGCAGCTGCGAGAGCGATCATTCATGAACCGACGCTAATTTTAGCAGATGAGCCAACTGGAAACTTAGATTCTAAGTCGGCAAAATCATTAATGAGCGCGTTGCAAGATTTGCATGAACAAAAGAAAGTAACAATTGCAATGGTAACGCATGATCCAGTAGCGGCGAGTTATTGCGAACGTATTCTTTTCATACGTGATGGAGAGATTTTCTCAGAAATACATAAGGGAAGAACGAAACAAGCCTTTTTCCAAGAAATTCTGGACGTACTTGCGATGCTAGGAGGGGAATATCATGAACTTTCGCCAGCTCGCGCTTAATAATGTAAAAGGAAATTGGCGTAATTATAAAGCGTTTCTTATAAGTAGTTGTTTATCGATAGTCGTATTTTTCATGTATGCTTCCTTCATTTATCATCCAGATGTTGTAGGCGGTAATATTAGTATGAGGGAGATGATTTCAAAAGGGCTAGAATCAATGAATTATATTGTAGTCATCTTCTCAGCACTCTTTATTTTATATGCAAATTCAACGTTTTTACGAGCAAGGAAAAAAGAGTTTGGTCTATTAACATTAATAGGTGGAACAAAATCGCAGCTCGGCCGAATGATTATATTAGAGCAGCTTATGTTAGGTAGTATTGCAATTGTAGTAGGTATTGGACTTGGTATGCTTTGTTCAAAATTATTCTTCCAAGCATTAAGCGTAATATTGAAAATAGATAAAACACTTCCACTCGTATGGAATAGTAAAGCGGTTTTGATTACAGCAGGTGTATACTTTATTCTATTTTTAATCTTATCATTGTTTAGCGTTTGGACAGTAGGACGCTTGCAAATTATCGATTTATTAAGAGAAGCAAGAAAACAAAAAGTAGAGCCTTTTGCATTTACATGGTTATGCGTAGTTGGTATAGGATGTATTATTGTTGCATATGTACTTAGCTTCCAAGTAACATTTATGAATTTTATCATTCTGTTTTTACCGATTGTAGGGCTGACGATAGGCGGAACTTATTTGCTGTTTACACAAGGTAGTACAGTCGTATTAAAGGCGTTACAAAAACGAAAAAAATCTTTTTATACATATCCAAATATGTTTGTACTTAGCAATCTTATTTATAAAATGAAAGATAATGCTCGTTTTCTATTTGTAATTTCTATCATTACGGCGGTTGTATCTTCAGCAGTCGGTACACTGTATGTATTCTTTGAAGATATGAGCTATAAGACAGTAACTAGTACCCCGCATGCTATTTCGTATGAGGAAAAGGGAATACATACGCATAATGTCATCAAAGAAGGAAAAACAAAACAATTAATAAAAAAACACGGATTTGAAGAAGCGCGAGAAGTAACGTACGTAAAACTTCCTGGAACTCAAAAAATCACGATGTTTAACAGTGAACATGAGATGCCAATGGCGATTGTTTCAGAAAAAGAATATAACGCTGAAGTACGTAAACAAAAAAGAGAGCAAGTTAGAGAAGTTCATAATGCACCAGGTAGTGCAACGATGGTTATAATGGATATGGCGAACGATATGATGAAGATAGATCGTTCGAAACCGCATGAAATTAAAATTAACGGACAAACGCAATCTGTTCAATTAAATAAGCCAACTTCATTTTCTGTTTTTAATGATAGTGAATATCTCATTGTAAATGATCAAGATTTTGAGAAATACGCAAAGCTCGTACCGGATGAAAAAAAGACGAAATATTACGGTTATTATATAGAAGACTGGAAAAGTACAGAAGACCTTGTGTTAGATTTGAAAAAGGAAGTTGCACCAGATAAGCAAGAGGAATTGCATAACTCAGTGTTCGCTTATAAAAATATAAGAGAATCAGGGGCAATTACAATGTTTATCGGTTTCTTCGTAGCAGTACTATTCTTCTTCTTCGCTTGTAGTATGACGTACTTTAAATGGTTTAACGATAAAGAACAAGATCGTATTCAATTTAAATCGTTAAAGAGAATTGGCATGACAGATAAAGAAATTCGCAAAATTGCAATTCGACAAATGGGCGTTATCTTCTTTATCCCAATTGTCATCGGCGCTATTCATAGTGGATTTGCTCTTCATACGTTAGGAAAAATGCTTTATCTCGATTTATGGAAATCAGGTGCGCTTGTAATTGGAGCATACATTTTAGCTTCTGCGATTTACTTTATGATCGCGCAAAGAGGATATTTAAAACACGTAAAAAGCTAGGGGAACCTCTAGCTTTTTGCCTATGTAGTAAGTTACAGGAGGACGATAGATGAACATTCGGCAACTAGCGCTGCAAAATATAAAAGGAAATTGGCGTAATTATAAAGTGTTTTTCTTAAGTAGTTGTTTTGCGATATTTGCGTCTTTTGCATACATGTCCGTCATTGTACATCCGTATATGCAAGAGACGATGTGGTATCAAAACGTACGCTGGGGACTGATCATATGTAATGTTATTATCATTTCTTTTTTCGTCATATTTATTTTGTATTCTACTTCTATTTTCATAGAGGCACGTAAGAAAGAATTAGGATTATATATGTTAATGGGAGCAACGAAATCTAACGTAATTGGCGTAATTATGACCGAGCAAATGTTGATCGGGGTATTTGCTAATATTTTTGGTATTGGGCTTGGCATGATTTTTTTAAAGCTCTTCTTTATGGTGTTTAGTATGTTACTGGGGCTTCCGAAAGAACTCCCTGTCATATTTGACTTGAGAGCAATTGGGGGAACATTTATTGCGTATATGGTCGTATTTGTTGTCTTATCATTTATAAGTGCTTTACGTATATGGAATATAAAAATCATTCGGTTATTGAAAGAATTTCGAGCAGATAAAAAAGAGAAGAAAACATCAATGTGGCTTTGTATATTCGGATTTATTTGTTTAGGTATAGGATATGCGTTAGCGTTACAAGCGACCATACTAACGATAGCGGTCTATTTTTTCCCTGTGTCTATACTTGTCTCTTTCGGAACGTATTTTTCTTTTACACACGGCACTGCTCAAATATTAGAAATAATAAAACGAAATAAAAAGATTATGTATACATATCCGTATTTATTTATAGTGAATCAATTGTCACATCGAATGAAGGAAAATGGTCGCTTTTTCTTTCTAATGTCGATGGCAACGACGTTTGTAGTTACAGCAACAGGTACGGTGTTCTTATATTTTTCTGGTATGCAAGATATGTGGCGTGGCGGGGGCGTGCATTCATTTTCTTACATAGAAAAAGGTGCTTCTTCTCATGAAGTCTTTACGGAGGGCACGGTTGAACAATTATTGCACCAATATGGGTATGATGATTTTCAATCTATGAGTTTTGTTGGAGTGTATGCATCTTTTCAGACCAATAAGGGAGAAACAGAAGTAGCGCCACTCATTAAACAAAGTGAATACAATCAAGAGGCGAGAAAACAAAAACAGAAAACGTATCATCCTAAAAAAGGTACAGTGACACTCGTTTATTATAATAAATATAATAATTCAAATGTATATAATCAAAAAGAGATTCAATTGCAAGTAATGAATCAACCATATCAATTCGTATTTAACGGCCAGAAAGAAGGGGTTCAATTTAACCATCATCCTTCGTACATTAATGGTCTGTTCTTCGTTATGAATGATGAAGATTTTGATAGTATAGCAAATCAGGTTCCTGATTCTGAAAAAATGATATATAGAGGCTATACATTACCAAATATCGAAAATACGAAAAAATTAAATGAAGATTTACGGAAACATATGAAACAAGATAAAGATAATGCATTTCGAAGTAATATGGAGTTATATGTGAATATGAAAGAGTTTGGCAATATTACTCTATTTATAGGCTCATTCATTAGTATATTATTTTTCCTTACTTCATGTAGCATCGTATATTTTAAATGGTTTCATAATATTGCATCGGACCGAAAGCAGTACGGGGTACTCTCTAAACTTGGAATGACAAAGGAAGAAGTATGGAAGATTTCCCGCTGGCAATTATGTATGCTATTTTTTGCGCCAATTATAGTAGGGAGTATGCATAGTGCAGTTGCGTTATATACGTTTCATAATACGATGTTTATGGATGGTTCCTTACGAAAAGTAGGCTTGTTTATTCTATTTTATATCGCCGCATGCATCATGTATTTCTTTTTTGCTCAAAGAGAATATAGGAAACATTTAGACTAGCGAATGCTAGTCTTTTTTAAATATTCGAAATTTACATAGAAGAATATAAAAAAGTATGGTATAACAGTAAGAAAACGAAAAAGAGGGGAAAAGACGATGATTCGAGTAGGATATTTAGGACCAGAAGCAACATTTACAAATATGGCGGTGAGTCGTTTTTTTCCGGAAGCAGAGCATGTACCGTATCGAACGATTCCAGATTGTATAGATGCAGCTGCAAATGAAAATGTAGACTTCGCAGTTGTACCGTTAGAAAATGCAATAGAAGGTTCCGTGAATATAACAGTTGATTATCTCGTGCATGAGCAACCACTTTCTATTGTAGGAGAAATTACAGTGCCCATTCAGCAACATTTACTTGTACATCCGCAGTATGCAGAAGTGTGGGAAGAAGTATATGCAGTGCATTCTCATCCACACGCTATTGCACAATGTCATAAGTTTTTAAATGAAGAATTAAAAGGGATAACTGCTCGAGATATGACATCAACAAGTGCCGCTGCACAATATGTGAAAGAACATCCTGAAGAAAAAATTGCTGCCATTGCAAATGAAGCAGCTGCAGAGAAATACGGATTAACGATTGTAAGACGAAGCATTCATACACATAAAAATAATCATACACGTTTCCTAGTGCTCCATAAGAAAAAGAAAGCAATACTCTCAAATAATGGAGAAAACCGCGGAGAGAAAACGACGCTTATGATAACGTTACCTGCTGATTATGCAGGGGCACTATATCAAGTGTTATCAGCTTTCGCATGGAGGAAATTAAATTTATCAAAAATCGAATCTCGTCCGATGAAAACAGGACTTGGAAATTACTTTTTCTTAATCGATGTCGATAAAGCATACGATGACGTATTATTGCCAGGCGTAACGATGGAACTTGAAGCACTCGGTTTTTCTGTTACGGTGCTGGGGAGTTATTCTTCTTATTGGTTATAAGGGAGAATTAGGCTATAACGTGTGATAGATCAATAAAATCCCACCTATAAATGGTGGGATTCTTTATTTTAACTTCGCAAGACGCTCTTCTAATTGACCACGCCAAACGTCAGCTAGTTCTGGAACAGCAAGAATCTTTTCGATGCCATCTCTATCTTTTCTATTATGAAAATAAATTTCGTTAGAGAACAAGACAGAAACATTGCTCGGTTGACGTTTTAGTAATGTGATTTTTGAATCTTTACGTACAGTACCTTCTTGAAGAACGCGGCATAGGTAGCCAGTATAGCCAGTTGCTACAATGCGCGGCAGTATGCCAGGAATACCGAGGCGTTTTGAAATCGTGCTACAAGGTACTCTTGCTTGTGTCACCTGAATGATTGCTTCACCTAATTTGTATGTATCTCCGATGCAAACATCACGCTCTAACATATTTGTTACGGTAATGTTTTCGCCAAATGCAGAAGCGGGGAGTGTTGTTTGGAATTCTTCTTCCCATAGTGCGTAATGCTCGTGTGGATACACGCAAACGGCGCGATCAGGTCCACCATGGTGTTTTAAATCAGCTACATCATCACCAAGGAAGCCATCTTTTGAGAGAAAAGCTTCTTCTGTAGAATCTTTACATATACCTGTTATCATTTCTTTATCTTCGCTATATTTCATTTGTTTCGGTTTGCCAATGCTAAAGTGAACGAGTTCAATTCTCATATTTGATCTCCTTTACAATTGATTACAATATTATAGCATTAAAAAAGCACAGAGAATGATAAAAACTCTGTGCTTTACATTAATAAACGAGAAATCCTGCTTTATCTAAAGCTTCGCAAGCAGCATCTAATTTTTCTTTTGAATCTGCCTCAATAGTATGTAAGTGAATACCGTCTGTTAATTGCGATAGATAGGAAGCATTTGTGTTTTCGATTTTTTGTAAATATTGCTCTACATCAAAGCGATTGCTTACCATGATGGATGCTGTTAAGTCACCGTATACAGGATGCTCAACTTTTACATCTTTAATCGTAACGCCGTGGTCAACAAGCATTGTAAGTTCTTGACGTACTTCTGCTGGTTTATGTTGGCATACAATTACGCGTTCGAAAGCTTGTTGTTTCTCTTGTGGTTTTAAATATAAATATCCTTGGGCAGTTGCGATAATTGGTTCGTTTCTTGCTTTAAGCAAGGAAATATCTTGCACGATAACTTGTCTACTTACGTTCGTTTTTTTCGATAGCTCATTCCCAGATAACGGTTCATTTGCAGCAAGAAGCCACTGAAGGATAAGTTGTCGTCTTTCTTCACCTAAAATCTTTTTTTGTTCATTTTGTTTCATTATGATTTAACACCTCTATAAAATTGATTTCCAATTGTGTGTAGTGCATGAATAGTAGTATCAATTTGATCTTTCGTTGTTTGTTGTCCGAAAGAGAAGCGGACATATTGTTTTGCCTCTTCATACGTTTTTCCAATTGCAAGCATTGTTTTCGAAGGTTCTTGTTTACCGACTTGGCAAGCACTTCCGGTGGAAATGGCAATACCATGGCGATTGCATTCTAGCATTGTATACTGACCTTCTATTCCTTTTATTGTAACCCCAATAATATGTGGTAAACAAGAAGTAGAATGACCTTCTACTTCAATTTCTAGCGGAAGTGTTCGTATTTGCTCTAAAAAGTAGGATCGTAACTCTTTAAAACGTAAACTTTCTTCCTGTTGATTTTTTAATATATTCTCAGCAGCTGTTAAAAAAGATGCGATGCCAGGAACGTTCACTGTGCCAGGGCGAAACCCTTTTTCGTGAGAGGTTCCCGGGAATATTTCTGTCCAGCGAACTTGCGGATTGATATAGCAAGCGCCAACACCCTTCGGTCCGTATATTTTATGTGCTGAAACAGAAAGACTATCAATCCCCATCTCAAAAACATGGATAGGAAGTTTACCAAAGGTTTGTACACAATCTGAATGAAATAAAACGTTATATTTTTTCAAAAGTGCCCCAATCTCTGCGATATTTTGAACGGTTCCGATTTCAGAGTTTCCGTGCTGTATACTTGCTAGCACAGTATCTTCTGTAATAGCTGCTTCTAAATCTATTAAACGAATGAGTCCATTTTTATCAACAGGAATTTCAGTAATTGTATACCCTTTTGATTGTAAGGTTTGAAAATAACTTCGAATGGATGCATGTTCCATAGGTGTCGTAATAATATGCTTCTTATTTTGGGCATTGAGAAGGGACTGAATCGCAAGATAGTTCGATTCTGACCCACCGCTCGTGAAGAATATCCCTTGTTCCTTTCCGCCAATCATTTCGGCAAATGTTTTTCTACAAACTTGTAATAAAGAAGAGGCCGTTCCTCCAATATCGTGTAAACTTTGTTCATTTCCGAAGTATTGCGATGCTGCTTTCGTATATGTTTGTAATGCTTCCGCGCTCATAGGTGTAGTAGCTGCATAGTCAAGATATATCATCATGTAAGTTCCTCTCTCTAGTAAGAGTTACATTTCTTTTATTTTTAAATGGTAGTGAAAATAACAATTATAAAAAAACTCTTGTCATTATTTTAAAACTATGTAAATATAGGTGTCAAGACAGTTGAAAAGTGTAAAGTAGGAGGCAACAATTATGCCAAGTGCAGATGTCTTAATTATTGGAAGTGGCGTTGCGGCACTTCGTGTTGCAAAAGAGATTTGTCACGAAAAGAATGTGATTATTATCACAAAGGAAACGAATCGTAATAATAATACATATTTAGCGCAAGGTGGAATTGCCGCAGCCGTAGCTACATATGACAATCCAAATGATCATTTTGAAGATACGTTAGTAGCAGGATGTCATTATAACAATGAAGATGCGGTTCGTTATTTAGTTGAAGAAGGGCCGAAAGAAATGAATCATCTCATTGAAAATGGAATGAAATTTGATGGAGATGAAACGGGCCCTCACCTTGGAAAAGAAGGTGCACATCGGAAGCGGCGTATTTTACATGCAGGTGGCGATGCAACAGGAAAGAATTTATTGGAGCATTTCATTCAAGAAGTAGTTCCGTACGTTACGGTAGTGGAACAGGAAATGGTGCTTGATTTTATTATAGAAAACGAAAAATGTGCTGGAGTTTTAACGCGAGATAGTGAAGGGGAGTTAAAGCGTTATGATGCAGATTATACGGTGTTAGCCTCAGGCGGGATTGGTGGTTTATATGCCTTTACTTCTAATGACAAAACAATTACGGGTGATGGACTTGCGATGGTGTACCGCGCGGGTGGGGAGCTTGCAGATTTAGAATTTGTACAATTCCATCCAACGATGTTATACGCGGGCGGACGATGCTGTGGCCTCGTTTCTGAAGCTGTCCGTGGTGAAGGAGCTGTCCTTATAAATGGAAAAGGGCAGCGTTTTATGATGGATATACATCCAGATCATGATCTCGCACCGCGTGATGTAGTGGCAAGAGCGATTCATGAACAGCTTTTGGCGGGTGAAAAAGTGTATTTGAATATCGAGTCTATCCAAAATTTTGAAGAACGTTTTCCGACTGTATCATCATTGTGTAAAAAGAATGGTGTTCATATAAATGAAAAACGTATTCCGGTCGTACCGGGTGCTCATTTCCATATGGGCGGCGTGAAAACAAACTGTGATGGAGAGACGTCCATTCCACATTTATATGCGGTTGGTGAAGTAGCTTGTAACGGTGTTCATGGAGCAAATAGATTAGCGAGTAATTCATTATTAGAAGGTCTTGTGTTTGGAAAAAGAATAGGACAGCATCTTTTAACGAAAGCGACAAAAGACAGATTGAACAACTTTGCTGAGAAGGAAAAGAAGTTTATCGTTCTGAATCATTTGCCGACCAAAGAGGAAATACAAGAATGCATGATGAAATATGTTGGGATTGTGCGAACAGAGCAAAGTTTATCTTATGCAAAGAGATGGCTTAGTAAGTACGGTGTTCGAAATATGATATTACAACATGATGTTCTTACAAATGAAGAGATAACGCTTATTAATATGTTAACAGTTTGTGAGCTTATCGTCGTATCAGCTTTGCAAAGAGAAGAAAGCATTGGTGGCCATTATCGAAGTGATTATCCACATAGAAATAGCGTAAAAAAAGAAATCGTTCGAGTGAAAAGAAAACTACAACTTGTGTAATGAGGGGAAGAGGGGTTTTATGAATACGATAAAGGTTAAAGAAGCATTAAATCGATTTTTTCTAGAAGATATAGGAGAAAGAGATGTAACATCTCAGCTTATTTTTCCAGATAATTTACTTTCAAAAGGAACGTTTCTTGCAAAGGATACAGGAGTCTTTGCGGGACGTTTAGTCATTGAAGAAGGGTTTAAATTAATTGATGAGAGAATTAAAGTGGAGCTTCATAAAAAAGATGGAGATCTTGTAGAAAAAGGCGAAATAATTGCAACTGTCCAAGGACCAATCGCATCGTTATTAACGGCAGAGCGCGTTATATTAAACGTTATCCAGCGTATGAGTGGGATAGCGACAATGACATACGAGGCTGTTCGTGCCTTAGATAGCAGCCATACACGTATTTGTGATACGCGAAAAACGATGCCAGGGCTACGTATGTTTGATAAGTATGCAGTCGTGTGCGGAGGCGGATTTAATCACCGTTTCGGCTTATATGACGGTGTCATGATCAAAGATAATCATATTGCTTTTGCTGGTTCTATTACGAAAGCTGTTACATCAGTGAAAGAAAAGTTAGGACATATGGTGAAAGTAGAAGTTGAAACGGAAACAGAGGAGCAAGTGAGAGAGGCTGTAGCTGCTGGTGCAGATATTATTATGTTTGATAACCGTACGCCAGATGAGATTCGGGAGTTTTCAAAGATTGTGCCAAGCGCTATCGTGACGGAAGCTTCAGGGGGCATTACAATTGAAGATTTATCGAAATACGGAAAAACAGGGGTAGATTATATTTCACTTGGAGCGTTAACACATTCAGTGAAAGCACTTGATATTAGTTTCAATATTGAGGCGTAAGGAAAGTGGCTTAGAGGGGGAGAAAGAAATATGAGTATTTTAGAAAAAGTACAACCGATTGAAACGATGTTACCAGAGCGTTATTACACGATGTCAACAGAAAACATGGAAAAGCGGGTTCGTGAAATTAAAGAAAAAATGGGGGAAACGCTATTTATTCCAGGACATCATTACCAAAAAGATGAAGTGGTACAATTTTCTGATGCGGCAGGAGATTCACTTCAGCTTGCGCAAGTTGCAGCGAGCAATAAAGACGCAAAATATATTGTATTTTGTGGTGTACACTTTATGGCAGAAACAGCAGATATGTTAACGACAGATGATCAAATTGTTATTTTGCCAGATATGCGTGCAGGGTGTTCGATGGCAGATATGGCAGATATAGAACAAACAGAAATAGCGTGGAAAGAGCTCACAAAATTATTTGGAGATACGATGATTCCGTTAACGTATGTGAACTCTACGGCTGCAATTAAAGCGTTTTGTGGTCGTAATGGCGGAGCAACAGTAACTTCTTCTAATGCAAAACAAATGGTATCATGGGCTTTTACGCAAAAAGAGCGTCTCGTTTTTTTACCGGATCAACATTTAGGAAGAAATACAGCGTACGATTTAGGTATCCCGTTAGATAAAATGGCAGTATGGGATCCACATACTGATTCATTAGAGTATGATGGAGATATAGAAGAAATTCAAGTGATTTTATGGAAAGGGCATTGTTCAGTTCATCAAAACTTTACAGTGAAAAATATAGAGAATGTACGGAGAAATCATCCGGATATGAATATTATTGTACATCCGGAATGTTGCTACGAAGTTGTAGCTGCTTCGGATTATGCAGGTTCAACGAAATACATTATTGATATGATTGAAGCGGCTCCATCCGGAAGTAAATGGGCGATTGGTACAGAAATGAATTTAGTGAACCGAATTATTCAACAACATCCAGATAAAGAAATTGTTTCACTTAACCCCTTTATGTGTCCATGTTTAACAATGAACCGAATCGATCTGCCGCACTTATTATGGGCACTTGAAAAGATAGAAAAAGGAGAAGAAATTAACGTTATTAGCGTAGATAAACAAGTGACTGAAGAGGCAGTTCTTGCATTAAATCGTATGTTAGAGCGTGTGTAAAGCAGCGGATTCCCGTTGCTTTTTTTCGTACATATAATCATAACGAGAACAAAATGGGCATACATTGTTTTGAAGAAATCATTGCGATTATCTTATACTTATTCCGCTTCTAATGATATCGAAAATCGAAGAAGTGATACAAGTGAAAAGAGGTTAACGTTATTTAGAAAGGGTTACTTCATGAGATTTGTTACTTATAGATAAGTTATACAGGAGGGGGAAAATTTGAAAATTCATATCGTGCAAAAAGGGGATACCCTTTGGAAAATTGCGAAAAAGTACGGAGTGGATTTTGATACGTTGAAAAAAACAAATACACAACTTAGCAATCCAGATTTAATTATGCCAGGTATGAAAATTAAAGTACCATCAAACAGTGTACACGTAAAACAGCATGCTGGAGCAGGTTCAGCACCTCCAAAACAATATGTAAAAGAAGTGCAACAAAAAGAATTTGCAGCAACGCCAACGCCGCTTGGAATAGAAGACGAGGAAGAAGTTACGTATCAATCAGCACCAATTACACAAGAGCCTGCCATGCAACAAACACAAAAAGAAGTGCAAGTAAAACCACAGAAGGAAATGCAAGTGAAATCACAAAAAGAAGTACAGGTAAAACCACAGAAGGAAATACAAGTGAAGCCACAAAAGGAAGTACAGGTGAAACCGCAAAAAGAGGTGCAAAAAGAACAGCCAATTCAAAAAGAAAAACCAGTTGAAAAACCGTCAGTTATTCAAAAACCACCTGTTATAGAAAAACAAAAACCAGCGGAAAAAGAAAATACGAAGTTTTCGGTAAATGTGTTACCGCAGCCGCCGCAACCACCAATAAAAACGAAAAAAGAATATAAAATTTCAGATGTAATTAAAAAAGGAAGCGAGTTAATTGCTCCTCAAATTACTAAAATGAAACCTAATAACATTATTTCTCCGCAAACGAAAAAAGATAATATAATATCACCGCAAGTAAAGAAAGAAAATGTAGGAAACATAGTGTCACCGCAAGTAAAGAAAGAAAATGTAGGAAACATAGTGTCACCGCAAGTAAAGAAAGAAAATGTAGGAAACATAGTGTCACCGCAAGTAAAGAAAGAAAATGTAGGGAACATAGTGTCGCCGCAAGTGAAGAAAGAAAATGTAGGGAACATAGTGTCGCCGCAAGTGAAGAAAGAAAATGTAGGAAACATAGTATCACCACAAGTAAAGAAAGAAAATGTAGGAAATATAGTGTCACCAAATGTATCGAAAGAAAATGTAGTTATTCCGCAAGTAAAACCACCAAATATTCAAGTGCCAAACATCATGCCAATCATGGATAATAATCAGCCACCAAACATCATGCCAATTATGGATAATAATCAGCCACCAAACATCATGCCAATCATGGATAATAATCAGCCACCAAACATCATGCCAATCATGGATAACAATCAGCCACCAAACATGATGCCAATTATGGATAATAATCAGCCACCAAACATGATGCCAATTATGGATAATAATCAGCCACCAAACATGATGCCAATCATGGATAACAATCAGCCGCCAAACATGATGCCAATTATGGATAATAATCAGCCACCAAACATGATGCCAATTATCGATAACAATCAAATGCCAAATATGATGCCAATCATGGATAACAATCAACCGCCGAATATGATGCCATATCAAATGCCGTACCAACAGCCTATGATGCCGCCGAATCCGTATTATCAACAACAAAATCCATATCAAATGCCATATCAGCAAGGAGCACCGTTTGGACCGCAATATACGTCTATGCCAAATCCAAATATGATGCCGATAGATAATAATATGCCGCCGCTCGTGCAAGGAGAGGAAGATTGTGGATGCGGAGGAGAGAGTAGGCTATATAGTCCGCAACCTGGAGGGCCACAATACGCGAATCCTTTATATTATCAACCAACTCAATCAGCATATGCACCACAGCCAGGAACGATGTATTATCAACCAGATCCGCCAAATGTATTTGGGGAGCCAGTTTCAGAAGAAGAGGATGAAGAAGTTTAAAAAAGGTGGGATTATTCCCACCTTTTTTGTATGTAGATTCATTCCGGAAACGAAAGATTTACACCAAATGTTAGAAAATCCCCAGTGAAATATTAACAGTGTAAAAACCTTCTCTGTTACTCATCATAAGAGGGAGCTTTTCAGAAGAGAAGCTCATTCTAACAGAGGGGGTTTTTGTATTGAATACGAAAGTAAAAGTGATTGCTGCTTCTTTGTTAGTTACTAGTGCATTAGCTGCATGTGGTACACCAAAAGATAACAATGCAATGGATGGACGTAACTACAATTACGAGCGTACATCTTATAATGATACGCACCAGTATCGTGATAATGTGGCGCGTAACGATCGTTATACAGACTATGTGACATATAGAAATGGTCGTAACGATACAGGATACAACTATTACCGTGATGTAAATTACAACGGTCAAATTGCTAATCCGCATCCAACACGTAATATTACAATGAACAATTCATACATTAACAATGATGGTAAAACTGCAGAAAGAATTACGAATCGTGTGAAACGTATGAATAACGTAGACCGCGTGTCTACAGTTGTATATGGAAACGATGTAGCGATTGCAGTAAAACCACGTAACACGGTGACAAATGAAACGGCGATGGCGAACGAAATTCGTCAAGCTGTTGCAAATGAAGTTGGAAACAGAAACGTATATGTTTCTGTAAGAAATGACATGTTTACTCGTGTCGATGCAATGAGTACACGCTTGCGTAACGGTACAGTTACAAACGATTTTAATCGTGACATAGTAAATATGTTCCGAGACATTCGTTACGGTTTAACTGGTACAGTGCGATAGCAAAATAAAAGAGGAAGGATAGCCCTTCCTCTTTATTCATCGTTGTCTTGTAAACGACGCTTTTTTATAAAATAACTAACGGAGTAAGAGACTAAAAAGCATATGAAGAGAATGCTACCTGTTAAAATAGCTTCAAAGAGAGGTCTTTCTGGACTGAAAATAATATAAATAATAGCCATAATAATTCCAACGATAAGGGAGCGAAAGACAAGTTTATAGTAAGGAGTTAATTGGATATCCTTTTCGCTTTCTTCTACATCAATTGAAACGCTTAACTGTAAATAACTAAGCACAATACTTGTAAGAATAAATAATAGCCATAATGGAGATTTCGTAATTTGATCTAGTCCTTTAGTGAATCCGATATAGCCTAAAATTCCAATTATACCAAGTGATTGAAAAAGAAAGGCAATACGTATATTTTTTAATGTTTGCAGAATGAGACGTTCATCTTTTATTTTTTTCACAATATCCATCTCCTGTTTATGATGATTTCGCTGTTACGTTAATTGTAACATATATATTGCATTTATCAATTTATAATTTACATATAATTTGTTTGGATGAAAGAGGAAATAAAATTTTTTTATAAACGTGTTGCACTTATACGTTATTAATGTTATATTAGCAAAGCGATGAGCTAATTTACGTAAGACGAGAGATATGCTTAAGTGCTAAACACGCGAATGTGGTCGCCTGGTCTCTCGCCGTAAACGCATCAAGACGCCTGCTTTGCAGGCGTCTTTCATTTTATATGAATGTAATGGGAAGAATGGAGAAATCCAAGCTTCCCTTTTTTATTGGAATAAAAGTCGGAAAATAAAGTTATTTACAAGTGTATATGAAAGAGTTACTATTTAATGGTAATATATTACATGTTTTTTATATATAAAAGGTTGGGATGAATAGGATATGGAGAATTTTGAATGTAGAAATACAGAAGTTGTATTAGAGAAATTTCAGGTCGTAACACCTATATTTCAGGCGTTGGGGGATGAGAATCGTCAGCAAATTATTATGCTATTGTTAGAAAACAAACAGATGAATGTAACGCAAATAACAGATAAAATGGGGATTTCTAGACCAGCTGTTTCACACCATTTAAAAATTTTAAAACAAGCAGAACTAATTGTAGCGGATCGACATGGAAAAGAAATTTTTTATTCTATAATAGCCGGAGAATTTTTAAAACAGGTGAAGGATTTACTTCAAGCAATAGAATCGAATTATTAATTTTTTTTAACTAACAAGTAAATAAGTTTAAACTTTTAAACTTATTTACTTGAAAGGGGTAATAAAAATGAAAAAAATAAATCGTATGTATGTCATTATGTTACTTGTTCCTTTATTTTGGGGTGGCTCTTTTGCAACAGCAGAGCATGTTATTACTGAAATTCCACCGATTACTGCGGCAACAATTCGTTTTGGCTTAGCAGGTTGTATTTTAATAGGCATAGTTTTTATGAAATCTGAATGGAATACAAGTTTGTTATTAAAGAATTGGAAAGGGCTGTTATTTGTATCATTAACAGGTATTTTTGGCTATAATGTTTTTTTCTTTATGGGACTTAACTATACTTCTACTCTGAATGGCTCGCTTATTATTGCTACAATGCCCGTTTTTGTAACCTTAGGAGCAATATTATTTTTTAAAGAGTCTTGGAGTATAAAAGTCGGAATAAGTTTAATGTTGTCCCTTATCGGTGTCATAGTTGTGATTACGAGTGGTTCAATGAATACACTTATGTCTTTGTCATTTAATAAGGGAGATCTTTTATTTATAGCTGCTTTAATCTGTGGGGTGTTATATAGTTTAACAGGAAAAAAAGTTATGAGTGGTGTCTCCCCTTTGTTAACTACAATGAGTATGACGGTATTAGGTACTGTGTTTTTAGCGGGCCTTTCTCTATATGAAGATGGATGGGGAAAGGTTGGGGCGTTTTCTTTACAGGGATGGATAGAAATGTTGTATATGGTCATATGCGGGACGTTAATTGGATATATCGTGTTTAATAAAGGAGTAGAAGAGCTAGGTGCAAGCAAAGCGAGTATGTATTTAAATCTAACTCCTATTGTAGCTACTTGTATATCAGTTGTCCTATATGGAGCAGCTGTTACGTGGCAACAAATAGTTGGAATGGCAATCGTATTAATTGGAGTCTATATAGCGACGGTACAATCCAATAAAGATATAAAAAAGCTTTCAAGTAATCAATATGTTTCGAAATAGGTAGAAATCATTGGACTCTATAAGTCTTAATGAGAGTAATCTATGAATTAGGGATAAAACCCCCATTTCCGGAAAAACTACTAATGAAAGTATGATCTTGCCTAAAAGAGGTGAACGGAAATGAAATGGATACTGATTGCGATGCAAGCTTTCGTTATGATGTTTTGTTTCGTTTATGGAACGAATGCGAAGGCGGAAGGGCCAGTACCAGAAGTAACAGAGAAAGACCCTCAAGTTACAATTTTATTAGAGCGAATGTATGTTGATGGAGAAGTAAGTGAGGAAATCTTTACAGAAAAAGTAGCAGACTTAGAAAAGTTTTTACAGCAGTATAAAGAATGGCAGCTCGTTGATCGTGATGATGTACAAATCGTATTACAAAAGAAAGTTGACGATATTTCTCCGTTATTAAAAACGAGCGGTTATTTTGGAGTGTCAGAGGAAGGGATATTACAAATTTTCAAAGGTGTACCGAAAAGCGATAATGCGATTCATTCCTTCTTTCAAATTGATATGAAAAAGCTTGAGAGTTATGAGCGTGCGAAATTGAAACGTGGTATTCGTATTAAATCAAAAGAAGGTTTTGTGAAGACGATTGAAAAAATGAAACAATATGCAGTGCAAAATAAGAAAAAAAGCAGCTCATGGTGAGCTGCTTTTTTTCTTATTTATTTTTATCTAAAATTTGTTTTGCGATTTCATCGATTAGCATATCTTTTCCGATTGGATTGAAAGCTTTCGTATTGAAGATTTCGTTTGATACTTCATATACATGATTGTTTTTCACAGCTTTATTGTCTTTCCAAACGGCACTGTTTTTGTAGTCTTCGTAAACTTTATCAGCTTCGCCGCCAAAGTTTACAATAAACATTTGATCAGGTTGGAATGCAACAAGACCTTCTAGCGATACTTGCGCCATCGTTTGTTTTAAATCTGTACCTTTTGTTGCTGGAAGTTTTAAGTCGTTAAAGATGATGTCACCGTACCCGAAGCTACCGTATACACGGAAGTTTTGTGGTGTAACTGCGATGAACATAAAGCTCTCATCTTTTGTTTTCTCTTTAATCTTTTTAGATAAAGAGTCGGCTTTTTTATCGTAGTCTGCAATCCATTTGTCGGCTTTCTTTTCTTCGTCAAATAGTTTACCTACTTCTTTAAACTTACCACGCCAGTCTTCTAAGTTTGTTTCTAGAACAACTGTCGGTGCTACTTTTTCTAGTTGATCATAAATTTTTAATTGACGGTTGTTCAAAATAATTAAGTCTGGTTTTAAAGCAGTAACAGCTTCTAAATCAACTTTAGGTGCCCAATACCAACCTACTGCTTTTACTCCGTCTAGCTTTTCTGTCAAATGCTTTTGGATTTTATCTTTATATGTATTTGCTGTACCAACAGGTTTGTGTCCAAGAAGTAATAATTCTTCTGTTGAACCAGATAAATCAACAATTCTCTTTGGATTTACTGGAATTGTAGCTTCCCCTTTAGCGTGTTTTACAATTTTTGTTTTCGGTTGTTCTTTTGCTTTTGATTCTTCTTTTTGAGAAGAACAGCCAACGATAGAAAGAACAACTAGCATAATAGTAAATAAAATAAATAGTTTCTGTTTCATCCTGATGTAACCCCTTTAATTAGTATTGATAATCATTATCGACTTCTGTATATTAATGTGCTTTAACCTTTCTGTCAATGAAAATAACAGAAGTTTCAAATAGAGAACATTTGTTGGGGCAGTCTCGCTTTTCTATCATTAAATATGTTAAAATGGAATACATGATTTAAGAGGGAGAGATTGTATTTTGTTTGAATATGTTACAGGTTACGTGGAGTATGTAGGACCGGAATATGTCGTAATTGATCATAATGGAATTGGTTATCAAATTTTCACACCGAATCCGTATGTATTTCAAAGAAGTAAGCAAGAAATCCGTGTCTATACATATCATTATGTGAGAGAAGATATTATGGCGCTTTACGGGTTTAAAACACGTGAAGAGCGTTTATTATTTACAAAGTTGTTAGGTGTGTCTGGTATTGGACCAAAAGGCGCTCTTGCAATATTAGCTTCTGGTCAAACAGGACAGGTCGTTCAAGCGATTGAACATGAGGACGAGAAGTTTTTAGTGAAGTTCCCGGGCGTAGGAAAGAAAACAGCGCGCCAAATGATTTTAGATTTAAAAGGAAAACTAGCAGACGTTGTACCAGATGCATTTGTTGATTTATTCTCAGACGAAGAACGTTTTGATGAGAAGAAAGGTTCGTCAGCTGAGCTTGATGAGGCGCTGGAAGCTCTGCGCGCACTTGGATACGCGGAACGAGAAGTTTCTCGCGTTGTACCAGAGTTATTAAAAGAATCATTAACGACGGATCAGTATATTAAAAAGGCACTTAGTCTTTTACTAAATGGTAAGAGGTGAGTATAATGGACGAACGTCTCCTTTCAGGGGAATCTGCATATGAAGATGCGGATTTAGAATATTCATTACGGCCACAGACGCTCCGTCAGTATATTGGCCAAGATAAAGCGAAACATAATTTAGAAGTGTTTATTGAAGCGGCGAAAATGCGTGAAGAAACGTTAGATCACGTGCTTTTATATGGACCACCAGGACTTGGTAAAACGACGCTTGCAAATATTATTGCCAATGAAATGGGCGTAAATGTTAGAACAACTTCAGGTCCAGCAATCGAAAGGCCAGGAGATTTAGCAGCTGTATTAACATCGCTTCAACCAGGGGATGTATTATTTATTGATGAAATTCATCGTTTGCATAGATCAATTGAAGAAGTACTATATCCTGCGATGGAAGATTTTTGCCTTGATATTGTCATTGGAAAAGGACCGTCAGCAAGGTCTGTACGTTTAGATTTACCGCCATTTACATTAGTTGGAGCAACGACGCGTGCGGGAGCATTATCAGCGCCATTACGTGACCGTTTCGGTGTACTTTCAAGATTAGAGTATTACACAGTAGATCAGCTTTCTGCGATTGTGGAACGTACAGGAGAAGTATTTGAAGTTGAAATTGATTCGTTAGCTGCACTAGAAATTGCAAGACGCGCTCGTGGTACACCTCGTATTGCGAATCGTTTATTACGACGTGTACGAGATTTCGCACAAGTTCGTGGTAACGGAACAGTTACGATGGAAATTACACAAATGGCGTTAGAACTACTGCAAGTAGATAAATTAGGTCTAGATCATATTGACCATAAATTATTGCTTGGTATTATTGAGAAATTCCGCGGTGGCCCAGTTGGATTAGAAACGGTTTCGGCAACGATTGGAGAAGAATCTCATACGATTGAAGATGTGTATGAGCCGTATTTATTACAAATTGGCTTTTTACAACGAACGCCAAGGGGTCGAATTGTAACGCCACTTGCATATGAGCATTTTGGAATGGAGATGCCAGAAGTATGACGGAGATGCCAAAATTGCTTATTACAGCAGGGATCTTACTTATCGTTGTTGGCTTAGCTTGGAAGTTCATTGGAAGACTTCCAGGCGATATTTTTGTGAAAAAAGGAAACGTTACCTTTTATTTTCCTATCATTACATGTATTGTGTTAAGTATTGTATTATCTTTTATTATGTATATAATAAATCGATTCAAATAAGAAATAGGTGGATATAGTTATGGATATTAATCTGTTTGATTTTCATTTACCAGAAGAACTTATTGCACAAGTCCCATTAGAAGAGCGTGAAACATCAAGATTAATGGTGTTAGACCGTGAAACAGGCGATATTGAGCATAAACATTTTACAGACATTCTTTCTTACTTACATGAGGGGGATTGCTTAGTTTTAAATGAAACGAAAGTAATGCCTGCTCGTCTGCATGGTGTGAAAGAAGATACAGGCGCACACATTGAAGTACTTCTTTTAAAACAAGAAGAAGGCGATAAGTGGGAGACGCTTGTTAAGCCAGCGAAACGTGTAAAAGAAGGAACTGTTATCTCTTTTGGCGAAGGAAAATTAAAAGCAACTTGCACAGGAACTGCAGATCAAGGTGGACGTCAGCTTGAATTTTCATATGACGGCATCTTCTATGAAATTTTAGATGAACTTGGAGAAATGCCACTTCCTCCATATATTAAAGAGACGCTAGAAGATCGCGATCGCTATCAAACAGTATATGCGAAAGAAATCGGTTCAGCAGCAGCGCCGACTGCAGGACTTCATTTTACAGAAGAGTTACTGGAAAAGTTAAAACAAAAAGGCGTTGAGTTAGCATTTATTACACTTCACGTAGGGCTTGGAACATTTAGACCAGTTTCTGCTGATACGATTGAAGAGCACCATATGCACGCAGAATATTACCATATGTCTGAAGAGACGGCGGCATTATTAAACCGTGTAAGAGAGAATGGTGGCCGTATTATTACGGTAGGTACGACTTCAACTCGTACGTTAGAAACAATTGCGACAGATCATGACGGCAAGCTTTGTGCTGCTTCTGGCTGGACAGACATTTTTATGTACCCAGGTTACGAATTTAAAGCAATTGATGGTTTAATTACAAACTTCCACTTACCGAAATCAACATTAATTATGCTTGTAAGTGCATTTGCAAACAGAGATAATGTACTTCATGCTTATAATGAAGCAGTAAAAGAAAAATATCGTTTCTTTAGCTTTGGTGATGCAATGTTCGTTGCCTCTCACGCTAAAATGGGAAACAAATAAAAGGAGTAAATTATGACAGCAATTCGTTATGAATTTATTAAAACTTGTAAACAAACAGGTGCCCGTTTAGGACGTGTACATACGCCACACGGTTCATTTGATACACCAACATTTATGCCAGTTGGTACGCTTGCAACAGTTAAGACAATGTCACCAGAAGAATTAAAAGCAATGGATTCTGGCATTATTTTAAGTAATACGTATCATTTATGGCTACGTCCAGGTCACGAAATCATTCGTGAAGCAGGCGGTTTGCATAAATTTATGAACTGGGATCGTGCAATCTTAACGGACTCTGGTGGTTTCCAAGTATTCAGTTTAAGTGACTTCCGTCGCATTGAAGAGGAAGGTGTTCATTTCCGTAACCACTTAAATGGAGATAAATTATTCTTATCACCAGAAAAAGCGATGGAAATTCAAAATGCATTAGGTTCAGATATTATGATGGCATTTGATGAGTGCCCACCGTTCCCAGCTACTTTTGAATATATGAAGAAGTCTGTAGAGCGTACAAGCCGTTGGGCAGAGCGTTGCTTAAAAGCACATGAACGTCCGCAAGATCAAGGTTTATTCGGTATTGTACAGGGTGGGGAGTTCGAAGAGCTTCGTCGCCAAAGTGCAAAAGATCTTGTTTCAATGGACTTCCCTGGTTACGCGGTAGGTGGTTTATCTGTAGGTGAGCCGAAAGATATTATGAACCGTGTACTTGAGTTTACAACACCGCTTCTTCCAGATAATAAGCCACGTTACTTAATGGGAGTAGGTTCTCCTGACTCGTTAATCGATGGTGCAATTCGTGGTATTGATATGTTTGACTGCGTACTTCCAACTCGTATCGCTCGAAATGGTACATGTATGACAAGTGAAGGCCGTCTAGTTGTCAAAAATGCGAAATTCGCAAGAGATTTCGGTCCGCTTGATCCAAACTGTGATTGCTACACATGTAAGAATTATTCTCGTGCGTACATTCGTCACTTAATGAAATGTGATGAAACGTTCGGAATTCGTTTAACGTCTTATCACAACCTTCATTTTCTGTTAAACTTAATGGAGCAGGTGAGACAAGCTATTCGTGAAGACCGTCTTGGCGATTTCCGCGAAGAATTCTTTGAACAGTATGGCTTTAATAAACCGAATGCTAAAAACTTCTAATACATAATTTAAAAGGAGGAACAAAAGATGAATCCAGGTATGATGAATATCGTTATGATCGTTGCGATGTTTGCGATTTTCTATTTCTTATTAATTCGCCCGCAACAAAAACGTCAAAAAGCAGTTGCTCAAATGCAAAGTGAGTTAAAAAAAGGTGATGCTATCGTAACAATCGGTGGCTTACACGGTACAATTGAATCAGTAGATGAGACGAAAATCGTTATTAAATCTGGTGGTTCACACTTAACTTTCGATCGTAATGCGATTCGTGAAGTTGTGAAAAACTAATGAGGAAGGCCCTGCATGAAATGTGCAGGGCCTTTTTTTAGTTATTTTGTTTGGACATATTTACACCGAAAATGCCACCAAGTGTACTCGCGCCCATTAATGCTAATTGGTAAAGTAACTGCGAGTTCGATAAAGTTTGAGAGAAGCCTAAATAGTTAACTAGAAAAACAAGTATGGTGAATGTAAGTCCTGTTGTGAAGCCTACTAGCCAACCTTTCCCTTGTGCTTTTTTGCCGGCAGTAAATCCGGATATAAGCATTGATAAAAGAGCTAGTATAAAAATAGTAACGGCTAACGTCCCTTCAGTCATATCAGTAAACTTTAATAAAAGAGCCATAACCATGCTAGTAATTGATGCGAGAATTAATAAGGTAATGATACCGAAGCCGATTGCAGTTGATAATTTTTTCGTTCCACCCATTTATACATTCCCCCTTTTTAATACAAGCATATTTTCCTTTTGCCTAAGTTAGACTATTTTCTTTTTTATAGGGGAGTCTATATGTAAAAAGGAGATGTAGAAATGGAATGGCTATCAGTAATTGGCCGGACGATGCTGCTGTATATTATCATTTTAATTATCTTTCGTCTTATGGGTAAACGTGAAATAGGAGAATTAAGTGTATTAGATTTAGTCGTATTCATTATGCTTGGTGAAATGGCTGTAGTCGCAATTGAAAATACGGATAAATCACTTTGGCATCAATTAGTCCCGATGGTCTTTCTTATGTGTATACAGATCATTTTGTCTGTCATTTCTTTAAAGTTTCAACGATTTCGGCATTTAATAGAAGGCGAACCAGCAATCATTATTAATGCTGGAAAAATTGATGAAAAAAAGATGAGAAACCAGCGATATAATATAGATGATTTAATGATGCAATTAAGAGAGCAGGGAGTCGGAGATATTAGGGATGTAGAATATGCTATTTTAGAACCATCTGGGAAGTTATCTGTTTTTCAAAAACAAAAAGGCGGGCAGGATGCATTGCAGTTTACTCTTCCGCTTATTATTGATGGAGAAATTCAATCTAGTCATTTACAAATGATTGAACATACAGATGAATGGCTTATTGGGAAATTAAAAAACTTAGGTTATAACGATACAACACAAATTTTATACTGTAGCTTTCAAAATGGACAATTTTTTGTTGATTCGAAAGAAAGCTAGAGGCTTACTATACGACATAGTAAGCCCGTTCACTTCAAAAATGAAAGCTTTCGAATGATAGGAAGGCGGCTTAACTCTTCTTTTCGAATGAGTTTGAAAATGAAGAGGAGCACAATATAAACGAGTGTTGTTAAAGTGATTTCCCATAATGTTTGTATGCCAAGTGAATGAGAGAAAACTATATACTTATGAAGGTAAAAACCGAAGGAGCCTGCGATACCGATAGCAAGTCCGCCGAAAATATAGTCTTTTGCGTAAATGGTAAATGTAATTTTCTTTAAAACAGTAGCATAATGAAGAAATGTTACCGTTACGATATTTGCTGCAATTGCAAGGGCAACCCCCATCATTTGAAACTCTGGCCTTGAGGCTAGTACGAAAATAACAATTAATTTCACGATTGCACCAATAAACGTATTCATCATGGCCGCACGTGCTAAGTTTAAAGCTTGTAAGACAGAGGTAAGTGGACTTTGAAAATAATGAAATAAAAAGCAAGGTGCAAGAAGCTGGATGAACGCTGTTGCACTATCCGATCCATACATAAGAGTTAAAACAGGAGAAGCAAATACGTATAATATAACGACTGACCACCCGCCAGTAATGAGTGAGATTCGAAGAGCTTGTTGTAAGCGGTGTTCTACTAATTTATGTTGTCTTTTTGCCATTGCCTCGCTAATAGATGGAACGAGTGCTGTCGAAAGAGCGTATGTAATAAAGGCTGGTAGTGAAAGAAGCGGGAATGCATACCCGTTTAATATACCGTATTGCTGAGTTGCGACGGAGGCAGCAACGCCGGCAATCGCTAAGCTTTGCATAACGACGATAGGTTCAAAAAAATAGGAAACGGAACCGATTAAACGACTTCCTGTAGTTGGAAGTGCAATATCCATAAGAGAATAAAATGTCCCCTTGCTTTCCTTTACGGTAGTGAAAAATCCAGAGCGTATAGATAAATGTTTTTCACGCTGGAATAAAGTGAGTAAAAATAATAACGATGCCACTTCACCGAGAACGGCTGATAACATAGCACCAGCTGCAGCATATTCTACGCCGTAAGGTAAAAATAATTGAATACATATAGCGATAATTGTAATGCGGACAATTTGTTCTATCACTTGGGCGTAAGCGCTAGGTTTCATATTTTGTTTCCCTTGGAAATAGCCACGTAAAACAGAAGAAACAGCAATAACAGGAACGACAGGCAAAATGGCCATTAATGGATAGTACGTTCGTTCATCAGTTAATAATGTTTTTGCTAAAATAGGTGTGAGGAGCATAATTCCAATTGTTAAAATGATACTAATAACAGATGTAACAGCTAATGATACTGTTAATATTTTTTTAACTTTTTGTTTATCATTCACAGCTTCTGCTTCTGCTACAAATTTTGCGATTGCGACAGGAAGACCGATTTGTGTTAATGTAATTGCTAGAATAAATGTAGGGACGGCCATCATATAAAGGCCAACGCCTTCTTCTCCTAAAATACGTGCCATTACAATACGATTAATAAATCCTAGAATTTTGGTAATAAAGCCGGCTATCATTAAAATAAATGCGCCTTTTAAAAAGCTTTGTCTCGTCATGGTCTTCTCCTACCTTCTCAAAATCAGTGGAATGATTTACAATAATTTATATGCACGTACGAGACAAGAATGACAAGCATTTAAGAGAGTGCTCTTGAAAGTAGTTATTGCTGTCCATTAGAGCGGGATTAAAAGCGACTTTTCGTGCTGAAATAAGAAGGAGATGTTATATATGTTAGATAGAGAGGCTTTGGTAGAATCATACCGCGGACAGTTACAAGTCGTTTTAGAAAGTAAAGTAGAAGAGTTCCAAATGTTCGGCTACGACCGAGTAACAGATGATGACATTTGGAAGTTTCTTAAAGTGAAAAAGTGGAAGAAGATAGACAGTGACGTTAGATTGTATGAATTAGTTAATGACGTATTAACAGTAACAGCTAATGAATATATGACGTATTTAACTGTTGAAGCATATCAAGCGCCACTTTGGTCATTTGATGAATATGAAAATAAATAACCGACTGCAATTGGTTTGTTCTTCCTTTTGCAGTATAATGATAGGTATTGATAATGAGGAAATAATTATGTCTAAGATTATATATAAAGGGGGTAGTGAAGAGAGAAAACAAATAATGAAAGTGTAGGTAATGTGAAAACTTACCGGCACAGCTAGTGATGAGCTAGCAAAATTATAGAAAGGAAGTCTACTAACTAGGCGTATGCACACGTGTGAAAGTGAATCGTAAAAGATTTATTTGAAGTGTTAGTAGCGGAAAGAGGGTACATATGGCAAAGCGTGGTACGAGAATTGCCGCCTTTTTCCTCATCGTTTTATTAATCGGTGGAGTAATTGGTGCGGCAGGAAAAGACATAGCAAAAGGAATTAGTCTAGGACTAGACCTTCGCGGTGGTTTTGAAATTCTTTATGAAGTAAAACCAGCCAAAAAAGGTGATAAAATTGACCGAGAGGCACTTGTAAGTACAGTAGGTGCTCTTGAAAATCGTGTCAATGTACTCGGTGTAAGTGAACCGAACATTCAAATCGAAGGGCAGGACCGAATTCGTGTACAGCTTGCTGGTGTACAAGATCAGCAAAAAGCACGTGAAATGTTATCAACGCAAGCGAAATTAACATTCCGTGATGTAGATGACAACCTTCTTATGGATGGAACGGATTTAAAAGGCGGCGGAGCGAAGCAAACATTTGATGACCAAGGCCGTGCGAGCGTAGGCCTTACATTAAAGAGTGCTGAAAAATTCCGCGAAGTAACTGAAAAAATTTCAAAAATGCCACCACCAACGAATTTAATGGTAATTTGGCTTGATTTTGAAGAAGGAAAAGATTCGTACAAAGCAGAATCTGCAAAACCGAATCCGAAGTTCTTATCAGCAGCAACAGTAAACCAAGTGTTTAACCAAGCTGAAGTATCTATCGTAGGTGGAAACTTTACAGTTGAAAGCGCGAAACAACTTTCATCTTTATTAAATGCAGGTGCACTTCCTGTTGATTTAAAAGAAATGTATTCAACATCTGTTGGAGCGAAGTTTGGTCAACAAGCGTTAGAGCAAACAATTTTCGCTAGTGCGATTGGTATCGCTCTTATTTTCTTATTTATGCTTGTATTCTACCGTTTACCAGGACTTGTAGCGGTTATTATGTTAGGTCTATACATTTTCGTTACATTACTTGTCTTTAACTGGATGCATGCAGTTCTTACGTTGCCAGGTATTGCGGCGTTAGTGCTCGGGGTAGGTATCGCGGTTGATGCGAATATTATTACTTACGAGAGACTGAAAGAAGAGTTGAAAATTGGTAAGTCAATGATGTCGGCATTCCGTGCTGGTAACCACCGTTCATTAGCAACCATTTTAGATGCGAACATTACAACACTTGCAGCAGCTGGTGTATTATTCGTTTATGGTAATAGCTCTGTAAAAGGGTTCGCAACAAGTTTAATCGTAAGTATTTTAGTCGGTTTTATTACGAACGTATTCGGTACTCGTTTCTTACTAAGTTTACTAGTAAAGAGCCGTTACTTCGATAAAAAACCAGGATACTTTGGTGTGAAGCAAAAGGATATTATTCCATTAACAAAAGGTGTAGTACATCCACCAACGAAATTTGATCGTATTAATTTCGTAAATGTCGGTCATAAATTCCTTATCTTCTCGATTGTAGTTGTAATTGCAGGTGCAATTATCTTGCCAATTTTCAAATTGAATCTTGGTATTGACTTTGCGAGTGGTACACGTATCGACTTGCAATCAAAACAAGCAGTTACTGTGTCTGATGTTCATAAAGATTTTAAAGAATTGAACATTGACGTGAAGGAAGAAAATATTGTACCGACTGGAGATGACAATAAAGGATTCGCAGTTCGTACATTAGGTGTTCTATCAAAAGATGAAATTGCGAAAACAAAAACATTCTTCCATGATAAATATGGTACAGATCCAAACGTAAGTACAGTTTCACCAACAATCGGGAAAGAGATTGCACGAAATGCATTTATCGCAGTATTAATTGCTTCTGCGGTTATCATTTTATACGTAAGTATTCGATTCCGATTTACGTATGCATTATCTGCAGTGCTTGCATTATTACATGATGCATTCGTTATGATTGTTATATTTAGTATTTTCCAGTTAGAGGTAGACTTAACGTTTATCGCTGCGGTATTAACAATCATTGGTTATTCTATTAATGACTCGATCGTTACATTTGATAGAAACCGTGAATTATACAAACAGAAAAAACGAGTACGTGATATAAAAGACTTAGAAGAGATCGTAAATGCAAGTATTCGTCAAACGCTTGGTCGTTCGATTAATACCGTATTAACAGTGCTATTCCCAGTAATTGCATTGCTTATCTTCGGTAGTGAGTCACTACGTAACTTCTCGTTTGCGTTACTTGTTGGATTAGTTGTAGGTACGTATTCTTCTGTTTTCGTTGCTTCTCAAATTTGGTTAATGCTTGAAAACCGTCGTTTGAAAAAGGGCAAAAACAAGAAAAAGGTTGAGAAAGTAGAATCTGAACCGCAAGTATAGAAAAGATGATGTCTCTTTATGAGGCATCTCTTTTTTCGTTTGTGGATACAATAAGATAGTTACTTTGAAATGATGAAATGGAAGAAAGTGGTGATGTTATCGCTGTTTTTGTTACAATAAAAAGATAGGTTAAGAAAAGAAGGGATTTTAATGATGGAAAAAGATGAACGTTTTAAACAGGCCGAGTTTGGTGCTATTGTCGGGATCGTTGGTAATATTATATTAGCGATTATAAAGGCGGTAATTGGTTATATTGGGAACAGTAAAGCGCTATTAGCAGATGCGGTGCATTCTGCATCAGATGTAATTGGTTCGCTAGCTGTACTGTTTGGGTTACGAGCAGCAAAGCAGCCGCCCGATGAAGATCATCCGTATGGTCATGGTAAAGCGGAATCGATTTCAGCGATTATTGTTGCAGTATTATTATTTATTGTGGGAATCGAGATAGCGATTTCGTCCATAAAAGCTTTTTCGCAGGAACTAGAACCACCGAAAGGGATTACAATTTTTGCTGTCGTTCTTTCAATTATCGTGAAAGAGGGAATGTTTCAATATAAATTCCGATTAGGGAAAAGGGTAAATAGTGATGCAATTATTGCAAATGCATATGAGCACCGTTCAGATGTGTTTTCTTCAATTGCAGCTTTAATCGGTATTTGTGCAGCGATTATTGGTGGTAAGTTCGGGTTAGATTGGCTTGTATATGCCGATCCAATTGCAGGATTATTTGTTTCACTTCTTGTTGCAAAAATGGCATGGAGTATTGGGGCAGAAGCAATTCATGCAACGCTTGATCATGTTCTTCATGAGGAAGATGTTGTTCCGCTTAGAGAAGCAGTACTTCAAATAGATGGTGTGAAAAAAATCGGTTCGTTATATGCGAGGGAGCATGGTCATTACGTTATTGTAGATATTAAAGTTTCTGTAGATCCATATATTACTGTAGAAGAAGGGCATCGCATTGGAAAGCATGTGAAAGAAACGCTTATGCTGCAAGATAACGTACAAAATGTATTTGTACATATAAATCCGTATTCTCCAAATTAAACATTAGTAACATTTTAGTATACAGATATTACATCGTAGTTTGCATGATATTGTCACCCCTTAATCTGTCTTGTATAATGAACAGGTTAAGGGGTGATTTCGTGTTACAACCGAAGACGCGTTGGAAAGAAAAAGAATATAATAGCGAGCGAGTGAGTGAATTAGCAAGTAAATTACAATTATCACCACTTGTCGTTTCGTTATTCCTCGGTAGAGGACTAGATACAGAAGATAAGATTTTAGATTTTTTAAATACAGAAAATCAAGAATTTCATGATCCATTTTTATTAGAAGGAATGGATAGAACGGTAGAACGTGTAAATAAGGCGATTCAAAATGGAGAGCAAATATTAATATTTGGTGACTACGATGCGGACGGAGTAAGTAGTACAACTGTTTTATATATTGCCTTACAAGAATTAGGTGCAGACGTAGAATTTTATATCCCAAACCGTTTTACAGAAGGTTATGGACCGAATGAAGAAGCATTTCGTTGGGCGCATAGCGCAGGATTTTCACTCATTATTACTGTCGATACTGGTATCGCAGCTGTACATGAAGCGAAGGTAGCGAAGGAACTTGGGATAGATCTAATTATTACAGATCACCATGAGCCACCACCACAATTGCCAGAAGCACTTGCGATTATTCACCCGAAATTAGATGGCGGTGTGTATCCGTTTCACTATTTAGCGGGCGTTGGTGTTGCGTTTAAAGTTGCACATGCACTACTGGGCCGTGTACCAGAACATTTATTAGAAATTGCAGTAATTGGTACGGTAGCCGATTTAGTATCACTTCACGGTGAGAATAGATTGCTAGTGAAGCGCGGTTTAAAACATATGCGCATGACGAAAAATATCGGACTAAAGGCGCTATTTAAAGTTGCTAACGTTTCGCAAAGTGAAATTACAGAAGAGAGCATTGGCTTCTCAATCGCACCTCGTATTAATGCAGTTGGACGTTTAGAAGATGCTACGCCGGCTGTACATCTTTTATTATCAGAGGATCCCGAAGAAGCGAAAGAGCTGGCTGAAGAAATTGATGAGCTGAACAAACTGCGAAAAGATATTGTAAAGCAAATTACAGAAGAAGCTATCGCTGAAGTGGAAACGAATTTTCCGCCTGAAGACAATAAAGTATTAGTGCTTGCAAAAGAAGGATGGAATCCAGGTGTAATTGGAATTGTCGCTTCTAAATTAGTTGAACGTTTTTATCGTCCAACGATTGTATTATGCATTGATCCTGTAAAAGAAACTGCAAAAGGTTCAGCGCGTAGTATTGCAGGATTTGATTTGTTTGCAAACTTGTCAGATTGTAGAGAGTTATTGCCACACTTCGGAGGACATCCGATGGCAGCGGGAATGACGCTACATATGAATGATGTAGATGAATTACGCCGCCGTTTAAATGAACAGGCAGATACAATTTTAACAGAAGAAGATTTTATTCCAATTACAGCTGTCGATGCCTTTTGCAAAGTGGAGGACGTAACACTTGCAGCGATTGAAGATATGCAAAAGTTAGCGCCATTTGGTGTTGGAAATCCAAAGCCACGTATTGCGGTGAAAGATGCGGAGTTAGAAAGTATTCGTGCAATCGGATCAGATGGTTCTCATTTAAAGATGTCTCTTCGTGATGGACAAGCAACATTGGATACAATTGGATTCGGTTTTGGCGCATATGCGAAAGAAATTTCTCCAGTTGCAAAAGTATCTGTAATAGGAGAAGCGTCTATTAATGAATGGAATAATTTTAAGAAGCCGCAATTAATGGTGCAAGATATTGCTGTAGAGGCATGGCAATTATTTGATTGGCGTAGTATGCGTAACGTAGAAGCAAATTTAGCAGAACTTCCGAAAGAAAAAATCACGATGTTGTATTTTTCTAAAGAGGTATTGAATAAATTTTCTTTAGAAGACTATAAAGAGCATATGATGCATGCATCAGAAGTAACCGAGTTAGATGAGCAATACATCGTATTACTTGATTTACCAAAAGGAACAGATGAATTACGAGATCTATTTAAAGTTGGGTTCCCATCGCGAATCTATACGCTATTTTATCAAGAGAATAATCATTTATTTAGCACTGTTCCAACGAGGGATCACTTTAAATGGTACTATTCATTCTTGAGCCAAAAATCACCATTTTCTTTAAGACAATATGGAGAACAACTATGTCAACATAAAGGTTGGTCAAAAGATACAGTAAATTTCATGACACAGGTGTTTTTTGAGTTAGAATTTGTTACAATAAAAGATGGCGTCATTTTTATGGCAGACAAAAAACAAAAGCGTGATTTAATTGAATCGAACACATATCGTGAGAAAATGAACCACTTACAATTAGAAAAAGAATTGGTTTATAGCACATATCAGCAACTATATACATGGTTTGAAACGATTCGTAATCATAAAGAAGTAGAACAGTTAGGGTAAAGGATTTGTATTTACAAACCTTTTAGATCTGAGGAGGATTCAGAAATATGGATTTCAAGCAACATATCGCAATTGTACCGGATTATCCAAAAGAAGGTATTGTGTTTAAAGACATTACACCGTTAATGAACGACGGTAAAGCATACAAAGCAGCAACAGATGCAATCGTTGAGTATGCAAAAGAGAGAGACATCGATCTTGTAGTAGGACCAGAAGCTCGTGGTTTCATTATCGGTTGCCCAGTTTCTTATGCATTAGAAGTAGGATTTGCGCCAGTTCGTAAATTAGGAAAATTACCACGTGAAGTAATTACAGTTGACTACGGTAAAGAATATGGTAAAGATGTTTTAACGATCCATAAAGATGCAATTAAACCAGGTCAACGCGTATTAATTACAGATGACTTATTAGCTACAGGTGGAACAATTGAAGCGACAATTAAGTTAGTTGAAGAGCTAGGCGGAGTTGTAGCAGGAATTGCATTCTTAGTAGAACTTACTTACTTAGATGGTCGTAAAATGTTAGATGGTTACGATGTATTAGTATTAGAAAAATACTAATCACTATATAGGTAAAACTACGGTGATAAAAAGTACCCGTGAATCTCTTGGAGAGGAGCGGGTACTTTTGTATAATTGAACAAAAAATTATAGTGAAATGTCAGTAAAATCTTTTCCTTTTCACAATTCACAATCATTGGGTTATAATGATAGAATATAATTTATTCTATTTAATAAAGATAAAGTCAATTTTCAATAAAAGGTGATTCGATGGCAAATGAGCAGGTACTAACAGCTGAACAGGTACTCGAGAAAGCAAGTCAATATTTAGTGGATGAAGATATTGAGCTAGTAGCACGTGCCTATGAATATGCACGCGATGCGCATAGCGAACAATACAGAAAATCGGGTGAACCATACATTATTCATCCAATTCAAGTTGCAGGTATTTTAGTTGATTTACACATGGATCCAGCTACAGTATCAGCAGGTTTCTTACATGATGTAGTAGAAGATACAGAGATTACATTAGAAGATATTGAACGGGAATTTAATAAAGAAATTGCTATGCTTGTTGATGGTGTGACAAAGCTTGGAAAGATTAAATATAAATCTCATGAGCAACAACAAGCAGAAAACCATCGCAAAATGTTTATTGCAATGGCTCAAGATATTCGAGTTATTTTAATTAAACTAGCCGATCGTCTTCATAACATGCGTACATTGAAACATTTGCCTCAAGAGAAGCAGCGTCGCATTGCGAATGAAACGTTAGAAATCTTTGCACCTTTAGCACATAGACTCGGAATTAGTACTATTAAATGGGAGCTAGAGGATACTTCACTTCGCTACTTAAATCCACAGCAATATTATCGTATTGTAAATTTAATGAAGCGTAAACGTGCAGAACGTGAAGAGTATTTAGAGGAAGTAATGACTGGTATTCGTGAGAAATTAGATGAAGTTGCAATTCAACCTGAAATTTCTGGAAGACCAAAACATATTTACAGCATTTATCGTAAAATGGCACTGCAAAATAAACAGTTCAATGAAATTTACGATTTATTAGCTGTACGTGTCGTTGTAAATAGTATTAAAGATTGTTATGCAGTACTTGGAATTATTCATACGTGCTGGAAGCCGATGCCAGGTCGTTTTAAAGATTATATTGCAATGCCGAAAGCAAACCTATATCAATCTCTTCATACGACTGTAATTGGGCCGAAAGGTGATCCGCTTGAAGTGCAAATTCGTACGAAAGAAATGCATGAGATCGCAGAATTCGGGATCGCGGCACACTGGGCGTATAAAGAAGGAAAAACAGCAGAAACAGCAGGTACATTAGAGAAGAAACTTACATGGTTCCGTCAAATATTAGAATGGCAAAATGAAGCTTCTAATGCAGAAGAGTTTATGGAGTCATTAAAAATTGATTTATTCTCTGACATGGTATTCGTCTTTACACCGAAAGGCGATGTAATGGAATTACCACTTGGATCTGTTCCAATTGACTTTGCATATCGTGTGCATTCAGAAATTGGAAATAAAACAATTGGTGCAAAAGTAAACGGGAAAATGGTGACGCTTGATTATAAATTAAAAACAGGTGACATCATTGAGATTTTAACATCGAAACATTCGTATGGACCAAGTCAAGATTGGGTGAAACTTGCTCAAACATCTCATGCAAAAAACAAAATACGTCAGTTCTTTAAGAAACAACGTAGAGATGAAAATATTGAAAAAGGCCGTGAACTTGTTGAGAAAGAAGTGCGTAGCCTAGAGTATGAGATGAAAGAAGTATTAGCTCCTGATAATTTAAAACGAGTTGCTGAAAAATTCAACTTTGCAAATGAAGAAGATATGTTTGCGGCAGTTGGATATAATGGTATCACTGCATCGCAAATTGTTACGCGACTAACGGACAAGTTCCGTAAGCAACGTGAAGAAGAAGAGATTGTTGAAGTTAAAGAAGTTCGTAAACCGATGAAAATTCGAAAATGGGATTCTGGCGTTAAAGTAAGTGGTGCAGATAATTTATTAATTCGTTTATCAAAATGCTGTAACCCAGTACCTGGTGATGATATCGTTGGGTATATTACGAAAGGCCGAGGCGTATCGATTCACCGCCGTGACTGTGTAAATGTTCATACAGAAGAAGCTATAGAACGTTTATTAGAAGTAGAGTGGGAAGGTAGCCCTGAAAAAGAAATTGAGTATAACGTTGATATTGAAATTTCAGGTTACGATCGTCGTGGTTTATTAAACGAAGTATTACAAGCTGTTACAGAGACGAAAACGTACATTTCGGCAGTTTCTGGTAGAAGTGACCGTAATAAGATGGCGACAATTAATATGTCAATCTCTATTCGTAACTTACAGCACTTGAAAAAAGTAGTAGAACGCATTAAACGTGTTCCAGAAATTTATGCAGTACGACGCATGATGCATTAATAGGGAGTGTAGAAAAGATGAGAGTTGTTTTACAACGATCAAAGGAAGCGTCTGTCACAGTAGACGGTGAGATCGTAGGACAAATTCCGTTCGGTTTAACATTACTAGTTGGCATTACGCATGAAGATACAGAAAAAGATGCAACTTACATCGCAGAAAAAATTGCGAACTTACGTATTTTTGAAGATGAGAGCGGAAAGATGAACCATTCTGTACTCGATGTAGAAGGACAAGTTCTATCCATTTCGCAATTCACATTATACGGAGATTGCCGCAAGGGAAGACGTCCAAACTTTATGGATGCTGCCAAACCTGACTATGCAGAGCGTTTATATGATTTCTTTAATGAAGAAGTACGTAAGCAAGGATTGCATGTAGAAACAGGGAAGTTCGGGGCAATGATGGATGTTTCTTTAATCAATGATGGTCCGGTGACCTTAATTGTAGAAAGTAAATAGTGCTGCTGAAGAAGAGAGGGGATGAGCCCCTCTCTTCTTTTGTGGTTTTTAATGGTATATTTTGCTAGTTATTGTTATGATAGTTAAGAAAATAAACGATATAATCGGGGGATTATGGGAGGGAAATCTTATGGAAACATTTGTACTCGTTCATGGAGCATGGGATGGCGGTTATGTTTGGAAAAAACTAGCTAAACTTTTAAGGGAAGAGGGTCATAGTGTATATACTCCTACATTAACTGGACTTGGGGAACGAACACATCTTATGCAACCTAATATAGGGCTGAAAACATTTATTCAAGACATTGTTAATACTATTAAATATGAGGGTCTAAGAGATGTAATTTTAGTAGGGCATAGTTATTCTGGTATGGTAATTACAGGTGTAGCAGAAGAGATTCCTGAGTTTATTAAAGAGCTAGTATATGTGGATGCAATGCTTCCGGAAAATGGTGATTCTGTTATGGATATTTCTGGACCGGAAATGGCCGCACATTTTATAGAAGAAGTAAAAGTACACGGGGAAGGATGGCGTGTTCTTCCTAGAAATACAACAGATGAAAAAAAATCAGCGATGTCATTGTTGGCTTTTACACAATCGGTTGAAATAAAAAACTCTAAAGCACAACTTATACCGCATATATACGTAGAAGTAAAGGATAATCCAGAACATTGGCCAATGACGCCTATCTTTTTAGAATCAGCAAAAAAAGCAAGGGAAAGAAAATGGGAAGTTTTTTCTATTGAAGTTGGTGGGCATTGGGTAATGGAAACTAATCCAGAGGCGTTGGTTCGTATATTGAATCAGAGTGTAGAAGTGTAGAAGTAGTTTAATGTATGCTTTACTTCCTATAGAAGAATTGGAAGCATCATATGCTAGCAAGTGGACTAGCTCATTGTTATAAATCCAATACTAATGTTTATTTTGAGTCAATAGCTTTTTCGTTTATGTATAACTCTCTAATCAATATGGAACAATAAAAAGTAAAACATCCATATTGAATGTGAGGGATATACGTATGCGCATGAATGAAAAAGGGCATTCTGTTACAAATGGTGCAAATCAACTGTTTAACGTAAATTTTCATGATTTTATTTCAAAAGAGCAAAACAATACTTCGATGGAGCTTGCTTCTGAGTTTGGGATTTCTCTTCAAGATGTAAAGCGTCTAAAGAAGCAGATTGAACGCTCTTAGAGCACTTGACAATCCTACTGAACAAACGTATAGTAATTTTATATTTACATATGAATATAACCTTTGATAGAGAAGAGTAAATGAGACACACATGGAAAGAGAAGAAATGTCTTAGGCTGAAAACATTTCTACATGATGACTGATTGAATGACACTCTAGAGGTTTCAACTTGAACGGCGTATACGCTTAGTAGGGATGAACGCACATTTAAGCGTTATTAAAAAAGTGGAAGCATACGTGCTTCAATTAGGGTGGCACCACGGGTATAATACTCTCGTCCCTACTGTTCAAACAGTAGAGGCGGGAGTTTTTTTATTTTTATTAAGATTAAAACAATTTGAGGAGGAACTGAATATGTCTATTCAAATCCCACGCGGAACGCAAGATATTCTTCCAGGTACTGTTGAGTTATGGCAGTATATCGAAGGGCAAGCACGCGAAATTTGCCGTCGTTACAATTACAAAGAAATTCGTACACCAATTTTTGAACACACTGAGCTATTTTTACGTGGTGTTGGTGATACGACAGATATCGTACAAAAAGAAATGTACTCATTCCAAGATCGTGGAGAGCGTAGTTTAACATTACGTCCAGAAGGTACTGCACCTGTTGTACGTTCTTACGTTGAAAATAAAATGTTCGGTGACGCAACACAACCGACGAAATTATACTATATCGGCCAAATGTTCCGTTACGAAAGACCACAAGCAGGTCGCTATCGTCAATTCGTACAATTTGGTATTGAAGCAATCGGCAGTAACGATCCTGCAATTGATGCAGAAGTAATTGCACTTGCTGTAGAGTTTTACCGCGGCATGGGCTTAAAAAATATTAAAGTTGTATTAAACAGCTTAGGTGATGCAGCAAGCCGTCAAGCACACCGTGATGCGTTAATTGCACACTTCGAGCCACGTATCGGTGAGTTCTGTTCTGACTGTCAATCTCGTTTAGAAAAGAACCCTCTTCGTATTTTAGATTGTAAGAAGGACCGTAACCATGAATTAATGGGACCGGCACCATCTATTACAGAATACTTAAACGAAGATTCAGCAGTATACTACGAAAAAGTTCAAGAACTATTAACGATGATGGATGTTCCATTTGAAAAAGATCCGAACTTAGTACGTGGTTTAGACTACTACCAACACACTGTATTTGAAATTATGAGTGAGGCAGAAGGTTTCGGTGCTATTACTACATTAAGCGGTGGTGGACGTTACAACGGACTTGTACAAGAAATCGGTGGACCAGAAATGCCAGGTATCGGTTTTGCGATGAGTATTGAACGTTTAATTATGGCGCTAAAAGCTGAAAACATTGAATTGCCAATCGAACATAGCATTGATTGTTACGTTGTAGCGCTTGGTGAAAAAGCAAAAGACCATGCTGCGAAAGTTGCGTTTGATCTTCGTAAAGCTGGATTATCAGTTGAAAAAGATTATTTAGATCGCAAAATGAAAGCACAATTTAAATCAGCAGATCGTCTAAAAGCGAAATTTGTAGCTGTATTAGGGGAAGATGAGCTAGATAAAGGCATCATTAACTTAAAAGATATGGCAACAGGCGAACAAGAAGAAGTGGCGTTAGATGTATTTGCTTCATACGTAGCAGAGAAATTAATATAGGGGGAACTTACAGTGGCTGAAAGAACACATGCATGTGGAAAAGTAACAGTAGAAGCAGTTGGACAAACAGTTCAATTAAAAGGTTGGGTACAAAAACGCCGTGATTTAGGTGGATTAATCTTTATCGACTTACGTGACCGTACAGGTATCGTACAAGTTGTATTTAACCCAGAAACATCAAAAGAGGCGCTAGAAGTAGCAGAAACAATTCGTAGCGAATACGTATTACACGTAGAAGGTACAGTTGTTGAGCGTGGTGAAGGCGCAATTAATGACAATATGGCAACTGGTCGTATTGAAGTACAAGCAACAAAGGTAAACGTATTAAACGCAGCGAAAACAACGCCAATCATTATCGCTGATGATACAGATGCATCAGAAGATGTGCGTTTAAAATATCGTTACTTAGACTTACGTCGTCCTGTAATGTTCAACACATTCAAAATGCGTCATGACGTAACAAAAACAATTCGTAACTTCTTAGATACAGAAGAGTTCCTAGAAGTGGAAACACCAATTTTAACGAAGAGCACGCCAGAAGGCGCTCGTGATTATTTAGTACCAAGCCGTGTGCATGACGGTGAATTTTATGCATTACCACAATCTCCACAGCTATTTAAACAGCTTCTTATGGTCGGTGGATTTGAGCGTTACTATCAAGTAGCACGTTGTTTCCGTGACGAAGATTTACGTGCGGATCGTCAACCAGAATTCACGCAAATCGATATCGAGGCTTCATTCTTAACACAAGATGAAATTTTAGATATGATGGAGCGCATGATGACGAAAGTTATGAAGGATGCAAAAGGTGTAGAAGTTAGCGCACCATTCCCTCGTATGAAATATGCTGATGCAATGGCTCGTTACGGTTCTGATAAACCAGATACACGTTTTGAAATGGAACTAACAGACTTATCTGAATTTGCAGCAGGCTGTGGCTTTAAAGTATTTACAAGTGCTGTAGAAAGCGGCGGACAAGTAAAAGCAATTAATGCAAAAGGTGCTGCGAGCAAATACTCTCGTAAAGACATTGATGCATTAACTGAATTCGTAAAAGTATACGGTGCAAAAGGTTTAGCTTGGCTTAAAGTGGAAGAAGACGGTTTAAAAGGACCAATCGCGAAATTCTTCGGTGAAGAAGATGCAAATGTGTTAATGACTACACTAGAAGCTACTGCTGGCGACTTATTATTATTCGTAGCAGATAAGAAGAGCGTTGTTGCAGACAGCTTAGGTGCACTTCGTTTACGTCTAGGTAAAGAGCTTGAGTTAATTGATGAAAGTAAATTTAACTTCCTATGGGTAACGGATTGGCCACTTCTTGAGTACGATGAAGATGCAGATCGTTACTTCGCAGCTCACCACCCATTCACAATGCCATTCCGTGAAGATGTTGAGCTATTAGAAACAGCACCAGAAAAAGCACGTGCGCAAGCATATGACCTTGTATTAAACGGTTATGAGCTTGGTGGTGGATCACTTCGTATTTACGAGCGTGACGTACAAGAAAAAATGTTCAAAGCACTTGGATTCTCACAAGAAGAAGCGCAAGAGCAATTCGGATTCTTATTAGAAGCATTCGAATACGGTACTCCACCACACGGTGGTATTGCATTAGGTTTAGACCGTCTTGTTATGTTACTTGCAGGTCGTACGAACCTTCGCGACACAATTGCATTCCCGAAAACAGCAAGCGCAAGCTGCTTATTAACAGAAGCTCCAAGCCCAGTTGCAGAAGCACAGCTTGAAGAACTGAACTTAAAGTTGAACGTGAAAGAAGAGAAGTAAGAAAAAAGTCTAGATGGTTATACTATAGCCGTCTAGACTTTTTTTGAGAGGTTGTTTAAAAAGTCCGGTTCAGATGGCTGTCGCATCTCGTCGTTACGTATGCTAGTCCGGTGCTCGAGTAGTAACGCTACACTGCGCTCCTCCTAGCATACGTGCCTCGATCTGCTCGGCCCTCTGGATCCTCCTTTTTAAACGTGTATTGGAAGGAAGTTTAAAAAGTCCGGTTTACACTATGTTTTCATTCTCGAAATATGTATTTTTAGGAATTCTATAACTTTTTCTATACAAATAGTCGGAAAAACGCTAGAATACATGGTAGACCATTTTTGTAATAGGAGTGTAGAGCTGAATGTTACATCAATTTTCACGTAATGAATTAGCCTTCGGTAAAGAAGGACTTGAAATATTAAAAAATAGTACAGTCGGTATTTTAGGAATTGGCGGCGTAGGTTCTTTTGCAGCTGAAGCGTTAGCGCGTTCTGGAGTTGGGCGTCTCGTATTAGTAGATAAAGATGTTGTAGATATTACAAACGTAAACCGTCAAATTCACGCTTTAGTATCTACTGTAGGACGTTCAAAAGTAGAATTAATGAAAGAGCGTATTGCAGACATTAACCCAGAGTGTGAAGTAATTGGACTAGAAATGTTTTACACAGATGAAACATATGAAGAGTTCTTTAAGTACGGTTTAGACTTTGTAGTGGATGCATCTGATACGATTACGTTCAAAATTCATTTAATTAAACAATGTTTACGTCGTAAAATTAAAATTATCTCAAGTATGGGTGCAGCAAATAAAATGGACCCAACTCGTTTCCGTATTGCGGACATCTCTAAAACACATACAGATCCAATTGCGAAAGTCATTCGTACGAAGCTTCGTAAAGAGGGCATTAAAAAAGGTGTAAAAGTTGTCTTCTCTGACGAAAACCCAATCGTAATTCGTGAAGAAGTACGTAAAGAAATCGTACCAGACGAAAATGCAAAAATTCGTAAAGCGAAATTACCACCTTCATCAAATGCATTCGTACCATCTGTGGCAGGCTTAATTATGGCAAGTCACGTTGTACGGGAACGCATTAAAAATGTAGAAGTGAAACGTGTAGGGCAAGAATAAAATGAAAGCATATATCCATTTCGGATATATGCTTTTTTATATGTGCTAAAGAAATAGGGGTATTTGCATTGCTACTAGTTCAAATGTAAGCAAGGCCAGTAAGTAATAATCATATTTGTCTGATTTATAACCTGAGGTCTTTTTTAAACTGTGAATGGTAAAAAGACCTAACGTTAGAACGAGAATACCGAGAGTTATTTTGAAGGCTACTAATGAAATGGCAATCAGCTCCTTTCAATCGTATATGTTTATAGTAACATTTAAGTAAAAAATATCCAGTTGATTCGGGGAGTTCTTTGTATAGCAGGTTTACTTATTTTGTAAATATTTGTCGGTAAATCGATATTCCTTGTCGAATAGTCGATATAATTAAAAAATCGTTGATATATTGTAAGTTACGATAGATATATTCGAAAAATCATCGATATAATTTCATTTACCAATATGCTATCCATCGAAGAGACAAAAAAGGATGTCACTTAGCCGGAAAATTGGGCTAGGTGACATCTTTTTTAATTCTCTGCAGAATAAATAATATCTAAATTTCCATTTTGATCTGTCTTGAAAATGGGAGCGATCTGCTCTTCTTGTTCTTCAACTGAAACGAGTTTTCGAGCACGATCCATAATTCTAACGAGCATTGCATAATCTTCTTCGATTGCTTGTTGTTTTTTTGTGAGTACAGCTAATTTAGTTTCGAGCTCATCATTCGTTTTTTGCAAGGAAGTGAGCTGAGTTTGTAATACTTCATTTTCAGTTTGTAACTTTGCGAGTGAAGGATTATTGTGCTCCAAGTTTTGCAAAAACGAGATGACATTTTGCATTGTAAGTTCTTGTTTACTTGGTACAATATCTTCTGAAAACTCAGCGTCGATTACGAGTTGTTTCGTTTTTGTGAACTGATTTTTTTCTATTTTAGCTTCAGAACGCTTTAATTCTTTACGTTGTTTTTTCGCAAGCTGCACCGCATCTTCATAATTCGGCCTTACTTCAGCATTCCATCTAAAACCGCAAGCTGCGGAAGTGCGGTTTAAAGCATCGCCGACTTCATCGAATGCTTTTATTTGTGTACTGCCGCTGCGAATATGTCGTAAAACAGTTTCTGCTAAAAGGAGATCGTCTTCTTTTGTCCATGCATCTTGACGTGTTTTCATAAGCGAAGCCTCCATAATGGTGACGTTTTCGCTTATGTTACCCTTTATTTTTCGTTTTATTCGAACTTTGTAATCTTTCATATACAGTAGAAAGTGCTTGTTCAAATTTCCCTGTCGTTTTCGGTTTATAATATTGTTTGTTTTTTATTTTATCAGGTAAGTATTGTTGCTGTACCCAACCATTTGGATGGTCGTGTGGATATAAGTATCCAATGCCTCTTCCAAGTGCCTCTGCGCCTTTGTAATGACTATCTTTTAAATGACTTGGGATGTCGCCTGTTTGCCCGTTCCGTAAATCGTGTAAGGCAGCGTCAAGTGCTTTATAAGCTGAGTTTGATTTTGGTGATAGGCAAAGCTCAATAACGGCATTTGCAAGTGGTATGCGTGCCTCTGGGAATCCAACGCGTTCAGCTGATTCTATCGCGGCTAGTGTACGCGGTCCAGCTTGCGGGCTAGCAAGTCCAATATCTTCATATGCCATAATAAGAAGACGTCTACCGATGCTTTGCAGGTCACCAGCTTCAATAAGACGTGCTAAATAGTGAAGTGCTGCATTTACATCACTTCCGCGCACCGATTTTTGAAATGCTGATAATACGTCATAATGAGCATCTCCGCCTTTGTCATGAACGAAGCTCTTTTTTTGTAAGCATTCTTCGGCGATTTCCAGCGTAATTTCCGCAGCTTTGTCATCAGTTGTAAAGCTAGATAAAACAGCTAGTTCCAGTGCATTATAAGCGGAACGCATATCTCCGCCTGATGCATTTGCGAAGTGATGTAATGCTTCAGGCGTAACAGTTACATCATATTCCCCAAGACCTTTTTCTTTATCTTCAAGTGCTCGTTTTAAGCCAATTAAAAGATCATCTTCTGTTAATGCGTGTAATTCGAAGATTTGACACCGACTTCGAATAGCAGAATTAATAGCATGGAACGGATTACTCGTCGTCGCACCAATTAAGGTAAGGAGTCCACTTTCTAAATGAGGTAATAGAAAATCCTGTTTTGCTTTATCTAGACGGTGTACTTCATCTAAAATTAAAACGAGGTGTCGATGCATTTTTGCCTCTTGTACGACAACTTCCATATCTTTTTTATTATGAGTAACAGCGTTTAATAAGCGAAAAGGGGTTCCGGTACTTCCTGCAATTGCGCTCGCGATGGATGTTTTTCCAGTGCCTGGAGGGCCATATAAAATCATAGATTGAAAATGATTTGCTTGGACCATTCGCCATAAAATTTTTCCTTCACCAACTAAATGTTGTTGTCCGATAATTTCTTGAATATTTGTAGGGCGCATTCGATGTGCGAGTGGTTGTTTCATTTTTACCGTCTCCCTTAATGTATAATCTCTTTCTATCGTATCATTTTTTTTAGTGGAATTTGAAATAGGATGCTGTTTTGTGGGAAAAATGAATATGAATATTTTCATTTTTCTTTCAATTGTAATAATTTCCGAGTTTTTCAATGTGATTTTATGTTATCATTTTGATACACAAGTTGAAATTTCTTATAATACTATATTATGCTATAATTTCATAGGATTTTAAATTGTGTTCTTTTATAAATAAGATATAACCAATAGAAGTGAAAATTTGAAAAGAGGTGCAAAATAGATGAAGATTTCAACGAAAGGCCGTTACGGCTTAACAATTATGATCGATCTTGCAAAAAAGTTTGGTGAAGGTCCAATTTCCTTAAAATCAATTGCGCAGGCACATGATTTATCGGAACATTACTTAGAGCAATTAATTTCACCACTTCGTAACGCGCGTCTAGTAAAGAGTACACGCGGAGCATATGGCGGGTATGTATTATCAGATCAGCCAGCTAATATTACAGCTGGGGATGTAATCCGTGTATTAGAGGGTCCGATTAGTGTTGTAGAAATGATAGAAGAAGAAGAACCAGCACAACGCCAATTATGGATGCGTGTTCGTGATGCGGTGCAAGAAGTGTTAGATAGTACAACGTTAGAAGATTTAGTACGTTATGAGGAAGAAAATCACGGGGGCTATATGTTTTACATTTAATTCCTTGTGAAACGATTTGGAAAGAAGGAGATTTAATGGAACGCATTTATTTAGATCATGCTGCGACATCTCCGACTCACCCGGAAGTGGTCGAAAAGATGATTCCATATATGACAGAAACATTCGGAAATCCGTCTAGTATTCACTTTTATGGACGTCAAACGCGCCATGCAGTAGATGAGGCGAGACGCGCATGTGCACGTAGCATTCATGCGAATCCGAATGAAATTATATTTACGAGCGGTGGTACGGAAGCTGATAATTTAGCGCTTATCGGTGTAGCGCGTGCGAACCGTCATAAAGGTAACCATATTATAACGACACAAATTGAACATCATGCAATTTTGCATACGTGTGAATTGTTAGAGCGTGAAGGATTTGAAGTGACATATTTACCTGTTGATGAAACAGGACGCGTTCAAGTTTCTGACATACAAAAGGCATTAACAGAAGAGACAATTCTTGTATCTATTATGTTTGGGAATAATGAAGTTGGGACGATGCAACCAATTGCGGAAATAGGTAAGCTGCTAAAAGAGCATCAAGCTTATTTCCATACAGATGCGGTACAAGCTTACGGTTTAGTAGAAATTGATGTGAAAGAGTTTGGTATTGATTTATTATCAATTTCGGCTCATAAAATTAACGGGCCAAAAGGTGTCGGGTTCTTATACGCTGGTGCAGACGTGAAATTTGAACCGTTATTAATAGGCGGGGAGCAAGAGAGAAAACGCCGTGCTGGTACTGAAAATGTGCCGAGCATCGTTGGGTTGCAACATGCAATTTTGCTAGCTGAAAAAACTCGTGAGCAAAAAAATGCCCAATATGAAGAGTTTAAAGATATAATGGTATCTGTCTTCAAAAATGAAGACATTACTTTCGAGGTAAACGGAAACTTAGAATATCGCTTACCACATGTGCTTAATATTAGTTTTACAGGAATGAACATTGAACCGTTTCTTGTGAACTTAGACTTAGCTGGCATTGCAGTGTCAAGTGGTTCGGCTTGTACAGCTGGTTCGATTGATCCATCACATGTATTAGTAGCGATGTTCGGAAAAGACTCCGATCAAATACGTTCATCCGTACGCTTTAGTTTCGGGCTTGGAAATACGAAAGAGCAAATTGAGAAAGCGGCGTACGAAACAGTGAAAATCGTGAAGCGATTAACACAAAATTAGCATGGGAGGTGACATGATGAACAAACTACCTCACGAAACACGCGTTGTCATCGGGATGTCCGGTGGCGTCGATTCATCTGTAGCGGCTCTTTTATTAAAAGAGCAAGGTTATGATGTAATCGGAATTTTTATGAAAAACTGGGATGATACAGATGAGAATGGTGTCTGCACAGCAACAGAAGATTACAATGATGTAATTGAAGTGTGTAACCAAATTGGTATTCCGTATTATGCAGTAAACTTTGAAAAACAATACTGGGATAAAGTATTTACGTACTTCTTAGATGAATACCGAGCTGGTCGTACACCAAACCCAGATGTAATGTGTAATAAAGAAATTAAATTTAAAGCATTTTTAGAGCATGCCATTGCGCTCGGTGCTGATTATGTAGCAACAGGTCATTATGCACGCGTTGCTTATATGGACGGCGAATATAAAATGCTTCGCGGCGTTGATGACAATAAAGACCAAACGTATTTCTTAAATCAATTAAGCCAAGAGCAATTATCAAAAACAATGTTCCCGCTTGGTGAACTGAAGAAACCACAAATTCGTGAAATGGCGAAAGAAGCTGGTTTAGCGACAGCGGCGAAGAAAGATAGTACTGGTATTTGCTTCATTGGTGAGCGTAACTTTAAAGATTTCTTAAGTAACTATTTACCAGCACAACCAGGTGTGATGCAAACGTTATCTGGCGAAGTGAAAGGGAAGCATGACGGTTTAATGTACTATACAATTGGACAACGTCATGGCCTTGGTATTGGTGGTAACGGTGATCCGTGGTTTGCTGTTGGGAAAAACTTGAAAGAAAACATTTTATATGTTGATCAAGGATTCCATAACGAACTTCTATATGGCGATGAAGTTATTGCTACGAATGTTGGCTGGGTAAGTAATGAAGCGAAAGAAAAAGAATTTAAGTGCACAGCGAAATTCCGTTATCGTCAAGAAGACAATAAAGTAACGGTTCAAATCGTTGATGAAAATACAGTTCGTATTCTTTGTGACGAGCCAATTCGTGCAATTACACCAGGACAAGCAGTTGTTTTCTATGATGGAGATGAGTGTTTAGGCGGTGCTACAATTGATGAAGTGTACCGTAGCGGTAAGAAATTGGATTATTTAGGATAAAAGAGAAGCCTCTGCCGATTCGCGGTTAGAGGTTTCTTTTATATAAGGCGAATTTTCGTTCGCTTGGAAAATACATTCTTTGTTATAATTTGTTGTAGAGGTGAAGGACATGTCAAACAAACTTGAAACAGGTATTCAATATATGCAAGAAGGAAACTGGGAAGAAGCTGCTAAAAATTTCACAGAAGCAATCGAAGAAAATCCGAAAGATGCGCTTGGATATATTAATTTTGCGAACTTATTAGATGTACTAGGTGACAGTGAGAGAGCAATTTTATTTTATAAACGTGCATTGGAGTTAGATGATAAATCAGCGGCTGCGTATTATGGATTAGGAAATGTATATTACGGTCAAGAGCAATTTGCAGAGGCTAAAGCTGTATTTGAACAAGCGATGCAAGCTGGATTACAATCAGCTGATGTAACATTTATGCTAGGTATTACACATGTGCAACTTGGAAATGACCGTCTTGCACTGCCGTTTTTACAAAGAGCAACAGAATTAGATGAAAACGATGTAGAAGCTGTGTTCCAGTGTGGACTTTGCTTTGCGCGACTGGAACATATTCAAGAGGCGAAGCCTTACTTTGAAAAAGTATTAGAAATGGATGAAGAGCATGCAGATGCGTATTATAATTTAGGTGTTGCATACGTATTTGAAGATAATAACGAGAAAGCTCTCGCTTTATTTAAGAAAGCAACTGAAATTCAGCCAGATCACTTTTTAGCTGGTAATGGTGTTCGTTTATTAGAGCAAGAAGCTGAATAAGATGAAAATATAGTTAATGAGTAGTTATCCCTCATCTAAATAGGTGGGGGATGTACTGCTCATTAAAGTGAAATGAAACCGGAAAGGAGAGGAAAGATGGGAAATCAACATGCAATGGATTTGTTTGAGGAAGAAAAAAAGTTTATAAAAGCGCAAGTTCTTCATACCATTTTCCACAACGAAGAAAACCTCTATTCCGTTGTCAGTATGAAAGTCATTGAAACGAATGAAACGTACGACGAAAAGAAAGTAATGATAAACGGTCATTTTCCTCGCATGCATGAAGATGAAGTGTTTACGTTGACAGGTCATTTTAAAGACCATCCGAAGTATGGAAAACAATATATGGTCGAAACGTTTAAGAAAGAATTGCCGCAAACGAAAGCTGGTATGGTGCAATATTTAGCGAGTGATTTATTTAAAGGGATAGGAAAGCGTACAGCTGAAAAAATTGTGGACCATCTGGGGGAACATGCTATTTCTAAAATTATGGATGATCCTGAGGCTTTAAATGGTGTTGTCAACAAGCAAAAAGCACAAGAAATTTATGAGACAATTGTTGAACATCAAGGATTAGAGAAAGTAATGAGCTTTTTAAATGGCTACGGTTTTGGAACGAAGCTTTCTATTAAGATTTACCAACAATATAAAGAGATGACATTAGAAGTGATTCGTAATAACCCGTACCAACTTATCGAAGAAGTGGACGGGATTGGTTTTGGAAGAGCGGATGATATAGGGCGTGCGTTAGGGATATCGGGTAATCACGACGACCGTGTACGCGCAGGGTGTTTTTACACGTTAGAGAATGTCTCATTACAACTTGGTCACGTTTATATGAGGAAAGACCAACTTGTAAGAGAAACGATGTCACTTTTAAACAATCAAGAAGGAAGAGTGACTGAGGAAGATATTGTAGGCTGTATTGAAACGATGCAAAGTGAAGGGAAAGTCATCATAGAAGAAGAGCGAGTGTATTTAGCAACGTTATTCTACTCTGAAAAAGGTGTTGTAAAGTCCATTCGCAGGCTTATGAATCAAGAAGAAACACCTTCATTTCCTGAAGCAGAAGTGCTAAAGACGTTAGGTGAAATTGAAGAACAACTGAGCGTACAGTATGCACCACTTCAGCAAGAAGCAATTCAAACGGCACTTCATAAACCGATGATGTTATTGACAGGTGGACCAGGAACAGGGAAAACAACAGTTATTAAAGGAATTGTTGAAATGTATGCGTCACTTCACGGGCTATCGTTAAATCCGAATGAATATAGTGATGATAATCCATTTCCGATATTATTAACGGCTCCAACAGGAAGAGCAGCGAAGCGAATGAGTGAATCAACAGGGCTTCCAGCTTGTACAATTCACCGTTTACTTGGATGGACGCCAGAAGGGTCTTTCCAGCGTAATGAAACAGATCCGGTACAAGGGAAGTTGCTTATTATTGATGAATTTTCAATGGTTGATATTTGGCTTGCAAATCAGCTGTTTAAGTCATTGCCGACGAACATTCAAGTTATCGTTGTAGGTGATGAAGATCAATTACCATCTGTAGGGCCTGGACAAGTATTGAAAGATTTATTGAATGCAGGTGCAGTTCCAACTGTAAAGCTTACTGAAATTTATCGTCAAGCAGAAGGTTCATCAGTAATTCAACTTGCCCATGCGATAAAAAATGGAACGCTCCCACCAGATTTAGCGCAAAACCAAAAAGATCGTTCATTTATCGGCTGCACAGGAGCTCAAATTGTTGAAGTTGTTAAGAAGGTTTGCGAAAACGCTAAGACAAAAGGGTTTAGCGCAAGAGATGTACAAGTATTGGCCCCGATGTATCGTGGACCGGCTGGTATTAATGTACTAAACGAAGCGTTGCAAGAAGTGTTTAATCCGAAAAGAGAAAAGAGTAAAGAAATTGCTTACGGTGATGTTGTATACCGAAGAGGCGATAAAGTTTTGCAACTCGTTAATCAGCCGGAGAGCCAAGTATTTAATGGTGATATCGGCGAAATTGTTTCGGTGTTTTATGCGAAAGAGAACGTTGAGCAACAAGATATGATTATCGTTTCATTTGATGGAATTGAGGTAACATATACAAAACCAGATTTAAATCAAATTACACATGCCTATTGCTGTTCGATTCATAAATCACAAGGTAGTGAATTTCCGATTGTGATTATGCCGATAGTAAAAAGTTATAATCGTATGTTACGTCGTAATTTAATTTATACTGGTATTACAAGAAGTAAGAAGTTCCTTATTATTTGCGGGGAGGAAGCTGCTTTCCAGTCTGGTGTAAATCGCCTTGATGATGCAATGCGTCAAACGACTTTAGCTAGTCGATTGCAAGAATCACAAGGAGAAGTACAGATGGTAACGGTTAACGGCGAAGAAATGGACGTGGAAAACATTTCACCGTATGATTTCATGTAACAAGGTGAAATTATATAGTGAAACTTTCAAACGTATAACGTTGAAAGGCTCCAGCAATGTATAAATGAATGCAGTTTGGACATAATGGCGAATAGAATCCGGGAGACTGTAAGGAGATGAACGCCATATGTTTATTTGTCCAAATTGCAAAGGGAAAGACATTGGAAAAATAGGTGTCAACCAATTTTATTGCTGGAATTGTTATATCGAATTATCGGTTTCAAAGGGGAAAATCCATACGCATCAAGTAGAAGAAGATGGTTCACTAAGCTCTCTTGATGATTTATTTGATGAGAATGAAAGAACGATCGGATAACGAAAAGGGGGATTTACTTTGAATCTACGCAATTCATTAATCGCATTAGGTGTTGGAGCGGCAGCATATCAATATGCTCGCAAACAAGATGTATTTTCAAAACGTAATATGAAAAAAGCACGTAAGATGATTAAATCTTATTTATAAGCGTAAAAAACTCCCTTCATGATGAGGGAGTTTTTTTATGCACTTGTATGCAAATATAAAAGTCCAATTTCAGAGAAGAGATAAGATAGGCCGTAACATCCAACGCCAAGCATTCCGTAATGAAATAATTGCTTCGCTTTTTCTTTTCGTGAGGAACGAATAAAGAAGCCTTTCCAAATACCAAACCCGATACAAATCCATTCAAGAATCATAAAAAGTGCAGATAATATGAGCATAAATAAAACCATTATGAGCCCTCCTGATTATATTGTTTCATGCTGCATTCTCACGGGTGGTTGTCCTTGTTACGTTATGGATATGTACATCTTTACAAAACAGTATGGTCTGCACGAAAAGATTTTAAAACTTTTGCACATAACCTACCCTATTTATTTTCAAAATAAAGGTGGAGGAGGTTTTTCGTGTGAAGAATCTTAAAATCATTTGGATATATCGTTTAGGGTTATTGTTACTTGTTTTTCTTTGTTTGCTCGTTTTTTTAAAAATTAAGCCGCTATGGGCACCGATTATTTTTGTATGTAAAGTGGCCATTACACCGTTTCTTATTGCATGTTTCATTGCGTATTTATTGCATCCTTTAATTGAAAAAATTCATAAGGAAGGGATGCCGCGTACACTCGCTATTTTGCTTATTTACATCCTTTTCTTTGGCGGGATTGGTTATGGAATTTATAAAGGAACGCCAGTTGTGATTAAGCAATTACAAGAAATCAATGAACAATTCCCGCAGTTTACAAAGATGTATGATTCGTGGATGGATGGTGTTACAGAACAAACAGCGAATTTTCCGTCATTTATTCATGAAAAGGTGAAACAAATTTTTGTCGGAGTAGAGACGAAGATACAAGCACTTTTAAATAAAGTGATGAGCACAGCTCGTGGTGTACTAGATTCGTTACTCATTATTTTCTTAATTCCGTTCATTGTATTTTACATATTAAAAGATTACGGCGAGTTTTATCATATCTTTTGGAAACTAGTCCCGAGTAAGTGGCGTAGTACGGGGCAAATGTTGGCGAAAGAAATTGATAAGTCACTTGGAAGTTATATTCGCGGACAGTTATTCGTTTGTTTAGTATTAGGAGGAGTATCGGTTCTTTCTTTTTGGTTTATCGGTATGAAATATCCATTATTACTTGGCATCATCATCGGGATAACAGATATAATCCCATACTTTGGCCCTATTTTAGGAGCGATTCCAGCATTGATGATTGCAGCAACGGTATCAACAAGTTTACTCATTAAAGCGGGGATTACGATTGCTATTTTGCAATTCGTAGAAAGTAACATTTTATCCCCTTATATCGTTGGTAAGTCGCTTCGCATGCATCCTGTTATTATTATGCTTGCATTATTAGTTGGGGGAGAAGTGGCAGGAATTGTAGGGTTATTAATATCAGTTCCTATTTTAGCGGTCATTCGTACAGTGATCGTTCATGTAAGGCCTCTTTGGAAAAAAGAAGATGTGTAAAATGATTATCTACATTGACAAACTTAAGAGAATTCTATTATATTTAGTCATATAATACATTAAATCAATGACGGAACAAGTACGTTACAGTCCATTTATAGAGAGAAGCTTCCATATGGCTGAAAGAAGCTTTAAATGAAGGGTAACAGAAAGCTAATCCTGAGAGCAGCTAATCACTGCCGTCTTGCCACGTTACGGCACCATGAGGTGATGAATTGATTGTTATAGTAATCAATTCATAATTAGGGTGGTATCGCGAGTTAACTCTCGTCCCTTTTATAGGGGCGGGAGTTTTTTATATTTAAGGAGGAAAATACAATGAAACAACTAACAGGCGCACAAATTCGTCAAATGTTTTTAGACTTTTTCCAAGAAAAAGGACATGCAGTAGAACCTAGTGCATCACTAGTTCCACATGAAGATCCATCTCTTCTATGGATTAACAGTGGTGTAGCAACATTAAAAAAATATTTTGATGGACGTGTAATCCCGCAAAATCCACGTATTACAAATGCTCAAAAATCAATTCGTACAAACGATATTGAAAACGTAGGGAAAACAGCTCGTCACCATACATTCTTTGAAATGTTAGGGAACTTCTCAATCGGCGATTACTTCAAAGAAGAGGCAATTACTTGGGCTTGGGAATTCTTAACGAGCGACAAATGGATCGGATTCGATAAAGAATTACTATCCGTTACAATCCATCCAGAAGATGAAGAAGCATTCACAATTTGGAATGAGAAAATGGGTGTTCCAAAAGAGCGTATCATCCGCTTAGAAGAAAACTTCTGGGACATCGGTGAAGGACCAAGTGGACCGAATACAGAGATTTTCTATGACCGCGGAGAAGCTTACGGTAATGACTTTAGTGACCCAGAATTATATCCAGGAGGAGAAAACGAGCGTTACTTAGAAGTATGGAACCTTGTATTCTCTCAATTTAACCATAATCCAGATGGTTCATATACACCACTTCCTAAGAAAAACATCGATACAGGAATGGGTCTAGAGCGTATGACATCTATCGTTCAAGATGTACCTACGAACTTTGACACGGACTTATTCATGCCGATGATTGGTGCAACAGAAACAATCTCTGGTGAGAAGTATCGTAATGGTGACTTAGAAAAAGATATGGCGTTTAAAGTAATCGCTGACCATATCCGTACAGTAACATTCGCTGTTGGTGACGGTGCTCTTCCATCTAACGAAGGCCGTGGTTATGTGTTACGTCGTTTATTACGCCGTGCTGTTCGTTACTCTAAGAAATTAAACATTAATCGTCCGTTCATGTTTGAATTAGTACCGGTTGTTGGAGAAGTAATGAAAGACTTCTATCCAGAAGTACTTGAAAAGAAAGATTTCATCGCAAAAGTTGTGAAAAATGAAGAAGAGCGTTTCCACGAAACACTTCATGATGGTGAAGCAATTTTAGCTGAAGTTATTGCAAAAGCGAAAGAAGAAAAAACAGCTGTTATTTCTGGAGTAGATGCGTTCCGTCTATATGACACATACGGTTTCCCAATTGAATTAACAGAAGAATATGCAGAAGAAGCTGGTATGACAGTTGATCATGAAGGCTTTGAAAATGAAATGGAAAAACAACGTGAGCGCGCACGTGCTGCTCGTCAAGACGTTGATTCTATGCAAGTTCAAGGCGGTGTCCTTGGAGAAGTGAAAGTAGCGAGCGAGTTCGTTGGTTACGGTACGGTTGCAACAGAAAGTAACGTTGTTGCACTTGTGAAAAACGGTGAATACGCAGACAGCTTACAAGCAGGTGAAGAAGGACAATTAATGCTTGATGTAACACCATTCTATGCTGAGAGCGGCGGGCAAATTGCAGACCGTGGTTACCTTCTTGCTGACGGCGTGAAAGTTCTTGTAAAAGACGTACAAAAAGCACCAAACGGCCAAAACTTGCACAAAGTTGTAGTTGAAGAAGGTACATTAACGAAAGATGCGGCTGTAAAAGCTATTATCGATACGAAAAACCGTAGTAGCGTTGTGAAGAACCATACAGCAACTCACTTACTACACCAAGCATTAAAAGACGTACTTGGAACACACGTTAACCAAGCAGGTTCTCTTGTAACTTCTGAACGTTTACGCTTTGACTTCTCTCACTTTGGTCAAGTACAAGCTGACGAATTAGAAAAAATTGAGCGTATCGTAAACGAGAAAATTTGGGAAAGTATTGATGTTGAGATTTCTCAAAAAGCAATTGAAGAAGCGAAAGAAATGGGCGCAATGGCATTATTCGGTGAAAAATACGGTGATGTTGTACGCGTTGTACAAGTTGGCGACTATAGCTTAGAGCTTTGCGGTGGTTGTCACGTTGATAACACAGCTTCTATCGGTATTTTCAAAATCGTTGCTGAGTCTGGTATCGGTGCAGGAACTCGTCGTATTGAAGCAGTAACTGGTAAGTCTGCTTATGAATTAATGAACGATCAAGTAGGTTTATTAAAAGAAGCAGCTGGAAAAATGAAAACAAATCCAAAAGACATTTTAACAAGAGTAGATGGTTTATTTGCTGAAGTAAAACAACTTCAAAAAGAAAACGAATCTCTTGCAGCAAAATTAAGCAATATTGAAGCTGGAAACTTAACTGATTCAGTAATGACAGTTGATGGCGTGAACGTATTAGCGGCAAAAGTAAATGTTGCAGATATGAACAACTTACGCACGATGATGGATGACCTAAAAAATAAATTACAATCTGCAGTTGTCGTATTAGCGTCTGTAAATGATGATAAAGTAAACATCTTAGCTGGCGTAACGAAAGATTTAATTAGCCAAGGATATCATGCTGGTAAACTTGTGAAAGAAGTAGCTTCTCGTTGTGGTGGTGGCGGTGGTGGCCGTCCTGATATGGCACAAGCGGGCGGTAAAAACCCAGCGCAAGTTGAGGAAGCTTTAGCATTTGTACAAGAGTACGTTAAATCTGTTTCAAAATAAAGAGATAGTAGTGTACAATGGTAGGGAGAGGAGAAGTTCTTCTCCCTATACTTACTATATAAGTGAGGTGCTTGAAATGGACGGTTTTGATAAAACAATGAAGTTTAGCATTCAAGATGAAAAACAGAGTGTCCATGTAAATGATGTACTTTTAACTGTGTATGATGCACTTCAAGAAAAAGGCTATAATCCGATTAACCAAATCGTCGGTTATTTATTAAGTGGAGACCCAGCATACATACCTCGCCATAAAGATGCGCGAAGCATCATTCGCAAGCTTGAACGTGATGAATTAATTGAAGAGCTTGTGAAGTCTTACTTGAAACATCATCGTGAGGAGTAATTTATGCGGATATTAGGTTTAGATGTAGGTACAAAAACAGTCGGGGTTGCAATTAGTGACGAAATGGGCTGGACAGCGCAAGGGCTTGAAACAATCAAGATTAACGAAGAACGAGGTCAATTTGGTTTTGACCGCATTTCTGAGTTAGTAAAACAGTATGATGTGGACAAGATAGTAGTAGGTTTACCTAAAAATATGAATGGTACAATTGGCCCGCGTGGTGAAGCATGCCAACAATTTGCAGAAAACCTACGAGAGCTGTTACAATTAGACGTTGTAATGTGGGACGAGCGTTTGTCAACGATGGCAGCGGAACGTCTACTCATTTCGGCCGATGTAAGCCGTAAGAAGCGAAAGCAAGTAATTGATAAGATGGCTGCAGTCGTAATCTTACAAGGATTTTTAGATAGTAAATAAGAGGTGACCAAAATGGAAGAAAATCAAATTACAATTGTAGACGAAAAAGGTAACGAACATTTATGTGAAATTATTTTCACTTTTGACGCTGAAAAATTTGGCAAAAAATCATACGTAGTCTTCTCTCCAATCGGTGAAGTAGACGAAGATGGAGACCAAATTTATGATGCAATGGCTTATGAGCAAAATGAAGAAGAGGGCGGAACTTTACTTCCAATCGAATCTGAAGAAGAGTGGGAAATGGTACAAGAAATGTTCAACACTCTAGCTGATGAGCAAGAAGCTGAATAATAAGTACTGAAAAGGTGGACGGTATATCGTCCGCCTTTTTTATATGTAAAATGAAAGATTTTTTGTCGAAACTGCGTAATCCTTTGTAGTATAATGAGACGGATTGTAGAAAATAAAGTATCTGTCAAAAATGATAGGTAAATGTATTGTGATTTTTTATCATGTTGTATAGAAAGATGTACATATGGCCTACAATTGAATAAGGAGGAAGAGTTTTGGTAGAGAATCAAGTGAAAAAGAAGCGTAGACGCATTTTTTTATTCTCGATAATTGCACTGCTTTTAGTTTGTGGTTCAGTCTATGCGTATATTTCATCCGCATTAGGACCGGTTGATAGCGGGAATAAAAAAGAGATTGAAGTAGAAATTCCAAAGGGATCATCTACTAGTAAAATTGGTGAGATTTTAGAAGAAAAAGGTGCTGTGAAAAACGGTACAGTTTTTAGTTTTTATACAAAGGCTAAATCTAAAAATTTACAAGCGGGTACATATTTATTAAATCCTTCAATGAGTGCAAAAGATGTTATGGAGCAAATGTCATCTGGTAATGTACATCGTCCAGCTCTTTATAAAGTGACGGTAAAAGAAGGGGCACAAGTAACTGAAATTGCAGAAACGGTTGCAAACGAATTAAAGTGGAATAAAGATGATATTGTACGTCAATTAAACGATAAAGCATTTATTCAAAAAATGCAGCAAAAGTATCCCAAGCTGTTAACGGATAAAATCTTTGATAGCAATATTAAATATCCATTAGAAGGTTATTTATATCCTGCGACGTACTCTTTCTATAAAAAAGATACAACTTTGGAGGAAATTGTCATTCCGATGCTTGAGAAAACGAATGCAATCATTGTTCAAAACGAAGCAAAAATGAAAGCGAAAAACTGGGATGTTCATCAGCTTTTAACATTGTCTTCACTTATTGAAGAAGAGGCAACAGGCTTTACAGATCGTCAAAAGATCTCTAGTGTCTTTTATAATCGTTTAGCAAAAGGTATGCCGCTTCAAACGGATCCAACGGTATTATATGCACTTGGAAAGCATAAACAACGTGTGTTATACGAAGATTTAAAGGTTAACTCACCGTTCAATACGTATGTTGTGAAAGGATTACCTGTCGGTCCGATTGCAAACTCTGGCAAACATTCAGTGGAAGCGGCGTTAGAACCTGCGCAAACAGATTATTATTATTTCTTAGCTGCACCAACTGGTGAAGTGTATTATGCGAAAACATTGGAAGAGCATAATGCATTAAAGCAAAAATATATTACGAAAAAGCAGTGAAATGGGGAGGGATAGCGAAAAAGGTCGCACATCCCTCTTTTTTGTGGTAAAATATATCGGGTTAAAAACTGGCAGAAGAATCGTTTTTAATATCAAAACGGGACGTACAAGCTAAGGATAAAGCTGGCTTGTATTTTTATTGCATTCTATGTGTGAAAAGACGTCATAGAGGCACTTCTCCATGTAAATAAGGAGGACCATTATGGAGGATGCAGTTAACGAGTACCTATTATCATTTATTGATCCGAAAGATAAATTAATTCTTGAAATGGAAGACTATGCGAAAGAAAATCATGTGCCAATTATGGATCGACTTGGAATGGAATTTATGTTGCAATTTTTACGTTTAATTGGACCGAAGAGCATTTTAGAGCTAGGTACAGCAATTGGCTATTCTAGTATTCGTATGATGCAAGCTATTCCAAATTCTCGCATTGTGACAGTTGAGCGCAATCGCGATCGATATGAAAAAGCACTTGAATATATAGAACGTTCACCAGTTAAAGAACGTATTTCCGTTATTTACGGTGATGCGTTAGAAACAGGCGAGCAAGTAGAAGAACATGGAACATTTGACGTTATTTTTATTGACGCAGCAAAAGGACAATATCGTCGCTTTTTTGACTTATATGAACCGTTATTAAATCCTGGTGGCGTAATTATTTCAGATAATGTTATGTACCATGGTCTTGTAACAACGAAAGAGAAAATTGAAAACAGACGTACACGTGGTTTAATCCGTCGTATTAAGACGTACAATGAATGGCTTATGAACCATGAAGGATATGATACAACGATTTTCCCAATTGGTGATGGAGTAGCTGTTAGTAAAAAGAAAGGGTGACCAAGGTATGAAGAAACCAGAATTGTTAGTAACACCAAAAGCAGTGGCGGATATCGAACCTCTTGCGAAAGCAGGAGCAGATGCGGTAATGATCGGTGAGCAAAAGTTTGGTTTACGTTTAGCAGGGGAATTTTCACGTGAAGATGTGAAACAAGCTGTGAAGATTGCACATGAAAATGGTGTAAAAGTATACGTAGCAATGAACGCTATGTTCCACAACGATAAAGTAGAAGAATTAACAGACTATGTTGCATTTTTAAACGAAGTACATGTAGATGCAATTGTTTTTGGAGACCCAGCAGTATTAATGGCGGTCCGCGAAGTAGCGCCAAATATGCAATTGCACTGGAATACAGAAACAACAGCAACAAACTGGTTTACTTGTAACTACTGGGGACAAAGAGGAGCAAAACGTGCTGTATTAGCTCGTGAGCTTAGCTTAGATGAAATTGTTGAGTTAAAAGAAAATGCTGAAGTGGAACTTGAAGTACAAATTCACGGTATGACTTGTATGTTCCAATCGAAGCGTTCGTTAGTAGGAAACTACTTTGAGTATCAAGGACGTCATCTTGACATTGAAAAGAAAAAATATGAAGAGAATATGTTCTTATATGACCCAGAGCGTAACAATAAATATCCAATTTATGAAGATGAAAATGGTACTCACATTATGAGTCCAAACGATATTTGTTTCATCGATGAGTTAGAAGAGCTAATTGATGCTGAAATCGATAGCTTAAAAGTTGATGGTGTACTAAAAAGCTCTGCATACATTATTGAGGTAACGAAGAAATATCGTAAAGCAATTGATTTATGTGTAGAAGATCGTGATGCGTATTATGACGTGAAAGACGATTTATATAAAGAGATAGAAGAAATGCAACCGGTGAATCGTCCGTTAGATACAGGATTCTTCTTTAAAGAGACGGTTTACTAAACGAGGAGGGTGTAGGAAATGACTGTACAAGAAATTTCACGAGTGATCGATGGCAAACGCGTTATTGTGAAGAAACCTGAACTGTTAATCCCTGCGGGTAACTTAGAAAAATTAAAAGTAGCTATCCATTACGGGGCAGATGCTGTATATTTAGGTGGACAAGAATTTGGTCTTCGTTCGAATGCAGGTAACTTTACACTGGAAGAAATGGCAGAAGGTGTGGAATTTGCAAAGAAATATGGAGCAAAAATATATGTAACAACAAATATCTTTGCACATAATGAAAATATGGACGGGCTAGAGGAATATTTAAAAGGGATTGAAAAAGCTGGCGTAACGGGAATTATCGTTGCTGATCCGCTTATCATTGAGACTTGTAAACGTGTAGCGCCTTCTGTTGAGGTGCATTTAAGCACACAGCAATCACTATCCAACTGGAAAGCAGCACAGTATTGGAAAGAAGAAGGTTTACATCGTCTTGTATTAGCTCGTGAAGCAAGCTATGAAGAAATGAAAGAGATTAAAGAAAAAGTGGATATTGAAATTGAAGCATTCGTCCATGGTGCAATGTGTATCGCATATTCAGGAAGATGTACGCTAAGTAACCATATGACAGCGCGTGACTCTAACCGTGGTGGTTGTTGTCAATCTTGTCGCTGGGATTATGATTTAGTTCAAACAGTATCACAACATAAAGATGCAAAAGAGCTTCCTCTATTCCAAGAAGAAGATGCTCACTTTGCAATGAGTCCAAAAGACTTAAATTTAATTTTATCAATTCCGAAAATGATTGAAATTGGAATTGATAGCTTAAAAGTTGAAGGACGTATGAAATCAATCCATTACGTAGCGACTGTAGCGACAGTATACCGTAAAGTAATTGATGCATATTGTGCGGATCCTGATAACTTTGAGTTTAAGCAAGAATGGTTAGATGAGCTTGATAAATGTGCAAATCGTGATACAGCTCCTGCATTCTTTGAAGGGGTTCCAGGACATCAAGAGCAAATGTTTGGAAATCATAGTAAGAAAACAACGTATGATTTCGCTGGTTTAGTGTTAGATTATAATGAAGAAACGGGCATCGTAACGATTGAGCAACGTAATCATTTCAAACCAGGACATGAAGTGGAGTTCTTTGGACCAGAAATAGAAAACTTTACGCAGACGGTGGAGAAAATTTGGGATGAGGATGGAAACGAATTAGATGCAGCGAGACATCCGTTGCAAATCGTGAAATTCAAAGTGGATCAACCAGTGTATGTGAATAATATGATGCGCAAAAGCATACTTCAATAAGAAAGAGTGATAGTCGAATGGGGACGAATAAGCCTGTTGTAATTGGAATTGCTGGTGGTTCAGGGTCAGGTAAGACAAGTGTAACGAAAGCGATTTTTGACCATTTTAAAGGTCATTCCATTTTAATCTTAGAGCAAGATTATTATTACAAAGATCAAAGCCATTTACCAATGGAAGAGCGTTTAAAAACAAATTATGATCATCCATTAGCGTTTGATAATGATTTGTTAATTGAACATTTGCAGCAGTTGCTTGCATATAAACAAGTAGAGAAACCTGTATATGACTATACATTGCATACGCGTTCAGATGAAATTATTCCAGTTGAGCCGAAAGATGTAATCATTTTAGAAGGAATTCTTATTTTAGAAGACCCACGTCTTTGTGAGTTAATGGACATTAAGCTATTCGTTGATACAGATGCGGACCTTCGTATCCTGCGCCGCATGCAGCGTGATATTAAAGAACGCGGTCGTACGATGGATTCAGTTATTGATCAATATGTAAATGTTGTACGTCCAATGCACAATCAATTTATTGAGCCTTCTAAGAAGTTTGCGGATATTATTATCCCTGAAGGTGGACAAAACCACGTTGCAATTGATATTATGGTTACAAAAATTGCAACAATTCTTGAACAAAAAGTAAATTTGTAATAGCATAGTAAAAGATATACGATAGGAAGGGATTTTTTCCCTTCCTATCGAATACAATGAAACATGCAACCTCATCTATATATAGGTGAGGGCATATTTATATCAACTTTCCATACATATCTTCTTTATATAAAGAAGAATTGGAAATACGGGGTTGTATGTGACAACTCCGCTAGTACAGGCGTGCTAGAAACCTCCGCTCTCTATATAAGCGGAGGAGTTTTCATATGGAACTCCTCTTTTTTTCGGGGGATTGGTATATAAAAGGAGTGGAAAATATGGCAACAGAAAAAACATACCCTATGACGCAAGAGGGTAAGCAAAAACTAGAGAACGAACTTGAGGATTTAAAAACGGTAAAACGTAAAGAGGTTGTAGAGCGCATTAAGATTGCACGTAGCTTCGGAGATCTTTCTGAGAACTCTGAGTATGATGCAGCGAAAGATGAGCAAGCGTTCGTAGAAGGACGTATTACACAATTAGAAAACATGATCCGTAACGCAGTTATCATCACAGATAATGGCGAAGAATCTACTGTTGTTACATTAGGTAAGACAGTAACATTTAAAGAATTACCAGATGGAGATGAAGAAGCTTACACAATCGTAGGTAGCGCAGAAGCAGACCCATTTGAAGGAAGAATTTCTAACGATTCTCCAATCGCAAAAAGCTTATTAGGTAAGCAAATTGGCGAAAAGGTAGCAATCCAAACTCCAGGTGGAGAAATGCAAGTAGAGATTATCTCTGTAAAATAAAAAAAAGATTCTCCTATCGGGAGAATCTTTTTTTTCTGTAGAATTTTATGTAACCTTTAGAGTGATTCGACAAAAAATGTCAAAAAAATACTTTAAACTTTGATATCATAATTAGAGACTATAGGTTTTAAAAGGGAAAAGGGGCTAATTATGAAACATAAAATCTTTACGGGATTAGTTTGTAGTATATCCATATTAGGACTTGCTGCATGCGGAACGAATGAGGAAACTACATCATCAAAGGGAGAAAAGGTAAAGCAAGAAGAAAAAAAGGATATTAAAGCAACTGAGGGTTCAAAAACCTTAGAAACTCCGCAAGGTAAAAAGGAATTTAATGATTTTGATGTAGCGTATCAATTAGCTATTGTGATGAAAATATTTCAAGATGTAACGATTAAGTACGATTATGCGATTGGGAATCCAGATTATTTATTGCGAGATTCTATGGATCAAAAAACAATAGATGATATGAAGAATATGTTACAAGAACAGGCGAAGAATAATGATAAGATTTTAAAAGATGAAGTGAATCAAGCGTATACATATTTAAAACAATCAAAAGTAAGTAATAAAGATGATATTCAAAAAATAATAGATGCACAAAATAATTATTTACATATTGTAGATAAAATGATTACTTGTATTGATTCTGTAACAGTTGAGAATGCAAAAGAAAAAAGAAATGAAATGGATAATTTCAGTAAGGAATATTTAAAAGTAGCTGCTAATGTAACAACTACTGTAATTGAAGTTGCTAAAAACACTGGAGTGAATGAAACTGAATTTAGATCGCTTCTTATGAAATTTTTAGAAAAACCAAAGAAACAATAATAGCTTTATATAATATCTATTTTTATTTCGGAGCTTGTATAAATAAAATAGTACCTCGTCTAAACTACAATAGACGAGGTGTTTTTTTATGAAAATAAAACGGAGAATTACAATTGTTTTAATTTGTTTTATATGTGTCATGTTTATATTACTTTGTCGTTTAATTCAAATACAAATTATCGATACGGAATCATTTACGGATCGTAAGATTAACTTAATTGAAAAAAGTGTTACACAACGGACGCAATCCATTACGGTAGATGATGGACGCGGCCATTTTATAGATCGTAATGGTAAGGAGATAGGTGAGAAAAAGTATCCTGTTTTAATTGTTTTTCCATTTCTACAATTAAAAAATAACATGTTGGAGAAAATTGCGCATATCATTGGTATGTCGAGACAAGAGATTGAAAGTCAAATGAAACATAAGAAAAGTGCATTTATCCTGCAAAGAGGAAATGAACCACTTCGCTTGGAACGAGAGCAGATGGAGAAGGTGAATCAATTAAATGTATTAGGCATTGTAGCAGCTGAAGTTCGTTTGCGACAAACTAGCATGATGAATCATTTAATTGGTGATGTGGGTGAGAATGAGCGAGAATTTCAAAAACGATACGGAGAAGTTAGAAAAATTTCAAAACAAACACCGATTGGCATTTCAGGATTGCAGCAATCATTTGATGAATTTCTTTTGACCGATGGAGAGGCAAAAGTATTGTATCAAGTGGATCGGCAAGGAGAACCGATTTTTGGAAAACAAGCGAAATATACATCGCCTGGAAATCCGTTTTATCCAGTGACGATTCAAACTACTTTACATAACGAGTTACAGAAAAAAGCAGAAGAAGTAGTTGAAGCAAGTGAAATTAAGAAGGGAGGAGTAGTGCTACTTGATGTAAAGAAAAATGAAATTTTAGCAATGGTTAGCAAACCAGCTGTACAGGTGAAAGATGAGAGTTTATATAAAACTACACTTGAAAATCAAATGTTAACACCACACTTTCCCGGTTCTGTTTTTAAAACAATCATTGCGGCGGCAGCGATTGATCAGAATGAAAATGTTTTTAATCGCGTATTTAATTGTAATAAAGATTTATATGGTGAAGATCACCCACAAGTTAGGATGGGGACACTTAGTTTTAAAGAGAGCTTTGCTAGAAGCTGTAACAGGACATTTTCAGAGTTAGGAAATGAGCTAATACAAAAGGATAAGATGGTGTTAGAAACTTATGTAGAGGCTTTAGGAGGCGCTGAGAAGGTTGGATGGAGAGGTTCTGTATTTCATACAACTCATTTTGAGCAAATGCCAGAGGAGAAAAGTGTTACGATTTGGGGGAGTGAAGGAAATAAGAATAGTAAAAAAGCGGTAGCGCAAACAGTAATTGGACAGAAAGATGTACGTATGTCACCTCTAGCGATTGCAAATATGATGGCGACGATTGCTAGAGGAGGAGAAAAGATGGAAGTGAAAGCTGTTGAAAAAATAATGTATAAAAATGGAACGGATTTTTATACATTTGAAGACCATACATTAGGTGGAAAACAGCTTTCATATGAAACAGTGAAAACATTACAAAAGTTATTAAGGAGCGTTGTAACAACGGAAAAAGGCACAGGATCAGCATTCAAGTCGTTACCACTAAGTGTCGCTGGAAAATCTGGGACAGCACAAACAGGAAAAGGAAAGAAAGAGAATCGATGGTTTGCAGGTTATTTTCCATATGAAAATCCAAGGTATGCTTTAGTTGTCGTGGATATAGAAACGAATAGCGATGTAAATAAAGTTACACCTATTTTCAAATCTATCGTAGAATCAATCTATCGATTAGAGAATGAAAAGTAATCTTGCAATTCATAGTAAAATGTTTTCATTTCATGAAAATATTATTGTAAATGTTCAACCTTTCTAGATTTAATGTTACAATAGCAAGTATGAAAAACTGCATGGAGGTTTGAAGAATGGCAGGAGGATCTAGATTCCAACAGAAACAACAAAAACGTCGTCAAAACGGTGTTTTAAATATTGCAATCGCTATTGTACTAGTAGCAGTAGCTATTGTAGCATATCAATTGTTTGTTCCTGACACGAAAGAGCAAGCGTCTTCTAGCGATAAAAAGGTAGCTCAGCAAACAACGAAAGAGAATAAGTCTGAGAAAGCTAAAGGCAAAGAAGAGACGAAGAAGAATGAACAAGAGAAAACAGAGGCTAAGAAGAAAGAAGAAGAAGAGAAGCTAAAGGCTGAAGAAGAACAGAAAAAAGCTGAAGAAGAAGCGAAAGCTAACGAGAAAGTACCAGCTGAAAAAACACAGCCAAAGGCAACTGACGCTTATACGAAACCTTCTTGGAAGCCAGTAGGCACAGAGCAAGGTGCAACACCTGCGATGACGTTTAAAAAAGGTACAGCAGATTGGAATGAGATGAATCAAGCGATTTCAGCTGCAATTGACGTTCCAGTAGAGCAATTAATTATTCATCGAATCGGAAATAACGGTAAGAATAAAGCTTACGGTAACGTACAAGATAAACAAACAGGTAAAAGATATTATGTAAATATTGATTGGGTAGACAATGAAGGCTGGAAACCAGTACTTGTTCAAACTCTAAACTAAAAAAGAGAAGCTCCTAAGGAGCTTCTCTTTTTTAGTTAGCGTAATTTCTTTAATTTAAAATGAACAACCGCGCTATAATATGGTCTTTTACTTTCAGGATCCATAACCATTTGATGCGAGATGTGATGAACTTCAAGCATAAGTGCTTTATTATTATCGATTTGTTCACTGATTTTACGTTCTAAAGAAGCTAAGTCTCCCGCTTCAAAAAATTCTACTTTATCTTCTAACATTTCAAAGGTAAATGACATGAAGACGGCCCCTCTCCTATGTAATCAACTATAGTGTAACAAAGAAAAGAAGGAAATACCATGTACATTTCAATTGACATTTTTAGAAAGAGGGAATATCATACTGATAAAACCGATAAGAAAAAGGGGAATTTTTATGGGTACAGAATTTAATGGTTTATTTGATGAGTGGGCTCATACGTACGACTCATTTGTACAAGGCGAAGATATACAATATAAAGAAGTTTTCGCCCATTATGAGGACATTCTAGAGGATGTAGTTAACAAGTCATTTGGTAACGTATTAGAATTTGGTGTCGGTACAGGTAATTTAACAAATAAATTATTACTTGCTGGCCGCACAGTTTACGGTATAGAACCGTCACGTGAAATGCGCATGATTGCAAAAGAGAAATTGCCAAAAGAGTTTTCCATTACAGAAGGTGATTTTCTTTCGTTTGAAGTCCCGAATTCCATTGATACCATAGTAAGCACCTATGCATTTCATCATTTAACAGATGATGAAAAAAATGTAGCGATTGCGAAGTATAGTCAATTGCTAAACAAAGGTGGTAAAATAGTGTTTGCTGATACGATATTTGCAGATCAAGATGCATATGATAAAACTGTTGAAGCAGCAAAACAAAGAGGTTTTCATCAGTTAGCAAACGATTTGCAAACGGAATACTATACACGTATTCCAGTTATGCAGACTATTTTTGAAAACAATGGCTTCCATGTAACGTTTACGAGATTAAATCATTTCGTGTGGGTAATGGAGGCAACTAAGCAATAGAAAGAGGGATTAGATTGAGAATTGCTGTAATTGGAGCAATGGAAGAAGAAGTACGTATTTTACGTGATAAATTAGAACAAGCAGAAACAGAAACGGTTGCGGGTTGTGAATTTACGAAAGGGCAATTAGCAGGACATGAAGTAATCTTGTTAAAGTCTGGTATTGGTAAAGTAAACGCAGCGATGTCAACGACAATTTTATTAGAAAGATATAAGCCTGAAAAAGTCATTAATACTGGTTCAGCTGGTGGCTTCCATCATTCTCTAAATGTTGGGGATGTCGTTATTTCAACAGAAGTTCGTCACCATGACGTAGATGTAACAGCATTTAACTATGAGTATGGGCAAGTACCAGGGATGCCGCCTGGATTTAAAGCTGATGAAGCATTAGTTGCATTAGCTGAAAAATGTATGCAGGCAGAAGAAAATATTCAAGTTGTAAAAGGTATGATTGCAACAGGTGATTCATTTATGAGTGATCCGAACCGAGTTGCAGCAATTCGTGATAAATTTGAAAACCTTTATGCAGTAGAAATGGAAGCAGCAGCTGTTGCACAAGTATGCCACCAATATGAAGTTCCGTTTGTTATCATTCGTGCACTTTCTGATATTGCTGGTAAAGAATCAAATGTTTCATTTGATCAATTTTTAGATCAAGCAGCTCTTCATTCTACAAACTTTATCGTAAAAGTACTAGAAGAGTTAAAGTAATGTAACAAAAAGGCAACTGTCTCATATAAAGAAAATACATACAGTTGCCTTTTCTTTATTGGCAAATAAGGGGGAGAACACGATGAATGTATATCGTGGAGTTCATGAGTTAATTGGTCATACACCAATTGTGGAAATTACTCGTTTTTCACTTCCAGAAGGGGTCCGTTTATTTGCAAAGCTTGAATTTTATAACCCAGGCGGAAGTGTTAAGGACCGATTAGGAAGAGAATTAATCGAAGATGCGCTAGAAAAAGGGCTTGTTACAGAGGGCGGAACAATTATTGAACCGACAGCTGGAAATACTGGTATTGGACTGGCACTCGCAGCGTTACAACATGATTTACACGTTATGGTTTGTGTACCAGAGAAATTTAGCATTGAAAAACAAGAATTAATGAAAGCACTAGGCGCAACGGTCGTGCATACGCCGACTGAGCAAGGAATGACCGGTGCAATTGCAAAAGCAAAAGAGTTAGTAAATGAGATACCGAATTCATACTCTCCAAGTCAGTTCGCAAATGAGGCAAATCCTCGTGCATATTTTAAAACATTAGGACCTGAACTGTGGGACGCATTGAATGGAGAGATTAACATATTTGTTGCTGGAGCAGGAACTGGCGGTACGTTTATGGGGACTGCATCTTACTTGAAAGAAAAAAATGTAGATATAAAAACGGTTATTGTGGAACCAGAAGGATCTATTTTAAATGGTGGTAAGGCTGGTTCACATGAGACCGAAGGAATTGGACTGGAATTTATCCCGCCATTTTTGAAGACATCTTATTTTGATGAAATTCATACGATTTCTGATCGAAATGCATTTTTACGAGTGAAAGAATTAGCGCAAAAAGAAGGACTTCTTGTTGGGAGCTCTTCAGGAGCAGCATTTCATGCAAGTTTACTTGAAGCAGAGAAAGCGGCGCCAGGTACAAATATTGTAACGATTTTTCCTGATAGTAGTGAGCGCTATTTAAGTAAAGACATATACAAAGGATGGGAATAAAAAATGAGAGCAAAGACAAAGTTAATTCATGGTATTCGCATAGGAGAACCTTCAACTGGATCTGTAAATGTACCGATTTATCAAACGAGTACGTACAAACAAGAAGCAGTTGGTAAGCATCAAGGATATGAATATTCACGTACAGGAAACCCAACACGTGCAGCTTTAGAAGAAATGATTGCGGTATTAGAAAACGGCCATGCTGGTTTCGCATTTGGTTCAGGAATGGCGGCTATTACAGCTACAATTATGTTGTTCTCAAAAGGTGACCACGTTATTTTAACAGATGATGTGTATGGCGGAACGTACCGCGTGATTACGAAAGTGTTAAACCGCTTCGGTATTGAGCATACATTTGTAGATACAACAAACTTAGAGGACGTTGAAAAAGCGATTCGTCCAAATACGAAAGCGATTTATGTAGAAACACCAACGAATCCGTTACTAAAAATTACTGATATTAAAAAAATATCTACTCTTGCTAAAGAGAAAGATTTATTAACAATTATTGATAACACATTCATGACGCCATATTGGCAGTCGCCGATTTCTTTAGGAGCAGACATTGTACTTCATAGTGCAACGAAATATTTAGGAGGTCATAGTGACGTAGTTGCAGGTCTAGTAGTTGTAAATAGCCCGCAATTAGCAGAAGACCTTCACTTTGTACAAAACTCAACAGGTGGCATTCTTGGCCCACAAGATAGTTTCTTACTACTTCGTGGTTTAAAAACATTAGGAATTCGAATGGAAGAGCATGAAACGAATTCACGCGCAATTGCTGAGTTTTTAAATAACCACCCAAAAGTAAATAAAGTATATTACCCAGGCCTTGAGTCACATCAAAACCATGAACTGGCAACAGAACAGGCAAATGGATTTGGTGCTATTATCTCATTTGATGTAGATAGCGAAGAAACATTAAATAAAGTACTTGAGAGATTACAATACTTTACGCTGGCTGAAAGTTTAGGAGCAGTAGAAAGTTTAATTTCTATCCCCTCTCAAATGACGCATGCATCAATTCCAGCAGATCGTCGTAAAGAATTAGGAATTACAGATACATTAATTCGAATTTCTGTCGGTATTGAAGACGGAGAAGATTTAATTGAAGATTTAGCACAAGCGTTAGCATAGTAAAAATGCACTGCTAGTATAGGCAGTGCATTTTTACTATATTAATTTGTGAAATATTTCACAAATTAGACAAACACAAATAAAATAAATTCATGTATATTAAGTTCATGTATATTAAGTTCATGAAGTGTTACTCACGAACAAACTTGTGAAATATTTCACAAACAATGAGGTTCATGTAGGAAAGCAATTCTATTTTTTTGCGCTAATCGGGACTGATTATGACCTATAGGGTCTTATTTAGTCCAAGATAGCAGAATAGGAGGAATTTACATGGTAGTCAAAGAGAAAGTTGTAAATGAAATGCAGGAAGTAAAAGAGATGATTGATACGTTAGTGAATAACGGTCAGAGAGCTTTACAAGCATTAGAAAGTTTTACACAAGAGCAAATTGACAACATTGTTCATGAAATGGCATTAGCAGGTGTTGATCAACATATGCCGCTTGCGAAGTTGGCTGTTGAAGAAACAGGTCGTGGTGTATACGAAGATAAATGTATTAAAAATATTTTTGCTACTGAATATATTTGGCATAGCATAAAGAAAGATAAAACAGTAGGGATTATTCACGAAGATCCTCATGAAGAAATAATAGAAATTGCGGAGCCTGTCGGTGTAGTAGCTGGGGTAACACCAGTAACGAATCCAACATCGACAACAATGTTTAAAGCATTAATCGCGATAAAAACGAGAAATCCAATTATTTTCGCATTTCATCCTTCAGCACAAAACTGTTCTATTGCAGCCGCGAAAGCAGTATACGATGCAGCGGTGAAGGCGGGGGCACCAAAACATTGTATACAGTGGATTGAAAAGCCTTCTGTCGAAGCAACGAAACAATTAATGAACCATGAAGGTGTTGCGCTTGTTTTGGCAACTGGAGGGGCTGGTATGGTGAAATCAGCTTATTCTACTGGAAAACCAGCGCTAGGTGTAGGTCCTGGTAATGTACCATGTTATATAGAGAAATCAGCGCATATAAAACGAGCGGTTAATGATTTGATTTTATCTAAAACATTTGATAATGGTATGATTTGTGCATCAGAACAAGCGATTATTGTAGACAAGGAAATTTATGATGATGTGAAAACAGAAATGATTGCAAATGATTGTTATTTTGTAACCGAGGAAGAGAGAAGTAAATTAGAAAAGCTTGTTATTAATGAAAATACATGTGCAGTAAATAGTGATATTGTAGGGAAATCCGCACAGTATATTGCCGAATTAGTTGGAATTACTGTACCTAAAAATACAAAAATGCTTGTAGCTGAAATACAAGGCATCGGAGCCGCATATCCACTATCTCGTGAGAAGTTAAGTCCAGTATTAGCTTGTGTGAAAGCAAATTCATTAGAAGAAGGGTTTACATATTGTGAAGAAATGTTAAACCTCGGTGGTTTAGGACATTCAGCAGTTATCCATTCTGTAAATAAAGAAGTGCAAAAGCAATTTGGATTACGTATGAAAGCTTGCCGCCTTATTATAAATGCCCCTTCATCACAAGGTGGAATCGGTGACATATATAATGGATTTATTCCATCACTTACGCTTGGCTGCGGTTCCTACGGGAAAAACTCGGTTTCTCAAAACGTAACAGCGACGCACTTATTAAATATAAAAAGGTTGGCAAATAGAAAAAAGAATATGCAGTGGTTCAAATTACCACCAAAAATTTATTTTGAAAAACATGCGACATCATATTTAGCAAATATGCCTAACATTTCACGTGCGTTTATTGTAACGGATCCAGGAATGGTTGAGCACGGATATGTAGATACGGTTACGCATTATTTACGTAAACATGCAAATGATGTGAAAGTTGAAGTTTTCTTTGAGGTCGAGCCAGATCCGTCAGATGAAACTGTGTTTAAAGGTGCGGAAATGATGAGAAGTTTTCAGCCTGATGTCATTATCGCACTTGGTGGTGGTTCAGCGATGGATGCAGCGAAAGGGATGTGGCTTTTCTATGAGCACCCAGAAACAACATTCTATGGAATTAAACAGAAGTTTTTAGATATAAGAAAACGTACATGTAAATATCCGGAATTAGGAAGTAAGGCGCAGTTTGTTGCTATTCCAACAACATCTGGAACAGGATCAGAAGTGACACCATTTGCGGTTATTACAGATAAGAAAAATAATATAAAGTATCCACTTGCCGATTATGAATTAACGCCAGATGTAGCAATTGTTGATCCACAATTTGTAATGACAGTACCACCACATGTAACAGCAGACACTGGGATGGACGTATTAACGCATGCAATCGAGGCGTATGTGTCTGTTTTAGCAAATGACTATACAGATGGATTAGCATTAAAGGCCATTGATCTCGTATTTAAATATTTACCAAGAGCATTTAAAGATGGACATGATGAAGAAGCACGAGAAAAAATGCATAATGCTTCTGCAATTGCAGGAATGGCATTTGCAAATGCTTTTCTAGGTATTAATCACAGCTTAGCACATAAAATTGGACCAGAATTTCATATTCCACATGGGCGTGCGAATGCAATTCTTATGCCGCACGTAGTTCGCTATAATGCTATTAAGCCAAGAAAACACGCATTGTTCCCAAAATATGAGCACTTTGTAGCCGATGAACGCTATGCACATATTGCGAGAATGCTCGGGCTTCCAGCAAGTTCGACCGCAGAAGGTGTGGAATCACTTGTCAAAGCAATTATTGAGCTCGGAAAAAGTTTAAATATAAATATGAGTATTGCAGGACAAGGAGTTGCTAAAGACCAATTTGAAGAGGTTGTTGGATTATTGGCAGAAAGAGCTTTTGAAGATCAATGTACAACAGCTAATCCAAAATTACCTCTCATTTCAGAGTTAAAAGAAATTTATATGAAAGCATATAAAGGTGAGTAATGGTTATAAAAGAGTCGCCATAAAGCGGCTCTTTTTCTTTTGGAAAACATCTCCCAGAATGGCTGTATTTACTTGTCTTTCAGTTTAATAGAATATGATACAGTGAAATGGAGGAGTGAGAATATAATGAAGGAATTACAAGAAAAGATAGAAGATTATACTCGGTTCGGACAAATTCTTCTCGCTGTCAGTACATTGTTAATGGTTGGCTTATTGATTCCGACTGGAGCAAAAGAAACGATACAATTTTTTGTTATGATTGGGAGCATCGTTATATTTTTAAGTTTATCTTTCTTTTTCTTTCAGCGTGTGAAAGTGATGCGAGACAAGTTAGAGGGAAACGAATGCGAATAATATTGATAAATAGTGCGTTACAAAAAGAAGGAATCTTTTTTGTAACGCTTTTTGTTTTTTTTTTTTTTCTAGAAAATGTATGCGTTTTATATTGACAATGATAATCCTTATCAATTAAAGTAGAATGGTAGTTAATGATTATCATTATCAATTAGAGGTGGGAGAATGAAAAAATCTATTACGCTATTTACAGCGATTTTATCTATTTTTTTCTTATTAATAGGTTGCAGTGCAAAAGGAGACGAAAAAGCAGCGGCAACAAAAACAGAAAAAGGAAAAGAGAAAATAGAAGTTACCGACCTGTCAGGAAGAAAGGTAACATTCGATAAAGTGCCAGAGAGTTTTGCAACATTAAGTATGGGAGACATGAATATTATTCATGCTTTAGGCGGAAAAATAGTGGGTCGTCCGGATGCAAAAATAACTCTTCCAGAGGATATAAAGAAAGTACAAGTAATCGGGAATGCACATCAGCCGAATTTTGAGCAAATTGCTAGCTTAAAGCCCGATGTACTTATTGCTAATAATGGGTTCCAAAAGAATGTTCCAACGGTTGAAGGGCAAGGAACGAAAGTAATGATTTCTTCTGCGAATTCTGTACAAGATATTCTAAAGAATATTGAACTATACGGAGCGATAATGAAAAAAGAAGATAAAGCAAAAGAACTTAACCAAAAAATTACGAATCAAATGAAGACATATGAGAAAAAGAGTGATGTGAAAGCATTGCTAGTGTATGGAGCACCTGGTACTTATTTAGCAGCATTACCAACCTCTTTATCAGGTGATATTTTAGAAAAAACAGGTGGGAAAAATATTGCAGCTGATTTTCCAGAAATGAAGGAATATCCGCAATATGCACAGCTAAGTGTAGAACGCATTATTGAGGCGAATCCTGATGTGATTTATTTAATTACACATGGAGATCCAAATAGCGTTAAAAAAGCATTTGAAGGCGAAATGATGAAAAATGAAGCGTGGAAAAATTTAGATGCATTAAAACAAAATCGCGTAGTTATTTTGCCACCAGACTTGTTTGGATCAAATCCTGGAACAAAAGTTACAGAAGCGATGGACTTTATGTATAAAAGTATACAAGATGTAAGGAAATGATAAGTATGGAAAGTAGTGAAGTAGTAAGGGAAAAGGAACATCCTTTTGCGAAAAAAAGATGGATCATAGCAGTTACTTTAGTTGTATTAACGGTTTTATGTCTTTTTTACGGTCTTTTCGCAGGAAGCCTATCCTTTTCTTTACGAGATATTGTAACAGGGATACAAGATGAAGGTTCGACAGTTCATCGAATTGTATGGGACCTTCGTATACCGAGAGTGCTCGTTGGATTTATAGTAGGAACATGTTTAGCTGCATCTGGTGCACTGCTGCAAGGGGTGATGAGAAATCCTCTTGCAGACCCTGGTATTATCGGGGTGTCATCTGGAGCAGGCCTTGTCGCAATTGTAATTATGATTTTATTCCCTCAGCATATGGCGTTTTTACCACTCGGTGCGTTTTTAGGAGCTTTCATAACGGCGATGATCATTTATGCTTTATCATGGCAAAAAGGGGCACCACCTTCAAGAATTGTCTTAGTAGGTGTGTCAATTAATGCATTAATAGGTGCAGCGACGTCAGCATTAATGTTATTACATAGTGACAAAGTACAATCCGTGTTACCGTGGTTAGCGGGTGGTATTAGCGGTGTAAGTTGGGCGCATTTACATATGATTATTTATTATGCAATATTCGCTATTATATTGGCCTTCTTCGGTATCAAGCATATTCGAGTATTAATGCTTGGAGATGAAATGGCGAAATTATTAGGTCATAACGTGGAGAGAAGCCGTTTTTATTTAATAGTAGTAAGCACATTATTAGCTGGAATAGCAGTTAGTGTTTCTGGTCTTATTGGATTTGTCGGCCTTGTCGTACCACATATGTTACGTTTATTAGTTGGAAATGACTATAAATATTTACTGCCATTGTCATGCCTTGGCGGAGGGATATTACTTGTTTTCGCGGATGCGATAGCTCGAAGTTGGTTTGATCCAATTGAATTGCCTGTCGGTATTTTATTATCCTTCTTAGGCGGTCCGTTCTTCTTATATTTAATTCATAGAGGGGGAAAACAGCGTGATTTCCGTTAATAAAGTGTTTTACGCACATTCTGAAAGATTTCAAATGCAAAATATGAATGTACATATTAAAGCTGGAGAAGTCGTTAGTTTGATTGGACCGAATGGATCTGGGAAATCTACTTTGCTTCGTTTAATAGCAAGACTACTTAAACAAAGCGAAGGGGATATCGTTTTAGATGGAAAAAGTATTCATACGATGAAAAGTGCCGATGTAGCGAAGCAATTAGCGATGTTACCACAAATGCATGATCATCAATTAGATTTAACAGTGAAAGAATTAATCGAATTTGGAAGAGGCCCTCATAAGTCATGGAGAGGTCGCTTAAATAAAGAAGATGAAGAAATTGTTGATTGGGCATTGTCTGTTACAAATCTTAAAGGGTATGAATATCGTCTTTTACAATCTTTATCAGGAGGAGAAAGACAACGCGCTTGGATTGCAATGACGCTAGCACAACGTACGAACGTCTTATTATTGGATGAGCCAACAACTTTTTTAGATATCGTTCATCAGTTGGAAGTAATGGAACTTGTGAAACGACTAAACGAGGAATTTGGCATGACAATTATAATGGTTTTACATGATATTAACCAAGCAGCTCAATATAGTGATCGTTTACTCGTATTAAAGCGAGGGAAGCTTCAGTATGACGGTATACCAGAAGAAGTGTTATGTCATGAAATGTTTCAACATGTATTTGGCATAGATGTAGATATTTTTCAAGGAAGCGATAAGCCATTTTTTACACCGAAACGAATTTCTAAAAAAGGAGGAGCAAGATGCGAACAGAAGAATGTGTTACCACTGAGTTAGTAAGGGAATTTGTTATGGCAGCTCACGGAGATTTAGAAAAAGTACAAGAACTGTTGGCTGAATCGCCAAGTTTACTTCATGCCTCTTACAATTGGGGTGGATCAGATTGGGAAAGTGCGTTAGGAGCAGCGGCACATGTAGGGCGTAAAGATATTGCTCTTTACTTATTAGAAAAGGGTGCTCGAATGGATATTTTCGCGGCCGCTATGCTGGGGGAATTAGAAGTTGTACAAGCTATTTTAGTAGCACAACCAGAAGCATTACGTGCATATGGTCCACATGGTATTTCTCTTCTTCAACATGCACGAATGGGTGGAGAAAAAGCACAGCGTGTATTTGACTACTTAACGGTGCTTTCTTACTGACCGCCAAAGTTCTTATGTGCGGTAAACTTTTCACTTTTATATAATTGGAAAGTTTACCGCCCGTTAGAACGGGATAAGTATCTAGTGTATTTGAAAATCCTACACCCCCCTCAATTGTAGTTTTCTTTATGCTAGTTATGATATGGATGCAGTAGACAATATTTGTCTACTGCCTTTTTTAAATTCTTTTTAGATTGAATATTCTGTATTTTAATGTTAGTTCATTTATAATAGATAGTAACATTTAGTATGGATACAAGACGTGAGCGTGTAATTAAGTACAAGTTCGTGGGAAGGAGTGCAGAAATGTTTCATACAGATCGTTTACAAATTCGCAAATATACAATGGATGATTTACAGTTCTACGCTTCACTATGGGGAAATGAGAAGGTAATGCGCTATATCGGAAATGGGACGTTAAAAACATATATGCAGTGTAAAAAAAGTTTGGAGGAGTGGGTGATTCCTAGCTATAAAAACGGTCTCGGTTTATTTGTATTGATTGAAAAGGGAACGGGAATACGAATTGGTCATGCAGGATTAGTAAAGCAGCAAATAGATGGAAAAGAGGAAATTGAAATTGGTTATTGGTTATTACCTCAGTATTGGGGAAAAGGGTATGCGAAAGAAGCAGCGGCAGCATTTCGAGATTATGGCTTCCAAGCGTTACGAATGAATAAATTAATCTCTCTTATTAATCCGGATCACCCCGCCTCAATCTTTGTTGCTAGAAAAACGGGGCTTAGTTATGAGAAAACAACTTCATTTCATGGGATGGATGTTCTCGTTTATTCCATTAGACGCATTGGATGAAAAAAGGTTAATTGCATCTTTTGAAGAATGGTATATAAAAATAAAGGGGGGATTACATGTACATTTATCATAATGGACTTATTATTCGTGAGGGAACGAATGGTGTACCTGCATATGCAATTAAAACTTTATTCGAAGATGCCGGTTGGAGCAATGATAATATCCCTTCTTGGCAAATTGAAAAATTCACGATAGCATTTGAAAATTCAACATGGGCATTCACAATTTGGGATGAGGAAGAGATGATTGCGATGGTTAGAGTCATTTCTGATGGAATCATGGTCGCCAACATAGTAAATTTAGTTGTGAAATGTGAATATAGAGGGAAGGGATTAGGTAAGAAACTTGTTGCTCTTTGTTTGCAAAAATTGCCACATGGTGACTGGTTTGCGCATACTTCTGCGAGTAATTTTGATTTTTATAGAAGTTGTGGTTTTGAGGTGAGAGAGTTATCGAGAAATGGAACATGTGCGTACTATGGATATCAAATAGCCAAAAAAGAGGGGCACCGATAAGGAGAAAAAGTAGAACAGAAAAAGGCTTACTATTTTAATAATATAAACTGAACTAAGATTCATTTTATGATAAAATGAAAGAAAATTCTGTTTATTATTAGGGGGATAAAAATGAGTATAAAAGTTGGGGATGTATTTAAATATGAAAGAAGATTTACTGAGGAAGAGGTTTTTGAATTTGCAAATATTACAGGGGATAAAGGTAGGCATCATATGGAATATGATGAAAATGGACGTTTAATGGTTCATGGTTTATTGACTGCTAGTATTGGAACGAAAGTAGGCGAAGAATTACATTACATAGCAAGAGAATTAGTAAGTGAGTTTATTAGACCAGTTTTTACAGGAGATACAATCACTTGTGAATTAACTTTAACGAATGTTGAACAGATGGAAGGATACAAAAAGGTTTCAATCGAGTCAGTTTATCGTAATCAACACGAAAAGACTGTACTAGTTGGGACAAGCTATGGAGTTATAAGAGGATAAAAAGAAGCCTGATTTACAGGCTTCTTTTTTTAATAAACACGTTTTCGATTTTCTGCATGACTAGAGATGAGTAATAATGCAGTTTCTTCTCCTATATTACGAACAATATGAGGAACACATGCATTCCAGGAGAAAGAATCTCCTTCTTCTACAATTGCAACATCTTCTCCATGTTGAACTTCTAGTTTTCCGCGTAATACAAGGTGACATTCTTCTCCTTCATGGGCATTTGGTGTGTTTTCTTTCGGAAACCCAGCAGGAATTTCTACGAGATTGAGGCGAAGGCCACCTTGCTCTGCAACATGTTCGATTCTTTGTTCATCTTTTCCGTATACACTATATTTACGCTCTACCTTTTTGACAACTTTCAATCGATCTTTTTGTTCTAACAATAAATAGGGAAGAGGAACGTTTAAAAAATTGGAGATCGTTTCTAAAGTTGAGATAGATGGTGATGTTTTATTATTTTCAACCTGACTCATAAACCCTTTAGAAAGACCTGTTCCTTCACAAATTTGCGCGATTGTTATGCCTCTACGCTGACGAATTTCACGTATTGCAGAACCAATATTCATAAAATCAAGCTCCTTTTTATAAACAACTATTTGTATCATAGCAAAAAAAATATATATTTTCCCAGTGAAAATGAATTGACGAATAAAAAAAATTAGTGTATGTTTTGTAATGTAAATAAAAGTTTTGTATAAGAAAACTATAAAGGAGAGAAAGAAATGAATCAACATATTGGTAACTTAATTATTCGTATCGTGTTAGGGGTAACGTTCTTTATGCACGGTTTAACAAAATTCCAATCGGGGATTGACAATATTGCAGGATGGTTCACAAGCATTGGTTTACCAGGAGGACTTGCATACGGTGTAGCAACAGTTGAATTAGTTGGCGGTCTATTATTAATTCTAGGTTTAGGTGTAAGATATATTGGATTATTATTTGCACTAGTTATGGTTGGAGCAATTGTAAAAGTAAAATGGTCAGCTGGTTTATTAGGAGATGGAAAAAATCCTGGCTTCGAATTAGAGCTTGCATTGTTAGCAATGGGTGCGTACTTATTTGTTGCGAAAGCGGATGGTTTTGTAGATAATTTCTTAAAAGAGAAAATGTCAAAGAAGAACTAATTTACATGGGAGGCTAACAAGATGAGTTTTCAACTTCATCCCGATACAACACTTGATGTTGTTCATTTATATGTATCAAATATAAAGAAATCACTAGAGTTTTATACAGAAGTACTAAGTATGAAAGTACTAAAAGAAGATGAAATGGTCGTTACATTTGGGAATGAAAATAACGAACCACTCCTGATCATTGAAGAAAAGAAGGAAGCCTTACCAAAGCAAAGAGGGAGAACGGGTTTATATCATTACGCAATTTTATTACCGAGCAGACAGGATTTAGCGAATATCCTTCGTCATCTTGTAGAAATGGTTTATCCACTGCACGGCGGAGCTGACCATTACTTTAGTGAGGCCCTTTATTTAGCTGATCCAGATGGAAACGGGATTGAAATTTATCATGATCGTCAAAAAGAAGTTTGGCGTGATGAGAATGGAGAGCTACCATTTGTTAGTAACCCGTTAGCTGGTGAAGAATTATTGCAACAAGGAAGTACATGGAACGGATTTCCAGCTGGTACTGTGATGGGACATATTCATTTCCATGTAGCTGATTTGGAAGAAGCGAAACGTTTCTATGTGGATGGTCTTGGCTTTGAAGTAACGATCCCAGCTCGTAATGGGGCGCTCTTTGTATCGGCAGGTGGCTACCATCACCATATCGGTTTAAATACGTGGCAAGGTGAAGGAATACTACCGCAAATGCCAAATTCCGTTGGCTTGAAATATTTCACAATTGTATTAGCAAATGAAAAACAAAAAGAGCAAGTATGTGAAAGCTTAAAAAATATTGGCAAGATTGCTACGTACAAAGATGGAATATTACAAGTAGAGGATCCATTTGGACATTGTATCCATTTCAAAATAAAAGGAGAAGCCTAATAAAGGCTTCTCCTTTTTACTTTCTTATAATGGCTTTTTCATTTTGGACAAATAGTTCATCAAATTGCTTCGCAAGCTCAAAATCGAGTTTCGTTAAACCTTTTGCATTCCAAGATGACAAAGTAATAATGACTGCTTTATACTGGATAAGGATAAATGGGTGGTGATTATGTTCTTCTGATAGTTTGGCGGCTTCAGAGACAAATTCGACTCCTTTTAAGTAGTCGGAAAACATATATTTTCTTTCAATCCATTTTTCATCTTTTACTACCCATTTATCTAACTTCAATAATTCCTCTTGAACTTCTTTTTCAGTTAATCGTAGCATCATTTTTCACATCCTTTACTGGAAGTAGCGTAAGACCATTGTTAATAAGACGTGTTACAGCTTCATCCGTTGTGAAAGTAGAAAGTTGTTGTAATAATGCTGCTGATGTTTCATGCCCTTTGTTATGCTCTAAAAGCAATTCTAATATTTCAAGGCGAAGTAACCATTCTTTCGGATACAATTTATTTAATACTTCTTGAATTGCTATTAATTGCTCGATATGCGCGTCGTGTAAAATACCTTCATTTCGAATGTCACGAACGGTTTGATACATATGTTCAAGTTCATTCAGTACAAGTGGAGCAGGTATTTCTTGGATTTCTTCATCCATTGGGAAAAATGCTGCAGCATCTGCGGCACCTGGGAATACCGAAGTAATTGTTGAACCAACAGCCATATCAAATGAGCCCCATGAAGCATCAAATAAAACGCGGTCGTTATAAGTAACTGTGCAATTGATAAAGGAAATAAGCGCAATTTTTTTATCGTTTTTTACAATATCTGTTACTGTTCCTTTTACATGAATACCACTTGCAAAAGTAAACTCAGCAACATTTCCAATTGTAATTCCTAATGATTGTAATTGTTCATCTGTACAATTTTCTAATGCAATATTTTCAGTGAGTAATCCAATTGGTGTTCCAAACCCGTCACTGTGTACAGACGTAGAATGATTCGCTAGCTGTTTATTGTGAATTGCTAATGCTGTTGGCGAGCTCGTTCGCATATAAATCAATTCACCTGCATCGTTTTCAATTGTCTCGGTAAATGTACCTGTAATTTGTAAGCCGCTATTTAATTCAGCAGTTGCATGATTTTCAGAGCGAATTGCTTTTTCTAATCCTTCTTTACCACCTGTTTTAAAGGCCATCGTTTCAGAGAATTTCTCAAGTGCTTCTGTTAATTCTTCAAATGATTCACAAACAAATAGTTGTGGTTGCATTTTTGTTACGTCATAAGTTGTACTTGTACATGCCTCTATAGAGAATGGAACCTTTTCTACAGCGTCTGTTAAGCAATATTTGCTTTCGCCAACAGAAGAAAGGAGACCAGCACCATATATTTTTGGAGCATCTATATTTCCAATTAATCCATATTCTACTGTCCACCAGAAAAGACGTGAAATTTGTTCCGCTTCTGATAAGCCAGAAACTAACTTTTGTTTTTCAAGTACATTATTCTCAGCAGCTGTAACTTCATCAGGAGTAGAAGTAGGGCTTTCTTTTACAATTGTTAATGTACGAACAGCTTCGAATGCATCATGTTCTTCTTTTGTTGAGAAAGCTTTTGCACCAATTTGTCCAAATCGTTTCACATATTTTGCATATGTAGGATCAAGTAAAATAGGTGCGTGTCCTGCTGCTTCGTGTACAATATCTGGAGCTGGTGTATACTCGATATTCTCTACCTTGCGAATATCTGTTGCGATTGGTAATAATCCGTGTCCTTGAAAATCGAAGAAGGCTACGCCAGGAATAAGCCCGTCAATCGTTACAGCACCCCAGCCGCTTGGTGCTAAACACTCATTCATTTCTTCTACCTTTGGAATTGCATCTATATTAATACCAGATGATTGTAATCCGTTCACATAGGCTGGATGAGCAACGTCTTTTAAGAAACTATGATTTTGTCTCATAATGTAACGCCACACAGCGTGATTCACCGGTGTGTATTGATCATAATGCTGTGTGGATACGAATGGTTTTAAATGCGATGGAATTTCTGTTTTCTTTGTCATTTAGACATCCTCCTTTTTTCTATAAAACTGTATATCGATTCTGTATAGCTTGTATCACCTCTCTTTAAATTGAAAGCGCTTATAAAAATTCTATCACAACATTCGGAATTGTTTAACAAATGTTTATATGAGAAATAGAAAAAGCCCCTATCGGAACATTGGATAGGGGCGAAAGAATCTTCGTATGACCTTATTTTACTTCTAAATCAACATTTAAATTAGTTGTATTTCCAGCTGCATCTGTTGCTACAATATGAATTGTGTTTTTTCCTTGTTGTAATTGATTACGATCGAAATAAATTTCATAGTTTTTCTCCCAAGTGTTTAGGAAGGCACTTTCCCATACGCCATTTCCGTTAATTTCATATTGCATTTTCACTGGAATACCAGGTGCAATCCAGCCAGATTCACTCATCCAATCTAGCAGAATATCATCAACGTTTCCTCTAATAACAAGATTTTCTTGATCAATTTCGTGTGTTAACTTAGGTGCTGTTCGGTCAATAAACACCGCTCCTGTTTGCTTTGTTTCTCCGCCAGAGTTAGAAGCAACAGCTTCGATTTGGTACAAGCCATCAGGTAACGGGGATCCATCAGTTTTTGTACCATTCCATTTGAAAGATTTATAACCAGGTGTTTCGTTTTTACCTTGATATACCGTGCCTTGATATGTCACGCGGTCTTTCGTAATTAAATTAGCATGAAAGGCTATGTCTTCAACTGGTGTAACTAAATAGTAATTGATTAAGTTGTCATCTAATATTTTGTCATTATTTGGGCTGAAAGTAGAATTAACGATTTCAAGACCATCAATACGCTTGTATTCTTTCGGATCGATGCTAAATGTAAATGGAATACGCATTTCTTCTTTTGTTCCTTGGTCTTTTACATACAGATTTCCTGTATATACGCCTTGTGGTAAGGAGCTATCTACAGTGATCGTAAAAGGTTTTTCGATGTTACTATTTGCTTTTAAACTAATTGAAGAAGGGAAAGAAGTCTGGATTTTTGTTTTTGTATCTAGTAATTCAATACGAGTTGAAAAGTTTTTCTTTTTGTTAGAAAGATTTTGTAACGTAATATTTTGTGTTAGTTTCACTTTGCCGCTATTTGGTTTAACAAGACCGAAACTTACGTTGTTCGGTTTCACTAACGCGTCCGTTTGAGCTGCTTTTGGAATGTTAATTAAACCAGATCCTTGTGCCATGACAGGATATGTATTTTCATTGACGTCCTTTAATGTTTTTGCAGTGTTGGCAAGAGCAGATTTCAATTGTTCTGTCGTCCAATCAGGATGCATCTGGCGCAGTAAGGCAACGGCTCCTGCTACTTGTGGCGCAGCCATACTTGTTCCGTTGTGAGATTCATAGCCACCTCGTGGTACTGTGCTTGTAATCTTTACTCCAGGTGCAATAACATCAGGCTTTATAAGCCAACTTCCTTGTGATGGTCCTCTTGAGCTGAAGTTACCAATCAGTTCGGTTTGGTTCGGTTGTCCAATTTTTATATTTTTCTTTCGTTTTGTAATTACATTTTTCAACTCTTCGCCATTTGTATTTGATAGTTGCATAACTGGAAGAGCTATATCTGCACGTTCGAAATATTCTGGCATAAGATCAATTTCTTTTTCATTAGAAATTAGTAGAACGCCGATAGCGCCAGCTTGTTTCGCTTGTTCTGCTTTTACTAATGTGCTTGAAGTTCCTTGTAAAACAAGGGCAAACTTTCCTTTCACATCTTGTTTCGCGTAATCGCTTGAATTACCGTAGCCAACATAGACAAGTTGGGCATCGTTTCCTACTTGGAAATCTGCTTTTGATAATGGTAAGCCTTGGTAAGATTTATTAGAACCAGCTACTTGGAATGTTGGGAATGGAATAGAAACAGTAGATGCACCAACAGAGATGACGCTACTTGCGTTACCAGGAGCATCAACAGACCAAGGTTTTGGTCCATCATTTCCATTTGAAACGACTGTAGTAACACCAAGTTTTGCTGCACGTTCTAACGTCATTGTTACAGGTTGATCAGGGACATTCAAATCTTGACCGAGAGATAGATTTAAAACATCTGCACCATCTTGAATAGCGCGCTCAATACCTTGAATAATATCATCGGTCGTACCAGTTCCGCCATCATTCATAACACGGTAAGCGAGTATAGAAGCGTTCGGAGCAATCCCTTTTATCTTTCCGTTACCAGCAATAATTCCAGCTACATGAGTACCGTGTACGTTACCATCCATTGGATCATCATCTTCATCCACTGTGTCGTATCCACCAATATAATTTGCCTTTAAGTCAGGATGTGTATAGTCTACGCCAGAATCGATAATCGCTACTTTCATACCTTTTCCATCAAGCGGTTTGCCAGATGGGTCTTTTAAATTCCATGCTTCAGTTGCACCAATTGTCGGTCCGCCGATATTTGGTGCCTCTTCATTAGTAGTGCTTTTTGATGTTTCATGTAATTTATATGTTAAGTTCGGGTAGACTGCTTTTACTTCGGGTAAAGAAGCAAGAGCGGTAATTTGATCTCCAGGAACTGAAATAGAGAATCCAGAAAATAACGTATTATACACTTCTTTAATTTTTGCACCAGGTGCTTTTTCTTTTATTTTCTTAGTCGTATCTTCTTGTGCTTTTTTAAGCTCGGTATGATAAGACTGTGCAAGATTATTTTGTAAATCTGGAGCATGCTGAATGTTACTTTGTGAAGCGAGTGGAGCATGTTGCAATTCTACAATGACAGAAATTTCTTTTGATGTTTTTGTTTCAACATTTTGCGCAATTTTGTTTTCTCCCCATTGTTCAATGTTCGCTTTTAACTGTGGACTAAATTGTTTCTCCTTTTGCAGCGATTCAGCATGTGCGCTTAAAGCTCCAAAACTGGAAAAGACGAGCGCCATACTTAATAGTGTAGATGTAGTTTTTTTCATTGAAACTCCCCCCTAATAAAAAGTGCTAATATTCCGAAAAAACATCTTACAAATTGATCTCGAATTACATAATCGGATGTTAGCTAAACTATATTTTCGACATAATTCATACCAATCCTCTATGAATTTGAAATTTCTTGGGAAATTTTTTCTGATTATGTCGAATAGGTATCTTTTACATATTGTAGGTGGAGATTGAGGAATGCTATGAGGGAAATGGAGGGGTGTTATGAAACGGTTCATAGTAAGCGTTGGTACAATGTTAGTCGTATTTTTATGTTCAACCATTAATAGTAGCGCAGAAAATAATGAATTTAAAATTGCTTTTATTCGTCATCATGACCTCTGGATTAAAGTTGATGGAAAAGAAAAACAACTTACAAAAGGAGAGTATATAACAGGGCCAAAGTGGTCTCATGATGGAGAGTGGCTGGCATATGTAAAAGGAAAGAAACAAAGTAATCTTGAGTTATATCGGCTAAAAGATGGAAAGAAAGTTACGCCGTTTCACTCAGAAGTATCAAATTATCAATGGTCACCAACAGAAAATATAATTGCATTTATATTTACAGGTACATTACATACCTTCGAGGTAGAAAAAAAGAATGCAGATTTTGAAAATGTATCGGCTGGTGTAGGTGATTATGCATGGTACCCGAATGGAAAGAAGTTTCTTGTATCTTCTGAAGCACACTTACTTCCAACTGGATGGACAGGAGCACAGCTATATGAAGTGCAAAAAGATGCCCATATGAACCCTCATAAAATGAAGCATTTGTATGCATTGCCAAATGAACATGATGATTTCCTAGCGCTAGTTGCAAGTGGCTTTAAGTGGTCACCAGATCAAAAGTGGATTTCATTTTTAGCAGTACCGACAGCTTCATGGTCAGCTGATAGCAATACGCTTTGTTTAGTTCGTGCAGATGGTAGTCGTTTTGAAAAGGTAGATCAAATGTTATTAAACACACAATGGTTCAAATGGGCGCCAGCCAACAATATATTGGCCTATATTGAAGGAAGTGGGAGAGTTGCGTTAGAGAATAAACATTTAAAAGTAAAAGAACTGCCAGCACTTCAGCAGAACACATTTACGCCGCAAGGATATGTTGATTGGGATTTTACATGGAAGAACGATAACATAATTATCGTCTCTCGAGCAAAAGAGGGAGGATTTGAAACATTGCCAGAAAAAAGGCCACTACCATCTTTATATGAGGTTGATAGTACAAGCAATGTACAGCATCGAATCACAAAGCCACCTCATAAGCAGGGTGATTATCATCCAATCTTTATGAAGAAGAGCAATCAATTAATATGGATACGTTCAGACCGTAAGAAAGCAGATGTATGGCTTGCTCATAGAGATGGAAAGCATGAAGTGAAGTGGATTGAAAATATAGATGTACCAGAGTGGTATTATGAGAAATGGAATTGGGGAAATGTCATCTCGGTAAAAGAAGAATAAAAAATGTGCCTAAAAGATAATTTTAGGCACATTTTTTTATTGGTTATTTATGCGTTTTATTTGGCTTTTTTTTCGCTGGGTTTCCGTTTCCCTGACGTTTTCTATTTTGTTCATCTTTTGCTTGTTTTTCATGCAGCGTATCTAAAAAATCATTCGAGTTACTCATTTTTCTATCGCTCCTTTCATTTCGTCCTAATTACTATAACCATTTAGGAGGACAATCATGAGATAAAAAGTTAAGCGCTTAGTTTTCTTCGGTAGTATATGTAAAATATGCCATACGTAATAAATAGCATAAATAAAATTTGTAACTCTACATTTTCTTTTAAAATAGTTGCGATAGAAGATGGTAAGTAAGGTGATGTATTGTTTGTTTCTACACCTAACCATTTGTTTAGGAGGTTAATGGTACAAAACATAAAAACACCGGACCAGCTTGCAATAATTGCTTTCTGTTTAATTTTTGTTTCCCGTTCATCATCTGTAATCCAAGGATTAGCAGTTTTATCGCTGCTAAAAAATCCGTTTATATATCCCCATATAATCATGCCAATTAAGATGGTTATCCATTTCATATGTATGATTCCCCTTTCTCCTGTAAAAAGTATTTTACATATACAATTGTAATATTTCCTAATTTATTATGTCAAATCTTTTTTACATATTGCTTTTTCTTATAGCAGGAATAAAGGATCAAATAGGGAAGAAATATGTGAGAGAATTTCATAGTGAGAGGAGGATGGGCATGAAACTCGTCTTTGTTCGGCACGGTGAAGGAGAACATACAAAAGATTTGCCAGCAAGTTTACAAAGGTTGAATCCATCATTAACAGATGAGGGAAGGAATCAAGCTAAATTACTTCAATGCAATGTACCCTTGCAAGAAACGGATATATTAATCGCTAGCCCTACACTTAGAACTTTGCAAACGGCGGCGATATGGAGTGAGAAGGTAGCTTGTCAAAAAATTGTCCATCCATATGTATCCCCGCGTATTTTTCCTTATCGAGAAGGAGCGAAAACATTACCATGTGATCACATAGTAGATCAGGGAATAATAACAAATTCATTTCCACATTTTTCGATAGAGAAAAACACAAATCAGCAGTTATGGAAGGAAGGTATAAATACTATTTCAGAACATAGCTTTCAGCAAATAGTAGATGAATTTCTTCTTTTTTGTTATGAGCTAGGTGCGGAAAGAGTTTGTATTGTATCTCACGACGGGACAATTACAGCATATAGGCAATATTTACAGAAGGTCGTTTTAACTAGAGCTGATTTTTTGCAAGAAACGGGTATATATGAAATGGATGTATCCTTTAAAAGTCTAATTGGTGAAATCTAATTATAGGATGGAGGGTGTATGTTGAATGTTGCACTAGTAGTTGGTTTTAATTCGGATTTAGAGGCGCAATCAATCCGAGCATCACTTGAGTATTTTGGGGCGAAAGTTATAACGTACTGGATTGGTAGGCCGAAAGAGTTCATCGATATTCTTTCTGGAAAGGGTTTATATAATGATATCGATTATGTTGTCTTTTGCTTTCATGGTGAGGAAGGAAAATTTGTCATGGAAGAGTTAGGTGAAGATATATATGAACAAGATGAACCGCGGGGATACTTTGGTTCAGCAGAAATTTATAAATATGCAAAATTGCATAATGTAAATATTGTAAATAGTGGTTGTACGTTAGGGGAGCGAAAATTAGCAGAATCTTTCTTACGTAGTGGCGCAAAATCGTATATTGGATCAATAGATTATGTAGATGGGAATGCAGCACTTATGTTTACAATACGCTTATTTTACGGGCTTATTAACCATGAAAAAACGTTAGGAGAGGCTTTTGAAGAAGCACGGTTAATTGATAAAGAGACACATACATTTCAATTATATAAGTAGTGTGAAACACGTTTATTCTATATTCGAATAAACGTGTTTCACATTTAACTCACATTTTTTTTACATTTTCTTCAATGAAAACCATTATCACTTATGGTATGATATGTTCAAGTTTTTACAGGTAATAAAAGTTACTATATAAACGTTAGTTTTTAATGTTTCATACACATGTCACGAATTATTCATAATTAACGTTTGAAAAATAAGTAACTAATGTTATTATATTATCTGTAACTAACTTAATTACAACTTTAGGAGGAAGATATGGTTATTCAATTTTTAAGAGAAAACAAAGCAGTTTCTTTTGTGTTAGCGGTAATTCGAGTGTATCTTGGTTACACATGGTTAATGGCTGGAATCGGTAAACTACAAGGAAAAGGATTCGATGCAACTGGTTATTTACAAGGTGCAATTGAAAAATCTAAAGGAGCACAACCGGCTGTTCAATCTTGGTGGGCATCATTTTTACAAGATTTCGCAATTCCAAACGTTGATCTATTTAATACACTTGTAACGTGGGGAGAAATTTTAGTCGGAATTGGTTTAATTGTAGGATGTTTAACAAAAACAGCGGTCTTTTTCGGTCTTGTAATGAACTTTTCCTATATGTTTAGTGGGTCAATTGGTGTGAATCCTGAAATGGTTATTCTATCAATGTTCGTTCTAGTTTCTGGTATGAATGCTGGTAAATTTGGAATAGATGGTTTCGTTATTCCGAAAGTATTAGGTTCAAAAACTCAAAAACGCCAAAAGCAAGCTGCTTAATATATGAAAGCGGGTATCTCAAAATGAGATACCCGCTTATTTTTCAGTTATTATAGGGTTTTTGTCAAAGAATTCTTTTACATACCCTACAAACTCCTGTGGTTCCTGACGAAATGGTGCGTGATAACCTTTTTCGATAATATGGAAAGTACTATTTTTTAAAAATTGATGGTACGTTTCGCCCTCTTTCCAAGAAACGCTACTATCATTTCTTCCCCATATAATTAAGGTTGGTTGTTTTATTTCATTTGCATTAATTTGAAGACGTCTAGGCCATAATTTCATTTTATTGTAATGCTCTTCATCATTACGTTTAAATCTCACTTTGCTCTCATCATAATCTGCAATGGCAGAAACGGTATTTAAATCAGTCGACAACTGTGGTCTTGGTGATCCTTGTTTATTAACGAGTGTATGAGGACCGCCCGTAGCATCAGTTAAAATAAGGTGTGTAACGGATTCTGGATATAAATATGTTAAATTAAGAGAAATTTCTCCGCCCATTGAGTGGCCCAATATTGCAAACGAATCGTAACCTAGTTTTTTCATTAATTTATAATACAAATTTGCATGAGTCGGGAAAGAATAATAAAAATCCATCGGCTTAGATGAGCGCCCGAATCCTAAAGCATCTACAGAAATAATTGTATGATCTTTTGCTAAGTCTGAGTAAATCTTTTGAAAACCATCTGACGATCCTCCAAATCCATGGATCATAAGTAAAGGTGGTTTTTCATTACCAATCTTTTTGAAGTAAATGGTTTGACCATCTATTTCTACCATTTTTTCCTCGGTAGCTAGTTTTGCTGTAAGTGTATTTTTAACTTGTTTTACTTGTTCTACTGGCTTTTCTGCTGCACTACATCCTACTAATAGTGTAAGAGTAAGACAACCTACCATAAAATAGCTAAATCGCTTCAATTAGGTGTCCCCTTTCTAACATAACGCTGTATCTATCATAGCAAATAGCATATTACGATTTCCAGGAAGTTCGCTACCATTTTTTATCATAAGAGGTGAAAGGAGCGTTTCTTGGAAATCTTCTATTTGAAGAAATTTGCGAAATGAAAATTGTGAATGTGGGACATCAATTCTTACTGTGCCATTCCAACATTCACATATCTTTTGTAGTAATTGAATAGCATCTTCTTCTCTTTTGGCGATAAGTGGATTGATACATAATATACTATCTTTTTGTATGCATAAGGAAAAAGCTTCTATACAGTTATGTCTCTCAATTTTAAAAGAGTGGCTCGTTCTTGGTAATAGTAATGAATAAAGTAAAGAACGATCGGCACCAGTTGTAATTTGATCGAGGGAAATAAGCGATATAAGATCTTTTTCTTCTATTTGTTTTGTATGAGTGATATGTGTCTTAGTAGTTTGTTTTTCAAAACGATGAATCGTCGTTATTGTTTGAAATCCGCATGATGTATAAAGAGGCTCGCCAGCTTTTGTTGCAATAAGTGCAATTGGTTGTTTTGTAAGAGTGTGTTCTAAGCAGTGATTAAGCAAAATACGCCCGATGCCTCGGCCTTGAAAATGAGGATGGACGATTAACATACCAATAGTAGAAAACCTATCTTTAAAAGGAAATGCGCCTCCAGCTGCAATCAGTTTATTTTCATGCATATAACCGACAAGTGTACCGAGAGAAAGGTACATTTCGAATTGTTTTTTCATAAATGCTTTATTTTGTAACCATCCAATAGATTTGCAAAGGTCGAGTAAATCAAAAATAAAAGTTTCATCTAGCTTTATTATTTTCATACATGTTCACCACGTTTCTATTAATTTTCATAAAAGTAGATTGAAAATGTTAAATAAGAGATTTACGTTAAATGAAATCCAACTTGTTTATATTTTGATTGTAAAGGAGAAGATGGTTGATATGAAAAGACAAAGTTATACAAATTATAACTGATATTTACATAAGTTAACAAAAAATTTACATATAACTAATTTTCTCTTAACAGTCTTCTATTAAATTTGATAGTGGGAAATGAATAACCTAATTAGGGGGACAAGACAGTGAAAAAGTTTGTGAAAAAAGCATGGCCATTTGCAGTTGTGGCGTCGTTAGCAGTTACTTCGGTAGCAACATGGAATTTTACACGTTCTAGTGAAGTGAGTGCAGATGAGAGCGGAAGCAATGCAAAGATTAAAAATGTCATTGTATTAATTGGGGATGGTATGGGCCCTTCATATATGACGGCTCACCGTTATATGAAAGATAATCCAAAAACTTTTGAGATGGAATCTACAGAGTTTGATAAACATCTTGTAGGAACACAAAAAACATATCCGGAAGATGAACATGAAAATATCACAGACTCTGCATCTGCAGCAACAGCTATGTCAGCAGGAATTAAAACATATAATGCGGCAATTGCAGTTGATAACGATAAAGCAGAAGTAAAAACTGTTCTTGAACAAGCGAAGGAAAAAGGGAAATCGACAGGATTAGTTGCTACTTCTGAAATTACACATGCAACACCAGCTGCTTTCGGTGCGCATGACATTAGTCGTAAAAATATGGACGCAATTGCAAATGATTATTTTGATGAGAAAATTAAAGGGAAGCATAAAGTAGATGTTATGCTTGGCGGCGGCGTAAAAAACTTTGTTAGAAAAGATCGCAATCTTACAGAAGAGTTTAAGAAATCTGGTTATAGCTACGTAACAGATCGAGATCAATTGTTAAATGATAAAAATGATCAAATCCTTGGTTTATTTGCACCAGGCGGTTTAGATAAAATGATTGATCGCACTGATAAAACACCTTCATTAGAAGAAATGACAAATGCAGCAATTGAGCGTTTGAACAAAAATAAAAAAGGTTTCTTCTTAATGGTTGAAGGAAGTCAAATTGACTGGGCAGGACATGATAATGATATCGTTGGCGCAATGAGTGAAATGGAAGACTTTGAAAAAGCATTTAAAGCAGCGATTGAGTTTGCGAAAAAAGATAAAAATACGTTAGTCGTTGCAACGGCAGACCACGCTACTGGTGGATTATCTTTAGGTGCAAATGGTGAGTATAACTTTAAAGTAGATCCAATTAAAGCTGCAAAACGCACACCAGACTTTATGGCAAATGAGATTGCAAACGGTGCGAATGTAGAAGAAACATTGAAAAAATATATTGATTTACAATTAACACCTGAAGAAATTAAAGCGGTAAATGATATTGCTCCTTCAAAAGATGTAACAAAGATTGATAATGCGATTGAAGATATTTTCAATAAGCGTTCGGTTACAGGATGGACAACAGGTGGACATACAGGAGAAGATGTAAACGTATATGCATTTGGCCCTGGTAAATACTTGTTCTCTGGCGTTCAAGAGAATACAAATATCGCTAAACGTGTCTTTGATATTGTTGGCGGTGGCGACCCGAATAAAGGAAGACGCTAATTAGAAACGAAAGTGAGGCGAAATGCCTCACTTTTCTTTTTAGGAGATGGGAAGATGAGAGCTTTTTTCATAGGGATATTATCCTTTCTAATAGGTGTATTATTGCTAGTTGGATGTCAATCCAAAGAGAATCAGATAGAACAAAAAGCTACTACTACAAAAGCTGAAGGAAAGGTACAAATAACGAAAGAAGAAGAGAAAACGATTCAAGGTGTGATAGAGAAATTTGTACGGACGACAAATGAAAAAAATCTTACTGAACATATGGAGTTATTTTCAAAGAACATGCCTAGTGCTGAAGACTTAAAAACGCAAAAAGAAGCAGCTTTTCAAAAGGGAAATAAAAAAATTGAATTGGAACATATAGACATAAAAGCTAGTAAAGCAGGATATGTTGTTGTTGAAACAAAAGAAAAGGAAATAGAAGGAGAGGTCACTATTCAGAAGAAAGTACAGTATGCACTTGGAAAAGAAGAGGATGGCTGGAAAATTGAAGAGGTTCGCACGATAGAGAAGAAATAAAGTGAAACTTTCCGTAAATAGCGCAAAAAAGGTTCTCATTGGCGAGAACCTTTTTTTATAGTGGTAACATAATTTGATCTGAGCATGCTTCGATATCATCAATATCTTGGCGAATGGTTGCCATTTTATTATCGAGATCTTCAGCTTTCATTGCTGCATCATGTAGTTCATCTTTTAAATACTCAGGTATTTTCCCCTCATATTTATAATAAAGTTTATGTTCTAAACTTGCCCAAAAGTCCATTGCAAGCGTACGTAATTGAATTTCTGCAAAGACTTCTTTTGTACCAGAATTTAGTGATAAAGGGTATTTGATAATCATGTGTAAACTTTTATAGCCATTTTGTTTTGGGTTAGCGATATAATCTTTTACTTCTATGATTTCCATATCTTCACGCTTTTGAATGACATTTTTTAAATGATAGATATCTTCTACGAAGCAACATGTAATACGAATGCCGATGATGTCTTGTAAATGCGTTTGCGCATTTTCAACTGTCGGTAATAAATTTTTACGCTCAAGTTTTTTAATAATACTTTCAGGTTGTTTTAATCTTGTTTTTATATGTTCAAACGGGTTGTAATCCTCTAAAAATTGGGCTTCCCGGTTCATAATTTCAAATTTAGTTTTTAACTCTTCTAAAGCAAATGTATATGGTAGTACAAAAGCTTTCCAGTAGTTAACTGTTGATTGATTATATTCCATTTATATACACACCTTTTCCTATTTACAAGTGAGGTTGTTATTATACTAAACACCAAATCATGTAGGCGCAAGCAGCAAATGATGAGATCATAAAACGATATTTAGTTTTCATATTTTCAACTCCTTTCAAATAAAATTTTATATAAATAAACGTGATTGTTAATAAGTTCACTATGTACAGTTTCTATAGTAATAGATTCGTGTGAATTTCGTATGAACTAATTGTTTCAGCTTTTTGTCTTTTTTTGCAATTGACAAATAGAATGAAGTTATATAATATATAAATCGTAATCATTACGATTTAGTTTGCGATCTTTAAAAGAAAGGAGAATTACATATGCGTGTAAATATTACACTAGCTTGTACAGAGTGCGGTGATCGTAATTATATTTCTAAAAAAAATAAACGAAACAATCCAGAGCGCATCGAACTAAAAAAATATTGTCCACGATTAAAGCGAGTAACGTTACATCGTGAAACGAAGTAAAAGACTAGAGATATCTCTAGTCTTTTTTCGTTTATCCCGCTATTTGCCGGGCAGTAAGGCCTTTATCTCAAAATTCAGCGAAAGCAAAGAAGGGAGGTGGGGGTCTTACTGCCCGTAAAATCCCGATTGGTGAGGGCTGATTATAGTTTCACTTTATATTTCTTTTGTTTGTTATAATTACCTTAAATTGTAATAAAGGGAGCGGTATGATGAATCAAAAAGATAAAGAAAGAAAAGAGCAAGTGGCTCATATTATGGACATTCCAGATGATTATAGGCTTGTTGTAGATGATCAAGAAGGTGTGGATGACCCATATCATCTATTATGGTGGGAACATAAAGGGGATGGGGAGAGAACGATACAGATTACGTTGAATAGACATACTGGTAATTTAATTGACTTTAGGATAGAGGATGAAAAAGCTTTTTCGAGCGGTAAGGAAGCGATAGAAGAGAATAAAGCAAGAGAGGTTGCAAATACATTCTTAAAAAAATATACAAAAGAAGGATATGAATTTTATACATATGTAACTGTTAAGGATGATTGGCGCGGTTGGAAAGAAGTAAATTATATGCAAGAAGTGAATGGCTATCCATTGCCGAATACGGGGTGTGTTGTGCAAGTACATCCATTAGGTGATGTGATGCATTTTCATTATAATGGACAAAAAGCTATCGAGAAAAAACCGTTATGGCCAAGTGATATTGTTGAGGAGAACGTCGTCTTAGAAAATTTGAAGGCTAGACAAGATATGAGACTTGCATTTGTAGATTTAACACACTCCTCATGTGAGTATGAAAATGGAGAAGAAGTAAAAGGGTACCATCTTGTATATGAACCAGAGCCTAGTCATGCATGTATTGATGCAAGTACAGGTAAAGATTTATATGGGCCAGAACATTATAAATTACCACCAACAGTAGTTGTTGAAAAAATAGAAAAAGGTAGCCGGCAAGATGACATATTCGAATTATTTGACTGGGATAAAGAAAGTTTTGCAAAAGTAGATGAGACGGAAAATAATTATGAAATAAGGATGAAATTTGTTCCGAAAGAGGAATTACAAAAACAGAAAGAAGAAAAGAATCCATATTTAATGAATGAATTCTTTAAAAAGCATTTACCGATGTTAAAATATAATAATTTGATTGGTATTACGGTTGACAAATTAACCAATGAATTAATTGGCTTTATAAAACTGACAGAAGATAAAGAAGCAAAACAAATACTGTCTAGAGAGGAATGTTTACAAAAAGCAATTCAATTTTTAGAGTGTGTTATTCCGGATATCACACAATATCTTCGTCTTTGGGAGGAACGTGAAGAAGCAGAAGATGGGGTTGAAAGATTTAACTTCTCCGTATATGTGAATGGTATTCCGACAGAGTATAAGCACTTTATGATCAATATCAACGCGGAAAATGGTGCTGTGATGCACTACTCTGGAGAGTCTAGCAATTTTATAAAAGAATTGCTCACATACGAAACAACACCAAAAGTAACAAAGGAAAAAGCGTTAGAAATATACAGAAGGGCTATGCGAGTTCATTTAGAATGGTTTTTAGAAAATGAGGTAGAGGAAACAAATTACGAACTATTGTATAAACAAACAACGGATGAAAATCATAAAGAATCCTTCGACTGTAGTCGAGAAATTCGTTATATTGATGCGCATACTGGTGAGAAAATTTGGAGCAAGTAAAATAAAAAGAGTTATTTTTCAAAGAAAATAACTCTTTTTATTTTTATAATTTGCCTGTTCGTTTTTCAAATGTAAATGTGATAGGAAGGTTGGAAGGAGAACTATCACTTTTAAATGTTACTTTCCATTCTTTAGAGTGGGCTTTAATTTCGAAATCAAGAAGATTCATTGCTCTACGTTTATCTATTTCTAAAAACATATTATGAATTTCTGGTTCCTGCTGTAAATTAAGAGCCTTTAGTGTGACTGTTAATGTGAAAAAATCTCGCCCTTCATATACTATTTTTGATATTTTTGTTTTTTGTGTATTTAACAGTATATAAAAACGGTCTGATGGAGTTAATTGTACAGAGTCATCAGTAATTTCATCCTCCATATTATGAAGTTCAACTAAGAAAGATGTACTATGGGAAGAATCTTTTTTGCTTGTAATCTGTAATTCAGTAGGAATCATCGGTATTTCATAAAAATCATTCCTTATTATGTTGTTGTAATCCTCCGAAAATTTACGGACTTCTTTTGGGAAAGAGTCTTCTTCTTGTGTATTTAAAAAAGTTTTATATTGTTTTGGAATTTTTTTACTAAACTTTAATGTTTCTTTAAAGTAATAATTGGATCCAGTTAAAAATAAAAAACTACAAATTAATAAAAAAATTCGATAGGGATTTTGAAAGTGAAAGAACAATAGTATACATGTAATAAATCCAATTACATAGAAAATAAAGATAAGTAGTTCTAATTTTGAGTGAAAGGAGAAACCATAGTTATGAAAAAATTTCATTCCAATTATAATTTGAGCTCCAAAAAACAAGGAAATTCCAAATTGAAAAAATAATAAATCAGGCCCTCTCTTAATAACAAAAGTAATGAATGAAATGAAAAGTAAAAATACCCCTAAATAAATTGTTACATTTAATAATCGATCTAATGTGAGCATGAATAGTGTCCCCTTTAATAGCATATTCATATATAAATAACAATTTTATATAATTATAATATAACAATAAAATATTTTAAATGTTGGAAGTGGTGAGTTTTATAAATAAACTGTACAGACACAAACAACCTCATGCCCACATACACTTAGTAAAGACCACTATTTTGGCGGAGGTGAAAGGTTTGAGTCTATTCGCCGCAATTGGATATATGGTTCGAGAAGTGTTTGTTTTTGTTTCTTATGTGAAGAACAATGCGTTTCCGCAGCCATTATCATCAGACGATGAGAGAAAGTACTTAGAGTTAATGGAGCAAGGTGATGCTCAAGCGAGGAATCTGTTAATTGAACATAATTTACGGCTTGTAGCTCATATCGTTAAAAAATTTGAAAATACAGGGGAAGATGCAGAAGATTTAATTTCAATTGGTACAATCGGGCTCATTAAAGCAATCGAGAGCTATTCGGCAGGAAAAGGTACAAAACTTGCGACGTACGCAGCACGCTGTATTGAAAATGAAATTTTGATGCATTTACGTGTATTAAAGAAAACGAAAAAGGACGTTTCACTTCATGATCCAATTGGGCAAGATAAAGAGGGGAATGAAATATCGCTTATTGATATATTAAAATCAGAGTCTGAAGATGTAATTGATATGATCCAGCTTAGTATGGAGTTAGAAAAGATTAAAGAGTATATCGATATTTTAGACGAACGAGAGAAAGAAGTAATCGTGAAGCGTTTTGGACTGGGGCTTGATAAGGAGAAAACGCAACGAGAGATTGCGAAGGCACTTGGTATTTCCAGAAGCTACGTATCAAGAATTGAAAAGCGCGCTTTAATGAAAATGTTCCATGAATTTGTAAGAGCAGAGAAAGAGAAAAAAGCAAAAGAATAATGTACATTACAAGCAGCCGTATTTTAAAATGGGCTGCTTTTCTTTTTGGAAATAAGGAAAGAAAAAGAGTTGTGTTCAGAAGAAATCCATGTTCACTGTTGAAAATGACGGATTCTATCTGTAATATTAGAAGGTGCTAAACAATTTAAGAATGATACCGTACTTAGTTTTCTGCATGTATAATATGGCGGTTCTATATGATATGTGGGAATAAGAACTAATTTTACATATGATATAGAAGGAAAAGAAGGGGAAGCTAAAGTTATAGACTGATTAGGAGGTTCCGCAATTTGCGACGTACATTATATCGACTTATGATCGAACTTACAAATGGTCGTTTTACTTCTTATATATTACGTAAATTTGCACAATCTCGTTTGAGCTCTATCATTATTCCATCGTATGCGAAAGTATTTCAAATTAATCAAGATGAGATGGAAAAGGGTTTGAAGGAATATAGAACATTGCATGAATTATTTACACGTAAGCTAAAAGAAGGAAAGCGTAGTATTGATACAGATGCATCGAGTATCGTTAGTCCTGTTGATGGTGTTTTTGCTGATCACGGTCCTATTGAGGACACAAAAACATTTGATATTAAAGGCAAGCGTTATTCGATTGTGGATATGCTAGGTAATGAAGAACGTGCACAGCGATATGCAGGTGGTACATATATGGTTATTTATTTAAGCCCAAGTCATTATCATCGTATTCATAGTCCGCTTTCTGGTTCTGTGACTGAAAGATTTGTACTCGGTAGAAAATCATATCCGGTAAATGCAGCTGGTATGGAATACGGGAAAGAACCATTGTCAAAAAACTATCGCTCCGTTACAGAAGTGAATAGTGACGGTGAACATATGGCGCTTGTAAAAGTAGGAGCTATGTTTGTAAATAGTATTGAGCTGCTGCATGAAAGAGACACTGTTCAAAAAGGTGAAGAAATGGCATACTTTACATTCGGTTCAACAGTTGTGTTATTGTTTGAAAAAGATATGATAGAAGTAGTGCAAGAATTGAAGAGTGGGCAAGAGCTTCGCCTTGGTGAAAAAATTGCTACTCGATTGGCTCATAAGTAAAAAAGATTTTATAACTGTAAGCAAGATTTATGGACAAAGATGCGTAATGATGAAATTCCCTAGATGGGAGTACTTGTTTATTCGAGAGCCATCGCAGGATGGCTCTTTTTACAAGTTAGTTAATTAAAATTCCACTTTATATGTAATCAAGACGATTTAACAAGCTTGTCCTCTAATGAGCGTCTAATAATTTCTTGTTTTATAAGTAAAATGAAGTCGGGATTTAATTTTAGTTCTTTTGCTTTATAATAAGACTCAGTGAGTAACTCAGTAGATAACTGTTCCATATGTTTTGTTTTCAAGGTGAGTCACCTCCTAATAATATAAGGATTGATTCGTTGTTGCATTTAATGTACCAAAAAAATATGACAGTCACAAACGAGTGGTTATCCACATACCTAGGTGGATAAAATGTGTATAGATTGTTAGTAAATTCCAAATTAACTGAAATATTAATGTGGAAAATGTGTACAATTTTATCCACAGGCCATATATCGAAATATGTTGTCGAAAAATTTTTATGAAAACTCCTCAAAGAGGTGAAAGAAATTGAAACTATTTTTACCAAATGAATATGTGAAAAATGTATATCATGTTCAACCAGAAGATTTGAAGAAACGTGGAATTAAAGGTGTTATTACTGATTTAGATAACACTTTAATTGAATGGGATCGTCCAAATGCAACGCCACAACTTGAAGAATGGTTTTTGAAAATGAAAGAGCAAGGCATTCAAGTAACGGTCGTTTCAAATAATAATGAGCAACGAGTGAAAGATTTTGCTGATCCATTAGGCATTCCATTTATTCATAGTGCGCGTAAGCCATTTGTTCGTGCGTTTAAGCGTGCGATACGAGAGATGCAGTTGCAACCAGATGAAGTTGTAGTAATTGGGGATCAGTTACTGACAGATGTGCTAGGTGGAAACCGAGTTGGACTGCATACAATTTTAGTTGTACCAGTAGCACAAACAGACGGATTAGTAACGCGCTTTAATCGAAAAATTGAACGAAGAATTATGAGAAACATGAAGAAAAAAGGTTTAATTAACTGGGAGGAATAAAGTTTGACTGAAACAATTAAATGTATTGGTTGCGGTGTAGAAATTCAAACAGAAGATAAAAATGAAGTGGGATATGCTCCTGCCTCATCTTTAGAAAAAGAACAAGTAATTTGTCAACGCTGTTTCCGATTGAAACATTATAACGAAATTCAAGATGTCTCATTAACAGATGATGATTTCCTACGTATTCTAAACGGTATTGGAAAATCGGATGCGTTAGTAGTTAAAATTGTAGATATTTTCGACTTTAATGGTAGCTGGTTACCTGGCTTACATCGTTTCGTGGGAAATAATAAAGTATTACTTGTTGGGAATAAAGCTGATTTAATTCCTAAGTCAGTAAAACATGATAAAGTAAAGCATTGGATGCGCTATAGTGCAAAGCAGCTAGGATTAAAGCCAGAAGATGTCTTTTTAATTAGTGCAGCGAAGGGACAAGGGATTGCTGAGCTGGCAGATGCGATTGAGTATTACCGCGGCGGAAAAGATGTTTACGTTGTTGGATGTACAAATGTAGGGAAATCAACATTCATTAATCGTATGATTAAAGAATTTAGTGATGAGACTGAAAATGTAATTACAACATCTCATTTCCCAGGAACAACGCTTGATTTAATTGATATCCCGTTAGACGAAGAATCTTCTTTATATGATACGCCAGGTATTATTAACCACCATCAAATGGCTCATTATGTTGGAAAACAAAGCTTAAAGCTTATTACACCAACAAAAGAAATTAAGCCAATGGTATTCCAATTAAATGAAGAACAAACATTGTTCTTTAGCGGATTGGCACGTTTTGATTACGTAAGTGGCGGTCGTCGCGCATTTACTTGTCACTTCTCAAATCGTTTAACAATCCATCGTACAAAGCTTGAGAAAGCAGATGAATTGTATAAAAATCATGCAGGGGATTTACTAAGCCCGCCAACACCAGAAGAATTAGAAAATATGCCAGAGCTAGTGAAATACGAGTTTAATATTCGTGAACCAAAAACGGATGTTGTATTCTCTGGATTAGGATGGGTTACTGTGAACGAACCGGGAGCAAAAATTGTTGCACACGTACCAAAAGGAGTAAGTGTTTCATTGCGTAAATCTTTAATTTAATATGGAGAGGGATTTATGAAACAATTATATGGTGTAATCGGAAATCCAATTGGACATTCATTATCACCCGTTATGCATAACGATGCATTTGAACACTTGAATATGGATGCCCATTATCATGCCTTTCTTGTTAAAGAGGAAGTGCTAGGGGAAGCAGTAAGAGGTTTAAAAGCGTTAGGTATTTCAGGATTTAATGTAACAACTCCGCACAAAGTTGCGATTATGGATTATTTGGATGAGATTGACCCGCTAGCAAAACAAATTGGTGCAGTAAATACGGTGGTTCATAAGGATGGGAAATTGATTGGCTACAATACAGATGGAATTGGTTTTGTCCGAGCATTGCAGTCCATTAGTAGTGAACCACTTCAAGAGAAACGTATTTTATTGCTTGGCGCAGGTGGTGCTAGTCGAGCTATTTATTTTTCACTTGCTGATGTAGGTGTGAAAGAGATTGATGTAGCGAATCGTACAGTAGATAAGGCGAAAGAACTTATTACTGCATGTACGGCTACTGTTCATTCTGTTGCTTTATCGTTAGAGAAAGCAACAGAAGAACAAGAGAATTATGATATTATCATTCAGACGACAACAATAGGTATGCATCCACGTGTCGAACATACGCCGTTACAAATTTCTTCGTTGAAAAAGGGAACGATTGTATCAGATATAATTTATAATCCATTTGAAACTAAAATTTTATGTGAGGCGAAAGAGCAAGGTGCAATGATTCAAAATGGTATTGATATGTTTGTTTATCAAGGAGCGCTTGCATTTGAAATGTGGACAGGGCGCACGCCAAATATCGAACGAATGAAACAATTAGTTATAAGAAAGCTTGGAGGCTAACATATATGTTAACAGGAAAACAAAAAAGATTTTTACGTGCACAGGCACATCATTTAACACCAATTTTTCAAGTAGGAAAAGGCGGAGTAAATGAAAATATGATTAAACAAATCGCAGATACTTTAGAAGCTCGTGAGCTATTTAAAGTAAGTGTGCTACAAAACTGTGAATTCGATCGCCGTGAAGTTGCGGAAGAACTTGCAAAAGGTGCACGTGCGGAAATCGTTCAAGTAATTGGAAGCACAATCGTTTTATACAAAGAGTCAAGAGAAAATAAACAAATTAAGCTTCCTCGATAAAAAGATTAGCATGCGCTATTTTTATCGTTGATGCGTAATGATGTAGAGAGCGAAACCAATTGAACTTTTATTAATAGCAACTCTCTTCTGTTAGGAATGAAGAGAGTTGCTGTATGTAAAAGGAAGGGGCGTTTCTTTTGAGGAAAATTGGCATCATTGGCGGTACATTTGATCCGCCACATTATGGACATTTGCTCATTGCAAATGAAGTATATCATGCTTTGAATTTAGAAGAAGTATGGTTCTTACCGAACCAAATTCCGCCGCATAAACAAGGGCGGAATATTACAAGTGTAGAAAGTCGCTTACAAATGTTAGAACTTGCGACTGAGGAAGAGGAACATTTTTCTATTTGTTTAGAAGAGCTAAGCAGGAAGGGCCCATCTTATACGTATGACACTATGCTACAATTAACGAAGAAGCATCCGGATGTGCAGTTTCACTTTATTATTGGTGGAGATATGGTTGAGTATTTACCGAAGTGGTATAACATTGAAGCGTTACTTGATCTTGTAACGTTTGTTGGGGTTGCAAGACCGGGTTATACATTGCATACACCTTATCCTATCACCACTGTGGAAATTCCGGAGTTTGCAGTTTCTTCATCTTTATTACGTGAGAGATATAAAGAGAAGAAAACATGCAAATATTTACTTCCTGAAAAAGTACAGGTATATATCGAGAGGAATGGGTTGTATGAATCGTGAGGAAGCACTTCATATTGTGAAACAACAAATGCATGAAAAACGTTATATACACACAATTGGTGTAATGGAGACGGCAATTGAACTCGCTAAATTATACGGTGTGGATGAAAAAAAGGCTGAAGTTGCAGCTATATTCCATGATTATGCGAAGTGTAGAGCGATTTCAGAGATGGAAGAGATCATTAAAAGTGAAGGTTTGCCGAAAGATTTACTTTGTTATAACAAAGAGTTATGGCATGCACCTGTTGGGGCATACTTAGTAGAAAAAGAAGTAGGTATTACAGATCCTGAAATCCTGCAAGCTATTACATATCATACAAGTGGTCATGAGAAAATGACGATGTTAGATAAAGTAATTTATGTAGCTGATTATATTGAGCCTGGGCGAAAGTTTCCAGGGGTGGAGGAAGCTCGTAAACTCGCATATACGGATATAGATCAAGCTTTATTATTTGCGTTAAAGAGAACAATTCAATTTTTAATGGAAAAAGATCAAACGATTTATCCATTAACATTCCAAACATACAATGCAGTTATCAAGGAGGAAATGAGTAAATGAAAGATAAAGATTTATTAGTATTAGCAGCAAAAGCAGCTGATGATAAGAGAGCAGAAGATATGGTGGTCCTAAATATGCAAGGTATTTCACCAATCGCAGATTATTTCATTATTTGTCACGGTAACTCAGATAAGCAAGTGCAAGCAATTGCACGTGAAATTAAAGCGAAAGCACACGAGTTCCAAATCGACGTACAACGTATGGAAGGTTTTGACGAAGCTCGCTGGGTATTAGTTGACCTTGGAGATGTAGTTGCTCATGTATTCCATAAAGATGAGCGTAATCACTATAATTTAGAGCGTCTATGGGGCGATGTGCCACGTGAAGATATTACAGAAGAGTTAGGCCAATGAACTACGAGCAATTTGCGTTGCTGTACGATGAACTAATGAATGATGTCCCTTATGATAAATGGGTGGAATTCACAGAGGAAAGCTTGCAGCAAGCGGATATGAAAGAGGCAAAGATTCTTGATGTAGCATGCGGTACTGGTAATGTAACGCTTCCGCTTATACAAAAGGGTTACGATGTAATCGGTGTCGATCTTTCGGAAGAAATGTTAGCAGTCGCACAGCAAAAACTAGGCGAGGCAGGATATTTTATTCCTTTTTACCAACAAGATATGCGGGAGCTTGATGTTCCAGGTGAGTTTGACTGTGTAACGATCTTTTGTGATTCATTAAACTATGTATTGCAAGAAGATGGAGTGCAAGAAACATTCCGAAGAGTGTTTCATCATTTACGTCAAGATGGTTTGTTTTTATTTGATGTACATTCTTTATATAAAATACATCATGTATTTCAAAATGAAACATACACAGTGAATGGAGAAGAAATATCTCTTATTTGGAATTGCTTCCCTGGTGAAGATTCAAATAGTGTAGAACATGATTTAACATTCTTTGTTCAAGACCCAGAAGAAGATGTGTACCATCGTTTTGACGAATGTCACGTACAACGTGCATATCCGGTTGAAGAGTTAACGAAATGGCTTGAAGAAGCTGGTTTTACAGTGCTTCGTGTAACTGGTGACTTTGAGCGACTTGAAGTTACAGAACAAACAGAGCGTATTTTCTTCATGGCGAAGAAAAACGGATAAAACAAAAGCAACCGAGAAGGTTGCTTTTGTTTTGTGAAGAAGCTGTAATTTTAGTTCTAGGATAATAAGAAAATGACATACGTGAATTGTGAAAATGCTAGTTTAAGTAAAAATGTAATGTGAAAAATTAAGTATTTATAAAAAGGATTTGGAATGACGATGACGTATTTATTATGTGTGTTTATTGAATTGCTGATCAACGCATTTTAAATCTTCATCAAATTTCTCGTGTGTCCGCTCGATTAATTTATGAAACATATCTCCAACATGTTCTTCTAAAACCTGAATACCTTCTCCTGTAACGCCGCCTTTCACACATACTTTTTCTTGTAAAGTAGGCAATGTGAAAATTCCTTTTTCGAGTAGTTTCCCCATTCCAACGACCATTTCACTTACTAAAGTAGTGGCTTCTTCATGTGTAATATTTGTTTTATCTACAGCAGCATTAATGAAACATTGTAATAAATAACTAAAGAATGCAGGGCCGCAGCTTGCTATATCAGATGAAACGCGCGTTATATCTTCTTCTATTACAAGGGGAGTAGAAATGTTTTTGAATAAGCGAAATAGTTTTTGTTGCCATTCTTTAGAGCAGTTACTTCCAAATGTAAATAGTGATGCGCCGGATAGGGCGCGGTTTGTAATGCTCGGAATAATACGAGCAACATGGCAAGGTACAAGTGTCTCTAATTGTGATGGAGATATTGGACTTGTGATAGAAACTAAGCACTTTTCATCAGAAAAATGTTCGGCGTATTTTTGTAAGATTGGGTATATATCTATCGGCTTTACACAAATAAAAATAAGATGTGATCGTTCGATTACCTCATCAATAGTTTTGGCTATATGAACAGAAGGGTATTTTTCCTTTATATGATATGCTTTGGCGGGCGTTCGATTAATGATCGTAAGGCACGAAGGTTTGGTAGCACGGGTTTCTAAAAATGCATCGATTAGTATATTCCCCATGTTTCCTGTCCCTATAATTCCTATGTTCAATGTTTCATCCCTCCTTCGTAACAGCTTTCTCCTAAACAATATGAATGATGTTATAAATTTATGATTAGAGGTGAAAAATGATGTGGGATTTTCCAAAGAAATGGTTAGGATTAGCAGCTATTATTGGAACTGTGCTTTTTCTTCTTTTCTGGAAAACGAACGAGCATACAGAGCGATCAGCTATTGCAACGGATGTTCAAGCGAAAGATATAGAGAAGAAAAGTAAACCGAAAATATCGGATACAAAGCAGCAGAAAAAAATAATTGTAATTGATATGAAAGGGGCTGTTGTTAAAGAGGGGGTGTATGAAATGAAAGAAGGGGACCGGGTCAAGGATGCCATTGAAAAAGCAGGTGGTTTTTTGCCTGAGGCAGATAGGATGAAGGTAAATTTAGCGCAAATGGTACAAGACCAAATGCTTCTTTATGTACCGAATAAAAACGAACAAGTGCAAGAGGTAGCTGCTGTTTCAAAGGGAGAGGGAAAAGTTCAAATAAATGCAGCTTCTAAAGAACAACTTGAAAAAATTACAGGTATTGGTTCTCGGAAAGCAGAAAGTATTTTGAAATATCGAGAGGAACATGGTCCGTTTCAAAAAATAGAAGATTTGTTAGAGATTGATGGGATTGGTGTGAAGTCTTTGGAGAAAATAAAAGATCAAATTATTATTCCGTAAAAGATTGACGAAGTTTTTCTTCATTCGCTACACTACAAGTAGACGAAAAAGTAGGTGAAGAATATGGAACGAATTTCATGGGATCAATATTTTATGACGCAAAGCCATTTGTTATCTTTACGTAGTACATGTACAAGGCTTGCAGTAGGAGCGACAATTGTTCGTGATAAACGAATTATTGCTGGTGGATATAATGGTTCAATTAAAGGTGGCGTACATTGTATAGATGATGGATGCTACGTTATTGATAATCATTGTGTTCGTACAATTCATGCAGAAATGAATGCTTTATTACAGTGTGCAAAATTTGGCGTGAAAACGGAGGAAGCGGAAATTTATGTTACGCATTTTCCTTGTTTACAATGTTGTAAGGCGATTATTCAAAGTGGTATTACAGCAGTTTATTATGCACAGGATTATAAAAATCATCCGTATGCCGTAGAGTTATTTGAAAAAGCGAATGTAACAGTGAAACACGTTCCGCTAGAATACGATATTGCAGCATTAGAGGATCAAAAGCGTCATATGGAGTTAAAAGAACTATTTGCATCTTTAGAAAAAGAGAACTTATCAATGGAAGAATTACAGCATGTATTCACGAAAGCAAAAATGATGCTATAAGGAGTGAGTATGAGTTGCAAGGACAATGGGGCTATGTTGCAATCTCATTTATAATTGGGATTGCAATTGCCTTCTCCTCTTCAGTTGTATGGCTAATTTGTTGTCTCGTTCTAAATGTTTTCTTTTGTTTGTATCGTACTTCGCGTAAAACCTTCTTTTATTGTATGATAGCGTGTTTAAGTGGCGCTATATACACCACGTATGTTCAAGGGCAAAACAAGCCTCTGGGAGAGTCCTACGAAGCTACAAGAGGGATGATACATAATACACCTCTTATTAATGGAGATCGCCTCTCGTTTCAAATTGAAGATCAGAATAAAAATATAGTGCAGTTAAGTTACAAAATGAAATCAGCCTTGGAAAAGAAACAGATGCGACAATTACATGCAGGAGTATCATGTGTATTCGAAGGTGAGAGGAAAGAACCACAAATAGCTCGGAATTTTCATGGGTTTAATTATCGTGATTATTTATATAAGCAAAATATTCATTTCATATTGGACGCTACATATATTTCTGAATGCCATAAAACATCGTTATCACTCGTGCAATGGATTCTTCTTTTGAGGCAACAAGCAATCTCAGAAGTTACAGAAATGTTTCCAGAACAATCAGGCGCTTTTATGAATGCATTAGTATTTGGTGATAGACAACAAATGACATTTGAAGTTGAAGAGCAATATCAACAATTCGGTCTCGTGCATTTGTTGGCGATTTCAGGATCGCATATCGTATTGTTAATGGTAATCGTGTATTTTATTTTGCTAAGAAGCGGTGTGACAAGGGAGGTAACAACAGTATGTCTTATCTTCTGCATTCCGCTATATATGATTTTAGCAGGAGCGTCACCATCTGTTATAAGAGCTTCTATAACAGGAGTTTTCATGTTAATTGCTTTTATGTGTTCTATTCGTTTATCTAGCTTAGATGCTTTAAGTATAACAGCTATATGTATGCTTATATTTGATCCATATCTCGTGTTTAATATTGGTTTTCAGTTTTCTTTCGTCGGTAGTTTTGCTTTACTTTTATCTGCCTCGCTTTTACTAGAGAGTGGTAATGGAGTAATTCGAAATTCTATTTATATTTCTTTCATTTCACAGCTCGTTAGTACTCCGATTTTGTTATATCACTTCGGTTATTTTTCTCCATATAGTATTTTCTTAAATATCCTATACGTTCCGTTTTTATCTCTCGTTGTATTGCCGTGCAGTATTGTTATTTTGATATGTATACCGATCATTCCGTTTCTTGCAAAAAGGCTTGGGAATGTATTATCAATAGGTTTGAATCTTTCTAATGATTTTTTAAGTTATTGCGAAAACTTACCATTTACCCGTCTTAATTTCGGACAAACACCTATACTTCTTGTAGCCCTATATTGCGTGAGTATTATTAGTATATTGATGGTTTGGGAAAGGCGAATGACGAAGGGGATTCTGTTTATATCTGCGGGTGTATTTCTTTTTATTAGTACATGCCATTATGTATATCCGTATTTTCGAGAAAGTGGGAGTGTTACCTTTCTCGATGTTGGACAGGGAGATGCAATATTAATTCGCCTCCCGTATGATCAAGAGATTTACCTTATTGATACTGGTGGAACAATTCGTCCAAACAAGGAAGAATGGCAACGTAAAAAGCATGAATTTTCTATCGGAAATGATATTTTGATTCCTTATTTACAAAAGGAAGGTATTAAAAAGATCGATAAATTAATTATAACGCATGGAGATGCGGATCATATAGGTGCTGCGCAACAGTTATTATCAAATATAACCGTAAAAGAAGTTGTATTTGGCCGAAAGGAACAAGATGCGGAATTAGAAAAAATAGTAAAGAAACAGGCTTTAGAAAAGGAAGTGAAAATAAGAGAAGTGAGAGAAGGAGAAAGTTGGAGCATAAATGGAGCGGAATTTTTCGTATTAGCGCCAACAGGGAAGGAGAGCAGTGAAAATAACGCTTCAATTGTAATGTTGGCAAAATTAGGAGGACTAAGGTGGTTGTTTACAGGTGATTTAGAAGAAGAAGGTGAGAAATTTTTAGTAGCTACGTATCCAGAGTTGCGAGCGGATGTTTTAAAGGTTGCTCATCATGGGAGTAATACGTCATCTACAACAACTTTTCTGAGCGTCGTACAGCCTAATATAGCGGTTATTTCTGCCGGTGAGCGTAATAGGTATGGGCACCCTCATAAGGACGTTATAGAGCGTTTTGAGAAGAGGGGGATTGAAATATGGCGTACGGATAAGCAAGGGGCTATTTCCTATGTTTTTAAAGGGGAAAACGGAACCTTTCGCAGCAAAATCACATATGATGAAACACATAATAGATAAAAAAGACTGCCAGTAAGCAGCAGTCTTTAAGAACCGATAAATTTAATAACAGTTGCAATGATGAAAAGTGTTGCGAAAAAACCAAATGAGACGATAAATCCTACCCCTGAATCAATAGCGTCATTGCGTTTACTTTGAACGTTTTGTTCAAAATCATTCATTTAGAATCCCTCCCCAACATTCCACTTTAGTATAAAATATTGTCAGAAAAAAATCTACAATTTCCATGTGAGGAGAAATAGAGCGTTTTTACTACTTTTAGATCATGAAGTAATGTAAATTTTTGTTTCCAAGCATGTTAACAGTTGGCACTTATACTCGAATTTTTATTGCGAATAATAAAGGGAAGGTGATTACCGCACACCAATAAGAAACCCGGGGCTTATTGCGTGGCGTTTAATATAAATAAAGGGACGGGTTATATTGCCTGTTCCTTTGTACTTGTAAAACAAAAGCTAGGGCATTAGTATAAATATATATTGCCAAGTTAGGGAGTAGGAAAAGTATGAGTGATATACATAAAAAGATTAAAAAGAAGCAGTTTGCTCCGTTATATTTACTGTATGGAACGGAAGCGTTTTTTATAAATGAAACGATAAAGCTTATTACAACAGAAGCGCTTGAAGAGGAAGATCGCGAGTTTAATGTTGTTACATATGATTTAGAAGAAGCATATTTAGAAGATGTGGTTGAGGATGCACGTACACTTCCTTTTTTCGGAGAACGTAAAGTGTTATTAATAAAATCACCACTCTTTTTAACTTCACAAAAAGAAAAGTTAGAACAAAATATAAAAATTTTAGAAGAATATATCGGGGAACCTTCTCCCTTTTCTATTCTTGTTTTTGTTGCGCCTTACGAAAAGCTGGATGAACGAAAAAAAATTACAAAACTATTAAAGAAAACAGCGGATGTAGTAGAAGCGAATGCAATGCAAGTGCAGGATGTTCAGAAGTGGATTGTTGCTCGGGCAGATGAAGTGCATGTGCATATTGATCATGCGGCTGTTAGTTTGTTGTTAGAGCTTGTGGGAAGTAATGTAACGATGTTGGCGAAGGAAATGGACAAGTTAACGTTATATGTCGGTATGGGCGGAGACATTACACCGAAACTCGTTGCAGAGCTTGTGCCAAAATCAGTTGAACAAAATGTGTTTGCTTTGACAGAAAAAGTGGTAAAAAAAGATATCGCGGGTGCAATGCAAATTTTGGATGGATTATTTACGCAACAGGAGGAACCTATTAAATTACTTGCGTTATTAGTAAGTCAATTTCGTTTACTGCATCAAGTGAAAGAGTTACAGCAGCGTGGTTACGGCCAAAATCAAATCGCGTCTCATATTGGTGTGCATCCATATCGTGTAAAATTAGCGATGAATCAAACGAAGTTTTTCTCTTTTGAAGAATTAAAAAAAGTGATAATGGAATTAGCGGAAGCTGATTATAGTATGAAAACGGGAAAAATGGATAAAAAACTTGTGCTCGAGTTTTTCTTAATGCGGTTAAATCATATGTGATGAAACAAAAAAAGTTCACGTGCTAAGAGCGTGAACTTTTTTGTATATAAAAAAACGATCCGAATGGATCGTTTTTTAAACGCCTTACGCGTTTACTTGTTTCGCTAAGCGAGATTTTTGACGAGCTGCAGCGTTTTGGTGGATAAGACCTTTACGAGCTGCTTTGTCAAGTTTTTTAGAAGCAGTTTTGAAAGCTTCTTTAGCATTTTCAAGATCGTTATTAGTAACTAAAGCTTCTACAGTTTTAACAGCAGAACGCATGTCAGACTTGATAGAAGCGTTATGTGCACGACGCTCTTCGCTAAGTTTAGCGCGTTTGATAGCAGATTTGATGTTTGCCATACTTTTCACCTCCCTGGTGCAATCGAATGACTCGATTCTTAACATAGAACAAGTGATATTCTATCAAACGGTGAAGAGAATTGCAATAGTATATCTATGAAATTTCACGTAAAGGAAAGAATGACCTTATATAACTTTGGGAAATCTAACGATATTTACTATGAATGACGGAGGAGATACGATGAAAGAACCATTAGATTTAAGTAAATATAGTGTTAGAACGGATCTTGCTGTAGAGGCGCATCAAATGCTGCAAGAGCGTCAAGAAGAGCAAAAAGGGATACAAGGCGTTATTGTAAAAGAGAGGGAAGAAGAAGGTATTACCATTACAAAAGTTACAATTGATGAAGCTGCCTCTGACTCGATGGGTAAAAAACCTGGAAATTATTTAACGCTTGAAGTACAAGGTATACGTCAACAAGATACGGAGCTGCAACAAAAAGTAGAGCGTATTTTTGCAAAAGAATTTTCTTATTTCTTAGAAGAGGTTGGCGTTACGAAAGAAGCGAGTTGTTTAATTGTTGGTCTTGGAAATTGGAATGTAACGCCGGATGCGCTTGGACCGATAGTTGTAGAAAATGTATTGGTAACGAGACATTTGTTTCAATTGCAGCCTGAAAGTGTAGAAGAAGGGTTTAGGCCTGTTAGTGCAATTCGGCCGGGGGTAATGGGGATTACAGGAATTGAAACGAGCGATGTTATTTATGGAATCATTGAGAAGACAAAGCCAGACTTTGTCATTGCAATTGATGCATTAGCTGCTCGTTCTATTGAAAGGGTAAATAGTACGATACAAATTTCTGATACAGGAATTCATCCAGGGTCGGGTGTTGGGAATAAACGTAAGGAACTCAGTAAAGAAACATTAGGTATTCCTGTTATCGCAATTGGTGTTCCGACTGTGGTGGATGCCGTTTCGATTACAAGCGATACAATTGATTTTATTTTGAAACATTTTGGACGGGAGATGAAAGAAGGAAATAAACCTTCCCGATCTTTGTTGCCGGCTGGTTTTACATTTGGAGAAAAGAAAAAATTAACAGAAGAGGATATGCCGGATGAAAAGAGCCGGAATATGTTTTTAGGTGCTGTAGGTACACTGGAAGATGAAGAGAAGAGAAAATTAATTTATGAAGTGTTATCTCCTCTTGGTCATAATTTAATGGTGACTCCGAAAGAAGTGGATGCCTTCATAGAGGATATGGCAAATGTAATAGCAAGTGGTTTAAATGCAGCGCTGCATCATCAAATTGACCAAGATAATACAGGAGCATATACACATTGATGGGAAGTGACGATAATCATGTAAGCCGCTTTTCGCTTTTATGTATATGTAGTGTGGCTATATGCTTACTTATGGTAATAGCAGGGGTGGCACTTGCAAATCATGGGTTGAAAAGTATGAAAGGTTATCAGCAAATGTCGTATGAACAAATCGCTCATATGACAGGAACAAAAGGTGAGGCCACTGAATCAGAAACTTTGGAAGGTTCGTTTTCCGCTACTGAAAAACAAAAACAATTAGAAAGCTTAAAAAGTTTTAATATTGTAGAAGGAATGGGTATGGCGATAGCAAGCGTTGCCTATGAAATAACAAAGTTTGGAACAGATATAGTTGTTGGGAAAGTAAAAGGGATTTTTAGTTAAGAGTCAAACGGAGGACGGTTGTTTTACAGGTTTGTAAGACAGCCGTTCTTTAATTTGAAAAAGGTTTGTCTCTTATGGTTTGTTCGCATAAGATATAAATAGAATGATTTGTATTGTAAGCAGCACGAGTTTTCATTGAATCTTTGCTGCTCTATTGATATAATCAGTGCTAGTGTATATTGGCGAGACTATTAGGAGTTGAGAACATAGATGAACAAAGAAGAAAGAGCAAAAAGACAGTCCAAAATTCGTAATTTCTCTATCATTGCTCATATTGACCACGGAAAGTCAACGTTAGCAGACCGTATTTTAGAGAAAACAAACGCGTTAACACAACGTGAAATGAAAGCTCAGTTGCTTGACTCTATGGATTTAGAGCGTGAGCGTGGTATTACAATTAAATTAAACGCAGTACAATTAAACTATAAAGCAAAAGACGGCGAAGAATATATTCTTCACTTAATTGATACACCAGGACACGTCGACTTTACGTACGAAGTATCTCGTAGTTTAGCGGCTTGTGAAGGTGCAATTCTTGTAGTAGATGCAGCGCAAGGTATTGAAGCGCAAACGTTAGCAAACGTATACTTAGCGCTTGATAACAATTTAGAAATTTTACCGGTTATTAATAAAATCGATTTACCAAGTGCAGACCCAGAGCGTGTACGCCAAGAGGTGGAAGATGTAATTGGGTTAGATGCATCAGAAGCTGTACTTGCTTCGGCAAAAGCTGGGATTGGTATCGAAGAGATTTTAGAACAAATCGTTGAAAAAGTGCCAGCACCAACAGGTGATTCAGAAGAACCGTTACAATGTATGATCTTTGACTCTTTATATGATCCATACCGCGGTGTAATTGCGTATATCCGTGTTGTAAATGGAACGGTAAAAGTTGGCGATAAAGTACGTATGATGGCAACTGGAAAAGAATTTGAAGTAACAGAAGTAGGTGTGTTTACACCGAAAACTACGCAACGTGATGAGTTAACAGTAGGTGATGTAGGTTTCTTAGCGGCATCGATTAAAAATGTTGGTGACACACGCGTTGGTGATACGATTACACATGCGAAACGTCCAGCAGCTGAGCCATTACCTGGTTACCGTAAATTAAATCCAATGGTATTCTGTGGTCTGTACCCGATTGACTCTGCACGTTACAACGACTTACGTGATGCGCTAGAGAAATTAGAATTAAACGATTCTGCTCTTGAGTTTGAGCCAGAAACATCTCAAGCGCTAGGATTTGGTTTCCGTTGTGGATTCTTAGGACTTCTTCATATGGAAATCATTCAAGAGCGTATTGAACGTGAATTTAAAATTGATTTAATTACAACAGCGCCAAGTGTTATTTATAAAGTATTCTTAACGAATGGTGAAGACATGATTGTCGATAACCCGTCTAATATGCCGGATCCACAGACAATTGATCGTGTTGAAGAGCCATTTGTTAAAGCAGCAATTATGGTTCCGAATGACTATGTTGGAGCTGTAATGGAAATTTGCCAAGGTAAACGCGGAACGTTTATTGATATGCAATATTTAGATGAAACGCGTGTTACATTGACATATGAAATCCCATTATCAGAAATCGTATATGACTTCTTCGATCAGTTGAAATCAAATACGAAAGGATATGCATCATTTGATTATGAGTTAATTGGTTACAAGCCATCTAAACTTGTGAAAATGGATATTCTTTTAAATTCTGAGCAAGTCGATGCTCTATCATTTATCGTACACCGTGATTCAGCGTATGACCGTGGTAAAGTAATCGTAGAAAAATTAAAAGAATTAATTCCAAGACAGCAGTTCGAAGTGCCAATTCAAGCGACGATCGGAAACAAAGTTGTAGCGCGTTCTACAATTAAAGCGATGCGTAAAAACGTACTTGCGAAATGTTACGGTGGTGACATTTCTCGTAAGCGTAAACTTCTTGATAAGCAAAAAGAAGGTAAAAAACGTATGAAGTCTGTTGGTTCTGTAGAAGTACCGCAAGAAGCATTCATGGCTGTACTGAAAATGGATGACAACTAATAGTTGGAATGAAAAAAAGAAGTCGTTTATGCGGCTTCTTTTTTACGTATAATTACTTTTTAGACATCTGAGTAGCTCTCATTTACAATAGTGAGAGAGCTTTTTAGTTCATATAAAGTTAGGAGTTTGTTAATGTCCGAAAATATTCGAAAAGATATTCAAGAAAAAATACAAAATGGCAATTTTAATTGTGAAAAGGAATTGACGCTTTCTATTATTAGTGGAAAGTGGAAGGTTGTAATATTGTGGCATCTTGGTGTGGAAGGGCCTCATCGTTTTAGTGAATTACAGCGATTATTTCCGAGCATTTCTCATAAAGTTTTATCAAACCAATTAAAAGAGTTAATGGAAGATGGGATTGTTGATCGAACAGTATACCCGGAAATTCCACCGCGAGTGGAATATTATATGACGGAATTAGGCATGTCGCTTTTACCAATCGTTGAAATGATGTATGATTGGGGAAAAATGCGAATGGAACAAATTCGTAATACGTTAGAGAAGTAAAAGAAGCCTCCCGAGCGCGGAGGTTTTCTTTTTAGAAAGGTAGGAGTTATTTTTGGTGCAAGCTGCATATATTCATATTCCGTTTTGTCAGCATATTTGTCACTATTGTGATTTTAATAAAGTGTTTATTGAACGCCAGCCGGTCGATCAATATTTAGAGTATTTAGAGAAAGAAATAATAAATACAGTTCAAAAGGTACCGTTTGATAGTATGAAAACGATTTTTGTTGGCGGGGGAACTCCAACAGCATTAAATATGGAACAGACAAAGAAATTATTAAATATTATAAATCGTCGTTTACGTCCGTTTGCCCCGAATTGTGAATTAACATTTGAAGCGAATCCAGGTGATTTGCCGAAAGAGAAATTAAATGTATTGCTAGAAGGTGGAGTGAACCGAATTAGTTTTGGGGTGCAAACATTTCGAGATGAATTGCTTGAGAAAATTGGACGTAAGCATACGAGAGAAGATGCGTTTGTAGCAATTAGAGAAGCGCAGGAAGTAGGCTTTAAAAATATAAATGTAGATATTATTTATGCTCTGCCAGGACAGACGATAGAAGATGTAAAAGAAACATTAGACATTGCTTTTACGCTTGGTGTACAACATTTCTCGGCATATTCATTAATTGTGGAACCGAAAACAGTATTTTATAACTTAATGAATAAAGGGAAATTAAGACTTCCAGGTGAAGACCATGAAGCGAAAATGTACGAAATGGTAATGGATGAAATGGAGAAACATGGCTATACCCAGTATGAAATTAGTAATTTTTCAAAAGGTAATAATGAAAGTAGACATAATCTCACATACTGGAATAATGAAGAGTATTATGGATTTGGAGCTGGAGCGCATAGTTATGTAAATGGAGAACGTATCCAAAATGTAGGGCCGCTCAAGCAATATTTCAATAAAATCGATGAAACCGGATTTCCGTATTTAGATGTTCACGTGGTGACGGAGAAAGAAAAAATGGAAGAAGAGTTGTTCTTAGGACTCCGAAAAACAAAAGGTGTATCTAAAATAGCGTTTCAAAAGAAATTTAATATGGAAATGGATCAAGTTTTCGCGAAGCAGTTACAAAACAACCAAGAACAAGGATTGCTTGAAGAGAGCGATGGATATGTTCGTTTAACGCGAAAAGGAAAATTATTAGGGAATGAAGTATTCCAATCATTTTTGATTGACTAATTAAATGTTCCATTAACGTGAAAAAGTTTCATTATTTCGTGACGTTTCCGTTGACAATTGAATGTCAATTTTGGTAAGTTATTAATAGATTTAGCACTCGAAGACAAAGAGTGCTAACAGAGGTGATGATGAGATGCTTACGGAACGTCAGCTCTTAATTTTACAAACAATTATTGATGACTTTATTGGATCAGCGCAACCTGTTGGGTCAAGGACGTTGGCTAAAAAAGATGAAATTACATTTAGTTCAGCTACTATACGAAATGAAATGGCTGATTTAGAGGAACTAGGATTTATTGAGAAAACGCATAGTTCTTCTGGACGCGTTCCTTCTGAAAAAGGATACCGATTTTATGTAGACCATCTTTTAGCGCCGCAAAATTTACCGAACGATGAAATTGTACAAATTAAAGATTTATTTGCTGAAAGAATTTTTGAAGCGGAAAAGATTGCACAACAATCAGCTCAAATTTTATCAGAGCTTACAAATTATACGGCCATTGTTCTTGGACCGAAGTTAAGCACAAATAAACTTAAAAACGTACAAATTGTTCCGCTTGATCGTCAAACCGCAGTCGCTATTATTGTAACGGATACAGGGCATGTACAAAGCAAAACGATTACCGTTCCGGAATCTGTTGATTTATCAGATTTAGAAAAAATGGTTAATATTTTAAATGAAAAGCTATCGGGCGTACCAATGTCGGAACTCCATAATAAAATCTTTAAGGAGATTGTTACGGTATTGCGTGGGTATGTTCATAATTACGATAGTGCAATAAAAATATTGGATGGTACATTTCAAGTTCCGTTATCGGAAAAGATATACTTTGGAGGGAAGGCAAATATGCTTTCGCAACCAGAGTTTCATGACATTCAAAAAGTTAGATCTTTACTTACCATGATTGATAACGAAGCTGAGTTTTATGATATTTTGCGTCATAAACAAGTTGGTATTCAAGTGAAAATTGGTAGGGAAAACTCTGCGACAGCCATGGAAGATTGTAGTTTGATTTCTGCAACATATTCGATTGGAGAAGAACAACTTGGAACAATTGCAATTTTAGGTCCAACGAGAATGCAATACTCTCGTGTAATTAGTTTGTTGCAGTTATTTACAAGGCAAATTACAGATGGACTAAAAAAATAAAGAATAAAGAAGAATACATTCGCTCAAGTGATAAGCAATACATCACTGTGTGTAATATATAACTATACTTAGGTAATCATGCTATGCATGATACCTAATACCTTTTAAGGAGGTGAAAATTGTGGAAGAGCGTAACGAACAAGTTGTAGAAGAAGTGAAAGAAGAAGTAAAAGAAGCACAAGTTGAAGAAGCCGTAACATCTGAAGACAGCGAAGAAACTGTTGAAGAAAAAAGTGAGGCTGCTCTTTTACAAGAAAAAGTAGATGAATTGCAAGCGAAACTGACGGAAACGGAAGGCCGTATGCTACGTCTACAAGCTGATTTTGAAAATTATAAGCGTCGTGTTCAAATGGATAAACAGGCTGCTGAAAAATATAGAGCACAAAGTCTTGTTTCAGATATTTTGCCAGCTCTTGATAATTTTGAAAGAGCGATGCAAGTAGAAGCAACTGATGAGCAAATGAAGTCCTTATTACAAGGGATGGAAATGGTATATCGTCAATTGTTAGAAGCGATGACAAAAGAGGGTGTAGAAGCGATTGAAGCTGTTGGTAAACAGTTTGATCCTCATGAACACCAAGCTGTTATGCAAGTAGAAGACAGCGAATTTGAATCAAATGCGGTTGTGGAAGAATTCCAAAAAGGTTATAAATTAAAAGACCGTGTAATTCGCCCATCGATGGTAAAAGTAAATCAATAATTTACATAAAAGTAGGAGGATTAGCCATGAGTAAAATTATCGGTATTGACTTAGGTACAACAAACTCTTGTGTAGCTGTTATGGAAGGTGGAGAACCAAAGGTTATCCCAAATCCAGAAGGAAACCGTACAACACCTTCTGTTGTAGCTTTCAAAAATGAAGAACGTCAAGTTGGGGAAGTAGCAAAGCGTCAAGCAATTACAAACCCAAATACAATCATGTCTGTTAAACGTCATATGGGTACAGACTACAAAGTAGAAATCGAAGGTAAAGAATATACACCTCAAGAAATTTCTGCAATCATTTTACAAAACTTAAAAGCTTCTGCTGAAGCATATTTAGGTGAAACAGTAACGAAAGCTGTTATTACAGTACCTGCATACTTCAACGATGCAGAGCGTCAAGCAACGAAAGATGCTGGTCGTATCGCTGGTTTAGAAGTTGAGCGTATCATTAACGAACCAACAGCAGCAGCGCTTGCTTATGGTTTAGAAAAACAAGATGAAGAGCAAAAAATCTTAGTATATGACTTAGGTGGCGGTACATTTGACGTATCTATCCTTGAGTTAGCAGATGGGACATTTGAAGTTATTTCAACTGCTGGTGACAACCGTCTTGGTGGAGATGACTTTGACCAAGTTATCATCGATCACTTAGTAGCTGAGTTCAAAAAAGAAAATAACATTGATTTAAGCCAAGATAAAATGGCACTTCAACGTTTGAAAGATGCAGCTGAAAAAGCGAAAAAAGATCTTTCAGGTGTAACACAAACACAAATTTCATTGCCATTCATTAGTGCTGGAGCTGCTGGTCCATTACACTTAGAATTAACATTAACAAGAGCGAAATTCGAAGAGCTTTCAGCAAACCTTGTTGAAAGAACATTAGAACCAACTCGTCGTGCTTTAAAAGATGCTGGTCTATCTGCAAGTGAATTAGATCGCGTTATCCTTGTTGGTGGTTCTACTCGTATTCCAGCTGTACAAGAAGCTATTAAACGTGAAACTGGTAAAGAACCATATAAAGGTGTAAACCCGGATGAAGTTGTAGCATTAGGTGCTGCAGTTCAAGGTGGCGTACTTACTGGTGATGTAGAAGGCGTACTATTATTAGATGTAACTCCACTTTCTTTAGGTATTGAAACTATGGGTGGTGTGTTCACGAAATTAATCGAGCGTAACACTACAATTCCAACAAGTAAGTCACAAGTATTCTCAACAGCTGCTGATAACCAACCAGCAGTAGACATTCACGTATTACAAGGTGAGCGTCCAATGTCAGCTGACAACAAAACGTTAGGACGTTTCCAATTAACGGATATCCCACCAGCACCACGTGGTATTCCACAAATCGAAGTAACATTCGATATTGATGCGAACGGTATCGTTAACGTACGTGCAAAAGATTTAGGAACAAGCAAAGAACAAGCTATTACAATCCAATCTTCTTCAGGTCTTTCTGATGAAGAAGTAGATCGTATGGTAAAAGAAGCAGAAGCAAATGCTGACGCTGACCAAAAACGTAAGGAAGAAGTTGAACTTCGTAACGAAGCTGACCAACTTGTATTCCAAACAGATAAAGTTGTAAAAGATTTAGAAGGTAAAGTAGATGCAGCTGAAGTTGCAAAAGCAACAGAAGCAAAAGAAGCATTACAAGCTGCGATTGAGAAGAACGAGCTTGAGGAAATCCGTGCGAAAAAAGACGCTTTACAAGAAATTGTACAACAACTAACTGTTAAACTATATGAGCAAGCTCAAGCAGCTGCAGGGCAAGCAGAAGGTGCACAAGGAGCACAAGATGCTGGCGCGAAGAAAGACAATGTAGTAGACGCTGAGTTTGAAGAAGTAAAAGAAGACAAGTAATTCAACTTTAAACATAATAAGTAAGATGACAAAAAGTCAAAGTCAAGCGTGCCTTGGCTTTGGCTTTTTTCACGAATGAGAAGGAATGTGTGAGGGTCTTAAGTTTTTCACTTTGCATACTGTAAGTGAGGAAACTTTGTTGCAAAGCACTTTCTTTCGGTGTTAAAATTACGTTTATGTGAAAGATTCGGGGGTTGTAAATTTATGAGTAAACGAGATTATTATGAGGTCCTTGGACTTAGCAAGGGTGCTTCAAAAGATGAAATAAAAAAAGCGTATCGTCGTTTGGCTAAAAAATACCATCCAGACGTAAGTAAAGAAGAAAATGCAATTGAAAAGTTTAAAGAAGTACAAGAAGCATACGAAGTATTAAGCGACGATCAAAAGCGTGCACAATATGATCAATTTGGTCATGCTGGTGCTAATCAAGGCTTCGGTGGCTTTGGCGGCGGAGGAGACTTCGGCGGTGGCTTCGGTTTTGAAGATATCTTTAGTTCATTCTTTGGCGGCGGTGGCGGCAGACGTCGTGATCCAAACGCTCCGCGTCAAGGTGCTGACTTACAATATCAAGTTACTTTAGATTTTGAAGAAGCTATTTTTGGTAAAGAGTTAAATGTTGAGATTCCAGTAGAAGATCCATGTGATACTTGTAAAGGTAGCGGGGCAAAACCAGGAACTTCAAAAGAAACATGTAAACATTGCTCAGGATCAGGGCAAGTAAGTGTAGAACAAAATACACCATTTGGTCGTATCGTAAACCGTCAAGCTTGCGGTCATTGTTCAGGAACTGGGCAAATCATTAAAGAAAAATGTACAACATGTCACGGTTCAGGTAAAGTTCGTAAACGTAAAAAAATCAATGTTAAAATTCCAGCAGGTATCGATAATGGTCAACAAATCCGCGTATCTGGAAAAGGGGAAGCGGGCGTAAATGGCGGACCAGCAGGAGATTTATATGTTGTTGTTCATGTAAGAAATCATGAATTCTTTGAGCGCGAAGGAGATCACATTATTTGCGAAATGCCATTAACATTTGCGCAAATGGCACTTGGTGATGAAGTAGAAGTTCCTACTGTTCATGGTAAAGTGAAGCTGAAAATTCCAGCAGGAACACAAACAGGAACAGAATTCCGCCTAAAAGGAAAGGGTGCTCCGAACGTACGTGGATACGGTCAAGGAGATCAATATGTAGTTGTGCGTGTTGTTGTACCGACGAAATTAACTTCACAGCAAAAAGATTTATTGCGTGAATTTGCAGGACAAGAAGAGCAGGATGATAGTTTATTCGGAAAGCTTAAACGTGCTTTCAAAGGGGAATAATGGAAATAAAAATTGGAGTTGGTAAATTGTGAAATGGTCAGAAATTAGTATTCATACAACAGAAGAAGCAGTAGAAGCTGTCTCTCATATTTTACATGAAGCTGGTGCTAGTGGAGTTGCGATTGAGGATCCAGCAGAGTTGACGAAAGAGCGCGAGCAACAATATGGTGAAATTTATGCATTGAACCCAGATGAGTATCCGGCAGAAGGTGTGTTAATAAAAGCATATTTCCCGCAAACGGATTCTTTACATGAAACAATTGCAAGTGTAAAATCATCTATTGATGTGCTTCCATCTTACGACATCGAAATTGGTACTGGAAATATTACCGTTAACGAAGTCAATGAAGAAGATTGGGCTACTGCTTGGAAAAAATATTACCATCCAGTACAAATTTCTGATACATTCACAATTGTGCCGACGTGGGAAGAATATACACCATCTTCTCCGGAAGAAAAAATTATTGAATTAGATCCAGGTATGGCATTTGGAACGGGAACTCATCCGACAACAACGATGTGTATCCGTGCTTTAGAAAAAACAGTACAGCAAGGTGATACGATCATTGATGTAGGAACAGGCTCTGGTGTACTGAGTATTGCAGCAGCCAAATTAGGTGCGTCTTCTGTTCAAGCATATGATTTAGATCCGGTTGCAGTTGAAAGTGCAGAAATGAATGTACGTTTAAATAAAACAGATGATATCGTATCTGTTGGACAAAATAGTCTTTTAGAAGGTATTGAAGGTCCTGTTGATTTAATCGTAGCTAACTTATTAGCAGAAATTATTCTTTTATTCCCTGAAGATGCAGCGAGAGTTGTGAAGTCAGGCGGATTATTTATTACATCGGGCATTATTGCTGCGAAGGAAAAAGTAATTTCTGAAGCGCTAGAAAAAGCTGGATTTACAATTGAAGAAGTGTTACGAATGGAAGATTGGGTAGCAATTATTGCACGAAATGCGTAATATAGATTTTAGTCTATAATGAAAAGGGGAGTCTCTCACTATAGGGTGAGGGACTTGCCGTTTGTTATATGAAAAATGATAACGTTTCGTTCTTTTCGTAAGTATTGGCTTACGAAAGGAACGAAACTCTACTAAGGTGATTATATGCAACGTTATTTTGTAGAAGAGAAATATGTAAATGAGACAAGTATTCGCATTGTAGGTGATGACGTCCATCATATCGCAAGAGTGATGCGTATGTCAGCTGGAGATCACATTTATTGCTGTGTAAACGGAAAAACAGCCGTATGTTCAATTGATGAAATTACCAGTGAATTTATTCATACTGCTATTGTAGAATGGGTAGAGGCGTCAAGTGAACTTCCTGTTTTCGTGACGATTGCAAGTGGACTGCCGAAAGGAGACAAGCTAGAGTTAATTTTTCAAAAAGGAACTGAGCTTGGGGCAGCTGCATTCTTACCATTTCAAGCATCTCGCTCTATCGTAAAATGGGATGCGAAAAAAGCGGATAAAAAAGTTGAACGTTTAAGAAAAATTGTGAAAGAAGCTGCGGAACAATCACATAGAAGTGAAATTCCAGAAGTACACGCCCCAGCATCGTTTAAACAATTGCTATCAATGAGTGGTGAGTATGATGTTTGTCTTGTTGCTTACGAAGAGGAAGCGAAACAAGGCGAGAAATCTAATTTTGCGAAAGCTTTAACGATGATGAAACCAGGTCAAAAGTTATTGATTGTATTTGGCCCAGAAGGCGGTTTGGCTGAGGAAGAGATTACAGCGCTTCGTGAACATAAATTTGTACCATGTAGTTTAGGACCAAGAATTTTAAGAACAGAAACGGCGCCGTTATATGCGTTAAGTGCTGCTTCGTATCATTTTGAATTGATGGGGTGATGATCAATGTCAACTGTTGCGTTCCATACGTTAGGTTGTAAAGTAAACCACTATGAAACAGAAGCCATTTGGCAATTGTTTAAACAAGGTGGATATGAAAGAACTGAATATGAAAAAAAAGCTGATGTATATGTTATTAATACATGTACAGTAACGAATACGGGGGATAAGAAAAGTCGTCAAGTTATTAGACGTGCTGTTCGTCAAAACCCAGATGCGGTTATTTGTGTAACAGGATGTTATGCACAAACATCTCCAGCGGAAATTATGGCGATTCCAGGTGTAGATATTGTAGTTGGTACACAAGATCGTGAAAAGATGTTAGGATACATCGAAGAATTCCGTAAAGAGCGTCAGCCAATTAATGCTGTGCGTAACATTATGAAAACACGTGTATATGAAGAACTTGATGTACCTTACTTCACGGACCGTACACGTGCATCTTTAAAAATACAAGAAGGTTGTAATAACTTCTGTACATTCTGTATTATTCCTTGGGCGCGTGGTTTAATGCGCTCTCGCGATGGGAAAGAAGTTATTAAACAAGCGCAACAATTAGTAGATGCAGGCTATAAGGAAATCGTATTAACAGGTATTCATACAGGTGGGTACGGTGAAGATATTAAAGATTATAACTTAGCTGGATTACTTCGTGATATGGAAGCGGAAGTAGACGGATTAAAACGTCTTCGTATTTCTTCTATTGAAGCGAGTCAGATTTCAGATGAAGTAATTGAAGTGTTAGATAAGTCTGAAGTAGTTGTACGTCACTTACACATTCCGTTGCAATCTGGATCTAATACTGTATTAAAGCGTATGCGTCGTAAATATACGATGGAATTTTTCCAAGAGCGCTTAGATCGTTTGAAAGAAGCGTTACCAGGTCTTGCGATTACATCAGACGTAATCGTTGGTTTCCCAGGTGAAACAGAAGAAGAATTCATGGAAACATACAATTTCATTAAAGAGAATCGCTTCTCTGAGTTGCACGTATTCCCGTACTCAAAACGTACAGGAACACCTGCAGCGCGTATGGAAGATCAAGTTCCTGAAGATGTGAAGAATGATCGTGTTCACCGTTTAATTGAACTATCTAATCAATTAGCGAAAGAGTATGCATCACAGTTTGAAGGAGAAGTACTTGAAATTATTCCAGAAGAACAATTTAAAGAGGGCGACCGTGAAGGCCTATATGTGGGTTATACAGATAACTACTTGAAAATTGTATTTGAAGGATCAGAAGAATTAATCGGTAAACTAGTGAAAGTAAAAATCACAAAAGCTGGTTATCCATATAACGAAGCGCAATTTGTTCGTGTCCTTGAAGATGATGTGAAAAAGGAATCAGCAAGCGCATAAAGTGAAACTTTAATGAGCGTGGGATTCATTCCCCGCTCATTATTAGCCCGGACCAATCGGGATAAAAAAGCATGCAAACGGAAACGATTTGCATGCTTTCTTTTTTAGTGGAGAAGTTAAGTACTGAAAATGTATGAAATGAGTAGTTGTTTCGTACGTTCCTGCATGAAAAAAGGTGTAATGATAAAAATATAGTTGCCTTCAGGGGAAAGGATAACAGCTATCTGCATAGTTTTTGAAAAAGGAAGAGCATCTATTCTTCTTTTATTCTGCCAAATAGTTGACCTGAAGTGATAAAATGTATTATAATCGTAAAAGACATGCTGAAGAAGTGTTTCTTTTTGCATGCTGGAGTTAGTATGTAAGTGTGATGTTTCGGAGGGAGGGAAAGAGAATGTCAAAAACAGTCGTTCGTAAAAACGAGTCTTTGGAGGATGCACTTCGCCGTTTTAAAAGATCGGTTTCTAAAACTGGTACACTTGCTGAAGCAAGAAAGCGCGAGTTTTATGAAAAACCAAGTGTAAAACGTAAGAAGAAATCTGAAGCGGCAAGAAAGCGTAAATTCTAAGAGAGGGTGTAAGTTATGAGTCTTCTCGGTCGTTTAAACGATGATATGAAACAAGCGATGAAGAATAAACAAAAAGAAAAATTAACCGTCATTCGTATGGTTAAGGCTGCTTTACAAAATGAAGGTATTAAACTACAGCATACTCTTACTGAAGAAGAGGAACTAACAGTTTTAGCTCGTGAAGTAAAACAGCATAAGGACTCCCTCCTTGAATTTAAAAAAGCTGGTCGTGAAGACCTTGTTAATAAACTGCAAAGTGAAATTCAGATTTTAAGCGCATATTTGCCGGAGCAATTAACGGAAGAAGAGCTAGTTGATATAATCAAGCAAGTTATTTCTGAAGTTGGTGCGACGTCTAAAGCAGATATGGGTAAGGTGATGACTGCTGTTATGCCGAAAGTAAAAGGTAAAACAGATGGATCGCTTGTGAATAAGCTGGTTATCCAGCTATTAGCATAAAAAAACGTCTCATTTCGTATGAGACGTTTTTTTATGCTTTTTTCAGTTTGGACGTGATATTACAAGCTCTTTTTTCATACATATGGGATGAGAGGGGGTCTTTTGGGATGAAAAAATTAGAACAAATGAAGAATTGGTTAACGAAGCAAATAGACCTACCAGTGGATGTGCTAATGGATCTACCTCGGATCACGCTTGTTGGGCAAGTGCATATCTATATAGAAAATCATCGAGGTTTATTAGTGTTTTCAGATAAAGAAGTAAGATTGTTGTTAAAGCATGGTCAGTTATTAATTAAGGGGCAGTCCTTTGTTATTAAAACAATCCTTCCGGAAGAACTTTTGCTTGAAGGGATAATTGAGCAAGTGACGTTTTTAGAAGACGAACAGAAAGAGAAGTAAGGGAAACTTCCGTATGTGAAGTTTTTCTTCTTTATTCTAATGATTTGCCCCTACTATTTAAGTTTATCCCGCTTTAATGGGCAATAAGCCCCCGCCTCAAAATTCAGCGAAAGCAAAGAAGTTAGGTGGGGGTCGGGCTGTCCGTTAAAGTCCAATTGGTGAGGGCTGATTAAAGTCTCACTTTATCCCGCTATTTATGGAAAATAAAACTCTTTATTTTATTTTCGTACGAGCTATTTTGCTAATTAAAGTGAAAAGTAGTGTGTCTACTTTTGGAAAGGTAGTGAAGGTAGTAGATGAAAAATAAATGGTTTATAAAGTGGCTTGGATATGTAAAGGTACGAATTGAAGGTAGAGGAGCGGAGCGGTTTGTTAACGAATGTGTGCGTAGAAAATTATTAGTTTGGGACGTTAAGAAAATCGCCGATGAAACGTTAGTCTTTTGTATGCTATTACGAGATGTGAAAAAAATAAAGCCGATTTATAGAAAAAATGAGTGTAAACTATATTTTATTGGGCGTTACGGTTTTCCATTTTGGAATAAGCGCTTAATTAAAAATAGTGGATTCTTAATTGGTTTTTTAATTTTCTTCTTTGGCATGATTGCATTATCGAATATGGTTTGGAAAATTGAAATTACGGGAGCGAAACCTGAAACAGAATATATATTGATGAAAGAATTGGACAAAATGGGTATTAAAAAAGGAAAATTACAATTCCAAATGCCTAGTGTAGAAGATGTACAACGTCATTTGACGGACAATATTAATGCGATTACTTGGGCAGGACTAGAAGTAAGGGGAACGACGTACCATTTTAAAATTGTTGAAAAAAATGAGCCGAAAAAAGAAAAAGAACAAAGGCCGCAAAATTTAGTGGCAAAAAAAGAAGCGATTGTTACAAAAACATTTGTTGAAGTTGGAAAACCAGTCGTTTTAAAAAATGATCATGTAGAAAAAGGGCAGCTTCTCGTATCAGGGATATACGGTAATGAGGAGAGTCCAACCATTGTTTCGGCGAAAGGTATTGTATATGGAGAAACGTGGTACACATCTGAGGTGAATGTACCACTGAAGACGCAATTTCAAGTATATACTGGTAATACGTATAATGAGCATTACCTTACATTTGGGAGTACAAAAATAAAAATATGGGGATTTCAGCATGATAAGTATAAACGTTCTCGTACGGAAAGTGTAAAACATGATGTGAAATTATTTGGTTTTACACTGCCGATTGCATATGAAAAAGATGTAGTGCGAGAAGAGGAAGAGGCGAACCGAGAATATACAGAAAAACAGGCAATGAAAGTAGCGAAAGAAATGGCTGAAAAAGAACTAAAGAAAAAATTGGATGAACATGCTATGATTGTAAGTGATAAGATTTTGAGTAAAGAGGTTGAGGCGGATCAACTAAAAGTCACTTTGCATTATACTGTGATTGAAAATATTGCAGAGCCACAACCAATATCCGAATCCGATATTCAAGGAGACTGAGTAATGGCAGAACAATTAGTAGAAATGAACCAACAATTGGAAAATACTAACGAAGCAATCGCTCTTTTTGGAGTCAATGATGCTCATTTGAAAGTAATTGAACGGGAACTGAATGTATCAATTGTAACTAGAGGTGAAACTGTTCATGCATCTGGAGCAGTTGAAACTGTGACACTCGTAGAAAAAATCTTACAACAACTACTTGTTGTTATTCGAAAAGGTGTGTCAATTACAGAAAGAGATGTTGCGTATGCAATTCAGCTCGCGCAACAAGGGAAAATTGCTCAATTTGAAGAGTTATATGAAGAAGAAATCTTTAAAACGGCAAAAGGTAAATCCATTCGTGTAAAAACGATGGGACAAAGAAGATATATTCATGCAATGAAGAAAAATGATATTGTATTTGGAATAGGACCTGCCGGGACTGGGAAAACATACTTAGCTGTAGTAATGGCTGTAAGAGCTTTAAAGCAAGGGTATGTAAAGAAAATCATTTTAACGAGACCGGCTGTAGAAGCTGGAGAAAGTTTAGGATTTTTACCAGGTGATTTGAAAGAGAAGGTAGATCCGTACTTACGTCCATTGTATGATGCTCTGCACGATATTCTTGGACAAGAATATACGCAGCGTATGATGGAGAGAGGTGTAATTGAAATCGCGCCTCTTGCTTATATGAGAGGACGTACGCTCGATGATTCATTTGTTATTTTAGATGAAGCGCAAAATACAACGGGTGCACAAATAAAAATGTTTTTAACTAGATTAGGTTTTAGTTCTAAAATGGTTATTACGGGGGACCCTTCACAAGTAGACTTACCAAAAGGGGTAAAATCAGGGCTTACGCTAGCCGCTAACATTTTATCTGGTGTATCAGGTCTTTCATTCATTACGTTAGAACAAACGGACGTTGTAAGGCATCCACTGGTACAACGTATTATTGAGGCATATGATAAAATGGAATGATCCTATTTGTCAGGATCATTTCTTTTTGTATTAAGGTTGGCGAACGGCATATTTTTTACTATCATAAAAGATAAGAGAAATAAACTATAGGTACTGGTGTATAAAAATGTTACCTAAAAGTATCGTTGGCTAGAAGAAATGAAAGCTATAAATAGTTTCACTTTATTTCTAGAGAGGAGAAGGTATTGAAATCATGTTAAGATCTCAAGAAATTTCTAAGTGGTTTCGTAATTTACAACATTCGAAAAAACTAAGTTGGATTTCTTACGTTTTATTAGGGGCGGTGCTGTTTTTTGCACTTATGAATAATGTGAAACCAGAGCAATTAGATGTTGATATGTATTCTATTGCGAAAAAAACAATTCATTCTCCTATTAAAATTGAAGATAAGGTTATAACGGAAAGAAAAAAACAAGAGGCCGCTCAAAAAGTCGGGGATCAATATACATATAGAAGTGAATATAAACAAAATAGAGTAGATATTGTAAATGATGTTTTTGCTAAGGTGAATGAAGTAATTCAGGAGATGAAAGCTGCTGGACCTGAAGAGCAAAAAAAGATGACCGATGCGAATAAATTAGAAAAGTTGAAGAAGAAGTTGCCATCCAATTTAACGAAGGAATTATCGGATGAGAATTTATTATACTTTATTAATGCAGAACCGGATCAATTAGAATTAGCAAAGAATGCTGCTTTAACGTCTGTTAGCGTTATCATGGGTGGAAATATTAAAATGTCCGAAGAAATGGCGGCGAAAGAGCGATTTGTTAATGAAATGAAAAGCCTGAATGTGAATAGCGGATTGAAAGAAGCTGTGAATGCGCTAGGATCATATGCGATTACAGCAAATTATTTCTATGATCCGGCTGTAACGAAAGAGAAGAAGAAAGCAGAAGAAGATTTAGTTCCACCTGTTTATATTCTTCAAGGACAAGTTATTGTTAGAGAAGGTGAAACAATTTCAAGTGATATGTATAATCAGTTGAAATTAGTCGGTTTATTAGAAAAAGGTAATAGTTTTCAGCCTTATGTTGGATTAGCGGTGCTCATTGGTGTGTTACTATACTTTATGCATAAACAGTTTGAAGTATTTTTACAGCGGAAAAGAGAAGACAAACCGTACATTTTAGCGTATATTACAATTTTGTCTATCACGATTGTTTTAATGAAAATCATTAGTTTGTTTCAAAAGCTTGAATATGCAGGAATTGCGTATGTTGTCCCAGTTGCGATGGGAACGATACTTGTAAAACTAATGATTGGCGATCGATTTGTATTTTTAACAAGTATGATTTTTTCTGTGTGCGGAAGTATTATGTTTAATGAAGGAGTAACAAGTACACTAAATTATAGTGTAGGCATTTATGTGTTATTAAGTTCATTATCAGTGAGCATTTTCTTAAGAGAAAAAAATCGTCGTACGATGATTTTACAAGCTGGTATACTCGTTTCAATCTTAAATGTAGTCGTCTTGGCGGCGTTATTATTATTACGTAATGGGAATTTTTCGCCTCTTGAAATTGGTACCCAATTATTAATGGCTTCCCTTTCAGGAATTATCTCATCCGTTTTGGCTATGGGGATATTACCATATTTAGAAAGTGGACTTGGAATTGTATCAAGTATGAAGCTTATGGAATTATCAAGTCCGAATCATCCGCTGTTGCGTAGAATTTTATTAGAAGCGCCAGGGACATATCACCATAGTGTAATGGTAGCGAATCTTTCTGAGGCGGCTTGTGAAGCAGTTGGAGCAAATGGTGTATTAGCGCGTGTAGGGGCGTACTATCATGATGTAGGAAAAACAGTACAACCACAATTCTTTATTGAAAACCAGATGGGAATTGAAAATCCGCATGATAAATTAGATCCTGTGACGAGTAAAGATATTATCATTGCTCATGTAACCGATGGAGTAAAGATGCTCGAAGAATACCATATTCCGCAAGAAATTATCGATATTGCTGGACAACACCATGGTACAACGCTCCTGAAATATTTTTATTATAAGGCGATTAAAGAAGATAAAGAAAAATATACAGAAGAGATGTTCCGTTATCCGGGATCAAAAGCAACTTCTAAAGAATCGGCAATCGTTGGTATTGCGGATAGTGTTGAGGCAGCGGTACGTTCTATGAATCACCCAACGCCAGATCAAATTAATAATTTAGTACAAAGTATTATTAAAGATCGCCTGCAAGATGGGCAATTTAGTGAATGTGATTTGACATTTAAGGAACTACAAATCGTTGGAAAAACGTTATGTGAAACGTTAAATGGTATTTTCCATTCGCGTATTACATATCCGGAACCACCGGAAGATAAGGAGAAAGAATGAGTTTATTAATTGATTTCATTGATGAAACAGAAGAAGTGAAAGAAGAGTATGTGAATTTAATTCGTGAGATATTAGGAAAAGCAGCTCAAATGGAAAAAATAGAGGATGGTGCAGAGTTATCAGTAACATTTGTAGATAACGAACGCATTCGCGAGATTAATCGTGATTACCGAGATAAGGATCAGCCTACTGATGTCATTTCTTTTGCTATGGAAGAAATGGGAGAAGGAGAAATGGAAATTGTAGGTGTAGAGATGCCGCGTATGTTAGGCGATCTTATTATTTCTATTCCGAGAGCGAAAGAACAAGCTGAAGAGTATGGGCACTCTTTTGATCGTGAACTTGGCTTTTTAGCGTTACATGGCTTTTTACATTTACTTGGTTATGACCACATGACAGAAGAGGATGAAAAAGAAATGTTCGGAAGACAAAAAGAAATTTTAGAAGCATTTGGATTAGGACGATGAAAAAAGGAAAACTTATAGATAGTTTTGGGTATGCTATAGTCGGTATATTCTTTTGTCTTCGTCATGAACGAAATATGAAAATTCATTATTTAGCCGCAGTTGTTGTTATATGCTGCGGCTTTTATTTCCATATTACAAAAGTAGAATGGATGGTATTACTTATTGTAATGGGAATTGTAATGAGTTTAGAGATGGTAAATACGGCTGTGGAAAAAACAGTAGATTTAGCGACTACCGATATACATCCGTTTGCGAAAGTCGCAAAGGATGTCGCAGCGGGAGCTGTTTTATTGTTTGCGATCATAGCCGTTATAATTGGTGCTATTATCTTTTTACCGTATGTGGTATAGTTGCATTCCAAAGCTTTTCTTAAGCTTTGAAGGTGCCGTAAAGGCCTTTAGTAAGAGAGTGTATCTATTCACAGCTGTGAACAGGAAGGATGCGGGAATATGAATGGTCAACAATTAATTCAAGAAGCAATCGAAGCGCGTAAACAAGCGTACGTACCATATTCTAAATTTCAAGTAGGTGCAGCATTATTAACGCAGGATGGAAAAGTATATCGTGGATGTAATGTTGAGAATGCTTCATATGGCTTATGTAACTGTGCAGAAAGAACAGCTTTATTTAAGGCGGTTTCTGAAGGAGATAAAGAGTTTGTAGCTATCGCAATTGTGGCGGATACGAAGCGTCCAGTACCTCCTTGTGGAGCATGTCGACAAGTTATGGTAGAATTATGTAAACAGGATACGAAAGTATACCTATCAAATTTACATGGTGACGTTCAAGAGACAACAGTCGGGGAATTGTTACCAGGAGCATTTTTAGCGGAGGATTTACATGAATAGAAAAGGTTATAAATCAGGTTTTGTCTCTATTATTGGCAGACCGAATGTTGGGAAATCTACATTTTTAAATCGTATTATTGGTCAAAAAATTGCTATTATGAGTGACAAGCCACAAACAACTCGTAATAAAATTCAAGGCGTATATACAGAAAATGATTCACAAGTAATTTTTATTGATACACCAGGAATACATAAACCGAAACATAAACTAGGCGACTTCATGGTGAAGATGGCGCAAACGACATTAAAAGAAGTTGATATCGTTCTGTTTATGGTGAATGCTGTTGAAGGCTTTGGTCGTGGTGAAGAATTCATCATCGAGAAGTTAAAAGAAACGAAACAACCAGTATTTTTAGTTATTAATAAAATTGACCAAGTTCACCCAGAACAATTATTAGAGTTAATTGATCAATATCGCAAATTACATGATTTTGCAGAAATCGTACCAATTTCTGCATTAGACGGTAATAACGTGGAGGCTCTAATTGGTACAATTAAAAAGTATTTACCAGAAGGACCACAATACTACCCGGATAATCAAGTAACGGATCATCCCGAGAGATTTATTATTGCAGAGCTTATTCGTGAGAAAGTACTACATTTAACACGTGAAGAAGTGCCGCATTCTGTGGCTGTTGTTATCGATGCAATTCAAAAACGCGAAGGCGGGGCAGTTTATATTAATGCAACGATTGTTGTTGAACGTCCGTCGCAAAAAGGGATTATTATCGGAAAACAAGGGAAGATGTTAAAAGAAGTCGGTAAGCGAGCTCGTTTTGATATTGAAGCATTACTTGGTTCTAAAGTATTTTTAGAAGTATGGGTAAAAGTGCAAAAAGATTGGCGAAATAAAATGTCTCAGCTTCGTGACCTTGGTTTCCGCGAAGACGAGTATTAAAATAGAGTAAAGCTGTAATCAGCGGATGTTTTGTTCATCCGCTGATTATTGGTTTTTACGAGTTTTGATAAATTAGGAAAAATTTTTCTCACATGAAAATGGACAAAATGGGTCAATTTAATAACAACAAAGGAAATTGGTTTATAGGCTACGCTTATTGAGAAAGGTGGATTCTTATGCTAGATTTTACCTGGAAGTTTTTCTCCAAAACAGGAAGCATTGAGACGTATTTGCTTTTGAAAGAAATGGAAAAAGACGTAAACGATGAGATGGATCAACATGAAGAGGAGCTAGCGCATCTAGACTCTCCAATTTCTTGACCCGTTTTGTTCAAACCTTGGATGGTGACGAACATGTTTCAAAAAGTTGAGGGCATCGTTATCCGTACGACAGATTACGGAGAAACGAACAAGATTGTTACAATATTCTCAAGAGAATTGGGTAAGGTAAGTGCAATGGCAAGAGGAGCGAAAAAACCGAAAAGCCGGTTAGCATCTGTTTCGCAACTTATGACACATGGTCATTTTCTTATTCAAATGGGATCTGGACTTGGAACTTTGCAACAAGGCGAGATTATTTCAACTATGAAAGAAATTCGCGAGGATATATTTTTAACTGCTTATGCATCATTTATTGTTGAGTTAACTGATAAAGCAACAGAAGATAAAAAACATAATCCATATTTATTTGAAATGTTATATCAAACGTTGCATTATATGTGTGAGGGTGTTGATCCAGAAGTATTATCATTAATTTATCAAACGAAAATGCTTCCGGTATTAGGGATGCGCCCGTACTTTGATACATGTGCGATTTGTCATCAAGAAACAGATTTTGTCGCCTTCTCTGTTAGGGAGGGCGGTTTTCTGTGCTCACGTCATGCTGAGCAAGATCAATATCGTATACCAGTGGGGGAAGCCGTTCATAAATTATTGCGTCTTTTCTACCACTTCGATTTACATAGACTTGGCAATGTATCAGTGAAGGATAGCACAAAAAAACAAATGCGTTTAGTATTGAATACATATTATGATGAATATTGCGGGATTTATTTGAAATCAAGACGTTTCTTAGAACAACTTGATAAGTTTCAAATATAATTTGGGGCCGTATACGGTCCTTTTTACATCCTTTCTTTTTCGAATAGCATATTTAGTATATAATATTTAAGAGATAGTATAACTTTTTTCGTTGTGCATTAAAGGTGGTGATTATCATAGAGCTGAATAAACGGCAAGAACATATCATTCAGATTGTAAAAGATCACGGTCCTATTACAGGGGAGTCAATTGCTGCGCAATTGGGATTAACACGTGCAACGCTAAGACCAGACTTAGCAATTTTAACGATGGCTGGTTATTTAGAAGCACGTCCACGCGTAGGTTATTTTTATACGGGTAAAACTGGGGGACAGTTATTATCTGAAGCTGTTAAGAAAATTAAAGTACAAGATTATCAATCTAGACCGGTTGTAATTGATAAAAATGTATCGGTATACGATGCGATTTGTACTATGTTTTTAGAGGATGTAGGTACATTATTCGTTGTAGATCAATCGACTCTATTAGTAGGCGTTGTATCTCGTAAAGATTTATTACGAGCTAGCTTAGGGAAGCAGGATTTAACCTCACTTCCGGTTAATATTATCATGACAAGGATGCCAAACATTGCGATGTGTCGTAGAGAAGATTCTTTATATGATATTGCGATGGAATTAATAGAAAGACAGATTGATGCGATGCCAGTTGTAAAAGATACGAAACAAGGTTTAGAAGTGGTTGGACGAATTACAAAAACAAATATTACACGTGCGTTTGTAAACTTAGTAAATAACGAATAAGTGTAATTTGTTTAAAGTGAGGTAATGTAATGGATAATAAAATCGTATATGTCGTATCTGACTCTGTAGGAGAAACGGCTGATTTGGTTGTTCGAGCAGCAATGGGGCAATTCCCATTTGCTCCTGATATTAGACGTGTGCCGTATGTAGAGGATACAGGGACATTAAAAGAAGTGATTTCGATTGCTAAGAGCAATCAAGCACTTATTTGTTTTACGTTAGTAAAGCCTGACATGCGCCAATATTTAGTGACAGAGGCTGCAAAAGAAGGTGTAGAGGCATATGATATTATTGGCCCTCTAATCGATCAAATTGAAGAAATTACCGGGCAAGTGCCTAGATATGAGCCTGGTGTTGTTCGTAGGTTAGATGAAGAATACTTTAAAAAGATTGAAGCGATTGAGTTTGCTGTGAAGTATGATGATGGTAGAGATGCACGTGGTATTTTAAAAGCAGATATCGTGTTAATTGGGATTTCGCGCACATCAAAAACACCACTTTCTCAATATTTAGCTCATAACAAACGTTTGAAAGTTGCCAACGTACCACTAGTACCAGAAGTAGATCCGCCTGAAGAATTATATCAAGTGGCTAAAGAAAAATGCTTCGGTTTGAAAATTACGCCAGAGAAGTTAAATCATATTCGAAAAGAGCGATTGAAATCACTTGGACTAAGTGATGGAGCAACATATGCCAATATTAATCGTATTAAAGAAGAGATTGATCACTTTGAGAATGTAGTTAATAAAATAAATTGTCAAGTAATTGATGTATCGAACAAAGCGATTGAAGAAACAGCTAACATTATTGTGAATGCAGTGCAAAACCAAAAAATGTTTTAGCACATTTACCAAAGGTGAATGTGCTTTTTTCGCTCGTGAGAAACACAGTGCCTGCTGATTTTGTAATAGATGATAGCGAAGTGGTTATGCTTATATTTTTCGGTCTTTTTATTATGCTAAAGGTAGGGTTTCGCTATCCTGAAATAGAAGATGAAAAAATAAAGGGATATGTAGCGTAGTTGAAGAAAATATATTATAATAAAAAATTGTGATAAAAACCTATATTTTACGTTTAGACTTTAATTTTTCAGAATAAACTAGGGATAGGATTTAAGAAATGACATGTAATTACGTTAAATCGACAAAATCTATACAAGAAAACGCACATTATGGAAGGATTCGCAGAAGGGATGTAGAATACAGAAATATGAAAAACATCAATATGGTATGAGTTGATGCAGATGCATATACTGTGAAGGCTGACAATTGTGCGAGCTGGAACGAAATTTCATGTCAAAATTTTGTTTGTCACATCGTATGCTCATCGTTTAAGGAAGTAGCGAGGGAATTTGGATCTATGTAGATGCTGAATAAGCAAAAGTTGATTTCTTTATATGTATCAACATGCAAAAAACAGATCTCGTGATCACATAGGATATGGTGCTTGCTAGTCTTCTTATGAAAAAGTGCATATGTATTGTCTTCATGAGGTACATTTGTAATAGATGAGCAAATGGATACAATTTTATATAGTAGGTACGTATCTGCGAAGTTACGCAGAAAAGGGTCTGCAAAATCGCTTGATAACGTGATCGACAACATTTTCTAATAAGTTTAGAAAAAATATTGTCGAATTATAAAGGAATTTTTTAATTTATATCGAATACAAAATACGACACGGAGATGGAGTTATGGGGAACAGAATTCCTGAAGAAGTTGTTGAACAAATTCGGACATCATCCGATATTGTCGAAGTGATTGGTGAATACGTTCAACTTAGAAAACAGGGACGTAACTATTTCGGCCTTTGTCCGTTTCATGGTGAGAATTCTCCTTCATTCTCTGTTTCATCTGACAAGCAAATTTTTCATTGCTTCGGATGTGGAGAAGGTGGAAATGTATTTTCCTTTCTAATGAAAATGGAAGGACTGGCTTTTACCGAAGCTGTTCAAAAGCTAGGTGAAAGAAATGGAATTGCGGTTGCAGAGTATACATCAGGGCAAGGACAACAAGAAGACATATCTGATGACACTGTCATCATGCAACAGGCTCATGAACTTTTGAAAAAGTATTATCATCATTTATTAGTAAATACAGAAGAAGGAAATGAAGCACTTTCGTATTTGTTAAAACGTGGTATTACAAAAGAGATGATTGAGAAGTTTGAAATTGGTTATGCGTCACCTGCTTGGGATGCAGCAACGAAAATCTTACAAAAAAGAGGTTTATCGCTATCAAGTATGGAACAAGCTGGTCTTCTCATAAGAAGCGAGAAGGATGGTAGTCATTATGATCGCTTCCGTGGAAGAGTTATGTTTCCAATCTATACGTTACAAGGTAAAGTGATAGCGTTTAGTGGAAGGGCATTAGGAGATGACACTCCGAAATATTTAAATAGCCCAGAAACACCAATTTTTCACAAAAGTAAATTGTTGTATAACTTCCACCAAGCGAGGCCGTTTATTAGAAAACGTGGGCAAGTGGTCCTTTTTGAAGGGTATGCTGACGTACTAGCTGCGGTAAAAAGTGGTGTGGAAGAAGCTGTTGCGACAATGGGAACAGCTTTAACTGAAGAACAAGCAAAACTTCTGCGACGTAACGTTGAAACTGTTGTTCTTTGCTATGATGGTGATAAAGCAGGGCGAGAAGCGACGATGAAAGCAGGGCAATTATTGTTGCAAGTTGGTTGCCAAGTGAAAGTTACATCCTTGCCAGATAAGCTTGATCCTGATGAATATGTGCAACAATATGGGACAACTGCTTTTGAAAATCTTGTGAAATCAAGTATAAGTTTTGTTGGTTTTAAAATAAATTATTTGCGTTTAGGGAAAAATTTGCAAGATGAGTCGGGCAAAGAAGAGTATGTGAAAAGTGTTTTAAAAGAGTTATCGTTGTTACAGGATGCGATGCAGGCAGAATCATATTTGAAGTCATTATCGCAAGAATTTTCGTATTCAATGGAAACACTTTTGAATCAATTGCACCAATATCGCAAAGAACAAAAGGTACAGCAAAAACAAGTAAAGCAGGTTTCTAAGCCGTCTCAAATTGTTCAAACAAAACCGAAGTTAACAGGTTTTGAAAGGGCAGAAAGAGAAATTATTTACCATATGTTGCAAAGTCCAGAAGTGGCCGTTCGTATGGAATCCCACATAGAAGATTTTCATACAGAAGAACATAAAGGGATTTTATATGAACTATACGCATATTATGAAAAGGGAAATGAACCTTCAGTCGGAACATTTTTAAGTTGGCTCTCTGATGAAAAGTTGAAAAATATTATTACTGATATTTCGACGGATGAATTTATTAATCCAGAATACACAGAAGAAGTGTTACAAGGCCATTTGGAGACGCTTAGACGTCATCAAGAAAAACTTGAAAAGATGGAAATCATCTTCAAGATAAAACAAATGGAAAAAACAGATCCTGTAGAGGCTGCTAAATATTATGTAGCATATTTACAAAATCAAAAAGCGAGAAAATAGCTTTTTTGATAAATTTTTAGTATAATGAATGTTTGTATCTCGCGTAAGGAGGGGAACAGATGGCTGACAAACCAGCTCGTTCTAAACAAATTGAAACTGAAATGACCCTTGAGCAAGTGAAAGAACAACTCACTGAGCTCGGAAAAAAACGTGGCGTTCTTACATATGAAGAGATTGCAGAACGCATGAATGGATTTGAAATTGAATCCGATCAAATGGATGAATACTATGAATATTTAGGTGAACAAGGGATTGACTTAGTTGGCGACAATGACAACGACGAAGGCCCTAATAATCGCCAAATAGCAAAATCGGAAGAAGAATTCGACCTCAATGATTTAAGTGTACCACCAGGGGTTAAAATCAACGATCCTGTTCGTATGTATTTAAAAGAAATTGGTCGTGTAGATTTACTATCTGCAGAAGAAGAAATTCGACTTGCAACGCGTATTGAAGAAGGCGATGAAGAAGCGAAACGTCGTCTTGCAGAAGCAAACTTACGTCTTGTAGTAAGTATTGCAAAGCGCTACGTGGGCCGTGGTATGCTTTTCTTAGACTTAATTCAAGAAGGGAATATGGGTCTAATTAAAGCGGTTGAAAAGTTCGATTATCGTAAAGGTTTCAAATTTAGTACGTATGCAACTTGGTGGATTCGCCAAGCAATTACACGTGCGATTGCAGACCAAGCAAGAACAATTCGTATCCCAGTTCATATGGTTGAAACGATTAATAAGTTAATTCGTGTACAACGTCAATTATTACAAGATTTAGGACGTGAACCATCTCCTGAAGAGATAGGTGAAGAAATGGATCTTGCTCCAGAAAAAGTACGTGAAATCTTGAAAATTGCACAGGAGCCAGTTTCTCTTGAAACACCGATTGGTGAAGAAGATGACTCCCATTTAGGTGATTTCATTGAAGACCAAGAAGCAACATCGCCTGCGGACCATGCAGCGTATGAATTGCTAAAAGAACAATTAGAAGATGTGTTAGATACACTAACAGATCGTGAAGAAAATGTTCTACGTCTTCGTTTTGGTTTAGATGATGGACGAACTCGTACGCTTGAAGAAGTTGGGAAAGTATTCGGCGTAACGAGAGAACGTATCCGTCAAATTGAAGCAAAAGCACTTCGTAAATTGAGACATCCAAGCCGTAGTAAGCGTCTTAAGGATTTCTTAGAATAGGCTACCTTTAAGTTTACTTCACTTTTGTGAAGTAAACTTTTTTATTTTGTTAATTTTTGTTAAACTTTAGCTGTCAGCAACGATTACAATTTCTTGTAATTTATTTTACAGAATTGTCTTTTGATTTGCAAATGCTCATTTTTCGATTTTTCGATTAATTTTGTTTATTCTATACAAAAATATATGTAGAAAAGTGAAAAATATGATGAGAAACGTTAATAATTATCGAAATAATAAGCGATATAACAATAAAAAACAATAAACTGAATTTATGGAATATTTTTAACGATTAGTAGTTTACTCTTTTCTGATAGAGCGTTTTCAAGTACAATGGAAATGACTGAATCATCTAACTATTTAGGGGTATAGAGGGGGGAGAAGAGATATGAAACGTAATCCGCTGATTCCGTTCGCTCTTATTGCAGCATTGGGTATTATCGTTATGTTTGTATTTTCATTTCAGGGGCTAAATAAATCTAAAGAGTTAGCTGATGCAAAAAATGGCGGGAAGCCAGCACAAACAGCATCCAAGCCAGAGGATATTGTGAAGCAAAGCTGTACGAGCTGCCACGGTGATCAATTACAAGGGGCGGTAGGACCTAATTTACAAAAAATTGGTGGGAAACTTTCAAAGGATGAAATTAAAGAAATTCTTTCGAAAGGAAAAGGCAATATGCCACCGAATATAGTTCCAGCTGATCAAGCCGCTAAAGTAGCTGATTGGTTATCGAAGAAAAAATAAAGTTCCGTATGACAAGCCTTTTGCTTAAGCAAAAGGCTTGTTTTTCTATATTTTCTAAAATACGATGAATGATAGAGAAGTGAATTGTTGTTATAGGCTTGCAACAACTACTATAAATTCATTATCATGGAGACAGACTGACAAGAGAAGGAGTAATGGAAATACATGAATGAAGTAAAGCTTTCAAAACGATTAGAAGAAGTTGTGCGTGAAATACCAGTAGGATCTACAGTTGCCGATATTGGATCGGATCATGCGTATTTACCGTGTTATACAATTATAAATAATATTGCTACTAAAGCAGTTGCTGGAGAGGTTGTAGATGGACCATTTCGCTCTGCGCAGGCAACTGTAGCTGAAAGTGGCTTACAAGATCAAGTAGATGTGCGTAAAGGGAATGGATTAGCTGTTATCGCGCCAGGAGAAGTAGATGTAATTACGGTTGCCGGAATGGGCGGAGCGTTAATTCGTGATATTTTAGAAAGTGGTAAAGAAAAATTAGAAGGTGTAACACGTTTAATCTTACAGCCGAATATTGCAGCGCATCACATTCGTGAATGGTTTATTGAGAATGGATGGGAGCTTATCCATGAAAAAATCGTAAAAGAAGATGGGAAAATTTACGAGATTTTAGTAGGGGAGCGAGGAAATATCACGGTTCCTTACTCTGAAAATAAACAGGCTGAATTATTTATGGGACCATTTTTAATGAAAGAAAAAAGTGAAGCTTTCGTTGAAAAGTGGGAAGGAGAATTAAAAAACTTCCAAAATATTTTAAAGCAGTTAGAACGTGCGGCTGATTCTGAAGAAACAAAAGCGAAGCGTGCGGAAGTAGAAGCGAAAATGAAAATGATAGGGGAGGTTTTATCATGAGTAAAATTCCAAATGGCCATGAAATTATTTCGTTATTTGAAAGTATGTATCCGAAGCATTTGGCGATGGAAGGAGATAAGATTGGCTTGCAGATTGGAGCGCTTAATAAACCCGTGCAACACGTATTAATTGCGTTAGATGTAACGGAAGAAGTTGTGGATGAAGCAATTCAATTAGGAGCGAATGTCATTATTGCGCATCATCCTTTAATTTTTAACCCGCTAAAAGCGATTCATACAGATAAGGCATATGGGAAAATTATTGAAAAGTGTATTAAAAATGATATTGCAATCTATGCCGCACATACAAATGTGGATGTTGCTAAGGGCGGGGTAAATGATTTACTTGCTGAGGCGTTAGGATTGCAAAATACAGAAGTTTTGGCACCGACATATGCAGAAGAAATGAAAAAAATTGTTGTGTTTGTGCCTGAAACTCATGCAGAAGAAGTACGAAAAGCATTAGGAGACGCAGGTGCTGGTCATATCGGCAATTATAGTCACTGTACGTTTAATAGCGAGGGTACAGGTACATTTGTACCTCAAGAGGGGACAAATCCTTATATCGGGGAAACTGGACAGTTAGAGCGCGTAGAAGAAGTGCGAATCGAAACGATTATTCCAGCTTCACTACAACGAAAAGTGATTAAAGCAATGGTAACAGCACATCCATATGAAGAAGTAGCCTATGATGTGTATCCACTTGATAACAAAGGTGAAACGTTAGGGCTTGGAAAAATAGGGTATTTACAAGAAGAAATGACACTTGGACAGTTTGCGGAACATGTAAAGCAATCGTTAGATGTAAAGGGTGCGCGAGTTGTTGGGAAATTAGATGATAAAGTGCGCAAAGTAGCTGTACTTGGTGGCGATGGTAACAAATACATCAATCAAGCTAAATTTAAAGGTGCGGATGTATATGTAACAGGTGACATGTATTATCATGTTGCCCATGATGCGATGATGCTCGGTTTAAATATCGTCGACCCAGGACATAACGTTGAAAAGGTAATGAAGCAAGGTGTACAAAAGCAATTACAAGAAAAAGCAGATGCAAAGAAACTGAATGTACATATTCATGCTTCGCAGTTACATACAGATCCATTTACATTTGTATAAGAAAAATAAAAACCGTTGCTCATATAGGCAACGGTTTTTATTATTGTTCTTTTTTCACTTTTACACGAGGTAATATTTTTTGTAACGGTACTTTTCGAACTCTTTCCCATGTAGCAGGATTCATTGGGTCATATTGCTCTAAGAAAGCGATAACCTCTTTTGTAATTGGTGTTGGAGTAGAAGCGCCTGCTGTAACAGCTACGTTCTCGACACCTTGTAGCCATTCTAATTTGATTTCACTTACGTCCGCAACGCGGTATGCTTTCGTACCAGCGATTTCTTGCGATACTTGTGCTAAACGGTTTGAGTTATTACTTTTCGGGTCACCAACAACAATTGTTAAGTCTGCAACATCAGCTTGTTTGGCAACAGCTTCTTGGCGAACTTGAGTTGCTAAACAAATTTCCTTATGGAACTCTGCTGTTGGGAATTTCTTCTGAATGTCCTCCATTAAATGTTGAACATCCCATTGACTCATCGTTGTTTGATTTGTAACTAAAATTTTATCCGTTGGGATTTCTAATGTTTTTAAATCATCGGCTCTTTCGATAAGATGAACGATGTCAGGTGCGATACCAACTGCGCCTTCTGGTTCTGGATGATTTTTTTTGCCGATATAAATGACATGGTAACCTTCAGCTTTCTTTGCTTCAATAAGGTCATGTGTTTTTGTAACATCTGGGCAAGTGGCATCGATTGTTGTTAAACCTTTTTCTTTTGCACGCTGTTTAACTTCTGGAGAAACACCGTGTGCAGTGAAAATAACAGTACCAGAATCAATTTTATCTAAAATGTCTAATCGACTTGGACCGTCTAATGTAATGATACCATCTTCTTCGAATGCATCTGTTACATGTTTGTTGTGAACAATCATACCTAAAATATAAATAGGTCTTGGTAATGATGTATCTAATGCGGCGTTACGTGCAATAACCATCGCGTCCACAACACCGTAGCAATAACCACGAGGGGAAATTTTAACAATTTTCATATGAGTAATCCTCTCCTTCTAAACAAGAGATACTTTTGTGCATAGTCTTTTACATTATAAAGGAGGAGTGGATAGAAAACAAAGGATTGTTACACATATAGTTTTGGTTTTGTTGCTATTTTTTGAACAGGCTCCTCGCGCACTTCTTTTTCTATAACTGGCTCAATCACCATTTTTTTTCTTTTTCTTTTTTTTTGTGGAGGAGGTGGAGTTGCTACTTCAACCTTTTCTGTTACGTCTTCAGTTTGATCTTCGGTTGGATTTTCTTCCGTACTTTTTCCAGAGGTGAGGATTTTAACGATGCTTGGTAGGTTACGCATAATGGGACCGTACTGTTCGACGACAGGGCTTACAGATTGAACGACTTGTGATACTTTTTCGATATTATTTATCATATTAGTTGGATTCGAAATTAAATTCGAAAAAAAACTACCGATGCCGCTACTTGATGCGGTTGTAGTTGCTGCACCGCCGCGCGTTTCGTTTGATTCATACATTTGAGGAGGGATCATTTGCTCGGGATGATGCTGCATGTATGGTTGATATTGCTGTTGATATTGTTGCGGGTATTGGTGTTGGTATTGTTGCTGATATTGCTGTCGATATTGAGGTGGCGGTTGCTGGTGCATCATTGGCGGTCCTTCCATTTGTCGATAAGGCGGAACCATTTGCATGAAAGCTTCGGTTGGATCGTGTTTTTTAAAGAGTTTAGCAAGAAATCCTTTCTTTTTTTGTGCCATCGGTGGTAGTTGTGGAATTGGATATGGTGTATAAGGTTGCTGCCCTGGATTCGGATACATTTGCCTCATGGGGGATTTTGGAAACATGTGAGAAATCCTCCTTTCTTCAGTTAGGTATATACACATACAATATGCAATAAGAGGGAAGAAGGTTAGTTTTTGAAGTAAAAACCTAAACTAAAGATAGATTTTACTTGTAGATTTCGATATAATGTAGACTTGACTGATTTGTGCGCGCAGTAGAAATTTAGAAAGAAGGTGTAACTTATGACACAACAAACTTTTACACAGTATGATTTTAAACCATTTTTAATAGATGCAGTTCGTGAACTACGCTTTACAGAGCCGACAGGAATTCAACAGAAAATTTTCCCGGTCGTGAAAAAAGGTGTAAGTGTAATTGGACAATCCCAAACAGGTTCTGGGAAAACACATGCATACTTACTTCCTACATTGAACAGAATTAACCCAGGTCGTGAAGAAGTACAACTTGTTATTACAGCGCCTACTCGTGAGTTAGCACAACAAATTTACGAAGAAATCGTGAAATTAACAAAGTTCTGTGCGGAAGATCAAATGATTACAGCACGTTGTTTAATTGGTGGAACTGATAAACAACGATCAATTGAAAAGTTGAAAAAACAACCTCATATTGTAGTTGGAACACCAGGACGTATTAAAGACTTAGTAGAAGAACAAGCACTGTTTGTTCATAAAGCAAATACAATTATTGTCGATGAAGCAGACTTAATGCTTGATATGGGATTCATTCATGATGTAGATAAGATTGCAGCACGCATGCCTAAAAACTTGCAAATGTTAGTTTTCTCTGCAACAATTCCTCAAAAACTAAAACCGTTTCTGAAGAAATACATGGAGAATCCAGAGCATATTCATATCAATCCAAAACAAGTTGCGGCTGGAAATATCGAGCATTATTTAGTGCCTTCTAAACATCGTAACAAAATCGATTTAGTGAAAAGAATGTTGCTACAATTTAAGCCGTATTTAGCAGTTGTTTTCACGAATACGAAGAAAATGGCAGATCAAGTTGCTGACGGATTAACGGAACGCGGCTTAAAAGTTGGACGAATTCACGGAGATTTATCACCTCGTGATCGTAAAAAAATGATGAAACAAATTCGTGACCTTGAATTCCAATATATTGTTGCAACTGATTTAGCAGCTCGTGGTATTGATATTGAAGGAATTAGTCATGTTATTAACTACGAACTTCCATCAGATTTAGATTTCTTCGTTCACCGAGTGGGAAGAACAGCACGTGCAGGCTATTCAGGTATTGCAGTGACGATTTATGATCCAGCAAACGAAGAAGCGTTAGATAGTTTAGAAAAACAACGCCATATCGAGTTTAAACATGTAGATTTACGCGGAGATGAGTGGGCGGATTTAGGTGAACGTCGTCGTCGTAAGAGCCGTAAAAAACCAAATGATGAACTTGATGTTATGGCAACGAAAGTTGTTAAAAAACCGAAAAAAGTAAAACCAAATTATAAACGTAAACTTGCAACAGAACGTGACAAAGTGAAAAGAAAATATAGCAATAAAAAAAGATAAGGGATTTCCCTTATCTTTTTTTATCTAGCTATTTACGAGGATAATAATCAGTGGAGAATGGAAAAACAATTCACTACATATTTCTACAAATTATGCTATCATTATATCTATTGTATATTGAAGAGGTGATTGTATGTTAAAGATTGGATCTCATGTTTCTATGAGTGGTAAGAAAATGTTATTAGCAGCAAGTGAAGAGGCTGTTTCATACGGTGCAACGACGTTTATGATTTATACAGGTGCACCGCAAAATACAAGAAGAAAACCAATTGAAGAATTGAATATAGAAGCAGGAAGAAAACATATGGAACAAAACGGTATCGAAGAGATTATCGTACATGCGCCATATATTATTAATGTTGGAAATACGACGAAGCCAGAAACATTCCAATTAGGTGTAGATTTCCTTCGTATGGAAATTGAAAGAACATCAGCATTAGGTATGGCAAAACAAATCGTTCTTCACCCAGGTGCGCACGTTGGTGCAGGGGCAGACGCTGGTATTCAACAAATTATTAAAGGACTGAATGAAGTATTAACGCCAGATCAGACGGTGAACATTGCGTTAGAAACGATGGCAGGAAAAGGAACAGAATGCGGCCGTAGCTTTGAAGAAATTGCAAAAATTATTGATGGTGTAACATATAATGAAAAACTATCGGTATGCTTTGATACATGCCATACGCACGATGCAGGATATGACATTGTAAATGACTTTGACGGTGTATTAAACGAATTTGATAAGATTGTTGGTATCGATCGTTTACAAGTACTTCATATTAATGATAGTAAAAATGTACGCGGCGCAGGAAAGGACCGTCATGAAAATATCGGTTTCGGTCATATCGGTTATAAAGCATTGCATCATATTGTGCATCATCCGCAATTAATGCACGTACCAAAAATTCTGGAAACACCATATGTAGGTGAAGATAAAAAGGACAAGAAGCCGCCATATAAATTGGAAATCGAAATGCTGAAAAATGGTACTTTTGATGAAGGACTCCTTGAGAAAATTAAAGCGCAATAAGCAATAAGGAGGGGAATATCCCCTCCTTATTTTAGTAGTTGTTGAAATAAAGTATTTACTTGTTGGGCAGTAGCGGGCGAGGTTACTTGAGCTATTTGTTTTAAGAGCGCTAGTCGTTCGTCATTATCGTAAATGTTAATATTCTTTCCTTTCATAAGTCCAACAATTTGATCAGCTTGTGCAGTCGTAATTGGAACATCATATTCTTTACTATATTTCAATAATTCCTTTGTAGAAATATGATTTAATTTTTTATTTACAAGTTGTTTAATGAGGTTCATCGAGTTATCCTCCTTCACACGTTCTTCTATCGAAATATATGAGTACGTAGCTTGTACATATTCATATAGAGCTTCTTTTTTCATGAGAAAAAGAAGCGTATGTTATAATATAAGGACAAAAATATAGAAAAAGAGTATAGGGAGGACTTATGGAGCAGAAGCAACATCGAAAAGAAAGTGTTATCCATCTTATGTATCGTTTAGTTATGATTATTTTTGGAGCAGCATGCGCAGCGGTAGCGATTGAATTATTTTTAATGCCAAATAAAATTATTGATGGTGGAATTATTGGTATTTCTCTTATATTAGATTATCTTACTCCTAATATTTGGTGGTTAAGTTTCTCTACTTTGGTCGTTATTCTCAATATCCCATTTATGTATTCGGGTTATAAGCAAATTGGAAAAACGTTCATGTTATCTTCGGCGTTCGGTATTGTAGCTTTAGCGTTTATTGAATCAACGTTACATGCTGTTCCGCCATTTACAACAGAGCCAATTTTAGCTACAGTGTTTGGTGGTCTTATTTTAGGTCTTGGTGTAGGGCTCGTTATTCGTCATGGTGGATCAATGGACGGAACAGAAATTATGGGTATTTTATTAACGAAGAAATTACCTTTCTCCGTAGGCGAATTTGTAATGTTTGTGAACTTATTCATTTTTGCATGGGCAGCATTTGTATTTGGTGTTGAACAAGCGATGTATTCTGTTATGACGTACTACATTGCATTCAAAACAATTGATACAGTCATTCAAGGTTTAGATGAAACGAAAGCTGTTTTAATTGTATCAGATCAATATGAGGAAGTATCAAATGCGATTTTGCATCGTCTTGGTCGTGGAACTACAAAGCTTGTAGCGAAAGGCGGTTACACGGATAAAGAAAAAGAAGTTATTTATGCAGTGGTAACACGTCTAGAAGTGACAAAGTTAAAATCAATTGTGTATGAAATTGATGCGAATGCGTTTGTTACGATTATGAGTACACAAGAGACAAATGGTGGTAAGTTTAAATCGGCTATTCACTAAAAAATTAATTATAATATCTTTTGAAAGCAGAGAATTTTTCTCTGCTTTTTGTTATAATAGTAAGGTTTCTTGAAAAAGTAGATATATTTTAGGCAGATTGGTTTACAACTATAATAAGCTGTACTATAATTCAAATAGATATAAATCGGAATCATTCTGAATTAAAATAGGTGAGATGCTATGAACAATATATTAGAAATAGAAGGATTGTCATTTCGATATGAAGATCGAAATGTGTTAGAAGATATAAATTTGCAAGTTCCGAAGGGAGCTTTTTTAGGTTTAGTTGGGCCAAATGGTTCAGGGAAATCCACTTTGCTAAAATGTTTATTAGGCGTTTTAAAGCCAAAACAGGGAAGCATTCGTTTGTTTGGTGTTGATAGTAAGAAGTTTAAAGAATGGAACAAAGTTGGTTATGTGTCGCAAAAGGCAAATAGCTTTAATTCTGGTTTTCCGGCAACTGTGTTTGAAGTTGTGTCAATGGGACTCGTTTCGAAAAAAGGGCTGTTTCGCTTTTTTACGAAAAACGATAAGAAAAAGGTAGAAAAAGCGATTGCTGATGTAGGAATGAGTGAGTTTCAAGGGCGTAATATTGGAGAACTTTCTGGTGGACAACAACAGCGCGTATTTATTGCTCGTGCGCTCGTTAGTGATCCTGAATTACTTATTTTGGACGAGCCCACTGTTGGAATTGATGTGAAGAATGTAGAAAGTTTTTATGAGATATTAGAGGATTTAAACAAAAGGCTAGGAATCACATTAATTCTCGTTACGCATGATATGGGAGCTGTTACCGAGAAAGTAACACATGTTGCATGCTTAAACAAACATTTACATTTCCATGGAAATGTAGAAAAGTTCCGAGAGTTAGAAGATGCAGAAATGTCCGTCTTATATGGACACCATGTTCATCGTTTAGAACACGAGCATGAGCATCACGGGAGGATATAATGATACAAGATTTTTTACAATATGACTTTTTACGTAACTCTTTATATGCAGGAATTTTAATAGGACTTGTTGCACCGCTTATAGGTGTATTTGTTGTCATTCGCCGCATGTCGCTTATTGCGGATGCATTAAGCCACGTGACATTATCGGGTATTGCTGCAAGTTTACTACTAGAAAAAACAATTTTCACAGGGGGATTTTTAAATCCGTTATATATGGGGATGATTTTTTCTATTGGTGGGGCGTTACTTATTGAAAAACTACGTACTGTATATAAACATTATCAAGAATTAGCAATTCCAATTATTCTTTCAGCAGGAATGGGGATTGGCGTTATTTTTATTTCACTTGCAAATGGGTTTAACACAGATTTATTTAGTTATTTATTTGGTAGTGTAAGTGCTGTAACAAGTACGGATTTAATAATTATCGGCATTGTAGCAATTGTTGTTATTGTAACGATTACTTTATTATACAAAGAGTTATTTTTACTATCGTTTGATGAAGAATACGCTGTATCAACCGGTTTGAGTGCAAAGTGGATTCACTTTATTTTCATTATATTGGTTGCGCTTGTCATTGCGGTATCAATGCGTGTAGTGGGGGTTCTTCTCGTATCATCATTAATGACGTTACCAGTTGCAGCAAGTATTCGTATTGCGAATGGATTTAAACAAACAATTTTCTTCTCCATTTTATTTGGTGAAATTGCAGTAATTGGTGGAATGTTTGCTTCGTATCAACTTGATTTAGCACCAGGTGGTACAATTGTTATGATAGCAGTTCTTATTTTAATTGGTGCGATTTTATGGAAGAAGAAAAAAACTGCATAAAGTAGGGATAGATATGAATCTAACAGAAGCTTTACGCCTAATGAAAGATAAAGGATACAAACATACTGGGAAAAGGGAAGAAATGCTCAGGTTATTTGCAGCTCACAATCGTTATTTAACGGCGAAGGACGTTTTAGAGCATATGAAGGATGATTATCCAGGTCTTAGCTTTGACACGATTTATCGTAACTTAACGGTGTTTGCTGAAATCGGTGTTTTAGAACAAACGGAATTAAACGGTGAAAAACATTTTCGTTTTACATGTTCTATTATGGAACATCATCATCATTTTATTTGTTTAGATTGCGGAGGGACGAAAGAGATTACTTCTTGCCCGATGGATTTTATGAATAAAGATTTTAATGGTTATGAAGTAACAGGTCATAAGTTTGAAATATACGGACGTTGTCCAAAATGTGCAAAGTAAAAGCTCGTTAGTTCTATAACTGACGAGCTTTTTTACGTAGAAAAGAAGGTTGCTCACAAATGTTGTGGGCAACCTTCTTTTTATTGTTCTTGTGTTTCTTTTTCTTTTTCTCGTTCAGCAGCCATTTCAGCAGCAATTACGTCGATTTCTTTTTTCAGTTCTTCTACCATTATTTCTTCTGGTACTTTACGAACGACTTGCCCTTTGCGGAATAATAGTCCTTCTCCGCGCGCGCCGGCAATACCGATATCAGCTTCACGAGCTTCACCAGGACCATTTACAGCGCAGCCAAGTACTGCAACCTTAATTGGTACTTGTAGTGTAGAAATGTACTCTTCCACTTCGTTAGCGATGCTAATTAAATCAATTTCAATACGACCGCAAGTTGGACAAGAAATAAGTGTTGCTGCATTAGATGCAAGGCCGAATGACTTTAATAGTTCACGCGCAACTTTTACTTCTTCAACTGGGTCAGCACTTAATGAAATACGTAGTGTATTCCCGATGCCTTTGCTTAAGATTGCTCCAAGACCAGCGGCACTTTTTACAGTTCCGGCAAATAACGTTCCAGATTCTGTGATACCTAAATGTAGTGGATAATCAAAAGCACGTGCAGCTTTTTCGTATGCTTCAATTGCCAAGTTAACATCAGAGGCTTTCATAGATACGATAATATCATGGAAATCTAAGTCCTCTAAAATTTTAATGTGATGCAGGGCGCTCTCAACCATACCATCTGCAGTTGGGTATCCGTACTTTTCTAAAATGTGACGCTCTAATGAACCTGCGTTTACACCGATACGGATTGGAATGCCGCGTTCTTTTGCTGCATTTACAACAGCTTCTACTTTATGGCGACGACCAATGTTACCTGGATTGATACGTACTTTATCAATGCCGCCTTCAATTGCTTTTAAAGCAAGGCGATAATCAAAATGAATATCAGCAACAAGTGGAATGTTGATTTGTTTTTTAATATCAGCAATAGCATTTGCTGCGCGTTCGTCTGGAACAGCAACACGCACGACTTGGCAGCCAGCTTCTTCTAAACGTTTAATTTCAGCAACTGTTGCTTCAACATCATGTGTTTTTGTTGTTGTCATACTTTGTATAATTAATTCATTATTACCGCCAATTGTTAAATTACCGACTTTAACTGGACGTGTTTTTGTACGATGAGTCATTTCATTCACGAATAGATCGCTCTCCTTATAAAAGAAGTTTCTTATTTAGTCCCTTATATCAATGATAGTATACGTGATACAGGGCTATAGAAACCGAAGTGCTCGGTTTCACTTTTACTATTGTATCAGCGCCTTTATGTAATTGACAAGGATTAAGTGATTGCTTATTGATATAACGGGAATTTATAAGACTTTCCAAGTTGTATTTTTGTAGCAGGTGTATTTTTATTTAATTGTTTAAAATCATCAATTACTTTTTCGATAGAAGGAATTTTCTTCTTATTAATCGCTTCTGTAATGGAAAGAACCGTATCACCTGTTTTGACTTCAATTGTTTTATAAGTGACATCTGTTTCTTTTTCCGCTTTGTTTTCTTTCTTTTGTTTTGTATTTGTACTTTCTTGTTTTATCGTTTCGGCCGCATTTGTCTTTTTATATGAACTTAACATCGGTAAAGTGCCGATTTTTATATCGTAATAAAATATATAACCAAGAACAAGCACGAATAAGAATATACCTAATCTCTTCATATTCTTCACTCCTTTGCTAGGAATATATGCTTGTCCAAAAAAAAAATGCCTATTTAGGCATTTTTTTCGTTCGGTTTTGGAACTTCTTTAATTGTTAAGTATAGAACAATTAAAACAACTGCGATATAAATGAATGTTGAGCCAGGTACAACGATTTTGAATAAATCCATAATCATAAAGAAGATGGTTGGAATTGTGTAGCTGTAGGCAGTTAACGTCCATACTTGCTTATAAGATAATTTACGTTGACCACTCATAGCAGAACCGATAAACGCAAGTAAAGTAATTCCTAAGAAAGTAATGAACAATTGGAATAGATATACTAACACTCCGATAACAGCTAGTAAAATTGGATAAATACTATCGAATACAGAAATGAAATCTTGCAAATCTTTTTTCTCAAGAGATGTCCCTAATAAATCATTGTAGGAGTATGTTTGCGTCTGGCCATTTCCTATAGAAACTACTTTATCTTTTAAAATAAATAAACCAGTTTTATTTTGATACTTTTCGATATCTGTTGTATTTGGATCAAATACGAAAAGAGCATCTCCCTCTTCTTTTTGAATAGGTTGTTCAATATCAGCTTTTAGTTCACCATTTTCGATTTTAAAATCAGGTAAATCTTTTTCAATTGCTTGATTTACCATAGTAACACTATCTTGGATAAAGCTACCGTAAAAGAATGTTCTTGGAATAGTAGTGATTAGACAAAGTAGCATAATATACAAAATGGTTTTTCCGATTTTTTGAAAACGGAATAGCGCCATATCTTTAGGCGAATATACGCTTTTGACTAATTGGGTAAATATGGACATAGATTCACTTCCTTTATGTATGTATAAAATCATTGTAACGTAGGAATCTAGGGAATCTCAAGATATATTATATTTACATATAGTAGAGATAACTAAATTTCTTTTTATTAATTTTCTTCTTTTAAATGAGAAAAATACAATTGACACTTTTCTTTTCTATATGGTAAATTTATCTTACATTTCTTAAAGGATATATCCGATAGGAATTCCTTTATTTGATGTATTATTACATACATAATTGTGGACCCTTAGCTCAGCTGGTTAGAGCAGACGGCTCATAACCGTCCGGTCGTAGGTTCGAGTCCTACAGGGTCCATATCCATTTCACATGTTTATTATGTCAGTAGGAAGCTTCCTTGTAGAAGGGAGCTTTTTTTATGAAATATATGAGCATTTTAATTGAAAAGAAGTGGGAATTTTGCTACTTTAATGATAGCAAGACAATGTGATTTATTTGTTTGCACCCTATGGCAATTAGGGTAGAATGTAGTTGTATGTCACTTAAGTGGCAATACATAAACTGGGAGGAATATAACAATGGCAAAACACGAATTACCAAATTTACCTTATGCGTATGATGCTTTAGAGCCTCACTTTGACAAAGAAACAATGAACATCCATCATACAAAACACCATAACACGTACATCACAAACTTAAACGCTGCTTTAGAAGGTCATGCAGAATTAGCTGACAAAAGCGTAGAAGAATTAGTTGCAAACTTAAACGAAGTACCAGAAGCAATCCGTACAGCAGTACGTAACAATGGTGGCGGACATGCTAACCACACATTCTTCTGGACAATCTTATCTCCAAACGGCGGCGGACAACCAGTAGGCGAACTTGCAACTGCAATTGAAGCGAAATTCGGTAGCTTCGATGCATTCAAAGAAGAATTCGCAAAAGCTGGCGCAACTCGCTTCGGTTCTGGTTGGGCTTGGTTAGTAGTAAATAATGGTGAGTTAGAAGTAACAAGCACGCCAAACCAAGATTCTCCTCTAACTGAAGGTAAAACTCCAGTTATCGGTTTAGATGTTTGGGAACATGCTTACTACTTAAATTATCAAAACCGTCGTCCAGACTACATCGGTGCATTCTGGAACGTTGTAGATTGGAACGCTGCTGAAAAACGTTACCAAGAAGCAAAATAATTGTAATAACGATAGAAAAAGCTAGGAGAATGCTCCTAGCTTTTTTCTATGCTTTCCTTTTACATAATTGAGCTTGTCTTTGGAAGACTAGAACATGAAGTAAAGGAGAGTTGTGTATGAAGTGGAAACATATAATTGGTGACGTTGAAGTGAATCGGGATTTAGTGTTATTACTCCTTATTGGAGGTTTATACACGCTCGCAATTTCTTTATCGAATACGTTTGTTAACATTTATTTATGGAAACAAACACAAAATTATGTGAATCTCGGCTTGTATAATTTGGCCAGCGTTGTATTGCAGCCCCTCACATTTCTTATAGGTGGGAAATTAGCGAAGCGTATTGATCGCTCGATCTTGTTACGAATAGGCGTAGGCACGTTAGCGATTTTTTTTATCGTTGTTTTAGTAGCGGGGAAAAGCGCTTCTCACTATATTTTATTAATGGGGGCTCTTTTAGGAGTCGGATATGGTTTTTACTGGCTCGCGTTTAACTTATTAACATTTGAGATTACAGAACCAGAAACAAGAGATTTCTTTAACGGGTTTCTTGGGCTTCTTACATCCTTCTCTGGCATGATTGGACCGATAGCAGCTGGATACACAATTTCACGTATGGAGAAGTGGAGTGGTTATACGGTCATATTCTTTCTCTCGTTATTGTTATTTGCAATTGCTGTCGTTTTAAGCTTTTTTGTATCTAAGAGAGAATGTGAAGGTCGTTATGAGGTTACACAAGTTTTGAAAGAGCGACGGATTGATAAAAATTGGGGGAGAATTACACGTGCTCATTTTTTCCAAGGATTGAGAGAGGGGACATTCATTTTTGTTATTTCAGTATATGTGTACTTAGCAACCGATAGTGAGCTTGCATTAGGGAAATATAGCTTAGTAAATTCTGCTGTATCATTTGTATGTTACTATTTAGTTGCCCGTATGTTAAAGAAAGAGTGGCGAAAAAAAGCAATTTTACTTGGAGGCATTATTTTATATGCTGTTGTATTTTTAGTTATATTCAATGTTACATACACAAAATTACTTATTTATGCAGCATGCATTGCGATTGCATACCCTATTTTACTCGTTCCATATGGATCGATGACATATGATGTAATTGGTAGAGCGAAAAATGCGAGAGAGTGGCGTGTAGAGTATGTTGTTGTCCGAGAATTATGGTTAAATGCCGGGAGAATTTGTTCAGTTTTAAGTTTTTTATGTGCTGTATTATTCTTTCCGCCTGAAAAGAGTTTACCTGTCTTACTATGTATTTTAGGTGCTGGACATTTTCTTATTTATTTTGCAGTTAAAAATGTCAAATATGATGAAGGAAATGCAGGGAACACAAGTGTCGTAGCGCAAGGAACCACGCAGAATCAAACAGAACCAGAAGGTTAACTTATCGTTTGTTTTATGCTAGAATAGAAAAAGATGTAAGACAGCAGTGAGGACACCTGTATGAAGGTGTCCCTTTCAAATTACATAGCTGTTGGTAGAGGGGGTTTGTATGGGCAAGAAGCAGAAACAACAAAAGAAAAAGACTCACGTTCCTTTTCGGTTAAACGTGCTGTTTTTCTGCGTGTTTTTAATGTTCTCCGCGGTTATTGTAAGGCTTGGTTATGTACAAATTGTTCGCGGTGAGGAATATAAGAATGAAGTGGAGAGGAAAGAAAACTCGACGATAAGTAATCCTGTACCACGTGGGAAAATATTTGACCGTTATGGGCGAGCTGTAGTAGATAATGCAGCTGTACGTACGATTACATTTACAAAAATGAAAGGATCAACTGCAGAGGCTCGCTTAGAAACAGCGAAAAAATTAGCAGATTTGATTGAAGTACCGACAGATAAATTAACAGATCGCGATAAAAAAGATTATTGGCTTGCTATTCATAAAGAAGAAGCGCAAGAAAAAATTACGAAAAAAGATCGTCAAGAGTTTAAAGATAAAAAAATTGACGATAAAGAATTAGATGAGCGTCAACGAAATCGCGTGACAGAAGAAGAAGTGAATCAATTATCCGCAAAAGATTTAGAAGTGCTAGCGATTAAAAGCAAAATGGACGGCGGATATGCGATGACACCACAAGTCATTAAAAAGGATGCTACAGAACAAGAATATGCGATTATTAGTGAAAATCTAGCAGCATTACCGGGTGTAGATACGAATGTTGATTGGGATCGAAAGTATATTTATGATGATTTATTCCGAAGTGTACTTGGCGGCGTGTCAACGTCTGATGAAGGTTTACCGAGAGAAAGACTAGATTACTATCTTGTTCGTGATTATAATCGAAATGACCGCGTAGGGAAAAGTTATCTTGAGCAGCAATATGAAGATAGTTTGCACGGTAATAAAGCGGAAGTGAGAAATATTACAGATAAAAACGGTAATATTTTAGAAACGATTAATGTATCAAAAGGGCAAAGTGGTAACAATCTGAATTTAACAATTGATATGGAATTACAAAAGCGTGTAGAAGAAATTATCACGAAAAATTTATTGAGATATAAAGGGGGACAACCTCTTTTAGATCGTGCATTCGTTGTAATGATGAATCCAAAAAATGGTGAAGTTTTATCTATGGCAGGGAAACAGTTAGTAGAAGAAAATGGTGAAACGAAAGTGCAAGATTTCGCATTAGGAACGATGACAAGTTCTTATCCGATGGGATCAACTGTAAAAGGTGCGACAGTACTTACTGGGTATCAGACAGGTGCCATTCAACCAGGTTCAGTTCAACTTGATGAACCAATCAGATTAAAGGGAACGCCACAAAAATCTTCTTGGAAGACGATGGGATACATTAATGATTTAACAGCATTAAAAATGTCTTCTAACGTATATATGTTTAAAACAGCGATGAATATCGCAGGTGTTCCATATGTAAGAGGTGGTACGTTAGATATACCACAAAAAGCATTTGATACGATGCGTTATTATTTCGGGCAGTTTGGACTTGGTGTAAAAACAGGTATCGATTTACCAAATGAATCTGCGGGTCAAACAGGTAGAGGAAATCAGCCAGGTTTCTTATTAGATTTATCAATTGGGCAGTATGACACGTACACACCACTTCAATTAGCACAGTATGTTTCAACAATTGCAAATGGTGGTTACCGTATGCAGCCGCAAGTTGTAAAGGAAATTCGTCAACCGGAAGCGAAACAAGGCGAAGTTGGAAAAGTCGTTCATTCAATGGAACCAAAAGTACTAAACCGTATTGATATGCCTGAATCACAAATTAAACGTGTTCAGGAAGGATTTAGACAAGTATTTAATGAGTCTGGTGGTACAGCTGCGAAATACTTTACAGGCGCATCCTATAAAGCTGCTGGTAAAACAGGTACAGCTCAAACTGTGTATGGCGGAGATAAAGAGATTGGTAGAAAAGCAAACGGTGAGCGTAAAGAAACATATAACTTAACATTAGTAGGTTATGCGCCACTTGAAGACCCTGAAGTAGCATTTTCTGTTGTTGTACCTTGGGTAGATGATAAATCAGGTATTAACGGTTATATTAGTCGTGACATTATGGACGCGTACTTTGATTTGAAAAAGGTAGAAAATGGCGAAGCTACACAAGAGGAAATAGATAAGAAAAATAAAAAGCAAGATGATGAATAAAAAAGTTGTAAAAAAAGCACACTATCTGAAAAGATAGTGTGCTTTTTTTTTGATTCATGCATACGTTTTAATAAAGTGGACAAGCAGATCATATCGGAATTTTAAGGGACCTTGCAAATAATACGTATGCATTCACTATGGAAGTTATGGACCAATCCTCAGTGAAGATGAACAGTGGCTACGGATTAATAATTTACCTAATGTTGATTCTTGTGGAACTTTACAAAACTTTTACAAACAATTAAAACCGAATTAATAGTTTAGCAGTATTCTTATATCTGTAATCCTGTTATTTCCGGTTACTTCTAGGAGGAAGAACACGTGAAATGGATAAGTGCATCAATTAAAGTTTTCATACTGTCAACATGTTTCTTTTATGTTGGCACGTCTACTGCATTTGCTGCGAATGAAATGGGAGAAGTGAGAGTTGATGGATCCTCAACGGTTTTTCCTATTATAGAAGCGGTAGCGGAGGAATATACAAAGGTGCATCCAAGCGTGAAAATTTCCATCAGTGTTTCTGGAACAGGAGGAGGATTTAATCGTTTCAGTAAAGGAGAAGTCGATATAAATAATGCTTCGAGAGTAATGAAACAAGTGGAAGAAAATGAAATGAAGAGAAACTCCATTCAGTTTACACCATTTGAAGTTGCTTACGACGGTCTTACGATCGTTGTGAATCGCGAAAATACTTGGGTAGACAATATGACGGTAGACGAGTTACGTCTATTATGGAGTGAAGATGGAAACGAAAAGCGATGGTCACAAATTCATTCTTCATGGCCACGTGAACAGGTGAAGTTTTATGCGCCAGGTGTAGACTCTGGTACGTATGATTATTTTCAAAACGTCATCTTACAAAATAATCGCATTGTAAAAAAAGTCTCTTTGTCTGAAGATGATCAAGTTATTATGCAAGGGGTAATGAATGATAAAAATGCCATTGCTTTTGTAGGATATGCTTATTATATGGCCAATCGAGATAAGGTGAGAGCAATAAAAGTGGATGGTGTACTTCCGACGAAAGATACGATTCAATCAGGTAAATATAAGCCATTATCTAGGTCGCTATTTGCTTATGTAAATGATGCATCTATCCGAAATAAAATGAATGTAGCGAATTATGTTGAGTTTATGATTCAGCATGTTGGTAATCTTGCTGAAGAGGTAGGATATGTAAAATTACCAAAAGAAAAATACAATGAACAGCTGCGGATGTTAACAGAAATAAAAAGGTAATGTCAGGGTGGAAAGGGGTTTTCATCTTTGGCTCATAATGACAAAAGTCAAATTACATTTTCTGTACAACATTTGATTGAGAGAAATACAAAACAAAGAAAAAAAACGCAGCGAATCAATCAAATCGTTCCATTATTACTAAAAATAATTGCTAGTGTGTCTATTGTGACGACACTTGGAATTATTTTTACGCTGGCAAATGAAACAATGATGTTTTTTCAAAAAATACCATTGCTCTCCTTTTTGACAGAGAAAGAATGGTTACCTTTTTTTGAAGATCCTAAATTCGGTATATTACCACTTATATGTGGAACGTTCCTTGTAACAACAATTGCTATGTTCGTAGCAATTCCTATCGGTTTAGCGTGTGCCGTATTTTTAAGTGAATATGCTTCAAACAGTGTAAGAAAAGTATTAAAACCGATGTTAGAACTATTAGCAGGTATCCCGACGATTGTATATGGTTTTTTTGCATTAACAGTTGTCACACCGCTTTTACAGCGGATTATACCAGATTTACAGTTTTTTAATGCGATTAGTCCAGGTATTGTTATTGGCTTTATGATGATACCGACAATTGCATCTCTGTCTGAAGATGCAATGAGAGCTGTAGCGAAAGGGACGAAAGAAGCTTCGTTAGCACTTGGAGCAACTCGGTTTGAAATGGTAAAACAAGTCGTGTTTCCTTCAGCTTTCGCAGGGATTATGGCAGCGATTATATTAGCTGCTTCAAGAGCAATCGGTGAAACGATGATCGTTGTAATTGCAGCAGGGTCCACACCGAACGTATCTCTCGATCCGACACACTCTATTCAAACGTTAACAGCTTATATTGTGCAAGTGAGTTTAGGTGATGCTCCGCATGGAACAATTACTTATTACAGCATGTACGCTGTAGGCGCAATGTTATTCTTGTTTACTTTTATAATGAACATCATTTCGCAGTTTATTATGCGCCGCTTTAGGAGGGTGACATAATATGCGCATGTTGAATCATAAAAAAATACAAGAAAATATGGCATCACGTTTTTTAAAAGATCGAATTTACAAATTGTTATTTTATATGGCAATTTTGTTTTCGATAGTAATCCTGCTTATTTTGCTTTTTCAAATTTTTGAAAAAGGTGTCAGTTACCTTTCGTTAGATTTCTTTACAAACTTCGCTTCGCGTAATCCGAAAGAAGCTGGGATTGTTGCAGCTTTGTCAGGAACAATATTATTTATGAGTATTGTTATACCACTCTCCTTTATATTTGGGGTCGGAACTGCTCTTTATTTAGAGCAATATGCGAAGGAATCTATATTTAAAAAGGTAATAGAAATTAATAATCAAACGTTAGCGGGAGTACCTTCCGTCGTATTTGGATTACTCGGCTTAACCATTTTTGTATACGCTCTTCACTTAGGTGAGAGTATTATTGCAGCGGCACTGACGATGAGCTTACTCGTCTTACCGACAGTTGTTGTAGCGAGTCAAGAAGCGATACGATCTGTACCGAGGTCATTATTAGAAGCTTCTTACGGGTTAGGTGCTACGAAGTGGCAAACGATGTATCAAGTTGTATTGCCATATGCGTTCCCAGGAATTATAACAGGTTGTACGTTAGCGATATCAAGAGCGATTGGAGAAGCGGCACCGTTATTAGTTATCGGGGCACTTGCATTTGCAAATTATGTTCCGTTTAGTATGTTTGATAGATTTACAGTTTTACCAATTCAAATTTTTAATTGGATGAGTAGACCACAGGAAGAATTTCAGTATGTAGCAGCTGCTGGGATGATTGTTTTGTTAGGTTTGTTGCTCTTGATCAATATAGTTGTCCTATGGTTACGAAATCGAAAATAAGTTGGAAATGGATGAAAGGGGAATTCAAATGGTAGCAACAGTAGTAAATGTACAGGTGAAAAACGAGGAGAAAATCGAGACTGCGCCAAAGAAAGTAGTATTTGATACGAAAAACTTAAATTTATGGTATGGAGAAGACCATGCTTTAAAAGATATCAACTTAAGTATTCATGAGAATGAAGTTACAGCAATTATCGGGCCAAGTGGTTGTGGTAAATCAACGTACTTAAAAACATTAAATCGTATGGTAGAGTTAGTACCAATCGTGCGAACTACAGGCGTAATTGAATATAGAGAGCGCAATATATTTGATAAATCATATCCAGTTGAAGAATTACGAACACATGTAGGAATGGTGTTCCAAAAACCAAATCCATTTCCAAAATCTATTTATGAAAATGTAGCATATGGCCCGAAAATTCATGGGATTAGCGACAAGAAAACGTTAGATGAAATTGTTGAAAAAAGTTTACGTGGAGCAGCGATTTGGGATGAGTTAAAAGATCGTTTGCATGATAATGCATACGGTTTATCTGGTGGACAGCAACAGCGTCTATGTATTGCACGTTGTTTAGCGATTGAACCAGACGTTATTTTAATGGATGAGCCAACATCAGCACTAGATCCAATTTCAACATTAAAAGTAGAAGAATTAATTCAAGAGTTAAAGAAAGATTTTAGTATCGTTATCGTAACGCATAACATGCAACAAGCTGCGCGTATTTCAGATAAAACTGCTTTCTTCTTAAGTGGAGAAGTTGTAGAGTATACAGATACAAATAAATTATTTACGACACCTTCAGATAAGCGTACAGAAGATTATATTACAGGCCGATTCGGTTGATGTCGCTAGCAAGGCTAAGAGCAAATACCCTCTTAACAGAGGGTATTTCTTATTTTTACCTTATTTAAGATAGGAGAAGTAATACTCCTCCTATCTTAAGGTTTATTATAAGTAGGCTAGGTAGGAGAGTTATATATAGTGGTACATAATATTGAGGGGGAAGAAACAATGGTACGAGAACAATTTCAATGTGATTTAAAAACGTTACAGCAAAAGGTGATTGAGCTTGGTGAACTAGCGAGAGAAGCTTTATTGCTTGCTATGGAAGGGCTTCATAAAAAGGATGTAGAGAAAGCGTTAGAGGTAATAGATGGTGATTATCGTATGGATAATTTAGAAGAGGAAATAAATGATCTTGCGCTTATGCTCATTACGAAGCAGCAACCTGTAGCGAGTGATTTAAGAAGGATTTTCATTTCAATTAAAACAGCGACAGATTTAGAACGGATTGCAGATCATGCTGTTAATATTGCGAAATCAACCATTCGTCTCGGGGAAAAAGACGTGTCTGTTAGTTTGCACAATCTTGATGAGATGTTTGCGATTGCAAATAAGATGTTACAGTTAGCGCTAGATGCATATGAGCAAGAAAATTTAACTTTTGCGAAACAAATTGCCGAAATGGATGATTCTGTTGATGAAATATATGGGAAAGCGATTCGTGAATTTATATCTTCAGTTCCAGAACAACCAGAAGCAATTACACAAATTACACAATTATCCTTTGTAGCGAGATATATCGAACGTGTAGCAGACCATATTACAAATATTGCTGAAAATGTTTTTTATTTAGTAAAGGGAAAGCATTACTTATTAAATGAATAAAGAAAAAAGCAGGTGAAACATCACCTGCTTTTTTTAGTCAAAACATGACAAAAAAAGCTCGTTGTTTCCTTTAGTTTATGATGATAAGATGTATCATAATATAATGGAAAAAATAGGGCGTATATGTTATTCGCTTATTAAGTAATATTTTAAAAATTAATAGTAAGCGCTTTCTTAAGTTGTTGAAAGGTGAATGTATATAAGGGGAACTTTACTGCCTGCCGGCCCGATTGGTCAAGGCTAATAATCAGTAGGGGAGGAAGAAAACCCCCACTGATTAAAGTTTCACTTTATTTTATACTGCTAGTTAATGCTGGGTAGATAATATACATATCGTATATGAAGTTACTGAACATTATATAAGTGGAGGCTGAAGTATATGAAGGGGGTTATTTTAGCTGGAGGAAAAGGACGACGCCTTAGACCATTAACATGTAATACTCCAAAGCCGATGTTGCCATTATTAGAAAAGCCAGTTTTAGAATACAACATTGAATTATTGCGTCAGCATGGTATACGTGAGATTGCCATTACTGTTCAGTATATGAGTGCGGCTATTAAGCAATATTTTGGTGACGGTAGCAAATGGGGCGTTAACTTGTACTACTTTGAAGACTCTCCACCGCTTGGAACTGCAGGGAGTATTAAACAAGCGGAAAAATTTTTGGATGAACCGTTTGTTGTCATAAGTGGGGATGCGTTAACTGATTTTCAATTATCAGAAGGAATTACGTTTCATGAACAAAAGAAAAGAATGGTAACTATGTTTGTAAAGGAAGTAGAAAATCCACTCTCATTTGGTTTAGTTGTAATGAACAAAGAACAAGAGGTTACACGATACATAGAAAAACCGAGTTGGAATGAAGTAGTCTCTAATATTGTGAATACAGGTATATATATTATGGAGCCAGAAATTTTTTCTTACATACCGCCCCGAGAATTTTTTGATTTTAGTCAAGATGTGTTTCCGTTATTGGCAAATAAGAACGCATTATTTGCATATTTGTCAGAAGGTTACTGGTTAGATATCGGTACATTTGATCAATATCGACAAGCACAATTTGATTTGTTAACGAAAAAATTGCAAGTACCTATCCCATATACGGAAGTATTACCGATGGTATGGATGGGAGAAGGGGTAACGATTGGAAAAGGAACGAAAATTCACGGCCCTTCTTTTATTGGAGAAGGAGCAAAAATTGGTGCCGGGGCTGTAATTGAGCCGTACTCTATTATCGGGAAAAATAGTATTGTTTCGAGTTATTCTCATCTTCAAAAAAGTATTATTTTTGCAAATGCGCACATTGGGAAATATTGTGAGTTACTAGAAACGACAATAGGAGAACATACAATGGTGGAAGATGATGTTACATTGTTTCAAAAAAGCATTGTAGCGGACCATTGTCATATAGGGAAAAGTACGGTAATTAAGCAAAAGGGAAAACTATGGCCATATAAGGCGATTGATAGTCATTCGGTAGTAGGATCGGCTGGTGTTCAAGAAAGTGAGAAGAGTGCAGGATGGTTGCAAAAAAGCCGCATTGTAGGAAGAGGGAACGTTGAAATCACCCCTCAATTTATTGTAAAGGTTGCGATGGCGTACGGATCTCTTTTTACAAAAGGGGAAAGTATATTAATCGGGAGTCAAGAACATATAGAAACGACTTCTTATAAAAATCTTTTTCTTCATGCCATTCATGGTATTGGGATTCATACGATGGAATGCAAAGAAATGAACGAATCACTTTTTCAGTACAGCATTCAAGATTTGCAATGTGCGGGCGGGGTTTTCATTCAAGCGGAAAAAGAAAAAGAGATTGTTATAAAGTTGTATGGTAAGGATGGGGCACAGTTAACGTATAAGCAGCAAAAAGCGATAGAACAAGTATATATGTCTGAGTCGTTTTATTACGTATGTGAGAAGGAAATGGGGCGGAATAAGCTAGTACACGTTTCTTTACATAATTATATAGAGGCTGTATTAGAGCGTATTGATATTGAGAAAATAAAAAAACAGAAGTTCCATCTTCTTATTAATAAGAGAAATGATATGTTACAACATTTGCTTATGCTCTTTTTGCAAAGGCTCGGATGCACAGTTACGTGGATTTATGCGGGCGAACAAAAGGATCATGTGAAAGCTTTGATGAAATCAAGTAAAGCAAATATGGCGCTTATGTTTTCAGAGCAAGGAAATTATTTCGAGTTATATGATAATCATAGTAATATTTACCAAGGGACGGATTTTGAAGAGATTGATATTCCAGATTTATTACTGGAATCGGCAGGAAATATTTACCCAATGTCTTTGAAATTAGGAGAATGTTATCTTCTATTTTATACGCAGGATGAAAAAAAATCGTTTCAAGCGAGATGGAAGCGAGATATTTTATATCGAATTGGAAAATTATTCGAGTTAATAGCATTGCAGGGAAAAACCTTTCTCAGCATAGTAGAGCAATCGCCGCCGCTTTATTTACTTTGTGATGAAGTTGTATGTTCATGGAATGAAAAAGGAAAAGTGATGAGGAAATTATTGGCTGATATCGAAAGGAAGGAAGAAGGCATATTTGAAGGAGTACAGTTCAAATATACCGAAAAAGAGTGGTCTTATATCGTTTCTGACACAAAACAACCGAAATTTTTAGTGTATTCACATGCTAGAAACCCAGTAATAGCAAGGGAAAACATGAAAAATCTTATAGAAAAAATTAGACAATATCAAAAGGTGTAGAATTTTTATTTTAAAAGTGGTATTATAGTATAGTCTGATTTAAGTTATTAGTACTGGAGGGAAATAAGAATGCGTGTGAATATTACTCTAGCATGTACAGAATGCGGAGATCGTAACTATATCTCAAAGAAAAACAAACGTAACAACGCTGAGCGTATCGAGCTTAAAAAGTATTGCAAGCGTGACAAGAAGTCTACGTTACACCGTGAAACAAAGTAAGCAGTAGGAATATTTTCCTACTGTTTCTTTTTTTATTCGATTCCTCTCTTAAAAGTGATACACTATCATCGTAGAGCAAAGTATCACTGTGAGGGGGGAAATGTGTGAGAGAAGAGAAACTACGTTTACGTAAACAAATAATAGAGCACATGAATTCTTTATCAAAAGAACGGTATACAACTTTATCAGAGCAAATTGCATGTTCGTTGTATGCACAAAAAGAGTGGGCTGAAGCTAAAACAATTGGAATCACTCTTTCAATGGAAAATGAAGTGAATACATATCCTATTATCGAAAAAGCTTGGGAAGAAGGAAAGAAAGTTGTTGTTCCGAAGTGTAATAAAGAAACAAGAACAATGTCCTTTAGGCAAATTAGTAATTTTGATCAATTGGAAACAGTGTATATGAATTTACGTGAGCCAATTCCAGCGCTTACGGAAGAAGTGAATGCAGATGAAATTGACCTTCAAATTGTACCAGGTGTAGCTTATACAGAGCGAGGAGAACGGATTGGATATGGTGGTGGCTATTATGATCGTTATCTCATGCATTATAAAGGGAAAACGCTATCATTAGCTTATAGTTTTCAAATGGTAGACCATATTCCAATAGAGCCGTTTGATAAAAATATAGAAAAAATTATTACAGAAAAAGGAACAATGGTTAAAAATGGGCTTGTATAGACAAATAAAAATTGACGAGACTTTTTCTTCTTGATTATAATAAAATATGTGAACGTTTTCTTATTATAATTTTTTATAGTAAGTGAGCATAGAGGGTGATGAAATGTTATCTATATATGATATTCAGCAATTGCTAAAGAAATTTGGTACGATTATTTATACGGGAGATCGAATTGCAGATTTACAATTAATGCAAGATGAATTGCGTGAATTAAATCAATCACAGCTAATCGATTCACAAGACTATCAAACAGCTTTATTTTTATTGAAGCAAGAAATTCAAAAAGAGCTAAATAAGAATTAGATAAAGGTAGGTAAGTAACATGGAAGAGAAATGGTTAGTTGGTGTTGACCTTGGTGGTACAACGATTAAATTAGCATTTATTAATGTATACGGTGAAATTTTACATAAGTGGGAAATCCCTACGAATACAAATGAGCAAGGAAAACATATTACACTTGATGTAGCGAAAGCTATTGATAAAAAGTTAGAAGAGTTAGGCGAATTAAAAAGTAAGTTAATCGGTATTGGTATGGGAGCTCCTGGCCCTGTACACGTGGCGTCTGGAATGATTTATGAAGCGGTTAACTTAGGATGGAAGAACTATCCGTTAAAAGATTTATTAGAAGTAGAAACAGGATTACCTGTTGTGATTGATAATGATGCGAACTTAGCAGCGCTTGGTGAAATGTGGAAAGGTGCTGGTGAAGGAGCAAAAGATTTAATTTGTATGACGCTTGGCACTGGTGTTGGCGGCGGTGTAATTGCCAATGGAGAGATTGTACACGGCGTAAGCGGTGCTGCTGGTGAAATCGGACACATTACAGTCGTTACAGAGAACGCTTTCCCATGTAATTGCGGGAAGTCTGGTTGCCTAGAAACTGTAGCATCTGCAACAGGTATTGTGCGTGTTGCTATGCAAAAAATACAAGAGACTGATAAAGAAAGTATTCTACGTTCTATGTTAGCAGAAGAAGGACGTATTACATCAAAAGACGTATTTGAAGCACATGGACAAGGTGATGAACTAGCAGGCGAAGTAGTAGAAAAGGTAGCTTCTTATTTAGGATTAGCTGTAGCGAACCTTTCTAGCACGTTGAACCCAGAGAAAATCGTTATTGGCGGAGGCGTTTCTAAAGCTGGAGATGCACTTTTAGAACCAATTCAACGCTATTTTGAACAATATGCTTTCTCACGTGCTGTAAAGAGCACGAAGTTAGCTATTGCAACACTTGGTAATGATGCAGGTGTTATCGGAGGAGCTTGGCTTGTAAAAAAGCACAAATACGAAGCGAAGATGATATAAGTTGTGAAGTATGAAAAGAGGAAGGGGAAACCCTTCCTCTTTTTGTGCGAAATCTTGATGAAGACGAGCATGTAAATGAATTAAGCTGCTGGTGGGTACCCGTTATATAGAACAGTCATGATTGTAAACCATCCGAAAACGAGTACAGTTGCAATTGCAAAGCCGCCCGCGAGAAAATTCTTTTCGCGAAGTGTTCTAAGCGTAGCAAATACAGCTAACAGAGTGACTAATGCAAAAATAATAACAAGGCCCATACAATATCCTCCTCTGTCTCCCCATTCCTTAATGTGAGTTTTTGGAATATTTACTCTTTTATATTGTACATGTTTTAAAAATGATTGTCGAGATAGCATCCTTTCTTTTCCTAAGAGAAAAAAATGTTGTATCATTGAAAGTAAGTTTAATAATTGGAGGAGATTTTCATATGAAATGGATACAAATGCCGTTAGGCCCATTACAAACAAATGCTTATATTTTAACGAATGAGCAAAATGAGTGTATTATCTTTGATCCTGGTCACGAAGGAGAGAAGCTCGTTACATATTTACAAGAAGAACAATTAAAGCCACTGGCTGTTTTATTAACACATGCTCACTTTGATCATATTGGTGCTGTTGATGCGGTAAGAGACGCTTTTCATATTCCTGTGTACGTACATAAAGAAGAAGCAGATTGGTTAGGCGATGCAACTGTAAATGGTTCTCAAATCTTTATGATGAATCGCAGCATTACAGCAAAACCAGCAGATCATATTATTGATGCAGAAGGTGCATTAACAATTGGTTCATTTAACTTTGAAATTTTTGAGACACCAGGACATTCTCCAGGCAGTATTTCTTATTACTGTAAAGAGGCGAATGCTGTATTTTCTGGAGATGTATTATTCCAAATGAGTATTGGAAGAACAGATTTACCTGGTGGAAGTTTTGCAGAGTTGATTGGAAGTATTGAAGAGAAATTATTTGTATTACCTGATGAAACAGCGGTGTTATGTGGACATGGTCCAGAAACAAGCATTGGTTTTGAAAAAGAAAATAATCCATTTTTACAGTAAGGAGCTAGTGTGGAGATGGAGCTCATTTTAAAAGAATGGATGGAAAAAGAAAAGGATTATTCAATTTCATACAGTACATATATGAACCTCGCATTATACGCAGAGGAACATGGATATTATATGAAAGAACGTGAAAAAATAGGAAGACAAGGGGATTTTTTTACAAGTAGCAACGTATCCTCTGTGTTTGCAAAAACTTTTGCTAAGTTTTTTATTCGTCTTGTTGAAAATGGTGAAGTTGCTCCACATATTTGTGAGATTGGTGGGGGGACAGGAAGGTTTGCCTATGATGTTTTACAAGAATGGAAGCAATTATCACCGGAAACCTTTATTGATTTAAACTATTCGATAATTGAAATGAGCCCTTTTCATAGAAAATTGCAGCAAAAGACTCTTTGTTCGTTTTCTAATGTGTCATATTATACGTCGCATAGTGAAATGGGAGAATCGTTCGAGGGGATTCTTTTTTCGAATGAGTTATTTGATGCATTTCCTGTTGAAGTAATTGAGAAGAGAAATGGAATATTGTATGAAGTACGTGTTACGTACACAGAAGAAGGGAAACTTGCAGAAGTATGTAGACCGTTACATAAACGAATTGGTCGATACTTATTGAAATATAATATTCATCTCGCTGAAGGCCAGCGTTTTGAAGTGCCAATTGCGATGGAAGAATATATAAAAGAAATGGCGAAATGGTTTCAACGAGGTGTATGTATTACAGTTGATTATGGATATACAAAAGAAGAATGGATGCATCCTGCACATCAAGAAGGGAGTTTACGAGGATATTACGAGCATAAGTTAATTCGTAATCCTTTAGCGTATCCAGGTGAAATGGATCTTACTACTCATATTCATTGGGACGAACTGAAAGAAATGTTTAGCCTGCAAGGTATGAATATGGTATGGCATAAGAAACAATCTGAGTTTTTGTTAGCAGCAGGAATACTAGAGCTGCTTACGAATCATCAAGATCGGGATCCTTTTTCTGAAATTCAAAAACAAAATCGTGCAGTTCATTCTATGATTTTGAGTGGAGGATTAGGGAGTGCATGTGATGTTGTTATACATACGAAACATATGCAACAGTTACACTTGGATCGGTATTTGAAAATATAAAAAACAAGACACAGCATAGTTCTGTGTCTTGTTTTTTAATACGACTTATGTAGCATCATATATTTCCTCTCATGATATATATTTATATTAAAGATATGAGATGAAAAATATAAAATACGTCCTTTTTCTCTGTCTATGAGTCCCTAACCCAATAATACGCGAACGAGTTGAATAATTGTCTCGTTTTCTACTTTGTAATAAATTTCTAATCCTTTTCTTTCACTTGAAACGATTTTAGCACTTTTTAACTTTGCTAAATGCTGTGAAATTGTAGATTGTGGCATGTTTAAGCCAGTGTACATTGTAGAAACGTTGCTTGGACCGCGTTCAATTAATCCTTTTACAATACATAAGCGAACAGGATGAGCAAGTACTTTCAATAATTCTGCATTGCTTTCATATAGTTCTATTTCTTTTTGAAAGGTTTCTAACATGTTCTTTTCCACCTCCGTGTGAGCTGTTATACCATACTATACATACCAAAAAATTAAAGAAAAGAAAACAGTTGTTGCAGAAAAACATTCCTAAAGTAAAGAAATTGTAAGAAAAGAGACCCTGATGTAAATAAAGTAGATAATTTAGCACGGTTTTGTAAAATGACATTTTTGGGTGAAAATTTCGATGCGTTTTAAAAATTGAAAGATATAGATATATTTGTAACACAATTTTATCATGATTTTCTTATTCTTTCAAATGAATATACAAAATTTTTAAAATAATATGACAAAGGAATTGTAATGTTATATATAGAATATAAAACAGGTTAAAAGAAAAGAAGCCGAATGTAGTCAGCTTCTTTATGGTGAAAATGAAATGTTTGAATATAGCTGATACATCTTAGAATTACCAAGACGTTAGTTATGTATTCTAGATTTCATCTTTCATCAATTTTAAAAATCTGTGGTTCCATATATTTTCATAAAAATCAATTGTCTCTTTTGCGGACATAAATGGATTATTTAACGTAGAGGTTGCTTTCTGGAACATGAAGTTTTCGTACCCTAGTCCATGGGCAAATTTAATCGTGGTATCCATACAGTACTCTGTTTGGGCACCACAAAATTCAATACGATGTACAGATAATTGATCTAAAATCTCTTTCAAGTTTGTGTTATAAAAAGAATTGGCATGTGTTTTTCTTACAAAAAAATCTTGTTTTTGAACATCTAAATCTGAATGAATAGCCCAAAGTTCTTTTTCAGGTACTAAATCATCATCACAATGTTGAACGAAAAGAATTGGTTTATTTGATTTTCTGTATGAAGAAATTCTTTTATTTACTTTTGTAAGTAAATTTTGTAAATTAAATAAATGCTCCTCACTATAACATACTCCATTTTGTAAATCGATAACGATTAAAACATCTGCACATGTATCCATTATTTTTGCCCCTTTTTTTACTTCTTAATATATCAATTAATTCATTACTTGGAAATAGATAGTGATCTGTCATTTTTTTTATGAATTATACGAAGGGTTGACAAATATACTTATCAGCGTAAAAAAGAAGATATGATAACTTAATTTCATATCTTCTCTGCTCTCTATGCATTTACAGGCTCTTCTACATAAGAAAGGGCATTTTCAAAATCGGATATTAAATCGTCAACATTTTCAAGACCGACGGATAGCCGAAGTAATGAATTTGAAATCCCTCTTTCATCACGAGCTTCTTGCGATAGTGCTGCATGTGACATTTTAGCTGGGTAGGAAAGGATCGATTCGACAGCCCCTAAACTAACCGCAAAGACAGGTAATTTTACTTTTGATAAAAATTGGCGAAGTGCGTCTTCTGATTGTAAAGTGAAAGATAGGACAGCTCCTGCTGATGTAGCTTGAGATTGTTGAATGTTAAATCCAAGATGTGTTTGTAATCCTGGATAATAGACATTTTGAACTTTAGCGTGCTCTTGTAAATAGTGTGCAATTTTATTGGCATTAGCAGCTGAATGCTCAAGACGTACATGCAATGTTTTTAGACCACGAAGTACGAGAGAACAATCTTGCGGGCCTAGAATAGCGCCGAATGAATTTTGTAAAAAGCCAAGTTTTTGAGCGAGATCGGTATCTTTTACAACTGCTAATCCGGCAGTAACATCACTATGACCGGCAATGAATTTTGTGGCACTATGAAGAACGACATCAGCGCCAAGGTCAAGTGGTTTCTGGAATAGTGGTGTCAAAAATGTATTATCAACAAAAGTAAGGGCGCCAATAGATTTTGCAAGTTTAGAAACAGCACGAATATCTGTCACTTTTAAAAGTGGATTGGAAGGTGTTTCTACATAAAAGAGTTTTGTATTTGGCTTAATGTTTTGCTTTATTTCTTCTAAATTGGTCATATCAACAAATGTATGTGAAACACCGTAACGGGAGAGAACTTCAGTTATCATTCGATAAGTTCCTCCGTATACGTCTTCTGAAATGAGTACGTGATCACCTTGTGAAAGGAGGAGGAATGCAGTAGAAATCGCTGCAATTCCTGATGCGAAGGCAAATCCTTTTGTTCCGCCTTCTAATAAAGCAATGATGTCTTCAAGAGCTTCACGAGTTGGATTGCCTGACCTGCTATAGTCATATTTCCCGAACGTATCTACATCAAATTGGTGAAATGTTGATGTGTTATAGATGGGAACGTTAACAGCTCCTGTTTGCGAGTCATGTTTATATTGGTTGTGCAGTAAGAGTGTATCTATAGAATAACTCATATTCTTACACCTTCTTTTACAAGTTTAATGGCTTGCTTTAAGTCTTGAATTAAATCGTTACTATTTTCAATACCAACGGAAAATCGAAGAAGACGATTACATACACCGTTTGCTGTTCTAATTTCTTCAGGAATATCAGCGTGTGTTTGTGTTGCTGGATATGTCATTAAACTTTCAACACCACCGAGACTTTCGGCAAATGTAATTAAGGATAAAGATTGTAAGAATGGATTAATCCATGTTTCATCTTTCAGACGAAACGAGATCATGCCGCCTCTTCCAGGATAAAATACATCTGTCACCCCATCCTCATCATTTAAATAAGCAACAACTGCTTTTGCATTTTCTTCATGTTGTCTCATGCGAAGCGCTAACGTTTTCATACCACGAATTAATAGCCATGAGTCAAATGGACTTAAGACTGCACCAGAGGCATTATGATAATGAGCGATTTCCTCACAAAGTTCCTTTCCTTTTGCAACGACAAGTCCGCTTAGTACATCGTTATGACCACCTAAATATTTCGTTGCACTATGAAGTACAATATCGGCACCTTCTGTTAATGGCTGCTGTATATAAGGTGTGTAGAATGTGTTGTCTACAATAAGAAGTAGTCCGTGTCTTTTCGCTACAGTTGCAACAGCGGCAATATCGGTAACTTGCATTAATGGATTAGTTGGAGTTTCTATGAAAATAGCCTTCGTTTTCGTTGTGATGGCTTGCTCAATTTGTTTAATAGATTGTGTATTTACGTATCTACATCGAACGTTCCACTTTTTTTCGTGCTCAGAAAATAATCGATAAGTGCCACCGTATAAATCTTCGGAAACAATAAGTTCGTCTCCAGAGCGGAATAGGGAAAGGACAAGAAGAACGGCTGCCATCCCTGAACTACAGGCATAACCTTGTTCACCGCATTCTAAGTCTGCGATTGCCTGTTCTAATAGGCCGCGCGTTGGATTTCCAGTTCGTGAATAATCAAATCCAGTAGATTTACCAATTCCTTCGTGACGATAAGCAGTTGAAAAATAAACAGGTGGATTAACAGTTCCTGTTGTAGTTTCACTCCGGTTTCCGATTTGCGCTAATTTTGTTTCGATAGTTGACATGTGAAAATTCCTCCTTTTTAAATTGAACCATTAGTTGAATATAAAATAAAAAAGCCTTCTAAGAAGAAGGCTTTCGGTTTGAATAGAGTCTTCTTCTCATCTGTCAAATCTTTCACAATTTGCTGGAATTAGCACCTTATTAACAAATGTTAATGGTTGCTGAGGCGTCATAGGGCCAGTCCCTCTACCTCTCTAGATAAGAATGTTCGTATGAAATTTTATTATGTTTTTAACTTTACAACAAAAGATAATTGAATTGCAACTTTATTTTAAATAATTTTTATTTTTCCGCAAGTGTCATTGACTTTTATATTTGTGCGTGCTAAATTTATAAAAAAATTAACAAACATTGTTAAAAGGGGAACGCATTTCCTTTTAGCTACATAAATAAAATAATAAAGACAAACTCTTATTGAGAGCGGTGGAGGGAAAGGCCCTGTGAAACCCGGCAACCTTCAAACGAAATGTTTGAAACGGTGCTAATACCTGCAAAACGAATGTTTTGCATAATAAGAGGAGGATCGATTATGTCCCCCTCTTCAAAGTGAAGAGGGGGTTTTTATATTGATAGAAATGAGGGAGATTTGTGAAATTACTAGATTTATTATCAAAAGGAATTGTAATAGGTGATGGTGCGGTTGGGACGTTATTACATTCACATGGTTTGCAAAGTAGTTTTGAAGAATTGAATATATCTGATCCAGATTTAATTATATCGATTCATAAGCAATATGTAGCGGCTGGGGCAGATGTGATTCAAACAAATACGTACGGAGCAAATGAAGCGAAATTACGTATGTATGGATTAGAAAATCAAGTTACTGAAATTAATAGAGCGGCAGTAAAACTGGCGAAAGCATCTGTTACAGACAGAAATGCAATTTTAGGCACAATTGGTGGTATGAAACATATCGGGGCGGTTACGACAACTGATATGGAGCGAGAATTTATGTTACTGGAACAGGCAAGTGCATTATTAGAAGAACAGGTTGATGGACTGCTATTAGAGACTTTTTATGATGAGTTTGAATTACTTCATGCTGTCCAGGTGTTACGAAAAGAAACAAATATTCCAATTGTAGCGCAATTGGCGTTACATGAGGCGGGTACGACTCAAAATGGAAATGATGTAAATGAAATATTAAAACAGCTTTTAGATTACGGTGCAAATGTTGTTGGATTGAACTGCCAACTAGGGCCACTTCATATGACGGAAGCTTTTAAAATGATATCGATTCCGAAAAATGGTTACTTGTCAGCATATCCAAATGCAGGTCTCCCAAATTATGTAGAGGGACGATACGTATATGAGGGAAGTCCAGCTTATTTTGAAGCGATGACACCGAAATTTATTGAGCAAGGTATTCGTTTATTGGGCGGTTGTTGTGGCACGACTCCAGAACATATTGAAAGTATGAAACGTGCTACTCTAAATGTTACGCCTGTAATAGAAAAGGATACGGTTCAAAGACCGAAAGTAGTTCATACACATGAGAAACGTTCAAAAGCTCATGTCACTTTAGCAGAGAAAGCAAAAAAACAAACGACCGTAGTAGTGGAATTAGATCCACCAAAAACGTTAGATACGCAGCGGTTTTTTGAAGGCGCAAGAGCATTGAAAAGAGCTGGAGCAGATGCTATTACTCTAGCAGATAATTCATTAGCATCGCCCCGTATCTCGAATATGGCAATGGGAGCATTATTAACGAAGCACGATATTCCGGTATTGACGCACTTAACATGTAGAGACCATAACGTCATCGGACTACAATCTCATTTACTAGGATTATCAGCGTTAGGCATGGAAGAAGTGTTAGCTTTAACTGGAGATCCAGCGCGCGTTGGTGATTTTCCAGGTGCCACTTCTGTATATGATTTGTCCTCTATCGAGCTCATTAAAATGATTAAAGAAATGAACGATGGGCGTTCCGTTTTAGGGAAATCCATTGGACCGGCAACAAGGTTTTCTGTGGGCGGTGCATTTAACCCGCATGTAAGACATTTAAAAGCAGCGGTTAAGCGAATGGAACGGAAAATAGATGCTGGAGCAGAATATTTCTTAACGCAGCCAATCTATGATATCGCGTTAATTGAAGAAGTGTATGAAGCGACAAAGCATTTAGAACAACCTATTTTTATTGGAATTATGCCATTAATAAGTAAACGGAATGCAGATTTTCTTCATTTTGAGGTGCCCGGTATTACTTTACCTGAAGCAGTAAGAGAGAGAATGGATGGACATGAAACGAAAGAGGCAGCAATTGAGGAAGGGATTCGTATTTCTCAAGAATTAATCGATGCGGCGATGAAATACTTTAACGGCATTTATCTTATTACACCATTTTTAAAATATGAAATTACAGAACATCTTGTTAAATATGTGAGAGAAAAGCAAGAAGTGAAAGAAGGTATTAATTGATGAAATGTATAGAAGAAAAATTACAAAATAACATCTTACTATTAGATGGTGCAATGGGAACAATGATCCAGCAAGAGGACTTAACTGCGGAAGATTTCGGAGGAGAGGAGTACGAAGGGTGTAATGAGTATTTAGTAGAAACAAGACCAGATGTTATTTTAAAGATTCATAAAGCCTATATTGAAGCTGGAGCGGATATTATTGAAACAAATACATTTGGGGCAACCAATATTGTACTAAGTGATTATGAGTTATCTCATTTAGACGAGGAGCTAAATGAGAAGGCAGCGCGTTTAGCGAAGCAAGCAGTCGAAGAAAGCGGGAAGGAAGTATATGTTGCGGGAGCAATGGGACCGACAACGAAAGCGATTAGTGTTACTGGTGGTGTAACGTTTGAAGAATTAATTGAAGCTTATACACGGCAGGCAAGAGGATTGTTGAAAGGAGAAGTGGATGTATTACTCGTTGAGACGAGTCAAGATATGCGTAACGTGAAGGCTGCTTATATTGGAATTCAAGCGGCTTTTGATGAACTAAATACAGTTGTACCTATCATGATTTCGGGAACGATTGAACCGATGGGAACGACTCTAGCTGGGCAAACAATTGAGGCTTTTTACTTATCGGTAGAACATATGAAGCCATTATCTGTTGGATTAAACTGTGCGACTGGTCCGGAGTTTATGAGAGACCATATTCGTTCTCTATCTGATTTATCGGAGTGTTACATTTCTTGTTATCCAAATGCAGGTCTTCCTGATGAAGATGGACATTATCATGAATCTCCATCCTCGCTTGCCGAGAAAGTGAAGCGATTTGCAGAAGAAGGATGGGTTAATATTATCGGTGGTTGTTGTGGTACAACACCAGAACATATAAAAGCAATGAAATCCGCATTAATGTCTCTTAAACCTCGTGAACAGCAAGAGAGAGCGGGACATGGGGTTAGTGGATTAGAGGCACTGCAATATGATGACTCTATGAGACCGTTATTTGTTGGTGAAAGAACAAATGTTATTGGATCACGTAAATTTAAAAGATTAGTAGCAGAAGGGAAATTTGAAGAGGCTGCTGAAATCGCTAGAGCGCAAGTGAAGAAAAATGCTCATATTATTGATATTTGTATGGCAGACCCGGACCGCGATGAAATAGAAGATATGGAAAACTTCTTGGCAGAAGTTACGAAAGTGTTAAAAGTACCGATTATGATTGACTCAACAGATGAACATGTGATGGAGCGAGCTCTTACTTATATTCAAGGGAAAGCTGTTATTAATTCAATTAATTTAGAAGATGGAGAAGAGCGATTTAAAAAAGTGACACCGCTTCTTCGTAAATATGGTGCTGCAATTGTAGTTGGAACAATCGATGAAGATGGAATGGCAGTAAGTGCGGAAAGAAAATTAGAAATTGCGAAAAGAAGTTATGAGTTATTGACGACGAAATATGGTATACGCCCATCAGATATTATTTTTGATGCACTTGTATTTCCTGTAGGGACAGGTGATGAAGAGTATATTGGCTCGGCGGCTGCGACGATAGAAGGGATTCGCCTTATTAAAGAAGCATTACCAGAGTGTTTAACGATTTTAGGTGTAAGTAACATATCATTTGGTTTACCACCAGCTGGTCGCGAAGTGTTAAATTCCGTCTTTTTATATCATGCAACGAAAGCAGGGTTAGATTACGCGATTGTAAATACGGAAAAATTAGAGCGCTATGCGTCAATTCCTGATGAAGAAAAACGCCTTGCAGATGCATTGCTTTTTGAAACGACGCAAGAGACGTTAGAAAAATTTACAAACTTCTATCGCGTGGCAAAAAAGAAAGATGTTGTTGTCCAAGAAACATTAACACTTGATGAAAGGCTCGCAAATTACATTGTAGAAGGTACGAAACAAGGTTTACACGAAGATTTAAGTCTCGCACTTACAGAAGGAAGAAAACCTTTGGATATTATTAATGGCCCACTTATGACAGGAATGGATGAGGTAGGACGATTATTTAATAATAATGAGCTTATCGTTGCTGAAGTATTGCAAAGTGCTGAAAGTATGAAAGCTGCTGTAAGTTATTTAGAGCCACATATGGAATCTAGCGATAGTGCGAAAAAAGGGAAAGTATTATTAGCAACTGTAAAAGGTGATGTGCATGATATTGGGAAAAATCTCGTTGAAATTATTTTAGCAAATAACGGATATGAGATTATTAATTTAGGAATTAATGTTCGCTCGGATCGAATTGTGCAAGAAGTACAAGAAAAGAAGCCTGATATTATAGGTCTTTCTGGTTTATTAGTAAAATCGGCGCAACAAATGGTAACGACTGCTGAAGATTTAAAAGCGGCGGATATTGATATTCCAATTGTTGTAGGCGGGGCAGCGTTAACGAGAAAGTTTACAGATAATCGCATTTCGCCATCTTATAAAGGGCTCGTATGTTATGCGAGTGATGCGATGACGGGGCTGGATATTATTAATAAGCTTCAAAAAGAAGAAGAGCGTGAGAAGATGAAGCAGGATAAAAAAGAACGTCATCTTCATATCGTAACAAAAGAAGAGAAGAAAGTAGAAATTCCAGCAGTAATTGAGCCATTGCCGAAGGCTGAGGTTATCGTGCCGGATTCAACAAAACGAATTGTATTAAGAGATGTTCCTGTTTCACATCTCGCGCCATTTCTCAATAGACAAATGCTGCTTGGACATCACCTTGGCCTAAAGGGAAGTGTGAAGAAACTTTTGCGAGAGGGAGATAAAAGAGCGCATGAATTAAATGATTTAATAGATGAATTATTGCAGGAAGGACAATCTTGGTTAAAACCAAAAGCGGTGTATCAATTTTTCCCAGCGCAAAGCGACGGACAGAATATTGTAATATATGATCCAGAAGATCATACGCGTGTTATAGAGCGTTTCACATTCCCAAGACAAGGAAAAGCACCATATCGTACTTTAGGTGACTATTTACGCCCAGTTGGAGATGAAATGGACTATGTTGCTTTCCTATCTGTTACGGTGGGAGAAGGTGTTCGGGACATTGCTGAAGAGTGGAAGGCGAAAGGTGATTATTTACGCAGTCATGCTATTCAATCGTTAGCGCTCGAACTAGCAGAAGGACTTGCTGAAAAAACACATATGCTCATTCGCGATCGCTGGGGGATTCCAGATTCGCCAGAATTGACGATGGAAGAACGCTTCCGTACGAAATATAGAGGGATACGAGTGTCCTTCGGTTATCCAGCATGTCCAGAACTCGCAGATCAAGAAAAGTTATTTCGCTTAATTCATCCAGAGGAAATAGGTATTTCATTAACGGAAGGATTTATGATGGAGCCAGAAGCGTCTGTAACGGCTATGGTATTTTCTCACCCCGAGGCAAGATATTTTAGTGTATTATAGTCTAGAAGGGGGAGACGTATGAAAAAAATAGTCTTTACAGGTGGCGGTTCGGCAGGGCATGTAACACCTAATTTAGCCATCATTCCACATTTACAAGAACAGAATTGGGATATTTCTTATATTGGTTCTCATCAAGGAATTGAGAAAACGATTATAGAAAAGGAAGGTATTCCGTACTATAGTATTGCGAGCGGAAAGCTACGCCGTTATTTTGATTTGAAAAATATAAAAGATCCTTTTCTTGTAATGAAAGGTGTTATGGATGCGTATGTAAGGATTCGAAAACTAAAACCGGATGTGATTTTTTCAAAAGGTGGTTTCGTATCTGTACCAGTCGTAATAGGCGGATGGTTAAACAGGGTACCAGTTTTATTACATGAATCTGATATGACGCCAGGACTAGCAAACAAAATTGCGCTCCGTTTCGCTTCGAAAATATTTGTTACATTTGAAGAAGCTGCGAAACATTTACCGAAAGAAAAAGTAATTTATACAGGATCTCCTGTACGTGAAGAAGTACTAAAGGGAAATCGTGAAAAAGGTTTAGCATTTTTAGGTTTTTCACGTAAAAAGCCAGTTATTACAATCATGGGAGGAAGTTTGGGCGCAAAAAAAATTAATGAAACGGTTCGAGAAGCGTTACCAGAACTTCTGAAAAAATATCAAATTGTTCACCTTTGCGGAAAAGGTAATCTTGATGATAGTTTACAAAATAAAGAAGGATATAAACAATTTGAGTATGTACACGGAGAACTGCCAGATATATTAGCCATAACAGATTTTGTTATTTCACGTGCGGGCTCTAATGCCATTTTTGAGTTTTTAACATTGCAAAAGCCGATGGTTTTAATTCCACTATCGAAATTTGCAAGTCGTGGAGATCAAATACTAAATGCAGAGTCTTTTGAGAGACAAGGATATGCTTCCGTATTGTATGAAGAAGATGTGACTGTGAAATCTCTTATAAAGCATGTCGAAGAATTAAATCAAAATAATGAAGTGTATAAAACAGCTCTAAAAAAATATAATGGAAAAGAAGCAATTCAAACAATCATTCAACATATTTCAGAGGCATGATGAAACAATCATGCCTCTTTTAGTAGGATGAAAGATTCCAAGAAACGGTGTTTTTATGTTACAATAGCAAATGGATTAGTAGGGAAATTCCAATTAATGAAGCGTGAAAATACGAATGGATTAGGAGTGACTGTGTTGGAGCTAAGTCTCTATGAAAATACTGCACTTATTATATGCTTTGTGTTGTACGTTGGTAGTGTTATTGTTTATATTTCAAGGAAATTTTCGCAAGAAAGAGAGCTTGAAAAATCAGAAATAACAGCTGAACTAGAAATGTTAGCTGATGAAAGTTATAAAAAACAAAAAATAAAAGAAGACCATGAGGCATCCCATCATTTAAACGCAAATAAGTTTTAAAGATGGGGATTTTTTTTGAAGGAGATGCAACTGAATTTGCATCTTATGTTATGAATCATGTGAAATAATAGTAACTATCTAAAAGGTTATAAAAGTGATCTTTTGGGTACAGTGATGATAAGAAACATATATAAAGGAGTACATAATATGAAATTAGAAAATGGATGGGAAACGAGTTTTTTAGAAGTCGTACAAAATAGTGAATTTAAGAAAGAGGCACTTCTTAGCCAATTACTTTTTGCAGATAGTGAAGAAGTTGAGGAGCTTGTAGATGATTATGGTTATGAAGAAATCATTGACCGCGAACATGATGATGAATTAGCTCATATTTTAGGAGAAGAACTTTTTAGTGAGATGGAACGACACGTATTCTTATCTTCACAGCCAGAAGAAAAACTTATTTCATTCGTAAATGGATTAGGTTTTCATGTGTTAGATTGGATCGTTCTTCTTGAAACAGAATTTGGCATCGATAGTGCACACTTTACGTCGGATGCTGTGAAAATGTTAGAAAAGCGTTTTAGACAATTTCCATACATAGAAGATAAAACAATTTTTGACATGACATTTGGAGAAGCAATGGATGTATTAGAGTCTATTACAGGATTACAACTGAAAGAAAAGATGAATGTATAATGTAAAAAAAGAACGTGAGGCTATCACGTTCTTTTTTTACATTATAATAATTTTATCATCTAGTTTCGTTTGTCCGCTAAGAAGTGCGTTTAAATATTCCACTTTTCTTATACAGGCTTGTATATGTCTTTCAACCTCTTGTAACTCTGCTTGGTGATGCGTTTCAATAGGATGAATTTGTACGTTGAATTTTTCAAATTGACTACTATATGTTATTTCTGCATAGCCGCTCATAATATCTGTTTCGTTATGAAATAAAAATTGCTTCGTTTTGTCACAGAATGATACATTCTGAAAGCCATATACTTTTAATGCTTCAATTACTTTTTTTATCATTTTTCTATTCATTTTTTTTAACCCTCTTTACGAAGTTCTACTTATACATTATAACATAAAAAATTACATAGAAAGCGCTTCCAAGTGTATTTTATTATAAACTTTACGTTTCAATCACAAAAATGAAACAAAGAAAAAATAATTGTAAAGAAGGGAGGACTCTTTTATTGTTTCGTCATATATATAGAGAAATAGTGCAATGAAAGGAAATTTTCCGAGGTGGAGATCGTATTTCCAATTTGAGCGCAGTAAAAGAGGTGAAGATCTTGAACTTTGATATTGTAGGACAAAAAGCATATATAAAAGATGGACCGCATCGGAACCGAATTGGAATTGTAAAGAAAAACGAGACAAAATTAGAATCGCAGTTTGCTATTGTAATTGGAGAACAAATCATTGATGTAGAGCTAAAGGATATCGTATTAGTTGGAGTAGACGTAGGACAATTTCATAAATGGTGCGAACAAAATGGTTATTTGTGAAAAGGACGGGCTGTGAGATAAAGAGGAAGATGAAAAGAACTAAAAAAGGACGCTAACAAAACTGTTAGCGTCCTTTTCATTATGAAGCAATTTCACCAGTTTTTATCTCATCTTGATTGTACGTATCTTGATCTAATTCACCAAGCCATTTACTCGAAATAAGACCTGCTGTCATAGAACCACTTACGTTAAGAGCTGTACGACCCATATCGATTAATGGTTCAACTGAGATAACAAGAGCGACAATACCGATTGGTAAGTTCATTGTAGATAGTACGATTAACGCTGCGAATGTTGCACCGCCACCAACACCGGCAACACCGAATGAGCTAATCGCAACAACAGCGATTAAAGTTAAAATAAATTGTGGTTGTAATGGATCAATTCCTACAGTTGGAGCGACCATCATTGCAAGCATTGCTGGATAAATACCTGCGCAACCGTTTTGTCCGATAGATACTCCAAATGATGCTGCGAAGTTTGCAATCCCTTCAGAAATACCAAGTTTTTCTTTTTGAGCTTCAATATTTAATGGCATTGCACCAGCACTAGAGCGAGATGTGAATGCAAATGTTAATACAGGGAACACCTTTTTCAAATATTGAATTGGATTTAAACCAGATAGAGCAATTAATAATAAGTGGATAACGAACATTATGATAAGTGCCACGTAAGACGCTAACACGAAGTTACCAAGTTTTAAAATAGCATTTATGTCGCTACCAGCAACTGTTTTTGCCATAAGAGCTAATACGCCGTATGGAGTAAGACGTAAAATTAATGTTACCATACGCATTACAATTGCATATACAGCATCAAGCATTTTCTTAAATAGCTCTGCTTGTTCTGGATATTTTCGTTTTACACCTATAAAGGCGATACCGATAAATGCTGCAAATATTACAACAGAAATTGTTGAAGTTGGACGAGCACCTGTTAAATCAAGAAATGGATTTGTAGGTAACAGCTCTAATAATTTATCTGGAATTGTTGTCTTCTCAATAGAAGTAAATCTTTCTTCAACTAGCTTCAGACGAGCAGATTCTGCATCACCTTGTTGCAGACCAGTTGCAGATACATCAAATCCTGCACTTGCAGCGATACCGACAGCTGCAGCAATTCCTGTAGTCAGAATTAAAATTCCGATAATAAGACCACTAATTTTACCAAGGTTTTTCGTTAACTGTAATTTTGTAAATGCTGAAATAATAGATACTAAAATAAGTGGCATAACGATCATTTGAAGTAACTTCACATAACCGTTACCGATTAAGCCAAACCAAGTATTTGATTCAATAATGACTTTAGAAGTTGGCTCATAAATAAATTGTAATATAAGACCGAAGATAATTCCGACTCCTAAAGCGGTAAATACACGTTTATTAAAAGATACATGCTTACGTTGCATATAATATAATACGCCAACTAAAATGAGCATGACTGCAACGTTAATTCCGACAAGCAGTGTATTCATGATGATTCCCCCTAATTCCAATCTGTTATATAGAATATAAATCAATAAAACCTATAAGTCAACTAGGGAATTCCGGAATTAAAAAAAGATGGCGAAATGCCACCTTTTAATGTCCAGCCCCTGGGACAAGTAAAAACGTCGTGTAGTATGTAAATCCTATGAAGAAAACAGTCAAATATGCCCCGAATACGTATATATACATACGCTCTGTTAATTTTAAATAGCTTAAAAGTACGAAGAATCCTGTTTGGCCTAAAAATAGTAGTGCAGCCGAATGCATATCCCCTACGTAAAACATAACCGAGAAAATTCCAGTCCAAAAGCCGAGAACGCGAAACATGCGCTCCATGCCATCTCCCTCCTTTTCTAAAAAAAGTAAACCTCACTTCATTATAGTTTATTTTTCTTACTATTGTAAATATTCGTTCATATAAAAAGAAGCCAATTATAATTGGCTTCTTTTTATATGAGAAATTAAATTGTTAGTTTATAATTACAAGATTTACATCCATCTAGTAAACTATCGTTTCGTGTTAATTCCGTGTTAGGGAATAGGATTTCAAAAATCCCTTTCATCATATCTCCGTGCATATTACAAATTTCAGTTGGATGATGAACGGCAACTTCTTTAAATGGACAATTGTGTACATCATAGAAAATTTTCGTTCCATCTGCACTTAATTCAAATGCGGGTGATAAGCCAGCTGTCGAAAAGGCTTCTTTTGCAATTTGAATTTTTTGTTCCACTGTTAAAGCATCTTCACTCACATTTAAACGCTGCATATGTTGTTGCATTAATTCGGCCCCGAATTGTTTCCCTGTTTCGTAGAGCGCTTTTTCACCAGCAGTACCAAGGCTAAGTAAAGAATTAAACGCGATTTTTGCTAACAATTGATAGTCACGGAATGGAAATTGTAATTGGATAACATCTTCAGATAATACATATAATCTGCTTGGTCTTCCGCCTTTTCCAGTTTTCTTCGTTTCGGATTTCAGCATATGAACATCTTCTAATTTAGATAAATGTAAACGCGCTACGTTTGGATGAATTTCAAACTCATCTGCAATTTCTTGTACAGTTACGTAACTATGTTTTTGAGAAATATATTTATAAATGTAATAACGAGTTGGGTCAGCTAAAACACCTGTAATTTTTAAAGCTTGTTCCATGAGGATCTCCACCTTTATCACTTTATCCAAGATAATAACATTATAATACAGATAAACATGAGTATAGGTAATTTCAGACAATAATTCGGAAATTGTTCATAATTTCACAAACATATTTTTCCTTTTTCATCTAGTGAAAATGCAAAAATACCGATTTTTCAGATGGATTTCTTCATGCTATATACATAGTGGGGAGGGAAAAATGATGAATGGAATTGAAAGCTTTGCGAATATGATTTTAAAAGAAGCGTGCAGGGTACAAGCGTCGGACTTACATATTGTGCCCCGGCAGAAGGATGTAGTGGTTCAGTTGCGTATAGGAAAAGATTTAATGACGAAACAATGCATTGAAAAGGAGTTTGGAGAAAAACTTGTTTCACACTTTAAATTTTTAGCATCCATGGATATAGGGGAGAGGCGGAAGCCACAAAATGGCTCACTGTATTTACAAATGGACGGACAAGAAGTGTATTTACGTCTTTCCACGCTTCCAACTGTATATCAAGAAAGTCTCGTTATTCGTCTTCATTTACAAGCATCTATTCAGCCGTTATCTCATCTTTCGTTATTTCCAAGTACAGCGAAGAAACTACTTTCTTTTTTACATTATTCCCATGGGTTACTCGTATTTACTGGACCGACTGAGTCGGGGAAGACAACAACAATGTATGCATTATTAGAGGTAATTAGAAAAAAGAAAACACGCCGCATCGTTACACTGGAAGATCCAGTTGAAAAAAGAAATGACGGTGTATTACAAATTCAAATAAATGAAAAAGCAGGTATCACATATGAGGCGGGACTAAAGGCTATTTTGCGTCATGATCCAGATGTTATTTTAGTGGGTGAAATTCGTGATGAAGAAACAGCAAAAATCGCTATAAGAGCAAGTTTGACTGGCCATTTAGTAATGACGACATTGCATACGAACGATGCGAAAGGAGCGATACTTCGGTTTATGGACTTTGGCATAACGAGGCAAGAGATTGAACAATCTTTATTGGCTATAGCTGCACAGCGACTTGTTGAATTGAAGTGTCCGTTTTGTAAAAGAAAGTGCTCAACTGTATGTAAATCAATGAGGCAAGTAAGGCAAGCGAGTATTTATGAGTTGTTATATGGATATGAGTTAAAACAAGCGATTAAAGAAGCAAACGGGGAATGTGTCACGTACAAGCATGAGACATTAGAGTCTTCGTTGCGAAAAGGATACGCTTTAGGATTTTTAGAAGAGGATGTTTATGTTTAAGAAAATATGGAGTTTAAGTGATCAAGTAATATTACTGAAACGATTAGGAGAACTATTAGAAAAAGGATACTCTCTTTTGCAGGCATTAGAATTTTTACGGTTTCAATTACCTTTAGAAAAGAAAGTACAATTGCAGCGCATGATTGATGGATTAAAAAATGGAAAAAATCTACACGATTCTTTTCATCAATTAAAGTTTCATCAGGAGATGTTAAGCTATTTATTTTATGCCGAGCAACATGGTGATATTTCTTTTGCGTTGCAACAAGGGAGTGCACTTCTTTATAAAAAGGATAAGTATAGGAAAGATATGATGAAAATAATGCAGTATCCTATGTTTTTGGCGTTCTTTTTAATAATCATGATTTTGATTTTTAACCGCATTTTATTACCACAAGTTGACATGGTATATAGTTCATTTGGTTCTACAGCACCGTTATTCACAGAACAAATATTAAGTACAATTAAGCTACTACCCTATCTTATTTTTAGCACTATTTTTATTGTTATGGTGGGTTGTAGTGTATATATATTGTACTTTCGGAAACTCCCGCATATGAAGCAGATAAAAATTATGCTTTGTATCCCCCTTGTAAAAACATTTCTTATTTTAAAGCATTCGCATTATTTCGCTACTCAATTGAGCGGCTTATTACACGGAGGACTATCAGTACTTGAGGCTCTAACAATAATGATGGAGCAAAAGTATCAGCCGTTCTTTCAATATGAAGCGGGTCGAGTTAAACACCAATTAATTGCGGGAGAATCGTTGCAATCTATTATTGCTAAAAGCGGATATTATGAGGAAGAACTTTCTTATATTATTACACATGGTCAAGCAAACGGTAATTTGGCGATTGAATTAGGTGATTATAGTGATCTGATTATGGAAAAGATGGAGCAAAAAATTAAACGTATGTTAGTGATTATTCAACCGATTTTATTTACGTGTATTGGAGCAATAGTTGTTCTTATGTATTTAGCGATGATTATGCCAATGTTTCAAATGATGAATTCTATATAGGAGGCATTTACATGCAGAATGAGGAAGGGTTTACCCTTTTAGAAATGTTATTAGTTATGGTCGTCATCACTGTATTATTACTATTAATTATTCCAAATGTAGTTACGCAGCGCTCATCCGTCGAAGGAAAAGGATGTAAAGCCTATGTGAAATCTATAGAAGCGCAAATACAAGTATATCAACTACAACATAATAAAATTCCCTCGCTAAAAGAGCTAATTGATGGGAAATATATTACAAAGGATGAGTGTCCGAATGGTGAAGCTATTCATATTTCCAATGATGGCACGGTAACAAGTGGGAAACTGTGAAGCAAAAAGGTTTTACACTTTTAGAAATGCTACTCGTTTTATTTGCCATTTCTGTATTAAGTATGGTCACGTATTTTCATGTACATTCATTATACGAAAAACAAAAAATCGAACAATTTTTAAGACAGTTTTCAAATGATATTTTGTATATGCAACAATTAGCTATAAACCGTCAAAAACACTATACATTACGATGGCATAAAGATAGACATATGTATTATATAGGGGAATCGAGTACGGATCATTCTATCATTAAAAGAGAATATGATAGCGATATACAATTGGATTTGAATACTTTTCCAAATCCGATGACATATAATCCGAGTGGGAATATTAATAGAGGTGGCACGATTTTACTTTCGTATCGAAGTTATAAATATGAGATTGTATTCCAGCTTGGAAGAGGGAGATTTACGTATCGTGAAATGTCAAAAAGGGTCAGTGATGGCTGAAATGCTTGTAGCATTAAGTATAGTAATGATGATGGTATCTTTACTACTTCCGCAAACAGTATTGATTATGCAAGAACGAAAAAACATACAAATTCGTTATAAGGCATTTGTATTATTAAAAAAAGAAGCAGCTTTATATATGTATGAGAATGAGGCAAAACAACAGAAAGAAAAAGTCATAAATGGAAATGTATATTACACATATTGGGGAGGAAATGAAGTTTGTGCGATGTGGAAAGATGTGAGAGGAAAAATGATGGAACAATGCTTTTATGCGGGAGAAAAAATGAATTAGAAGTTGGATTTACATTAATTGAAATGATCGTATGTTTTTTTCTGTTATCACTTTTCTTTTTACTCTTACCACGTCTAAGCTTTATTGGAATAGAAAACAAGCAATCAAAAGGGTTAAATAATTGGGAATGGGATGTGTTTGTAGGACAAGTACAGTTAGAGTTTCGGGAAGTATCATTTGTGGAAAAAATAGTTCCTGAAAATAGAGAGAGTATGTTGCGCTTCCGTCTTCGCACTGGAGATGAAGTGACGTATGAAAAATTGAATAATCACCTTATAAGAAAAGTGAACATGCGCGGAAGAGAAGTTATATTACAAAATGTTGAAATGGTTTCGTATGAAGTAACACCTCATTTGCTCTTTATCAATGTGAAAGATAGGAGCGGGAAAAAATATGAAGGTGTAGCTATAAGGTATAGCGAAATGGGAATACATGTATGATAAAACAAGATGGATTTACGATGCCAGGAACAATCATTTTTCTTATATTATTAACTTCGTTCTTTATATACGAAACGAATATGTTGCTTATAGATAAAAAATTTTATATTGAAATAGAGCAAAAGTTTGTACTGGAGGAAATACTAAATCAATCTATTACAAATATAAAAAAAGACTTACGGCAAAAAGAAAAGGAAGATACTTTTTTCTTTTCATATGAAAAGGGCGAAGCGAGTGGAAATTACGTATTTGAAAACGACGTTATTCTCGTTTCATTGCAGTGCAAAATAAAACAGGAAGTTTTCTATAAAGTAAGCTTTCGGTATAGAAAAAAAGATGAGAAAATATTCGATTGGATAGAAGGATAGTATGTGAAATATATGGATAAAAAACCATGATTTATCATTTGAAAATAGGCTGTTTTTTAAAAGGAAATGGATAAATAAAACAATTAAAAGTTTAAATTTTCTCAAAAAAGAGAAAGGTAGAAAGAATATGATATATTCATGCTATCCAATCATTATTTTTAGGGAGAATAGGGAAATGACAAACAACAATCAAATAGGTGAAAATAAGGAACAAACTATTTTTGATCATAAAGGAAATGCAATTATGACAGAAGATAGGGAAATACAAATTATTTCAAAATTCGAAGAACCTCTTATTGTCGTGTTAGGAAATGTATTAAGTGATGAAGAGTGCGATGAATTAATTGAATTGTCTAAAAATAAATTAGCGCGTTCTAAAGTTGGTTCATCACGTGATGTAAATGATATTCGAACGAGTAGTGGTGCATTTTTAGATGATAATGAACTTACTGCGAAGATTGAAAAACGAATTTCATCTATCATGAATGTTCCTGTTTCGCATGGAGAAGGATTACACATTTTAAATTATGAAGTGGATCAACAATATAAAGCACACTATGATTATTTTGCGGAACATAGTAGATCAGCTGCTAATAATCGTATTAGTACGCTTGTCATGTACTTAAATGATGTAGAAGAAGGCGGAGAAACTTTCTTTCCGAAATTAAATCTTTCTGTGCACCCTAGAAAGGGAATGGCAGTATACTTTGAGTATTTCTATCAAGATCGATCACTAAATGAGCTTACGTTACACGGAGGGGCACCTGTAACGAAAGGTGAGAAATGGATTGCAACACAGTGGGTGAGAAGAGGTACTTATAGATAAAGCGAGTATGTTACGTTTTGTTCTTCAGTGTATAAGAAGAACAAAACGTTTTTTTATTAAATAAAGTAGCATCTTTCGTTATAATAACAAGTAATACATGACGATTGAGAGGAACGAAAATGAAATCTATATACATAACCGGCTATATGGGAGCTGGGAAAACAACAATTGGAAAAGCATTAAGTAAAGAACTTCATATGGATGTTATAGATACAGATCAAAAAATTGAAGAGAAGCAAGAGAAGGAGATTCGTGATATTTTTGCCGAAGAAGGTGAAATGGCTTTTCGGGAATATGAAAGTGAGATGTTACGTTCACTACCTGTTGAAAATGTAATCATTACAACTGGCGGCGGAATCATTGAGCGAGAGGAAAACCGAAAGTGGATGAAGGAAAATGGAAATGTCGTGTATTTATATTGTGATCCACATGTAATTGCAGAAAGGCTTCGTGAAGATACGACACGCCCACTATTTCAGAAGAAAGATATAGATGCATTTGTAATGAAATTCGAATTGCGCCGAGCTTATTATGAAGAGGCTCATATTCATATCGATACGACGAATAAGTCTGTAAAACAAATTATGGATGAATTAAAAGAAAAGATTAATGAATAAAAAAGTGGACATACTAATCAAGTAGAGGTGATGATAATATGTCTACTAATGATTATGTTCGCTTTGTGACACAGCAGTTTGTGTCGTATATGGATGCTCCAAAAGAAGATCGTAAACAAAAGAAAGAACAACGCCGTGCTGAAAAAGAGCCATTTATGAATAAGTGGTTTGGTGTTATGCCGCTAAGTGCTGCTTTGTTTTATCAAAACGTAAAAAATAAAAGAAAAAAATCAAGTTAAAGATTTCGTAATATGTGTAGCAAAATGAAAATCCCCTAGTAGCATCATACTACTAGGGGATTTTCATTTACTGCATAGACTCTTTTTCTTCTGTAACGGCATGTATTTTATTGTTTACCCAGACAAATCCAATTCCAATACAAATGGAAATGCCCCATCCAACAGCGGTCATAATTGCTCTCATTTCACCGTAGCCATCTACACCGAAAACAGAGATGAAATAAATTTTTAAGAAGCTTTTTAATATGAATTGGAGACCGAAAAAGAGCGTTAAATATTGCAATGCTGGATAGATACGACTATCACGATACAGTTCACGACTTTTATCACGGTCATGGCCTTGCAGTGCAGCAATATCTGCTGCGAAATATAACATAAGTGGTTTTTTTATAAAAATTGTACATATAACGATAATACCGAGTACGATGTGATAATACGCATCGTTCCACAACATTCGTTCAGCTGATCCAGATAATAGATCTACCGTTGTATTAGAAATGAGTGTAATTAAAATAAAGAACCCTGTCACGTTAAACTGCTTTTCTTTTTTAAAGGTATACAGTGTATAAATAATTCCCGGAACAGAGGAAAGTAACATCGCATAATACGGATCGATATAAGGTTTTGCGAATTTCCAAATGAGGAATGGGATTACGAGATAAAAGACAAGATCTAATATAGCTTTTTTATTTTGATTCATATACAGCCTCCTTAAGTCATACATATATTTTATAATATAATTTCTGAAAATTGTATAAGGTTTATTGAAAAAAGAAAAAGTATATGATTAGTAGATTGAAAAAATTGCCCCTAGCGTAGTAAGTTTTTTTAGTATATAATAAAGGAAACGCTTTCATTTTTAGTTTGTTCACAAAATGGACGGAAAATCACATATTTACTATCGATATGTTGCTTTATAATGAAACTAATTAAATATACATGCATACAATATTGTGAAATAAATAACATAAATAATTTATATAAATGTAAACGTTATCAAAAGAGAGAGGTGGAGGCAATGAGTAAATTTTTCTTCAATCATAATCCAGCAACAGTAGAGGATGGAAGGCTTGTTGAATATGCGGAAATTATTTATGGAGAAGGCGGCCGTTCTGTATTAGAAAATTTAATGGTGAAGGCATCTATCAGATTGCGTGATCGTTATCCGAATAAATCTGACGAGCAGATCTCGAACCTCGTAAATAAAGGCATCCATGATATGTTTCAAAAATATGTGAGTGAGTAAGAGTAGCCATTGGCTACTCTTATTTTTTTGTATAAGGATGGTGTCTCTAGCTGAAAATAAGGGTGTATTTTGAAAGATATAAAAAGGAGGGGAAAAGATGAGCAATGGAATTGGCCGTTCAAAAGAAAATCTTCCAACTGATGCTAATCATGTGAGCGCAAAGGATCGTGCGTATCAAAAACGCATGGCAAAGCAAAAACAACAAGAGCGTAATGGCGATAGAGGATAACTAAAAAAAGCTCCTTCTAAAACAGAAGGGGCTTTTTAAGTTAGAAAATGATTCGCGGTAACATAAAAGAGTCCACCGTTAATAATTTGTACTGTAATGCGGGGTTCATATTGTTCTTGCAAAGCTTGCTTTTCAATTTCATAGCTTTCGGGAAGTTCATCACTTTCTTCATAAAAACGATTTAAAAGGTCTAAATCGTGATTCCAGCGCACTCTTGCTTCTTTCGCCCACGTATGGTCATCTTCTGCAATGATATTTTTTAAAGCGTCCTCTATACGTTGTAAACCGCTTTGCGGTTTAATAATAGGCGAGAGCGTAAAACAAAAGTCAGGTATTTTCGGTGTAAGTTTAATTTTCGTTAATGTTTCATGAAAGTTTGCAATCATTGTGCCAGAAATAAGATGAATGCCAATGGAGTGGAGGATATCTTTTTTTCGATCACATTGATAGGAAACTTTTATATTTACACCGAGCCACGGATGGAGCGGTGTATGTGTCGCTCCGCTATGCCGTACTTCCTCATATAAGCGTATGTAAGAGCCTAATTCTTTTGTCGTTTGAAAAATTTGATGAAGACGTGGTGAACCGTAGTGGATAAGCTCACCATCGTTTTCTTCATTTTCTGGATTTGTAATAAGAGTAAGGCGCATCGGATTCGGTACGCCTCCTGTTTTTTCAAGATAGTGCCAATAAAAAGGGCGATTCATTAATAATTTATCCATCTCAATTGTTAATTGCACATCCAATAGATGAGGAGAACGTTCTAAAATTTCACAGTTATTCGCCTCAAAAAAATTGTATAAGTAATTATGAATTTCATGTTGCTGCATAGCCGTGCACCTCAGCTTCATTTCGCTTCGCAAAGTCGATAATAGATGTTAAGTTTTCCATCTTAATTCGGATTTCTCCTTCGCTTTTTGATTGCGCAAATATTTCTTGAATGTGTGCGTCGATGTTTTTCATATTAATTCTCGTTAAAATTTCATCAAGTTCACCGATCACACGCTCAAATAAATTAATTTTTTCATATAACAGTTTCAAAATATGTTCTTCCACAGTGTGTTTTGTAGCTAAGTTATAAATATGAACATCATTCTTTTGACCAAGGCGGTGAATACGTCCGATTCTTTGTTCAAGGCGCATTGGGTTCCATGGTAAATCGTAATTGATCATATGGCTACAAAATTGTAAGTTAATTCCTTCACCACCAGCTTCCGTTGCGATTAGCACTTGCGCATGATTTTGGAAAAGTTCCTTCATCCAATCTTTCTTTCCTCGTTTAAATCCGCCGCGGAATGGGACAGAAGAAATACCGTGCTGTTGTAAAAACCATTGTAAGTACATTTGTGACGCTCGGTATTCTGTGAAAATGACGACTTTATCGTCAATTTCTTTTATAAGCTCTAGCGCTTTATTTGCTTTTGAGTTAAAAGGAATACGGTTAATTTTGTCCATTAGCACATCAATATGCGGATCTTTTACGTAATTCTCATTTTCCTTCTGTCGTTTTTCTACATGTTTTTTTAATGAATAGTAAACGGCCTCGCGACTACTACACGCTTCCCGTTTTAAAGTTAATGATGAGAAAGCAGATGTGAAGGCGTCTTGTCCTCGCCAATTTTCGATATCATTATATAGAGCTTGCTCTTCTTCATTAAACTCAACAAAAATTGTACGTACATGTCTCTTTGGCCAATCAATCCCGGTATTATGACGCCGATTTCGGACCATTACTTTGTTAATAAGAGCTTTTAAATCTTCATCAGATTCGGCTGAACGATTTTTTGAAGCATAATATTCTTCAAAATTGGATTGATTGCCTAAATGTCCTGGTTTTAATAAAGAAACGAGGTTGAAAATTTCATCAATCTTATTTTGGACAGGAGTAGCGGTTAATAATAAACAAAATTTCTTTTTTAATCGCTGTGCAAATTCATAGTTTTTTGTTTTATTATTTTTAAGTTTATGTGCTTCATCGATAATAATAAGGTCATATTCTAAGTTCAAAACGATATCACGATGTGGTGAACGTTTTGCAGTATCAATTGATGATACAATCACATCGGCTTGTTCCCACGAGTAGCTTTTCTTTTGAGCTACAGCTGGAATGAAAAACTTTGTATTTAATTCGTATGCCCATTGTGATACGAGAGAGGCTGGAACGAGTATAAGTACTTTTTTCACAAGGCCGCGGACCATATATTCTTTTAAAATAAGTCCAGCTTCAATCGTTTTTCCAAGTCCTACTTCATCTGCTAGAATCGCTTTACCATTCATTTGTTCAATAACATTTTGAGCGACTTCTAATTGATGAGGAAGTGGTGTGAAATGGGATAAATGTTTCGGTGCTTGTAATCCATCAAAAGTAGGAACAAGTAATGATTTTTCTGTTTCATAAGCTAAATGATATAAATCCCAATTTGTCCAAGGACCATCTTCATCAATTCTATTTAAAAAATTGTTTTGCCACGTTCGATCTATGGAAATATCGACATTCATTACGACTCTCCCACCTTTTATAAACTAAAGTAATTATGAAAAAATCTTTAATATATAAGCCTTGTAATAAGGCGCTATTACACTTACTGAAAGGTAAACAATAAGTAAAGATAAAGAACTAAATCTTAAAAACTGTATGTAATAAGATTAAGCGTAAAAAATTCTAAATTATTTTTTATGCTAGAATATTGATGAAATATAGCGAATAATGTTAGGATAATGGTGTGAAATGTGTGGAATCTTTCGTATTTTATCCAAGAAAGTGATTTTTTATTTACGCTTTCATAAAAAAATATAATGAGATTCCGTATATCCTATCTTTTTAGAATGAAAATGTTTAGAAATGAGTAACAACTTTTATTGATTTGTCAGAGCATAAGGGGGAGAGATCATGATTACATTACAACGTACACCGTTATTTGATGTATACGCGAAGTATGGTGGGAAAACAATCGACTTCGGTGGTTGGGAGTTACCAGTTCAATTTTCAAGCATTAAAGAAGAACATGAAGCTGTACGTACAGCGGCAGGTTTGTTCGATGTGTCTCATATGGGAGAAGTTGAGGTAAAAGGTGTAGATAGTTTAGCATTTTTACAACGTGTTGTTACAAATGACGTATCTACCTTAAAGGTAGGGGGCGCACAATATACAGCAATGTGCTACGAAAATGGTGGTACAGTAGATGATTTATTAATCTACAAACGTGGTGAAGAAGACTATTTATTAGTTATCAACGCATCAAATATCGAGAAAGATTACGAATGGTTAGCTAGCCATGTAATTGGCGATGCGACAGTAGTCAATGTTTCTAGTGAAGTTGCACAGCTTGCAATTCAAGGACCAAAAGCAGAAGGCATTTTACAAAAAGTTGTGTCAGAAGATTTGAAAGAAATTAAGTTCTTTAAATTTAAAAACGATATTCTTGTAGATGGAATTCCAGCACTTGTATCTCGTACAGGTTATACAGGTGAAGATGGATTTGAAATTTACTGTAAGAGTGAAGATGCTGCAAAACTTTGGGAGAAACTTCTTGAAGTTGGAGCAGAAGAGGGCTTAAAACCATGTGGTTTAGGTGCTCGTGATACACTTCGTTTCGAAGCAACATTACCACTTTACGGTCAAGAATTATCAAAAGATATTACACCGGTTGAAGCTGGGATTGGCTTTGCGGTAAAACCAAATAAAGAAGCAGACTTCTTTGGGAAAGCGACTTTAAAAGAGCAAAAAGAAAACGGTGCGCCTCGTAAGTTAGTCGGCATCGAAGTAATCGAACGTGGAATTCCTCGTACGCATTACCCTGTATTTATTGGAGAAGAAAAAATCGGGGAAGTAACGAGTGGTACACAATCTCCAACGTTAAAGAAAAGCATTGGTTTAGCACTAATTGATGTAAAATACGCAGCAGTTGATACAGAAGTAGAAATTGAAATTCGTAATAAACGCGTCAAAGCAGTAGTTGTTCCAACACCATTTTATAAACGTTCAAAGTAACGGGGAGAGGGGTAGATTTCATGTTGCATCGTTATCTTCCAATGACAGAAGAAGACAAAAAAGAAATGTTACAAACGATCGGCGTTCAAACGATCGATGAGTTATTCTCTGATATTCCAGAGAGTGTTCGTTTTAAAGGGGATTTAAAAATTAAAGAAGCAAAATCAGAGCCAGAGCTTTTAAAAGAGTTATCTCAAATGGCTAGTAAAAATGCTAACTTAAAAGAGTACGCTTCTTTCTTAGGAGCAGGCGTATACGACCATTACGCTCCAGTAATCGTAGATCATGTTATCTCTCGCTCAGAATTTTATACAGCTTACACGCCATACCAACCAGAAATTTCACAAGGGGAATTACAAGCAATCTTTGAATTCCAAACGATGATTTGTGAATTAACAGGAATGGATGTAGCAAACTCTTCTATGTACGACGGTGGTACAGCTTTAGCTGAAGCGGCAATGCTAGCAGCTGGCCATACTCGTAAAAAGAAAATTCTTGTATCTAGCGCAGTTCATCCAGAATCAAGAGCTGTACTTGAAACATATGCAAAAGGTCAACATCTTGAAGTTGTTGAAATTAATCATAAAGATGGTGTAACAGATTTAGATGTATTACAAAGTGAAGTAGATGATACAGTTGCTTGTGTAATCGTTCAATATCCAAACTTCTTTGGACAAGTTGAAAAATTAGCTGATATTGAAAAAATCGTTCATCAACAAAAATCATTATTTATCGTTTCTTCAAATCCATTATCATTAGGCGCATTAACACCACCAGGAAAATTTGGTGCTGATATTGTAATCGGTGATGCACAACCATTTGGTATTCCAACGCAGTTTGGTGGACCACACTGTGGTTACTTTGCAACAACGAAAGCATTTATGCGTAAAATTCCAGGACGTCTTGTTGGACAAACTGTAGATTCAGATGGGAAACGTGGGTTTGTATTAACGTTACAAGCACGTGAACAGCACATTCGTCGTGATAAAGCGACGTCTAACATTTGTTCAAACCAAGCGTTAAATGCATTAGCAGCATCAGTTGCAATGACGGCACTTGGTAAACAAGGTGTGAAAGAAATGGCGCGTCAAAACATTTCTAAAGCACAATATGCAAAACGTCAATTTGAAGCGAAAGGCTTCACAGTTACATTTGCTGGACCATTCTTTAATGAGTTCGTTGTAGATTGCAAGCGCCCAGTGAAAGAAGTAAACGATGCATTATTACAAAAGAATATTATCGGCGGTTACGACCTAGGCCGTGATTATAAAGAGCATGAGAACCATATGCTTGTAGCAGTAACTGAGCTTCGTACAAAAGAGGAAATTGACACACTTGTAAACGAAATGGGGGCTATCCAATGAAGAACCAAGACCAAGCACTTATCTTTGAAGTAAGTAAAGAAGGACGCATAGGATATAGCCTACCAAAATTAGATGTAGAAGAAGTGAAACTAGAAGATGTATTTGAGAGCGATTATATTCGAGTAGAAGATGCAGAGCTACCAGAAGTATCTGAACTTGATATTATGCGCCACTATACAGCACTTTCAAACCGTAACCACGGCGTTGATTCTGGATTCTATCCACTTGGATCTTGTACGATGAAATATAATCCGAAAATTAATGAGAGTGTAGCTCGTTTCGCAGGATTTGCAAATATTCATCCGTTGCAAGATGAAAAGACAGTACAAGGTGCAATGGAATTAATGTACGATTTACAAGAGCATTTAATTGAAATTACAGGTATGGATACTGTTACATTACAACCAGCAGCTGGTGCACACGGAGAATGGACAGGCTTAATGTTAATTCGTGCATACCATGAAGCAAATGGTGACTTTAACCGTACGAAAGTAATTGTTCCTGACTCTGCTCACGGAACGAATCCAGCATCTGCAACTGTAGCTGGTTTTGAAACAATTACGGTAAAATCAAATGAACATGGTCTTGTTGACTTAGAAGACTTAAAACGTGTTGTAAATGAAGAAACAGCAGCACTTATGTTAACAAACCCTAATACATTAGGTTTATTCGAAGAAAATATTTTAGAAATGGCAGAAATCGTCCATAACGCAGGCGGTAAATTATACTATGATGGTGCAAACTTAAATGCGGTATTAAGCCAAGCGCGCCCAGGAGATATGGGATTTGACGTTGTGCATTTAAACCTTCATAAAACATTTACAGGCCCTCACGGCGGCGGTGGCCCAGGTTCTGGTCCAGTAGGTGTGAAAGCTGATTTAATTCCGTACTTACCAAAACCAATTTTAGAGAAAACGGAAGATGGCTATCGCTTTAACTATGATCGTCCAGAAGCAATTGGGCGCGTAAAACCATTCTACGGTAACTTCGGAATTAACGTTCGTGCATACACATACATTCGTTCTATGGGTCCAGATGGATTACGTGCAGTAACGGAGTATGCGGTATTAAATGCGAACTATATGATGAGAAGATTAGCACCATTCTATGATCTTCCGTTCGATAGACATTGTAAGCATGAGTTTGTATTATCAGGTCGTCGTCAAAAGAAACTTGGTGTACGTACATTAGATATCGCAAAACGCCTGCTTGATTTCGGTTACCATCCACCGACAATTTACTTCCCATTAAATGTGGAAGAATGTATTATGATTGAGCCGACGGAAACAGAATCAAAAGAAACATTAGACGGTTTCATTGATAAGATGATTCAAATCGCTAAAGAAGTAGAAGAAAATCCAGAAGTTGTACAAGAAGCACCTCATACAACAGTCATTAAACGTTTAGACGAAACGATGGCTGCACGTAAACCAGTTTTACGTTATGAAAAGCCAGCTCCTGTACAAGTTTGATTAGAATAACAAAGGAAGAACTCGCTATATGCGAGTTCTTTTTTTGTATGGAGAATTTGTTCCGCAATTTGTGGCCTGGTAATCAGTAGAGATGAACAAAAACACCCACTGATTAAAGTTTCACTTTATGCAGAAGTGGTGAAGAAAATGTTAAAAATTTATATTTTTTGTTTCATAATGGTGTAAAGAGGCAGTTTTATAGGTGATTTTGTTGAAAAAGTCAGTTTGATAAAAGTATTTATTTTTGTTAGAATTTTATTGAAATTAAGAAGATGTGATGAGGCAAAAATTACTCATTTTTATGTATATGTGAAAAAACGAGCAAGACGGGGGTGAAAGTGTGGGATATCGGTGTTATAGAATGGTATACCATTTAGAAAATGGAGAAACAATTAAAGATGTAAAAGAATTTTGCTATCGAGACCAAGGAAAAGTGTTAGAAAGAGTAGCGCATCGTGTAATGGATAATAGAGAAGTGACGGCAATTGATAAGCAAGGAACGATCATTTCAATAGCATGTGAGGACATTGTAAAGGTGGAACTTGATTACATAACAGAAAGTTAACCTTGAGTCATATCGAATTATTCGATAAAATATACTGTTGAATGGTGAAGTGAGAAGAGAGGAGTTTATCATGGGTAGTACAAGACACTTTTATATGTTTATCTTAGCGTTTGTTCTTGTTGTGGCATTAACGATTTATTTAATTGTTGATAGCACTTGGTACAACACAGTTCATCCGGCGTTCCTTCTGTTTATGTATGTAGGAATTGCGGTAGTGAGTTTCGGAATGAGAGATGAGATGTTAGATCGCTTTGAAAAGTGATACATATACGAAAGACCAACAGGAAAATGTTGGTCTTTTTTTCTTGCCAAAAATAGGATAATGTGTATATACTGTATATATAAGGTATATACAGTATATACACACTGGAGGAAAACATGAATATTATTATTTCGAATTCTTCCCAAGACCCTATTTATGTACAGATAAGAAAACAATTAAGCCAGCTTATTTTAAATGGTGGTTTAAAGGGTGGAGACCAATTACCGTCTATTCGTAGCTTAGCAAAGGAATTACAGATTAGTGTAATTACTACGAAGCGTGCGTACGAGGAGCTTGAGAAAGAAGGATATATAGAAACTGTTGCTGGGAAGGGGACTTATGTTTCACGTAAAAATAATGAACTATTAAAAGAACAAAGGCTTCGTCTATTGGAAAGCAAAGCGGAAGAGATTGTAAATGAAAGTAAAGCGTTACAGCTTTCACTTGAAGAATTACAGCAGATGATTGCGTGTTTATATGAGGGGGAATAAGAGATGTTAGAGTTAAAAAACGTATGTAAAAGTTATGAAGATTTTGCAGTAAAAAATATAAGTTTTACATTACCACGCGGATATATTATGGGATTTGTCGGACCGAACGGGGCCGGGAAAAGTACGACGATCAAAATGATTATGAATTTAATTAGAAAAGATAGCGGCGATATAAAAATTTTTGGCAAGGGCAACAAGAAAGCCGAAAAGGAAATAAAGCAAAATATCGGCTTTGTATATGATGAAAATCATTATTACGAAGATTTAACGTGTGAGCAAATGAAGCGTATTATTGCACCGTTATATAAAAAGTGGGACGAAGAGCAGTATCAATCGTATATGCATAGATTGCAAGTTCCAAAGTATAAAAAAATTAAAGAACTATCAAAAGGGATGAAAATGAAATTTGCGATTGCCATCGCACTTTCGCACCACGCGGAGTTTATCATTATGGACGAACCGACAGCAGGATTAGATCCAGTTGTTCGAAGTGAATTACTTGATATGCTGCAAGAAATTGTAATGGAAGAAGAAGTATCTGTTTTATTCTCAACGCACATTACAACAGACTTAGAGCGCATCGCAGATTATATTACGTTTATCAACGATGGCGAAATTATATTTACTGGTGAGAAAGATGAATTAATGGAGAACTACGTAATCGTAAAAGGAAGTAACGATTTATTAGACCGAGAAGGAAAAGAGCTATTTGTTGGATTACGAAAAAATAAATTTGGTTTTGAAGGTTTAGCGAAGGATAAACAAGCAATTATTGACTGGTTTGGAAATGAGGTTGTACTAGAAAAGCCTACATTAGATGATATTATCGTTTACACTGCGAAAGGGAGAAGTGCCTATGCGTCAGCTCGTATATAAGGATTTGATCTTTTTTCGGGGGATATGGTTCGTATACTTTATTATACCCTTTATATTCTTTTTATTTGAACCCGGTGAGGGAATGCTGTTTCCTATGAGTTGTTTATTTATAACTCTTTCCTCAGTTATTATATTAATCATAATAGATGAACGGAATACAAGTGACATTATGATGAATAGTTTACCGCTAAGTAGAAAGGATATCATAATTGCTAGATATATTTCCTGTGCAATATTCATTGTAGGGGGCATGATTTCTACTATGTTGATTGTTTTTCTTATAAGAGGTATTACTTTTATTGCGGATATCGGTACATACCACCCTAATCTATATATTGAGATTTCATGGTATGAAGTAATAAATGGAGCTGTTTACGCCATATTTTTTGTTGTAATATTCCTTCCTAGTTATTATGTTACAAGGTCACAGATAGCACGGAGTATAGTGTCAGGAGCATCAATGGTAGTTGGTGGAATTGCTTGGATATTCATAGGAGATGGATTGGATGAAACAGCACCTTCATTCATTGAGTGGATTATGAATCCGCTGCATATTGGTGTATTTATAATTGGAGGAATTATATTAGCTAGTGTCTATATCGTTTCTATGCTTCTTACAATTAAAATTTATGAAACGCGTGATTTATAGAGAGGAGAATTCATATGCAACAGTTGATTTTGAAGGAGTTTTTTTTACAGAAGAAGATGTTTCCTTTTTATTTTTTAATCCCTATTTTATCTATTTTTAAGAATTCCGTCGAACCAATGGGGATTGCAATAGGATTATTTATAACATGTAGTACGATTATATATATTTCTTTTTATTATGACGAGAAAAGTAAAGCGGAAAAAGTATTAGTGAGTTTACCTATAACGAGAAAAGAGATAATTATAGCTAAATATATTTCAAGCACATTATTTATTATGGCTGGTTTAAGTGTAACTTTTATAGTCGTAATATTAGGAAATATTTTATTGGACAGGGATATAGTCATGCCTGGATATGCAGTGTTTTCAGCGATAGTAGCAACTTTGATTTATTGTGTAGTAACGATACCGACTAATTACATTGGGGGATATAAAGTTATTACAGTCTTGAATTTGATTATGCTGTTTCCTTTAATAGGTATGATTGGTCTTATGTGCAATATTTTTGGTGATAAAACAATTATGTTAAAAGTACTTCACTCTCAAGAGGCTACACAAGCAATGAGTGTTCTTGGTATTGGAGTATTAGTGAGTATATTCATATCAATGTTCCTCTCAATGAAAATGTTTCAGGAGGCAGAGTTATAGATGGGACATTTTCATATTAGGAGGTGCAAAACATGATCAAGCAATTAGTTTTAAAAGATATGATGATGCAAAGAAAGTTAGGGTTTGTTTATCTTATATGTTTTTTGTTCCTGCTCATTGTTGATTTTAGTAGTGATAGTTTTTTGATGACATTTAGTATGTTTGTACCTGCTCTTGGCATGATACTGTCAATGAGTTATGAGGGGAAAAATAAAAGTGAACTGATAGTAAATAGTTTACCGTTTGACCGTAAAGATCTTGTCATAGGGAAATACATATTTGTAAGTATTTTAGTTGCTCTAGGTGGATGTTTCTCCCTAGTGGTTGGTTTCATACAGCTACAAAATGAGCATATGACTGGATTTATGCTGTGGGGAGAAATTCTCGGTGGTATAACAGGTGGGGTTGTTTGTAGCATAATTGTACTTCCGATTGAATTTTCAGTAGGATATAACAGTGCAAAACAAATTGCTCCGTTCGCTGGACTTGCGTTGGGGTATTTAAGTGGACTGATTGTAAGTAACGTCTGGTTAGATGTAGAAAATGCTTGGAACACGAGTCTAGTCGTAAATATTTGTTTTATAGCAGGACTCATTCTTTTGTATATCATGTCCATGTTGCTTTCAGTTAGCTTATATAATGAGCGTGATTTATGAGGGGAGGAGTAATCGTGAGGCAACTCATAATAAAGGATTTTATCATGCAATGGAAGCATTTAATATGGTACTTAATATACCCTCTTTTCTTGTATATGACATTAACAGATGTTAAAAGCTTTTACGTAATTATGTCAGCTATAATTCCAGTTATAGCAATTTTAAAAACATTTAATGATGATAAAAAATATGATGGTGAAGTAATGTTAAATAGTTTACCGCTAGCAAAAAAAGAAATTGTAGTAGCAAAATACATAATGGCATTTATTGTTTTTATTATAAGTATGATAGTGTCTAGTCCTTTAGTAATCAATCAGTTTGAAGGTGGAACTTTTGAATTTATAACGACAACATTAGTTACGATTACTGGCTTTGTTTTTATATATTTAAGTCTTGTCTTACCGATATCGTTTTGGCTAGGATATAAAAAATCTATTTTTATTACGCTTTTTATACTAATGGCACCGATTGTTATTATAGAAATGTTCTTTCAAGTTAATATAGAACAAATTCATTTACATAATGGAGTATTGTTAAGTTGTTCTATTTGTATGTTGCTTTTATCTGTACTTGCTTCGGTAAAGCTATATGAAAAAAGAGAATTTTAAAAGGTGCCCTATATAAGGCACCTTATTCAATAACGACAATAGGAAAGTAAAAGTTTATAAACAGAAAGATTACTCGGTATAACATCTTTCGGAGTATGTAATATAAAGCTGAAAACGATAACGAGAATAAGAAAGAGGAAAAATAAAAATAGGATCTGCTTATGTACGGAATTTTGCATATTATCCACTCCTTTTTTAGGTAGTATGTCCAAAAGAAAGGAGTGTATGAAAAATTTTAGGAGGGGAGAATAATGAACAAAAGAAAATGGTTATATAGAATAGGGATATTTTTCGTTTCAATCGGTCTCATATTAGCAAATGTTTATTCAGATATACCACCGTTATTTCCTAGTTTGCATAAAGGGGTTGGTATAAGTATTGCCATAGTCGGTCTTCTTTGTCTTATCACATCAAACTTCTACAAAAAGTCTGAAGGAATATAAAAAAGGACAGTTACTCTTTTTCAGAAGTACTGTCCTTTTTAAATAACTTATTCCACAGCTTGGCGATACTCCATATAATGACGATTGAAATGGAGGCAATAATGGACCAAACGATTGATATCATTTCAAGTGTCAAGTTAGGAAGGAATGTGAGAATGGATACTATTTTATGAAACAACCATTCTATTATGTGAAAACTGATTTGTAATAGAATGACGATACTAAGCGTGATCCATGCTAACAGTTGCTTCCCTTTTTCTTTCCACATGACATTCACCTCACGTTAGCTCAATAGTTTTAAGCCAACAGCGCCGCATAGAATGCAGCTTAAGAAAGCAAGACGACGCCAATCCGCTGATTCGCGGAAAATAAGGATGCCTAGAAGTGCACTTCCGGCAGTTCCGATTCCAGTCCAAATCGCGTAAGCAGTTCCCATCGGTAATGTGTTCATCGCAAGGGATAAGAAGAAGAAGCTTACGCCGAAGTTAGCGATTAAAATAACTTTTGGTGCCCAGCCTTTCTTTTCAGTGGCTACTTTCATAAAGAGTACACCAATAATTTCACAAATACCAGCTAGAATTAAAAATACCCAAGCCATTTTATGCGGCCTCCTTCGCTTCTTTTTCTTCTGTTACTCGCTTTAAACCAATTACGCCAAAGAAGATTAAACCAATTAATAATACTTTTACGATAGAGAATGGCTCTCCGAAAACGAAAATTTCTGTAAGAACGATTCCACCAGCTCCAATTCCAGTGAAGACTGCGTATACAGTACCAACAGGTAAATCTTTATAAGCTCTAAATAATAAGACGAAACTAACTGTAATTAATAACGCAACACCAGCCCATTCAAGTGGAGCCTCCGCGTGTTTTAATCCAATTACCCAAAAGATTTCAATAATACCAGCTAAGATTACATAAATCCATGCCATATGTCATCTCTCCTTCCTACCAGTCGTTAGGTAAAGGGCTTAAAAACGACGCATTGCAAAGGAGCAATCCGTCAGTTTGAAAGTCCACGCCAAAATACTTTCCAAGAAGCGTCTAAACGTGTCTCAAAACGATTTAAACCTGCGTATAGTAGTTCAACCATAAGACCGTCAAGTAAGCATAGAAAAGCCTCTAAGGCGTCTTTTACTTCAATGTTATGCAACTCATCTCGTTCGCTTGCTCTTTTAAATATAGGGAATAAAAGTTTTCCGACGTTTTCAATGTGTACATTTGCTTTATTAATAATTTGTTCGCGAAATGCATCAGGCGGAAAATAAGAAGTTCGTAACCAAAACATTGATTCTTCACTTTCACCAAATCGTTTTGCATAGCCCTTTAGTAGCTGTAAGAGCAATTCTTCAGTAGACGAATTGGAAAACTTTTCGATATCGCCTGTGAAGCTTTGTAAATCTTTTTGAAGAGCGGATTCTAAGCATATAAAATATAGCTCTTCTTTTCCTTTAAAGTGTGCGTAAATTGATGGTTTTTTAATCCCGACTTCTTGAGCAATATTTGCTAATGAAGTTCCTTCGTAGCCGTAGCGTGCGAAATGAGAAAGTGCTACAGCTTTAATGCGGTTTGCTGTCATTTTCATCCCCTACCTACCGTTCGTTAGGTTCATTATATGCGAGTAAAAATACAAAGTCAATAGGTGAAGAACTGAAAAAGAGCGCTATAGATAACGCTCTTATTAGACAGTATCTCGTTCAATTAAATGGAATGAAAGCTCTTTTGCGTTCCCGATAATTTGCTCGCTTTGGATTTGTTTATGGAATAAAGAAAACGCATGTGAGCCCATTTCGAGACCGGGATGTTCAATTGTTGAAATTTCTAACGCCTTTGAAATTTCATGATTATCAAATCCGAGGATAGCAAGATCTTCGGGTACTCGAAGACCTTGCTTTCGAGCCTCTGTTAATAAACCAGCTGCAACTTGATCGTTAGCTGTAAAAATAGCGGTTGGACGATTTTTCATGTTTACAATACGATGGAGTATTTGTGCACCGTCTTGCATTGTATAGCATTGATGAAAAATCCATTCGGGATGTAACGTTTTGCCTTCGTTACGAAGTGTATCAGCAAACGCTTTTTCACGTTCCATAGAATTTACACTTGTTTTTCTTGCTAAACAAATCCCGATTTTTTCATGGCCTTTATTGAGTAAATAGGCGGTGCCGAGACGGAAGCCTTCATAATGATCTACGTAGACAGATGAAATGAGGGGGTGCTTCATTTTTTCGCATGAAATAATAGGAGCAAATTTTGCGAAAGGTTCAATTTGTTCCCATGAACTCGTTCGAGAGCAAATAATCATCCCGTCGAATTGTTTCATTTTCATCATTTCAAGAACACGAATTTCTTCAATACTATCGTAATTCGTTTGACATAAATTAATGTGATAGCCAGCAGCTAACGCTTCGTTTCCGATTCCTTCAATAATGGTACTGAAGTATGGAAGGTTAATGAAAGGGAGCATAACGCCGATCGTATATGTTTTTCCCTTTATTAAATGAATAGCATTTATATTTTTGGCATAGTTCAATTCTTCAACAGCATCTAGAACACGCTTACGTTTTTCTTCTTTTACGTAAGGGTGATTATTCAGGACACGAGAAACAGTTGATATGGATACACCAGCGGTTTTTGCAATTTGTTTTATATTGGCCATATGTATCACCTCTCTCCTTATTATAAAGGGAAAATAATAAGAATGAAAAAATCTTGACCTGAAAAGCTTTTCACAAACTATGTTATAAATATGACTTCTGTTATTCGCGTAACCTTTTTATTTGGGCGTGAGAATGATAGGGGTCTTTTTTGCGTTTATAAAAGAAGTTTTGTCAAAATGTGTGAGAATAACGTGGAAAGTTTTCAAATGAAAAAACTAGCTGAATTATTCAGCTAGTTTTTGTATGTTATTATTTCTTTTTAATTTTTCCAGTCCACGTTTTGAATCCACCTTGTAATTGGTAGAAATCTTTGTAGCCTTGTTTCTTTAAGTATTGAGCCGCACGACCAGTACGGAATCCGCTTTGACAGTATAAGTAAACTGGTTGATCTTTACGAAGTTCTTTATGACGAAGGCGAATTTGTGATAATGGAATGTTACGTGCGCCTAAAATATGCCCTGCAGTATATTCGTCTGCTTCGCGAATATCGATAAGCTGTGCTTTACGGTAGCCAGCGCGAAACTCTTCTTCTGAAAGTGTTGTAATTAATTTTTTCTGATAGAAATACATCCATACAGTGTAACCGATGAACGCTACGATTACGGCTAATAAAATAATCCAAGTTGTTGACACGATTCTATCGCTCCCTTTTTTCTTATCCTACTTTCAATATTATAATGCCCGTATGTATTTATGCAACAGATTCATTTGTATATAAGAAGAAATTTCGTATTCTTTCACAAATTTTGTCGAATTTGGTAGACTAGAGAATGTGAAAAATAATTGGTTATATGAGGTGCAGGATGGGAAAAGAAAAATGGTGTTATATTAACTCTGGTCAATGTTCACCGGCATTTAATATGGCGTTAGATGAATGTTTATTAAATTGGCAAAGTGAAAAGAAAATGCCACCAACCATTCGTTTTTACGAATGGGAAGTACCAACATTAACAGTCGGGTATTTCCAACGTGTTGAAAAAGATATTAATATGGATGTAGTTAACGAAAAGAAATATGGATTCGTTCGTCGTCAAACAGGCGGTAGGGGTGTACTACATGATAAAGAATTAACGTACAGTGTTATTGTGTCTGAAGATCATCCGAATATGCCAAAAACAGTTACAGAAGCGTATCGTGTTATTTCGCAAGGTTTATTAGATGGTTTTAAAGCATTAGGGTTAGAAGCGTATTATGCAGTTCCAAAAACAGAAGCAGATCGTGAAAATTTAAAAAATCCACGCTCAGGCGTATGTTTTGATGCGCCGTCTTGGTATGAAATTGTAGTAGAAGGAAGAAAAATCGCAGGTAGTGCGCAAACACGTCAAAAAGGTGTTATTTTACAGCACGGGTCGATTCCATTAGAAATAGATTTAGATGAGTTATATGATCTGTTTTTATTCCCGAATGAACGTGTAAAAGAACGTATGAAGAGTATGTTCTCTTCTAAAGCGGTAGCAATTAATGAATTAACAGACCGTACGTTTACAATCGAGCAGTTAATTAAAGCGTTTGAGGTTGGGTTTGAAAAAGGATTAGATGTAGAGCTTGTTCCGTATGAATTAACAGAAGAACAATTACATGAAGTGCAAACATTAGCAAAAGAAAAGTATGAAAGCAAAGAATGGAATTATAAAAAATAAGAGGTGGCAATTGCCGCCTCTTATTTTTTTTATAGTAAATTAAGTACTTTTTCTACTTTGATTCCTTTATCTTGTAAAGAACGAAGGCGATTGACAACGTCCATAATTTCTTTGTCAAATGTAACGCTAATACCTTGGCTTTGTAGTTCTTCTTTTAAGCCTTCAATAGAATCATCTATGTCGATGCCAAGCTCGTAATCTTGACAAACTTCAATTGTCTTTTTCACGAGTTTCACATAATTTTCTTGTAGTTTTGAATTTGTTTCAGTCAAAGCAGGTTGCTTCGGTTTTGCAGGCGCGACCGGTGCTGTCTCTTGCTTTGTAACTGGAGTTGGTACTTCTCGTTTCACAGGTGCTGGAGTAGATAATTCCACAGCTGCTTCTACACTTACTGGCTTCGGTGCCGGAGTAGGCTTCGGTGTTGGTGCGGTAGCAGGTGTTTCTACACGTGTAACAGGCTTTGGAGCAGGTGTAACTGCTTTTGGAGCTTCTACAACTACTTCTTTTTTCGGAGTAGCTTCTACAACTGTTTCTTCTTGTTCAGCAGCCTCTTTATTTTCTTTACTCCACATAACGCGTTCTATCTCTAGAGAAACATTATTTTTGTTCATCGCTGTTAATGTAACTTTACCAACTTCAGCGTTTCCAGTGAAATCAACAATTTTATAAATAACACTCTTGTTCCAATCCACGTTTCCGCTCAAAAATAATTCTTCGTTACATTTCGGCGTTAAGCCCTCGATTTTAATTTCTGCGTTTACACCGTTTTCACTATATACCATAATTAGCGAAGCATTTACATCTTCGTCTGCTAACATTAGTTCACGTACCATTTTGCCGGTGCGTACTTGCGTTTTCTTCTTAACTGACATCTAATTTCTCCTCTCAAAAATTCAGTAATAATAAAAAAATCGTATAACGAAAAATAATTGCTCACGAAGATTTATGATACCGATAATAAAAGCATCACGTCAACAATTAACTTTAATTATTTTGCATTTTTCTTATTTTCTTTATGAAATTTTTCAATTTGTAAAATTAGACAGAAGAAAAACAGCCTTTTGAAGGGCTGTTAAAACGTGGAAAACTTTAATGCGTGTTAAATTTTCAGCGTTTCCCATACTAACGAGAGGAGGGAAGCGTATGAAACCATTTATGCCAAAAATCGTTTACTTTGAACCGAAGGCACTTGAATATCCACTTGGAAAAGAGCTATATGAGAAGTTTACGAAGATGGGATTAGAAATTCGTGAAACGACATCCCATAATCAAATTAGAAATTTACCAGGTGAAAATGATTTGCAAAAGTACCGTAATGCAAAGGCAACGCTTGTTGTTGGGGTAAGGAAGACATTAAAGTTCGATACGTCAAAACCGTCAGCTGAATATGCAATCCCGCTCGCAACAGGGTGTATGGGGCATTGTCATTATTGTTATTTGCAAACGACACTTGGGAGTAAGCCTTACGTTCGCGTGTATGTGAATCTTGAAGAAATATTTGAGAAAGCACAGCAATATATGGATGAAAGAGCACCTGAAATAACAAGGTTTGAAGCTGCTTGTACATCAGATATCGTTGGGATCGATCATTTAACACATGCATTAAAGCGCGCGATCGAATTCATTGGAGAAAGTGAGCATGGACGTTTACGTTTCGTTACGAAATATTCGCACGTTGATCATTTGTTAGATGCAAAACATAACGGGAAAACTCGTTTCAGGTTTAGTATTAATTCACGGTATGTAATTAAAAATTTTGAACCAGGGACATCACCGTTTGAAGAAAGAATTGAAGCGGCTCGTAAAGTAGCAGGCGCGGGTTATCCACTTGGATTTATAGTGGCGCCGCTTTATATGCATGAAGGATGGGAAGAAGGATACCGTGAATTATTTGAGCGATTGTACAATGCATTAAAAGATTTGTCGATACCGAATTTAACATTTGAATTAATTCAACATCGCTTTACAAAGCCTGCAAAAAAAGTCATTCAAGAGCGTTATCCGAATACGAAACTTGAAATGGATGAAGAGAAGCGTAAATATAAATGGGGACGATATGGAATCGGGAAATACGTATATAAAAAAGATGATGCGGAAGTATTAGAAGAAACGATAAGAGGTTATATACATGAGTTTTTTCCTGATGCAGAAATACAATACTTTACTTAAGAGGAGTCTGTATACAAATACAGATTCTTTTTTGTTTTATATATTTAGGTTTGTTTTCAACTTGTCACGTTATTCTTTCTGGTGTATCATTTTATTGATTGCTTCGTACGGAATGAGCAAAATGAAATTGGATGGAGGAAACCGATGCCTACCCCTAGTATGGAAGATTATATTGAACAAATTTATTTGTTGATTGATGAAAAGGGTTATGCCCGCGTATCTGATATTGCTGAAGCGCTTAGTGTACATCCATCCTCTGTAACAAAAATGGTGCAAAAATTAGACAAAGATGAATATCTAATTTATGAAAAATATAGAGGGCTTGTATTAACATCAAAAGGTAAAAAAATTGGAGAACGTCTCGTATATCGTCATGAATTGTTAGAGCAATTTATGCGTATTATCGGTGTGGATGAAAGTAAGATTTACAATGATGTAGAAGGAATTGAACATCATTTAAGCTGGGAAGCAATTGACCGCATTGGTGATTTAGTGCAATACTTTGAACAAGATGAGGTTCGAGTGGAAACACTTCGTGGTGTTCAAAAGGCAAATGAAGAGAAAAGTAATTAAGGGGAACGTAAGTCGTTTCCTTTTTTATTTCAATCGAAAAGGATGGGAGAATGATGAAAGCAATTATTTTTGATTTTGATGGATTAATTGTGGACACAGAAACAATATGGTTTCACTCTTTCAGAGACGCCGTTCGTGAGTACGGTGGAGATTTACCTTTAGAGGAATTTACAAAGTGTATTGGAACGACAGATGATGTACTGTATGCATATTTAAATGAGCAATTAAAAGAGAAGTTTAACAAGCATGCATTAAAAGAAAAAGTGAAAATTTTACATAAAGAAAAAATGAAAACACCAGAAGCTCGTGACGGAGTAAAAGAATACTTACAAGAAGCGAAAGAAATGGGATTAAAAATCGCATTAGCTTCCAGTTCATCTAAAGAATGGGTGATTCCTTTTTTGGAAGAACTACAAATTCGAGATTATTTTGAAGTTATTAAAACGAGAGAAGATGTTGAGAAGGTAAAACCAGATCCAGCACTTTACCGAGTAGCAATAGAAGATTTAGGAGTAGATTCGTCTGAAGCAGTTGTATTTGAAGACTCGTTAAACGGATTAAAAGCAGCGATTGCAGCGGGATTAACGTGCGTTGTTGTACCTAATGATGTGACACGTAATTTACCATTTGAAAATCATCACCTTCGAATTGAAAGTATGAAAGATAAAAGTTTGAAAGAAGTACTGCAAAATATAAAGAAAGACCGTATTTCCTAAAAGGAAGCACGGTCTTTCTTTTTGTTTTTTTTACCTTCAATGACAGTTAAATGAGATTGTTTTCTTTTTCGCTTTAAAGAAGAAAGATTCCCTTTTTTCCCTTTGTCATTAGAAGCGTTTGATTTAAAGAAAGAATTGCTTAGGGGTGCTACATTTTGTTTCCCATGCTTGCGGCTCGATTGTTTTGCAGCGCGCTTATATGAGCTTTGCGAATTTGCTGAACCGCTAGAGTTTGTAAACATTTTGTAGAGTAAATAAAAGATACCAACGACAGCCAACATAATACCAATATTTCTTAACACTCCCATTGGGTTTGTAATGACAGATGAAACAAGGCCGAATATTGCTAATCCGATAATAAGCACAAATATAGCGAAAGTAAACGAACGACCGTTCATAAGGAACACCTCCTAAAAACATATATTAAAATTAGTATATTAACGATGAGGAAAGGAGTTGAACACCATTTTTAAATAATTATTGTTTGTTTTCTAAACGTAATAATTCTTCAAACGATGCAATAGCTACTTCCACTTGATCATCTGTTGGTTCTTTCGTTGTTAATAGTTGTAGCCATAATCCGGGATATCCAAGTATGCGTAATACTGGAATATCGCGTAATCGATTCGTAAATTGTAACACTTCAAAAGAAATGCCGAGAACGACAGGGATTAATAAAATTCGGTTTACCACTCTGGCCCAAAGTGGATCTGTAGGGACAAGGAAATAAACAAACATTCCGATAATGACTGTAAATATAATAAAGCTACTGCCACAGCGATAATGAAGGCGAGTTTGTTTTTGCACATTTTCTACAGTCAATGAAAGATTATTCTCATAGGCATTAATTACTTTATGCTCCGCACCATGGTACTGAAATACCCGCTTAATGAGTGGCGTTAAAGAAATAAAGTATATATAGCTCAATAATAACATGAGCTTAATAACACTTTCGACAATGATTTGCCCTGTATGAGATGGGAAAATCGGTCTCGTTAATTCAGCTAGTAATGCAGGAACTGCTGTGAAAATGACTTTACCGAATATGAAAGATAAAACGCCAACTGCTGCAACTCCTAATACCATCGTTAACTTCGATTGTTCTTCTTTTTTATTTGCAATTTGTTCATCTTCTTCTGGGTGAACATCAAATCGTTCTGAAGCAAAGTTTAAATGTTTTGCCCCGTTCGCGCTTGCATCCACAATAGCGGCAATCCCTCGTAAAAATGGAATTTTTTTTAGGATAGATAATGCTTTATTACGAACGCGTGGTAATCGATAAAATTCAATCGATTTATCTTTACGACGAACCGCTGTAACAGTATATTCTCTACCGCCAAACATAACTCCTTCTATGACTGCTTGCCCGCCATATATTTGTTTTGACTCTTCTGCCATGTTAACACCAACCTGTATTTGTTTCTCTCTTATGTAGAAAAAGAGGCAATTGTCATACTGGGTTCTGTCATTTTGAAATAAGACAATCACCGAGTTTCCTTTATTTTATCGACAAATACAAGTATATGACAAGGAAAAATGTTACGAGAGTCGGACATTTCTTATTCTTTTTATAGACAAATTTCGCAGTATTTAAACATGGTTCAAAATAGTTTCGGGCATACTATTGAGCGGAGGTGTTGATGTGAGTCAAGAACATATAGGAACAAGAAATTTTGTGCAAATTGGTTTATTTGGTGGACTGTTTTGGGGAGGGATATGGTATTTCCTTCATATATTTTCATTTACGGAAGCCGGACCGAACTATTTACTTCTACCATTTGCCTTTGGAAGCTGGAAAGAAGGGGTATGGGGCAATGTGTCAGGAATTGTTTGTATGGGAATACTTTCGATTTTAATTGCCTTTTTGTATAAAGCGTTTTTGGCAAAGTTTGAAGGAGTTCTTCCAGGGATGATTTATGGTCTATTTTGGTGGGCATTACTATTTTTCGGAATGGGGTTAATAGCGCCTGCTATTAAAAGCGCACTCCGTTTACCGAAAGAAACAATTGTGACGACGATATGCATTTTTATATTGTATGGTGTATTTATAGCATACTCTGTTTCTTACGCAGTAAATACCAATAAGGCCGAGCGAAAAGGGGAAGAGAAGACAAACTATTCAAACAAGTAACTCCTATGTTAAAATGTTATATAGACATTTAATATTAAGGAGTTTTAAGCATATGAAAAAGGTACTCCTCGTAAACGGTCCTAACCTAAATCGCCTCGGTGTCAGAGAGGTAAATGTATATGGAAAGGGCACGCTAGCGACACTTGAAGCAGATATGAAGCAAGAAGCAGAAACAATGGGAGTGGAGTTAGAATGTTTCCAATCGAATCATGAAGGTGCGATTATCGATCGTATTCATGAGGCGGAAGATATATATGAAGGGATCATTTTAAATCCTGGAGCATTTACGCATTATAGCTATGCGATTCGAGATGCAATTGCGAGCATTTCGATTCCTGTTATTGAAGTACATATTTCTAACATTCATCAGCGTGAGTCGTTCCGTCACGAATCTGTGACGGCAGCTGTTTGTGCGGGACAAATTGTTGGATTTGGTTTTTATGGCTATAAGTTAGCGTTATTTGCATTAATGGAGAAATTGAGGGAGGCATAAAGTAATGGAGAAAATCGAAAGATTAAGAAGTGCATTTGATGAGGCTGGTATTGACGGTATTTTGTTAACAAATGAACATAGTCGTAGATATATGGCTAACTTCACAGGAACAGCTGGTGTTGTACTCATTTCGAAAAACCGCGCTCAATTTATTACAGATTTCCGTTACGTAGAGCAAGCTACTAAACAAGCGGTTGGATACGAGATTGTACAGCATGCGGGATTAATTATCGATGAAGTTGCAAAGCAAGTGAAAGAATTAGGAATTCAAAAGCTTGGCTTTGAGCAAGATACTCTTACATATAGTTCTTATTCAGCTCATAAAGAAGCGATCGATGCTGAATTTATCCCAACTTCTGGGCTTGTAGAAAAGTTACGCTTGATAAAGACTGATTCAGAGATTAAGATATTAAAGGAAGCTGCACAGATTGCAGATGCTGCCTTTGAACATATTCTATCATTCATTCGCCCGGGAGTATCTGAAATTGAAGTGTCAAATGAACTTGAATTTTTCATGAGAAAACAAGGAGCAACATCTTCTTCGTTTGATATTATCGTTGCTTCAGGTCTTCGTTCGGCATTACCGCACGGCGTGGCATCTGAAAAAGTGATAGAAACAGGAGATTTCGTTACATTAGACTTCGGCGCTTATTACAAAGGATATTGCTCTGATATTACTCGTACGATTGCAGTTGGTGAACCATCTGATAAATTGAAAGAAATTTATAATATCGTTTTAGAAGCACAATTACGTGGTGTGAACGGTATTAAAGCTGGTTTAACTGGCCGTGAAGCGGATGCGTTAACGCGCGATTACATAACGGAAAAAGGATACGGTGAATACTTCGGACATTCTACTGGTCATGGAATCGGTCTTGAAATCCATGAAGCACCAGGTTTAGCATTCCGTTCTGATACAGTACTTGAACCAGGTATGGCTGTAACAGTAGAGCCAGGTATTTATATTCCAGGTATTGGCGGCGTACGTATTGAAGATGATATCATTGTGACAAGTGAAGGTAATGAAGTAATTACGAAATCACCAAAAGAACTTATTATTTTGTAATACACAGGAGGATTTTTTTACATGATTTCAGTAAACGATTTTCGTACAGGTTTAACAATTGCAGTGGATAATGGCCTTTGGCAAGTACTTGATTTCCAACACGTAAAGCCAGGTAAAGGTGCTGCATTCGTTCGTTCTAAACTACGTAACCTTCGCACAGGTTCTGTTCAAGAGAAAACATTCCGTGCTGGTGAGAAAGTGGAAAAAGCACACATCGAAAACCGTCGTATGCAATACTTATACGCAAGCGGTGAGTCTCACGTATTTATGGATAACGGAACTTATGAGCAAATCGAACTTGGTGAAAAACAAATCGAGCGCGAGCTTAAATTCCTAAAAGAAAACATGGAAGTATCTATTATGACTTACCAAGGCGAAGTACTTGGTGTTGAACTTCCAAACACAGTTGAATTACAAGTTACAGAAACAGAGCCAGGTATTAAAGGTGATACTGCTTCTAACGTAACAAAACCAGCTACATTAGAAACTGGCCTTGTTGTACAAGTACCAATCTTCATTAACGAAGGTGAAACACTTATCATCAACACTGGTGAAGGTAAATACGTTTCTCGTGCATAGTAGAAAAGCACTCGTGATTATCACGAGTGCTTTTTTTATAGAAAATAGGGTAAATAATAAATAGTAGTTATTATAAAACTGAAAGCTGTAAGACTAGCAGCACCTGTTGTGTAAGGACCCCATGTCATTTGAAAAGGTTTTACTGTACCTGTTTTATATATAGTGTGATCAATGTTGTTATTTTGGCTTATATTTAAAGCAACGAGCCAAATTGCCCCGAATATCGCTAAACTACCAAGGAAAAAGGCTTCCATGAATGACCAGCCGACCAATGATGAAAAAAGATAAATAAGAGTTACTTCTACTACGACTGTTAAACTAATTTTTAATCTCTTCATATTTTTCCTCCTCATTCTGTAATTCCAACCAGTTTAAAAATTTTTCACGTGACACGACGTGCAGAGAACAAGGTGACCTTACTTCTTTCTCTAGTGCAGCGTGTTCGTCTGGAAATTTGTTTTCCACATGCAATGAAATATAAGGTAGTTTTTCTTGTGCTTTTAAAGAGCGAATATTATTCGTTTTAGCACCAGCAAATACATAGGAAAGTTGTAAGTCTAAAAAAGCAATCTTAAAAATTTCTTTTTTTGCAGCCTCATTATATCCTTTTCCCCAGTATGGATAGCCGAGCCAGCTGCCAATGTGAGATTGTTTCTTCTCGTAATTAATATGTTTAAGTGTGGTGAGACCAATTATTTCATTCTCTGCATTTACAATCACTCTCGATAAAGACTTCTTTTGGCGTTCTTCTTCTATGGCGAAAAGAAGGAATGCTTTCGTGTCTTCGATTGTTTCTACTTTTATTCCTAATGCGTTTTTTACATGTGGATCACTTGATAGCTTGAAAATCGCATTTGCATAACGGAAATCGAGTGGTAATAAAGTAACTCGTTGCATCATTTTCCCTCCTTTTCAATAAATATACCATAAAATACCACTATTATTAAGGATATTCAAATTATTATAGGCGGTAGATAAAAATTATGTTTTTAATTCTGAAATAGACAACCTCTGCATATGGTTGTACAAATATATTCTTTTTTAGCACACGCACTAGTAACCGTTATGGGAGAAGGTGGGAGAATGAAACAGTGGCTAGCGGCAATGGAAACATCTGTGCTTGTAATGGGGCTGCTTCGGTTGTTTTCAGGTAGCGCGGAAATATTCGCCGCTTTGCTTATGCTTTATGTGAATGATGCGAAGAAAGCATTGTTTATAAATGGTATGTTGGCGTTTGTTGGACCGACCGTATTAATTTTAACAATGACAATAGGCATAGCGAGTGTGGCAAGTGAGATCTCTTTCTTGAAACTCTTTTTTCTAGCGCTTGGAATTGGCTGCATTTTTATCGCGTTGTTGAAATAAGTAAGTCGAGTATAGTGGGGCGAAGCTGATGAAAGAAGTATTAGAAGTTTTACCAAAAACGATGAAGCAGTTAGTGGAAAATTGTAAGCAGTACGATGCTCTAGAGGAAATCCGTGTTCGAATTGGAAGACCGCTAGAGTGTATTGCTCAAGGTGAAGTGTTTTTTTATGACTATATCGTTACAGCAGAGGATGCTATTTACTTATTGAATAAGTTAAGTCACTTCTCAATTTATACAATGGAAGAAGAATTAAAGCGTGGGTATGTGACACTCCGAGGTGGGCATAGAATAGGCTTAGCAGGAAAAGTTATTACAGAAAAAAGCACAGTGAAAATGATTCGAGATGTCTCTTCTTTCAATATTCGTATTGCTCGTCAAAAAATAGGCATTGCTGAACCACTTTTACCGTATTTGTATGGATCACGATGGTTAAACACGATGGTAATTGGCCCGCCACAAACGGGAAAAACAACACTTTTAAGAGATGTAGCGCGTTGCATGAGTCAAGGTGTAAGTGCTTCGAAAATTCCTTCTTGTAAAGTCGGGATTGTTGATGAACGGTCAGAAATTGCTGGCTGTGTGAAAGGCATCCCGCAATATGACTTTGGCACACGAGTAGATGTGTTAGATGCATGTCCAAAAGCTGAAGGAATGATGATGATGATCCGTTCTATGAGCCCAGATATATTAATTGTGGATGAAATTGGTCGTAAAGAAGATAGTGAAGCAATTATGGAGGCTGTACATGCAGGGGTTCAGCTTTTTATAAGTGCACATGGATTTTCCTATGATGATGTTGTGAAACGCCCATCATTAAAGGCAGTGCTAGAGCTCGGCATTTTTGATAGGTTTGTGGAATTGTCAAAAGCAAGAGGGCCAGGAACAGTTATGCAAGTGAAAGATAAATATGGAAAACCGGTATTACCTCATAGAAAGGCTGAGGGCGTATGGTGAAAATATTTGGTGCAGTGTTAATCGTTGCGGTCAGCACCTTTTTCGGGTTTTCATACGCCAAAAGATACAGTGAGAGACCGAGGCAACTTAGATTATTAAAAGCGGCACTGCAATCATTAGAGGCAGAAATTATGTATGGGCATACACCATTGTCTGAAGCCGCTGAGCGATTAGTGAAACAAATGCCGAAGCCGTTAAATTGGATATTTCAAAGTTTCGCTAGCAGGCTAGAAAGTGGAGAACAAACAGTTAGAGAAGCTTGGATAGATAGTTTGAAAGAAAATTGGAAGCTAACAGCATTTCAACAAACTGAGTATGAGATTTTGCAGCAATTTGGTGAAACGCTCGGACAACATGATCGTGAATCACAACAAAAACATATTCGGTTATGTATTACACATTTAGAGAGAGAAGAAGAAGAAGCGAAAGCATTACAGCTGCAATATGAAAAGATGATTAAGAGCTTAGGAGTACTAGCGGGGCTACTTATCGTAATTTTACTGCTATAGGGGGGAGAAAGGCGATGTCCATTGATGTTGGATTAATATTTCAAATCGCCGGAATCGGCATTGTTTTAGCTTTCATTCATACTGTACTAAAAGAATTAAAGCGTGAGGATATTGCAAATTGGGTTATCCTCGTCGGTTTTGTCGTTATTTTATTTCATGTCGCATTTTTAATTAATACACTATTCGACAAGATTAAAAGTGTCTTTCTCTTCCAGTAAAGGGGGCGGTTCGAATCGAAATTATACAAATTGTCGGATTAGGCCTCGTTGCTACGTTTTTAGCGGCTGTATTGAATCAGCATAAATCTAGCATTACGTCATTATTTATTGTGTTCGTAGGTAGCGTAATGTTCCTTCTTTTAATCGATCAAATTCACGCTATTTTACAAATGATTGAGAGAGTAGCGAGTGAAGCGAAAGTTAGTAACGTATATGTAGAAACGTTGCTGAAAATTATTGGGATTGCTTATATCGCTGAGTTTGGAGCGCAAATTACAAAGGATGCAGGGCAGGGGGCAATCGCTTCGAAAATTGAATTAGCTGGAAAGATTTTAATTCTCGTTATGGCGATCCCTATTTTGACGGTTGTAATTGAAACTATTCTCGGATTTTTACCGACGGGATAAGGGGGAGTGAATGTTGAGGGGGTTTGGAGCTAAGCTGCTATTTGCTTGCTTCCTTTTCTTTTCTTTACCGGTTGTTGTACAAGCTTCTCCTGTAGAGACAAACGTCGTTGATCAACAATTGGATAAGCTCGGAATTGAAGATGTGAAGCAATTTTGGGACGGGCTTGTTACAAAATATGGAGGTTACTTACCAGAGAGTCAAAAAGGTAGCTTTATGGAGTTTGTAAAGGGAGAAAAAGAAATCTCTATAAAAGAGTGGATGCTAGGTTTATTAAAGTACTTGTTTCACGAACTTGTTGCAAATGGGAAACTACTCGGAACGCTCATTATGCTCACAATTTTTAGTGCATTGTTGCAATCACTGCAATCTGCATTTTCAAAGAGTAGCGTAAGCAAAATAGCCGATGCAGTTGTATATATGGTACTGGTTATTTTCGCTTTAAATAGCTTTTATGTCGTTATGACATATGCAAGAGAAACGATACAAACAATGGTAGATTTCATATTAGCGTTATTGCCTATCTTGCTTGCACTCATAGCGACAGGCGGTGGTGTTGTATCCGTATCGTTTTTTCATCCGATTATCATCTTCTTAATGAATACGAGTGGGCTTTTGATGAATTATATCGTGCTACCACTTTTATTACTTGCAACGATATTAAGTATTGTAAGTACGATGAGTGATCAATATAAAGTTACGAAATTGTCCAAGCTTCTGCAAAACATTAGCGTCGGGATTATCGGTATTTTTTTAACGATTTTTTTAGGCGTATTATCTGTACAAGGAACAGCGACAGCTGTTGCTGATGGAATCGCTGTGAAAACAGCTAAATTTGTAACAGGAAACTTTATTCCCGTAGTAGGAAGAATGTTTACAGAGGCGGCGGATACAGTTATTAGTGCGTCGGGATTATTAAAAAACACAGTCGGGATTATCGGACTCGTCATTCTATGTTTAATTGTCGCTTTTCCAGCGATTCAAATTTTTTGCATAGCATTTATTTATAAGTTCGCAGCAGCAGTATTGCAACCAGTTGGCGGCGGAGCAATTATTCAATGTTTAGATATCATTGGACGGAGCATTATTTATGTATTTGCTTGCTTAGCTATCGTATCGTTTATGTTCTTTTTAAGTATCACAATTATTATTGCTGCGGGGAACATTACACTTATGATGCGGTAGGAGGTGAAGGGTATGCAATTTGTTACAGAGTGGATTCGAAATATTATCGTTTTTTTACTTTTAGCGACAATGCTTCATCTTATTCTTCCAAATTCCAATTTGCAAAAGTACGTTAAATTCGTTGTAAGTCTATTATTAGTTGTTTTAATTTTAACGCCCCTTTTTAAACTATTGCAAACAGATGTAAATGAAGTAATCGCAAATTTTAATGAAGAGAAGTACGTAGCAGAAGGATCTGTAAAAAATTCAATAGATTCGAAGAAAAAAGAAATACAAGCTCTAACACGTGCATATAGTTTAGAAGAGATGGCTACCAAAATGAAAAAAGAAGTAGGAAAAGAGTTTGAGAAACAGTATGGTATGTCAGTCTCTGAAATACAAATAGTCGCAGCGGAAAGCACAGCGGAAGTAAAGTCAGCGAAAGATATTCAATCTGTGGTTGTGACGTTGAAAGAAAAAGAACGTAGTAAAAATGATGCAATCGAAACAGTAAAACCAGTTGAAATTAATACGAAAGAACCACCGAAAAAAGTAGAGGAAACGAATGGAGAAATGAAAGACTTCTTTTCAAGCAGGTGGCAACTAGAGAATAAACAAATCCAAGTTCAAATGGAAGGGAGGACAGGTAGAGTAAATGGACAATAAAGATAAAAATTCGAAGTTCTCATTTTTTCGAAACTTATTGAATGGAGATGAAAAAGAAAGTAATGAGAAGGGAAAAAAGGTAACACCTAAGTTCTTACTTGTCCTACTCATACTTGGAATGTTGCTTATGTTTTCTAGTAGTTTCTTTTCAAGTAAAAAAGAAGAAGTACCTGTATTTAAAGAACAAAAAACTCAAAACCAAGAAAAAGACGTACCAACTTTTGGACAAAAAAATAACGATAATATGTCAAATGTAGAAAAATATGAAAAAGCGTATGAACAAGAATTAAAAGCAGCCTTAGAAGAAATAGCAGGAGTAAAAGATGTAACGATTAATGTAAATTTAGACTCATCAGAGGAAAAAATATTAGAAAAAAATACAGTGAAACGTTCACAAACAACAGGTGAAACAGATAAAACAGGTGGCAAGAGGGAAGTAGAAGATGAGTCTCTTGATGAAAAGACAGTCATTATACGTGAAGGGGATAAAGAAACTCCCGTTGTTTTACGAACAGAGAAACCGAAAGTGCGAGGTGTTCTTGTCGTAGCAAAGGGAGTGGATAATATACAAGTTAAAGCGATGGTAAAAGAAGCTGTCATACGGCTACTAGATGTACCAGCCCATCGCGTTTCAGTTTCACCGAAAAATTGATAGGGAGGAAATAAAGTGTTAAAAAAACAAACGGTTTGGCTATTAACGATGTTAAGTTTAGTTGTTGTACTATCTGTGTATTACGTAACAACTCCAGACAAAATGAATACAGCATCGCCGGCAACAGGTGAAAAGATTGGACAAGAAAAACAAGGTACTGATAAAGCAGTAACAAACGAAGCACCTAAAGAAACGCCTAAAAAAGAAAATACAAACAAGGAAACATCAAATAAAGAAACAAACAAAGAAACAGATAAAAAAGAGAGTGCTACAAAAGAAACAAGCAAAAAAGAAGCTAACGTAACAGTTCAATCAAGTGATGAAAATTTCACAGCATTACGTATGCAAATGGAAGATCAGCGAAGTGAACAAAAAGCAAAATTACAAGAAGTGATGAGTTCAACAAAAGCTTCAGCAACAGAAAAGAATAAAGCGAAAGAAAATTTTGATGCAATCACTACAATGGAAACGAAGCAAGAATTACTTGAGACAGTAATTAAATCTCAAGGTGGATATAAAGATGCCCTTGTAAGAGCTGATGGAACTGACATTAAAGTAACTGTAAAAGCAGCAAAACATTCACAAAAAGAAGCGAATAAAATTATACAACTTGTAAGAAGTGAAGGCGGATCAAAAGATGTAGGTGTAAAATTTGATCCACCAACAAAATAAAACGAATAATCCGCGGGGAATTCCTCCGCGGATTATTCGTTTTTAGTAATCGGATTGTTTGAAAATAGTTAGATAAAAATAATAATAGAAAAAAGCTATCATTTTCGATAGCTTTTTTCTGTTTCGTCTTTGTTTTTACTATGTTCAACTCGGAACGGAGAAATACGTTGTGAGTAAAAGATTAGCGGTTCATGGTAGTGATGATTACTTTTTCCGGATTTGACGTGGATGAAGAGAACGAATGCCCAGACCATTACGGCAGGTAAGAAGAGAATGAGCCATATCATATGTCCACACCTCGATACGATATATTTTCTACACTTTGAACATACTATTCTTATATGAAGGAATGATGAACGACGTGTAAACAAAAAAATAATATTTGGTAAAAATATGTTATTGACTATAGATGAGGTGACGAGTAAAGCGGTAATGGTAGGTTTACTTTATAGTATTTTGAAAAGTAAGGAATGTTTTTTCGGAAGTGGTCTTGCCAATTTTGTGTGAAACTTGGTATTATTACTAGGTAATAAATTTTTAATGGAATAATATTTTTACAGGAGTTTCGATTTATTATAAAGAAATATAAATTGGAATGTTTAAAAAATTTATCGTAAGATGGAAATAGTAACTATTTCTATTAGTAAATGAAATACATTTTCTAATAGAGTACATCGTATTTTTACAGTCAATCTAGTTTTAGTGAAGAGAAATCTGTAAAAACGGGACAAACAAGAGTATGGGAGTGGATTTTACATGTTTAAAATTCAAGAAGTTCGTGAATTAATTAAATTAATTGATAGCTCTAATATTGATGAATTTGAATACAAAAAAGATGGTACGACAATCAAAATGAAAAAGCGTGGTAATGAAGTTGTTGCGGTGCAAGCCCCTGTAGCAAAACAAGCCGTACAACCAGTAGCACCTGTTGAAGTTGAAACAACAGTAGCGGCAGCACAAGTGGAAGTGCCAAAACAAGAAGAGAAAAAAGCTGTTCAGAATGAAAACCTACATAAAATTACATCACCAATGGTAGGTACATTCTATTCTTCTTCTTCTCCTGATACGCCTCCATATGTAAGTGTTGGGGATAGAGTATCGAAAGATTCTATCGTATGTATTGTCGAGGCTATGAAGTTATTTAACGAAATCGATGCAGATGTAGATGGAGAAATTGTTGAGATTCTTGTTAATAACGGACAGCTTGTTGAGTATGGACAACCGCTATTTCTTGTAAAAGCGTAATAAGGGAGTCTTTGTGATGATAAAAAAAGTATTAATAGCCAATCGTGGGGAAATTGCTGTACGAATTATTCGTGCTTGTAAAGAAATGGATATTGAAACAGTCGCAATTTATTCAGAAGCAGATAAAGAGTCACTTCACGTACAAATCGCTGATGAGGCGTATTGTGTAGGACCAACGATTTCGAAAGAAAGCTATTTAAATTTGACGAACATTATTAGTGTTGCGAAGTTAACAGGCTGCGATGCAATTCATCCGGGATACGGATTTTTAGCAGAGAATGCAGATTTTGCAGAGTTATGCCGTGAGTGTAACTTAATTTTTATCGGTCCAAGTCCAGAAGCTATTTCAAAGATGGGCACAAAAGACGTTGCTCGTGATACAATGAAAGAAGCAGGGGTTCCGATTGTACCAGGTTCACAAGGAATTATTAAAAATACCGAAGAAGCGATCGAACTTGCGAATCAAATTGGATATCCTGTTATTATTAAAGCGACTGCAGGTGGCGGCGGAAAAGGTATTCGTGTTGCGCGCCATGAAGAAGAGCTTGTAAAAGGAATTCAAATTACACAGCAAGAAGCTAGTACCGCTTTTGGGAACCCTGGTGTATACTTAGAAAAGTACGTTGAAGATTTCCGCCATGTTGAGATTCAAATAATGGCAGATACACACGGAAATGCCATTCATTTAGGAGAGCGTGATTGTACGATTCAGCGCCGCTTGCAAAAACTACTAGAAGAAAGTCCATCACCAGCACTTGATGAAAATGTGCGTAAGCAGATGGGTGAGGCGGCAGTTAAAGCGGCGGTAGCGGTTGATTATACAGGTGCTGGTACGGTTGAGTTTATTTATGAATATAAAACGAAAAGCTTTTATTTCATGGAGATGAATACGAGAATCCAAGTTGAGCATCCAGTTACTGAAATGGTAACAGGGGTAGACTTAATTAAAGAACAAATTCTTGTTGCTTCTGGAGAAAAGTTATCGTTACAGCAAGAAGAAGTACAATTTAATGGTTGGGCAATTGAATGCCGAATTAATGCGGAAAACCCTGCCAAAAAATTTATGCCATCTCCAGGTAAAGTAGAAATGTACTTGCCACCAGGCGGATTTGGTATTCGCGTCGATTCAGCTGTATATCCGGGATATTCAATCCCACCTTTCTATGATTCGATGGTTGCTAAATTAATTGTTCACGGAAAAACACGTGAAGAGGCAATTGCAAAAATGAAGCGTGCACTCAGTGAGTTTGTCGTTGAAGGCGTACATACAACAATCCCGTTCCATTTGCAATTGTTAGATCATCCTGATTTTGTAAAAGGTGAGTTTAATACGAAATTTTTGGAAGAGCATGAACTTGTGACGCAGTGATACATTAAAGGAGGTTTTTTTCATGGCTGAACATATGTTAGATATGGGTCAAGATACAACTCTTGGTAAAGTAGAAATTGCACCAGAAGTAATTGAAGTAATCGCAGGTATTGCAGCTGCTGAGGTAGAAGGCGTAGCGGCAATGCGTGGTAATTTTGCTACAGATGTTGTTGAGAAGTTAGGTAAGAAAAATCATGGTAAAGGTGTAAAGGTTGAATTAGCAAACGAAGATATTATCGTTGACCTTTATGTTGTAATGTATTTTGGCGTAGCAATTCCAGTTGTTGCACAAAAGATTCAAGACAACATTCGCCAAGCACTCTTTACAATGACAGGGCTTGAGCCAAAAGAAGTGAATGTTCACATCGTTGGCGTAACATTCGAAACACAAAAAACAGAAATCGAACCAGTGTAAGAATGAAAAAGGTGCCTAGTAACATAGGCATCTTTTTTATCGTTTCATTTCTTCACAAATTACAACCCTCTAATTATTATACTATTTCAAAAAATGAGAAATAAAAAAGAAAATGTTTCGTTTTACCAAAAAACGTACATTGTGATAAGATATGGAACTTGAAGTTAATCTTTTTATTATTTTTCAGCCTTGTAACCCGTGTGTGAAACGATAAATTGTGTTATTATCATTGTATTATAAGGTTGGAAAATCAATGAAAACTGTAAGAGTAAGTGAATTGACGGCTTATAAATTATAATAATATAACAAAGCATAAGGAAAGACTTGAAGCATAAAGGAGAGTTACAATGAAACGTAGGACGGCTAGAGAAAGAGCTATGCAAGCATTATATCAAATGGATATTACAGGTGAATTAGAACCGAAAGTAGCAGTGGAAAACACGCTAGATGAAGGTGAAGAAACAAATGAGTTTCTAGAATCACTTGTTGTAGGTTTTGTAGAAAATAAAGAAGTAATTGATGAAGCGATTCGTCAAAATTTAAAAAAGTGGAAGCTTGAGCGTATTAGTATTGTTGATCGCAGTATTTTACGTGTAGCTGTGTATGAAATGAAATACATGGAAGAAATTCCACACAACGTAACAATTAACGAGGCCATTGAAATTGCTAAAACATTTGGGGATGAGGAATCTCGTCGTTTTATTAACGGCGTTTTATCTAATATAAAAGATACACTGTAATTTCTTTAAGGGGGAATCTTAAAATGGTAGCAGTAATCATCAAAGGAAATGAAGTTGCGGAGAAAAAACGAGCACAATTAACAGAAGAAGTTGTGAAGTTGAAAGAGCAAGGGATTGTACCAGGATTAGCAGTTATTTTAGTTGGAGAAGATCCAGCATCTCGTTCTTATGTAAAAGGAAAAGAAAAGGGCTGTGAACAAGTAGGAATCTATTCAGAGCTAATTGAATTTCCTGAAACCATTACGGAGGAGCGTTTGCTTGCTGAAATCGATCGCTTAAATGGCGATGACCGCATTAATGGCATATTAGTGCAATTACCTTTACCAAAACATATTGAAGAAAAAGCTATCATTGAAAGAATTTCACCAGAAAAAGATGTAGATGGATTTCATCCAATCAGCGTAGGACGTATGATGACGGGACAAGATACATTCCTTCCATGTACACCGCATGGTATTGTAGAGTTAGTAAAAGAAACAAATCTTGATATCTCAGGAAAACATGTTGTAGTAATTGGAAGAAGTAATATTGTCGGCAAGCCAGTGGGACAATTGTTCTTAAATGAAAATGCAACTGTCACATACTGTCATTCTAAGACGCAAAATATGAAAGAGTTAACGAAATTAGCTGATATTTTAATCGTAGCAGTAGGACGACCTAAAATGGTAACAGCTGATTATATGAAAGAAGGAGCAGTTGTAATCGACGTTGGTGTAAACCGTTTAGAAACAGGAAAACTTTGTGGTGATGTTGACTTTGACAACGTGTTAGATGTTGCAGGTTACATTACACCTGTGCCAAAGGGTGTTGGTCCAATGACGATCACAATGCTTCTTCATAATACTGTTGAATCGGCTAAGCGTGCAGGTGTCGTTTGTAAATAATTTGAGTCGGCTATGAGGAGAGAGAAATGGAGAAACAATATTTAACCGTTACAGCGTTAACACGCTATATAAAAACAAAAATAGAATATGATCCGCATTTACAGTCTGTTTGGTTAAAAGGTGAAATTTCCAACTTTAAAAATCATAGCCGTGGCCACATGTATTTTACATTGAAAGATGAAAATGCAAGAATCGCAGCGGTTATGTTTGCGGGTCATAATCGTAATATTAAATTCAGACCTGAAAATGGGATGAAGGTACTCGTGAAAGGGAAAATTTCTGTTTACGAGGCGAGTGGTTCTTATCAAATTTATATTCAAGACATGCAGCCTGACGGAGTCGGAAACCTGCATTTAGCTTACGAACAATTAAAGGTTCGTTTAGAGGAAGAAGGATTGTTTTCTCAAGTTTATAAAAAAACAATCCCTCCTTATGCGAAAACAATAGGTGTGATTACGTCACCAACAGGAGCAGCGATTCGTGATATTATAACAACGATTAAACGTCGTTATCCAATTGGAAATGTTATTGTGTTTCCAGTACTTGTACAGGGGGAGTCAGCAGCTCCCTCAATTGTACAAGCGATCCGTACAGCGAATGAAATGGAAGGGATAGATGTCCTAATCGTTGGGCGCGGTGGAGGTTCTATTGAGGAATTGTGGGCGTTTAACGAAGAAATGGTTGCAAGAGCTATTTTCAAGAGTGAGATCCCTATTATTTCAGCAGTAGGCCATGAAACAGACTTTACAATTGCGGATTTTGTTGCCGATTTAAGAGCACCAACACCAACTGCAGCGGCTGAGCTGGCAGCGCCTAATATTATCGAGTTACAAGAAAAGGTATTACAAAGAACTCTAAGGTTGCAAAGAGCAATGAGAGAGTTAGTACATAAAAAAGAAGAAAAACTACAAGTATTGCAAAAATCTTATGCGTTCCGTTATCCAAGACAAGTATATGAGCAAAAAGAAGAGCAATTGGATAGAGCGTTAGAACAGCTTGTGTTAGCGAAAGAGCGCTATATTGATAAAAAGGTAAATCAGTTAAAACAGCTTTCATTTTATTTAGAGAAGCACCACCCATCTCAAAAAATTATGCAAACAAAGGTAGCAGTTGAAACATTGCAAAAGCAATTGCAACGTGAAATGCAAACGTTACTCCAAACGAAAGAATTTGCCTTTGTAAGAGCTGCTCAAAAACTTGAAGCGCTAAGCCCGCTTAAAGTAATGATGAGAGGGTACGGGCTTGTATATGATGAAGAGAAGCAAGTGTTAAAAAGTGTGAAAGATGTTAGCCTTGGAGATGCTGTTTCAGTTCAATTACAAGATGGAATATTAGATTGTAGCGTATCAGGAATAGAGGAGCGTGAATTGAATAATGGAAAATAAATTAAGCTTTGAAGAGGCAATTTCGCAACTTGAGCACCTCGTTTCTAAATTAGAGCAAGGTGACGTACCTTTAGAAGAAGCAATTTCTTATTTTAAAGAGGGTATGGAATTATCTAAGCTTTGTGATGAGAAGTTGAAGAACGTACAAGAACAAATGGCAGTTATTCTTGGGGAAGATGGAGAGCTTGAACCGTTTACTGCTTTAGGAGATGAAGCATAGTGACAATTGCTTTTGATACTTTTTTGAAAGAAAGTAAAACTTTCGTAGAAGAGAAGCTTGTAAGCTATGCAAATGAATTACAATGTCCAAATGTACTTCGTGAAGCGATGGCATATTCTTTGGAAGCGGGTGGAAAGCGTCTCCGCCCGTTACTTTTATTTGCAACATTACAAGCGTTTGGTAAAGAAAAAAATCTTGGTGTAGGTGCAGCTTGTGCTCTTGAAATGATACATACATACTCGTTAGTTCATGATGATTTACCTTGTATGGATGATGATGATTTAAGAAGAGGGAAGCCCACAAATCATAAAGTATTTGGTGAAGCGATGGCAGTTTTAGCAGGAGATGGTTTGTTGACATATGCTTTTCAAGTTATTATGGCATATGAGCAAAAGGAAATCTCTGCTGAGAAAAAAGTAAGACTTGTACTTGAGCTTGCAAAGGCGGCAGGGCCAGAGGGAATGGTTGGCGGACAAGTAGCAGATATGGAAGCGGAAGGGAAACAGCTTACGATCGATGAGCTAGAGTATATTCATAAGCATAAGACTGGGAAACTACTTGAATTCGCTGTACTTGCAGGGTCGATACTTTCTAATGCCACAGAAGAACAGGAAGAAAAATTACTTGAGTTTGCAAAATATATCGGCCTAGCTTTCCAAATTCGAGATGATATTTTAGATGTGGAAGGAACCGAAGAAGAGATTGGAAAACCGATTGGTAGTGATGTTTCCAACGAAAAGAGCACATATACGACGTTATTTACTGTAGATAGAGCAAAGGATATTTTAGAAGAAACGATTGCAAAAGCAAAAGATGCTATTAGTTCCTTGCAATTACAAGATGAATATTTACTATCTATTTGCGATTTGATTGCAAAACGTAATAACTAATATAACAGCGTTTTCATTTGTTGAGTCATTCATCATTTTATGATATAAATGTAGGAAAAGGTTTTTCTTTTCTTGTTATTGGCAAAAATATATGTAGATTACATTGCCGTTATCACTTCGTGTTAGCGGCTATTTTTTTCATCGCCTAAAGAAATATGGTTTATAATAAGATTAGGGCGCAATAGACTGGTTAATAGCAGGACAAGGTGAAAAATAAAAAAAGAGAATTTCTTGTTTTGTGTAAATGTTTTTTGTAATATTTGACATGTTGACAGATTATGAAATGAAAGTGAGTGATCCATGTGGATCTAACGCAAATTCAAAACCCTAGTTTTTTGAAAGAGATGTCTATCAGTGAACTAGAGGGATTGAGTGAGGATATTCGTAAGTTTTTAATTGAAGAGCTCTCTCAAACAGGTGGACATATTGCGCCTAATTTAGGTGTAGTAGAACTCACAATTGCTCTGCATAAATTATTTGATAGTCCGAAAGATAAATTTTTATGGGATGTAGGACATCAATCCTATGTACATAAAATTTTAACTGGACGTGCAAAAGAATTCGGCACATTAAGGCAATATCAAGGTCTATGTGGTTTCCCAAAACGTTGTGAAAGTGAGCACGATGTATGGGAAACTGGCCATAGCTCGACATCATTATCTGCTGCAATGGGAATGGCTCTAGCACGTGATTTAAAGAAAACGAAAGAATATGTTATACCAATCATTGGTGATGGCGCTTTAACGGGCGGAATGGCTTTAGAGGCATTGAACCATATTGGACATGAAAAAACAGACATGATTGTTATTTTGAATGATAATGAAATGTCAATTGCGCCAAACGTTGGTGCGCTTCATAATGTGCTTGGACGTCTACGTACCGCAGGAAAATACCATTGGGTAAAAGATGAGCTAGAGTATATTTTGAAGAAAATCCCAGCTGTCGGTGGGAAAGTTGCTGCGACAGCAGAGAAAATAAAAGATAGTCTTAAATATTTACTAGTATCTGGTGTCTTTTTCGAAGAGTTAGGCTTTACATATTTAGGTCCAGTCGATGGGCATGATTATGAAAAGTTATTCGAAACGTTGCAATATGCAAAGAAAACAAAAGGCCCAGTGCTTGTTCATGTTATTACGAAAAAAGGAAAAGGTTACAAACCAGCTGAGAGTGATGTTATTGGCACTTGGCATGGAACAGGACCTTATAAAATTGAATCAGGTGACTTCGTTAAACCGAAAGAAGTTGCACCAGCATGGAGTGCTGTTGTTAGTGAAACAGTACTTAAGCTGGCGAGAACGGACGAGCGTATCGTAGCAATTACACCTGCAATGCCTGTTGGATCAAAACTTGAGAAATTCCAAAAAGAATTCCCAGATCGTATGATTGATGTAGGTATTGCAGAACAGCATGCTACAACAATGGCAGCAGGTATGGCAACGCAAGGTATGAAACCATTCTTAGCGATTTATTCAACATTTTTGCAAAGAGCATATGACCAAGTTGTTCATGATATATGCCGCCAAAATTTAAATGTTTTCATCGGAATTGATCGCTCTGGTTTAGTAGGAGCAGATGGGGAAACGCATCAAGGTGTATTTGATATCTCATTCTTACGCCACTTGCCGAATATGGTACTTATGATGCCAAAAGATGAAAATGAAGGGCAACATTTAGTATACACGGCGATGCAATATGAAGATGGACCAATCGCATTACGTTATGCGCGAGGTAATGGACTTGGCGTTCATATGGATGAAGAATTAAAGGCGATTCCAATCGGTTCATGGGAAACGTTAAAAGAAGGTACACAAGCAGCTATTTTAACATTTGGTACGACAATACCAATGGCAATGGAAGCGGCTGAGCGTCTTGAAAAGGCTGGAGTTTCAGTGAAAGTAGTGAACGCTCGCTTCATTAAACCAATGGATGAAGCATATTTACATGATCTCTTAGGAAAAAATATACCAATTTTAACGATTGAAGAAGCTTGCTTAATTGGTGGTTTTGGAACAGGAGTAGTTGAATTTGCGTCTGAGAACGGGTACCATAGTGCGTTAGTTGAACGAATGGGTATTCCAGATCGTTTCATAGAACACGGTAGTGTAACAAAATTATTAGAAGAAATCGGTTTAACGACAGATGCTGTTGTAGACCGTATTCATACAATGATTCCATCAAAACAAAAAAGGGCGTAACAAATGAGTGCGAAAAAAGAAAGAGTAGATGTACTATTAGTAGAGCGAGGGCTTATAGAAACACGTGAGAAAGCAAAACGCGCCATTATGGCCGGCCTTGTATATGCGAATGAGATGAGATTGGATAAGCCAGGGGAGAAAATCCCACAAGATACAGAGATTACGGTGAAGGGGCAAGTTATGCCGTATGTAAGCCGTGGTGGTTATAAACTTGAAAAGGCATTAGAGACATTTCATCTTGATTTACAAGATAAAGTTATGATAGATATTGGTTCATCAACTGGTGGCTTTACCGATTGTGCGCTTCAAAATGGAGCGAAATTATCTTATGCATTAGATGTAGGGTACAATCAACTTGCGTGGAAATTGCGTCAAGATGAGCGTGTTGTCGTAATGGAACGAACGAACTTCCGTTACGTAACACCAGCAGACTTAGAACGTGGTTTACCGCAATTTGCTAGTATCGATGTTTCGTTTATATCATTAAAACTTATATTGCCAGTTTTAAAAACAATGCTTATGCCGAATGGGGATGTAGCAGCGTTAATTAAACCGCAGTTTGAAGCTGGAAGAGAGCAAGTTGGTAAAAAGGGTATCGTTCGCGATCGAAAAGTACATGAGGCTGTCGTAGAAATGATTGTCGACTTTGCTATAAAAGAAGGATACGACGTAGAAGGCTTAACATTCTCACCGATTACGGGCGGGGATGGTAATATTGAATTTTTAATTCATCTGAAATGGCATGGTGAACGTGAGAAGGGCGAAAATCATTCTCCAATTTCTGTTGAGCAAGTAGTTACAGAGGCACATGATGTCCTAAAACAAAAAGGGAAAGGGGAATAACATATGTTGTTCCTCTTTTTGTTGTAATTGTATAATGATTGTAAAAACAATTGTGTACAAGTAACGAATTATAAGTTAACATAAATAAGTGAAGTATACCAATGTTTAAACTATGGTAAGAGATAGTGTGAGGTGCAAATGTATGAATAAAGGTCAGCGCCATATTAAAATCAGGGAAATTATTGCGAACAAAGAAATTGAAACACAAGATGAATTAGTTGATATTCTACGTAATGAGGGATTTAATGTAACGCAAGCGACAGTATCGCGCGATATTAAAGAATTGCACTTAGTGAAAGTGCCATTACATGATGGTCGCTATAAATATAGCTTGCCAGCAGATCAACGATTTAACCCGTTACAAAAATTAAAACGCAATCTAGTGGATTCATTTGTAAAATTAGACACGGCAGGACATATGCTTGTGCTAAAAACATTGCCTGGTAACGCTCATTCACTTGGGGCACTTATTGATCATTTAGAGTGGGATGAGATTATCGGAACCATTTGTGGTGATGATACTTGCTTAATTATTTGCCGTACACCTGAAGATACAGGTGTTGTCTCTGATCGTTTCTTAAATATGCTGTAACAAAAAATCTTGTTTGCTTTCCTCTGTAAAGTGGAAAGCGAACAGGATATTTTTATTGGTTAAAAACGTGAATTCTTAATTGTAATATAATATTTTCTTTGAATAAAATTAGGAAATAGGTGGATTGACCCGTAAAACAAATGTTTGGTACAATGGAGCGGTTAGAAAAGTAATTTATACATACAAACATATAGTATGACTATTTGAATAAAGAACTGAGAAAAGCCCTTCATAGGGGATTAGTTTATAACGAGGTGAATGGGGCATTGTTATCGGAATTATCGATTAGAAACTTTGCTATTATTGAGGCATTAAATATTTCTTTTCAAAAAGGATTAACGGTTTTAAGTGGTGAAACAGGGGCCGGAAAATCGATTATTATTGATGCGATTAGTTTACTTGTAGGTGGCCGTGGTTCAGCAGAATTTGTTCGATACGGAACAGAAAAAGCTGAGATAGAGGGGCTATTTTATGTGGAAGATGATAAGCATCCATGTATTGAAAAAGCAGAAGAGTTGGATATAGAAATAGAAGACGGCATGATTATTTTGAAGCGTGATATCGCTGCAAACGGAAAAAGTGTATGTCGTGTAAATGGAAAACTAGTTACCCTTAGTGTATTAAAAGAAATTGGAAAAACACTTGTTGATATTCATGGACAACACGAAACGCAAGACTTAATGAATGAAGAACGTCATCTATTTATGCTCGATCATTTTGATGGAGAGCGTATCGTTAAACAATTAGATATATACCAAAACGTATATGCTGACTATGAGAAATTAAAAAAACAGTTGAAATCGTTAAGTGAAAATGAACAACAAATGGCACATCGTTTAGATTTAATTCAATTTCAGCATGAAGAAATCCGTAAAGCGGATTTAAAGATAGATGAAGAAAATGACTTAACTGAAGAACGATTGCAAATTTCTAATTTCGAAAAAATTTACAAAGCATTAGGGGACGCGTATCGCTCATTAAGTGCTGACGGACAAGGGTTAGATAATGTACGAAGCGCAATGGGACAAATGGAGAGTATTACACATTTAGATGAAGTGTATCAAGAAAATCATGATTCCATTGCCAATAGTTATTATTTATTAGAAGAAGTTGCCTATCAACTAAGAGAAAAGCTCGATATGATGGAATATGATCCGAATCGCTTAGATGAAATTGAAACGCGTTTAAATGAAATTCGTATGCTAAAGAGAAAATATGGAAATACTGTAGAAGAGATTTTAGCGTATGCTGATAAAATTGAACAAGAAATTTTTACGATTGAAAATAAAGACGTTCATATTGAAACGACGAAGAAACAGTTGAAGGAATTAGAAAGTGTTATTCTGAAAGAAGCAACGTTGTTAAGTAATATGCGTCATGAACTTGCAGAGCATCTTACAAATGCCATTCATCAGGAATTAAAAGAATTATATATGGAAAAAACAAAATTTGAAGTGAGAATTATGAAGCGAGAAGGAAATGCAGAAGAGCCTCTCGTGGAGGGAGCACCGGTAAGGCTTACAGCGGATGGTTACGATCATGTGGAATTTTATATTTCAACAAATCCGGGTGAGCCGCTAAAACCACTTTCAAAGGTTGCTTCTGGCGGAGAGTTATCCCGTATTATTTTAGCTTTAAAAAGCATTTTTTCTAAGCATCAAGGTGTTGCATCTGTTATTTTTGATGAAGTGGATACTGGTGTAAGTGGCCGGGTCGCACAGGCTATTGCGGAAAAGATTTATCGAGTATCAGTAAACTCACAAGTACTTTGTATTACGCACTTACCTCAAGTAGCTTCAATGGCGGATTCGCATTTATTTATTCGAAAACAAGTAGCAAATGATCGAACAATTACATCAGTTACCGTTTTAACTATGGAGGATAAAGTAACAGAAATAGCTCGAATGATTTCTGGTGTGGAAATTACAGATTTAACGACAGAACATGCGAAAGAATTACTTACGCAAGCGCATCATTTTAAACAGACAGCAGAGGCTATCCAGTAATGGATAGCTTTTTTTCTCAAATGATGATTTCTTAATTCTTCCGGTTATAAATAAAGCATTGCAAGGAGAGATTAAAAAGTGAAGCCAAAAGGCTGAATGTGGGGTAGGAGCGAGGAGAGTGAACAAATTGAAATTAGAAAGATTTCGCAAAATAATAGGTATTTTTCTCCTTGTTTCTTTAGTTTTTATTGGGTGTTTTAAACCGCTTCGGACGTTTATTTCATCTCCGAAGCAACTTGTTGTTTTTGAAGGACAACAATCAGAAATAGCTTCATTACCAGTATTTAAAGCTTCATCTACAGATCGTCATGTGTTTACAGTAAGTTCAAATGAACAAAAACAAGGACTTATGGTAAATTCTCATCAAAATGGTGAAGCAGATATGGTGTTTCAGCTTGCTGGTTTTCCAGTGAAAAAAGTAAATGTGAGAGTATTAAAAGATTTCAAAGTTATTCCAGGTGGACAATCAATTGGTGTAAAGTTAAACACAAAAGGGGTACTTGTTGTAGGCCATCATTTAATTCAAACTGAAAAAGGGAAAGTATCTCCTGGTGAAACAGCTGGTGTGCAAATTGGAGATATGATTACTGAAATTAATGGTAAAACAATTGAAAGAATGAGTGATGTAGCACCATTTATTCATAATAGTGGGGAAACAGGCGAACCGCTTAATCTCGTTTTGCTAAGGGATGGAAAGCATATCCGCACTAAATTAACACCACAAAAAGACAGTGGAGAATCGTCTTATCGCATTGGTTTATATATTCGTGATTCGGCAGCTGGAATCGGAACAATGACATTTGTTCATCCTGATTCTATGAAATATGGGGCACTTGGTCATGTTATTTCTGATAATGATACGAAAAAGCCGATTCAAGTCGAAGATGGACAAATTATGCGTTCGACAGTTACATCAATTGAAAGAGGTAGTCATGGGAATCCAGGGGAGAAATTAGCGAGGTTCTCACCTGATCGTGAAGTGATTGGCAATATTACAATAAATAGTCCATTTGGTATTTTTGGCAAATTGAATACAAATATGACAAATGGCGTAATGGATAAAGCAATGCCTATTGCACTATCTCATCAAGTAAAAGAAGGACCAGCAAAAATATTAACGGTTATTGAGCAAGATAAAGTGGAAGCGTTTGATATTGAAGTTGTGAGTACAGTACCGCAAAAGTTTCCGGCAACAAAAGGCATGGTAATAAAAGTAACAGATAAACGTTTATTAGCGAAAACAGGTGGTATCGTACAGGGGATGAGCGGAAGTCCAATTGTACAAAATGGAAAGGTAATTGGCGCTGTTACACATGTATTTGTAAATGATCCAACATCAGGATATGGTGTTCATATTGAATGGATGTTACATGAGGCTGGAATTAACATTTATGATCAAGAAAGAAAAGCGAGCTAATTAATAATTAGCTCGTTTTTCTATTGAAAAATTCGTTGAAATTTTGTAAAAGCTCCGCAAGAGGTGTTTTTTGTTGTAAAATAAAAGGAAAGGGTTGAACGTTTCGTTGTTTTTCTATGATGGAATGTGTTGCGAAAAGGAATAAATAAACGATAAACATATTTTTTTGTGATTTTATCGGAAAGTAACAAACTTTAAAAGGGAATTTTCACACAATTGTCGAACAATTCATGTAGCCTAGAAGGATACACATGTCGGAGAATCGATTCGGTAAGGGAGGAAAAGCTGTGGAGAAAATTAAAGTATGTCTTGTGGATGATAATAAAGAATTAGTATCAATGCTAGAGAGTTATGTAGCTGCTCAAGAGGATATGGAAGTAATTGGTACTGCTTATAATGGTCAAGAGTGTTTAAATTTATTAAAAGATAAGCAGCCGGATGTACTTGTATTAGATATTATTATGCCACATTTAGATGGGTTAGCTGTACTAGAGAAAATGCGCCATATTGAAAGGTTAAGACAGCCTAGCGTAATTATGTTGACAGCGTTTGGACAAGAAGATGTGACGAAAAAAGCAGTTGACTTAGGTGCGTCATATTTCATATTAAAACCATTTGATATGGAGAATTTAACGAGTCATATTCGTCAAGTGAGCGGTAAAGCGAACGCTACTATTAAACGTCCACTGCCATCTTTCCGATCAGCAACAACAGTAGATGGAAAACCGAAAAACTTAGATGCAAGCATTACGAGTATCATTCATGAAATTGGTGTGCCTGCTCATATTAAAGGGTACATGTACTTAAGGGAAGCAATTTCTATGGTGTACAATGACATCGAATTACTTGGATCTATTACGAAAGTATTGTATCCAGATATCGCGAAGAAATATAATACAACAGCAAGCCGTGTCGAGCGTGCAATCCGTCACGCAATTGAAGTAGCATGGAGTCGTGGGAATATCGATTCTATTTCGTCCTTATTCGGTTATACAGTATCTATGTCAAAAGCAAAACCTACGAACTCTGAGTTCATCGCAATGGTTGCGGATAAGCTGAGACTTGAACATAAGGCTAGCTAATCGTTGTTGTATCAAGGTGTTAAGCGTATTTCATAACAAAATTTAATAACCAACGAATTGCGTATGTAGGCAATAAAGTACATAGGTAATTGGCGGTTAATTTAAAAACCTCTTAATTATTGGGATTTTAATTCCAAGAATTAGGAGGTTTTTTGTTGATAGAAAGCACACAATTATCATATTGAGATTTAGGTGATTTATCTCGCATTAATGGACGGTAAGACTCCTGTCTTGAAAATTGGCGGGAGATCAACTGCCTGTAACCGCCCAATTGGTTCGAATAATAATTAATGGGGACGAACAAAATCGACTGATTAAAGTTTTAGTTTATATTATATAAATCACTCCGAAAGAGTAAGATGGATGCTTGATTCTGCAAAGAAGAAGTTAAGTGGAGGTATATTTTTGATAGGATTTCCGTGTTTATTTGTTTTAAATAGCAGACAGCTTCGTTTCAACTTCTTTAAAAGGTGGGATTAAAATTTTTTCGGGTCATAAATTCCGAATATTTAGTACAGTGAAATAGCTCCACATGATATAATTCTTGTGTGAAATATTGTATGGAGAAGGGGTAGCGTGACGCAAATAAAGGTTACGCCAGAACGGCTAGAACAGTCAGCAAAGCTTGTTCTTGAAACTAAAAATAGGTTAGAACAGATACATAAAGATTTATATAACCAAACGGAATACGTAGCTGCAATGTGGAACGGTGCAACGAGTCAAAGGGTTTATCAGATGTTTAATGAAACAAAACCTCAAATGTTTAATGTGTTTCGGGAATTTGATAAGATTGCAGAAGAACTAATGCACGCTGCTGAAAAGTTTCGTAATGCTGATGAACGTTATGATGGTAATTTAGTTGATGGGAATTTATCAGATGAAAAGGTAGAAGAAGGGGCAATGTGCGGCAAACCCTCTGAAAAATCTATGCTTAGAAAAATTTGGGACGGTATATACGTTGGTTCTGGGCAAGTTATTGGGGGGATTGTAGAAGGATTTGATTCACTAGACGATACAGTAACAAAAGAAAATATTAAGTATGCTATAGGTCACCCCATAGAGACAACCTTTACTGCTTGGAATGCTGTTTCGGATTCATTTATGAATGATTTTTGGCATGGTGATGCGGAAAGTCGTACAAAATGGGGAACAAGTATTTTTATGGGACTTGGATTGGGATAGCTTGGGGATAAAGGAATAAGTAAAGTAACTACACTTTCAAAAGGTACCAATCTAACAAAATTCTCAGAAGGTATCTCGTCCGTTTCGAATCAATTACCATTAAAAGAACGATTTGCATTTGCAGGTACTAGTGGCTTTGGTAGCAATCAGATAAAAACTTTTGAAGCTTTACAAGAAGCCCGTGATATATTTATGTTTTCTGAAACTGGTGGAAGAAGTAGAGTTAAAGGTGTACAAGAAGTAATAAAAGATTATGCGGATAAAGTTCTTGATAGAGTTGAAGTGAAAAATGAGTATCCTGATTCGTATACAGCATCTAAAATATTACGTGAAGAACTTAAGGATGCAGGGATTGAACCACCCCCATATTCTAATGCAGCACATCACTTGGTTCCTTGGAAGGATAACAAAGTTATTGAAGCACAAGAATTATTAGAAGAGTTTGGAATCCACCATGACTCTGCTGCTAATGGGGTATTTTTACCATATAAAGTGAATGATTATGTAACTACTGAAGCATTACATATCGGTAGTCATTCAGCAGAATATGCAGATGAAGTGGCTAGAGTGTTAAAAGAAGTTAAAGTATACGGTGGTACTCAAGCTGATGCTATTGCAGCCCTACATGACATAAGGATACGTTTATTAGAGGGGAGTTTAAAATTAAATAAATCGAAATAATTTGTAAATATATTAAATCTCGAAGGAGAATAAAAAATGAAAATTTGGGAATTGAGAAGTTCGTTTGATGATTACCAGTCTTTCCAGCTATTGAAATATAAAGAGGATAAAAAATATTTTGAAGGGAAGTTCAACTCCACTGCAATTTTACTAGATTCATGGGGAGAAATATTTATTGAATGTATAGAAGGAGATAAACCTAGCGACTGTCCGCATTTTTGGGGGGAAACTGGTTCAATAATGATTAGTGAACAAGCAAAAAAATTATTAGAACCTTTAATAGGTGCTGATGTTGAGTTTCTTCCACTTGTTCATAATAAAACAAATGAAGTATATTATGTAGTCCATGTTTTAAATGTACTAGATGCAATTGATAGTAATAAAGCAATCTTTAAAAAATTAATCACAGGTTTAGTAATAGGATGTGAAAAATTCGCATTTATTCCTAACATTGTTCACAATGAAATGATTTTTAAAGTATATATAAATCAAAGAATCCATCCTACTTCCGTTTTTGTATCAGATGAATTTAGAAATGCAGTGTTAGAAAGTGATTTAAAAGGTTTTGAATTTATAGAGGTATGGGATTCAGAAACGGACATGTAAAAAAAGTCCTAAAATAACTGATAGGAGTTAGTAACATAGATGCAAAGGTTTCAGAAATTCTAAGAATGTTAAACAATTATGAGGGAAATGAAAAAGAAATTTTTGAACAGATTCAAGCTGAAGCAATGGTGAAATTTATATGTGGAAAAATCTGATTTTAGAAATTGAAGATATACTGAAAAGTGTTAACTTTAATCTGAACACACCAGCAACAGATACTGAAGTTCATAGATTAAGAGAACGTGTGAAAGAGAAATTTAATGTTGATTTACCGAGTGAATTTGAGGAGTTTATTAAAAACGTAAATGGTTTAGATTTTGGTGGACTAGTTATTTATGGAGTTGACCCTTCTTTACTAGAAACAGAAAGAAACGAACCGATTTGTGGATTTATAGACACGAATAAGATTTGGTATGAAAATGAATTTCAAAAAGAGTATCTTTTCTTTGGAGATTCAAGTATTGCTTGGTTTTGTAAAAACTTATCTGATGGTACTTGCTTAGAACTTGATAAACCATCTGGCACAGTGATGAAAACATATAATGATTTCAATACAATGCTTGAAGAAGCATTGAAAACAGCCCTTCTGTAATAAGGAGGTAGTAAAAATTATGTTTAACTTTTTGAAAAAACATATTGTAGCAGACGAAAGTATTAAATCTAATCAAACCCCTATTTTTTACCTTTTGCCAAAAGAAGAGATAGAGGAAGCAGAAGATTTATTAAAAATGAAATTCCCTAAAGAATTGAAAGTTTTTTATAAAGAAATTGGTTATGGTTTTTTAGAGGCATCAAGTAAGTTCTTTTTTAACAGATTTATGGACCCATTTTCTGTTGCGGATTTTCGTTTGAGACAAGATATCTATGAATATGACCCTAATATAGATGGTGTAGATGATGAAGAATCATTGGTGTTTTTTGAAGTAACAGAACTTAGCTTTTTAACAATTAAATTTAAGCAGGAAAATGAATTAGGTCAATGTCCAATTTACTCTGAGGACGTAAAAATAGCGGATTCTTTAGAGGAGTTTTTAATTAAAATGGATGAAAATCCTGACTACTATATTTAATAGATATCAAGTCTATTTTTGTAGAGTGGTGCATTATTGGTTCATCCTTTTAAGAATTGTTTTCTAGCTTATGTAATTGCGAAGACGAATAATAATTACTTATGAATAACAAAAGTAAGACTTATGTGAATTACGCATAAGTCTTTTTAATATATATAGCCTACAAGTTAAGGGGGGGTTATTGTTTTTATAGTAATTAATATGTACTATATGAAGTGTAAGGCACCATTAGTATGAGTGCTAAATGACAGAACAAGGGAAGGGGATTGCGGTTGGCACTGTTCAAACGCACTAACTTAGATAAAACAGAACTGTTGTTACTATATATTATGAAAGAATTAGAAGCGGATAAAGCACCAGTAAAGTTATCTTATAACCAGTTACAAGACTATTTAAGGGCTAAACGTAATACAACATCAAAGGCAATAAAAGAACTAAAAGAACCGGGGCTATTGTTGGTTACAGTAGGACAGGGGAAAGCTTCAAATACGTACCAACTTAGACTATAGGAATAAGGATATAGTCGTAAATCAAGAAGCTGAATAGAGGGTAACGTGAAACAGTACGTGGATATCATTGAATTCTATTGACGTTTGCCCCTGTGAATATGTATTATATTCTTATACACATTAGTAATGTAATGTTACCAATGAATTAAGAAAAACGAAACCAATAAAGGGCGTGAAATTTAACGTATTTATTGGACGAAAAGAAAATGTTAGAAACGTATATATATCAACGTTTAAAGCTTTCGGTTATACAGTATCTATGTCAAAAGCAAAACCTACGAACTCAGAGTTCATCGCAATGGTTGCGGATAAGCTGAGACTTGAACATAAGGCTAGCTGAGAATAGAAGAAGTAAGGGATTTAAGTTTTAATAAAGCTTAATAATTCTTGAAATGTATACTCGATAGTAAATTTAAAACCAATGAACTTTTTAATTAATGACCAATGAATGTTAGAATTCGTTGGTCTTTTTATTGTACATGTTCGAAGTGAAGGTTAAATTGAATCATGGTATATCCAATGAGGGATTTTAGCAAGCAAGTCATCCGTGATATAATAGAAAATAATAAAAAGTCCTGTGAAACAGGACTGTATTATTCTTCGTCTTTATTTTGTTTTTCTAATTCAACTAACTTTTGAATTAAAATGTGCTGCGGCATATGCATAAGTTGTTCAAGTGGAACACCTAGTGCTTTTGATAGGCGGACTGCAGTGTCTGGAGAAATTTGTAATGGTCTCATAGAAGTACCTCCTTTTTCGTATAGTATAGCATAAGATTGGGGGAGTGAGGATGACTCTTATATTTGCACATCGTGGTGCAGCGGGAACATACCCAGAAAATACGATGATTTCATTTGAAGCAGCTGAATCTTTTAAGGCAAATGGAATTGAGCTTGATGTTCAATTAACGAAAGACGGAAAGGTTGTCGTCATTCATGATGAAACAGTGGACCGGACAACGAATGGAAAAGGTGCGGTTCGAAATTATTTATATGAGGATTTATGTAAATTAGATGCGAGCTATAAATTTGGTGATAAAGTAGGATTTTGTAAAATACCTCTTTTAGAAGAGGTGTTACAATGGATTGAAAAAACAGAGTTGCTACTTAATATTGAACTTAAAAACAATAAAATTCCATACAGAGGTTTAGAAGAAGAAGTTATAACGCTTGTACGGAAATTTAATTTAGAAGATCGTGTTATATTTTCTTCATTTAATCACTACAGTATGAAAAGGTGTCATATGATGGCTCCTGATATTCAAACAGCGATTTTATATCGCGAAGGCCTGCATAGCCCGTGGGCATATGCAAAAAAGATGGGAGCTACTGCGGTGCATCCGAATTATCGTTACCTTCAAGATGCCATTGCTGAATTAACGATGGAAAGTGATGTAGAAGTTCGGCCCTATACAATTAATGAAGAAACACTTATGCGTAAATATTTTGATATGAACATATCGGCGATTATTACTGATTATCCTGAAACGGCAAGAACGTTATTGCAAATAAAAAAATGAGACCGCTTGTAACGGTCTCATTTTTTTATTTGTAAATAGTAGAGATTTCCTATCCTATCTTCGAAAGCGAGCTTGTACTTTATTTCGTTTACGATCTCGGTGTAAGACGAAACCACCAAAGATATAAAATCCGAGCGCGAAGCAGAGAGCCCCGATTAAAAATTGTAACCATAGTATAGAGAGTGGAGGAAATAAAATCCCGAATACGGTATCTCTCATTAACTTAATGCCAAACACAGCTAATGAAATAGGGATGAGTGCTAATAATAGAGCAAGGTAACGCTGCATATAAACGCTCCTTTTCAGATTATTTTGTTTATTTTAATGATGTTATATGAAAAGGGGGTTTGTCAAGAGGGGGCTGAACGAGTAAGATAAGGGTGTGAAAAATTTTGCAGAGATACTCCGAGAGGAAGTGTAATATATGAAACAAAAAGTTTTAATTGTTGGTGCAGGTGAAGGTGGTAGTACACTGCTGCGTCTGTTACAGAGTTCGAATATATTTCAAATTATAGGGATTATTGATATAAATCCGATAGCAAAAGGGTTACAGATGGCAAAGGAATACGGGATTGCAATTGGAGAGAGTGTGACTCCATTTCTTTCTATGCACATTGATGTAATGTTTGATATGACAGGTGACGATGATTTACATAAAGATTTATTAAAGAAAAAGCATAAAGATACTCTTCTTATACCAGGTGATATTGCAAAGATTGTTACGAGATTAGCACATGAGAAGGAAGATTTAATTGGAAAGTTAGAAGAGCAAACGCAGCAAGGTGATTTGATTTTAAATTCTACGCATGACGGTATGATTGTGATTGATCGAGAGGGACAAGTTCGCCTATTTAATAAAAGTGCAGAGCGTATTATCGGGTATAAAAAAGAAGATGCGGTAGGGAAATATATTTTAGAAGTTATTCCGACTAGTAAGTTGCTTCGTATTATACGTACGAAACAAATAGAAGTAAATTATGAATTGACGCTTGAGAATGGAAAGAAAATTATTACAACCCGTATTCCAATATTAAAAGAGGGAGGAGAAGTGCAAGGGGCATTTGCGATTTTTAAAGATATAACAGAGGTTGTAGATCTTGCGGAAGAAGTTACAGATTTAAAGGAGATTCAAACGTTACTTGAGGCGATTATTAACTCGTCTGAGGAAGCTATTTCGGTCGTGGATGAAAAAGGTCGAGGATTAGTAATTAACCCTGCATATACGAAATTAACAGGTTTAACAGAAGAGGACATTATTGGAAAGCCGGCTACAACCGATATTGTAGAAGGTGAAAGTATGCATATGAAAGTTCTTCGAACACGTAGGGCGGTACGAGGAATACATATGAAGATTGGCCAAAAAAAGCGAGACGTAATTGTAAACGTAGCACCGGTCATTGTAGATGGAATATTAAAAGGAAGCGTTGGTGTAATTCGTGATGTATCAGAAATTCAAAAGTTAACAAATGAATTGAATCGAGCGAGGCAAATTATTCGAACGTTAGAAGCAAAATATTCATTTGATGACATTGTCGGAAATTCAGATGAAACAACGGCTGCTATTGAACAGGCGAAACTGGGGGCGAATACACCAGCAACAGTGTTGTTACGCGGGGAGTCGGGGACAGGTAAAGAATTGTTTGCGCATGCTATCCATAATGGAAGTAATCGGAAATATAATAAGTTTGTTCGTGTAAACTGTGCGGCTATTTCGGAGACGTTGTTAGAAAGTGAATTGTTTGGTTATGAGGAAGGGGCGTTTTCTGGCGCGAAAAGAGGGGGAAAACGTGGATTCTTTGAGGAAGCGAATAACGGCAGCATCTTTTTAGATGAAATAGGGGAACTATCTGCAAATACGCAAGCGAAACTCCTTCGCGTTTTGCAAGAGAAAGAAATTGTAAAAGTTGGTGGAACGAAAGCAATTCCTATCAATGTCAGAGTAATTGCAGCGACGCACGTGAATTTAGAAAAAGCCATTCTAGAAGGGAAGTTTAGGGAGGATTTATATTATCGATTAAATAAAATTCCAATTCAAATCCCATCTCTTCGTCAGCGTAAAGGGGATATACCGGCAATCGCAGACAGGTTAATTCAAAAAATTAACCAAGATTATGGCCGAAATATAGAGGGACTCACTAATTCGGCTATTTCATATTTACAATCATATGAATGGCCAGGAAATGTGAGGGAACTTGAAAATATTTTGGGGAGAGCTATAATCTTTATGAATTATAACGAGACCTCTATAGATGTACAACATTTACCGCCATTACATAACGAAGAGCAGGTGGAGTCAAAGCAAGCTCATTTATTACCTGAGTTAGAAGAAAAGCCACTTGAGCATTTAGTGACGGAGTTTGAAGGGAATATCATTCATGAATATTTAGAGAGATTTGGTGGAAATAAAACACAAACAGCCAGAGCGTTAGGGATTTCGGTTCGAAATTTATATTACAAGCTAGAAAAATATGAGTGTGCAAAAAATAGCATGCAATAAATTGCGTACCATGCAATTTATTGCATGGTATACAAAAAGTGACAAAATAAGACAGAATCTTTTGTTATTTTCCAAAGTATTGATTTTACTGTGTTTTGAATGCGTTTTCATTATTGGTAAGACCACTTTAAAAAGTTGGCACGGTATTTGCTTAATAAAAAGACGAGGGACGACGGAAAGGGTTGATTACAAAATATGAAGTTAGAACACTTAATTGATCAAGCGGCAGGCCAGCCTAAAAAAACTGTGGCTGTAGCAGTAGCTGAAGATCATGAAGTAATTGAAGCTGTAGCGAAAGCAATTACATTACAGCTAGCTCAATTTCGTCTATATGGAAATCAAGAAAAAATAATGGGGATGCTACAAGAACATAGTTTACAAACTTCAGAACATATTGAAGTGATTGCAACACAGTCAAGTGCTGAGGCTGCAGAACTTTCTGTTAAAGCTGTAAGAAATGGCGAAGCAGATGTGCTTATGAAGGGGAACATCCCAACAGCAAATATTTTGAAAGCTGTATTAAATAAAGAGTGGGGACTTCGTAAAGGTAGCGTACTTTCACACGTTGCAGCATTTGAAGTTCCAAACTACAATCGTCTCATTTTTGTTACAGATGCAGCAATGAACATTGCACCTGATGTAACACAAAAAGCTGCTATTATACAAAATACTGTAGAAGTTGCCCGGGCAATAGGAATTGATTTGCCGAAGGTAGCCCCAATTGCAGCGGTAGAGGTTGTGAATCCTGCGATGCAAGCGACAATTGATGCAGCGATGTTAACTCAAATGAATCGCCGCGGGCAAATTAAAAATTGTGTCGTTGATGGACCACTTGCTTTAGATAATGCAGTATCACAAATTGCAGCAGAACATAAAGGCATAGTAAGTGACGTAGCAGGTAAGGCAGACATTTTACTCGTCCCAACAATTGAAGCTGGAAATGTGCTATATAAATCACTCGTATACTTTGCGGATGCAAAAGTAGGAGCAATGATTGCTGGCGCAAAAGCACCGATTGTTTTAACATCTCGTGCTGATTCAGCAGAAACAAAAGTATATTCATTAGCATTGGCAGTTGCCACTGCTTCAAAATAAACCAAATAGGGTAAAACATTAGGGGGAAACGACAATGGCATTAGAAATCTTCGAATACTTAGAAAAATATGATTATGAGCAAGTAGTATTTTGTCAAGATAAAGAATCAGGTTTAAAAGCAATCATTGCAATTCATGATACAACACTTGGACCTGCTCTTGGTGGAACAAGAATGTGGACATATGATTCTGAAGAAGCGGCGATTGAAGATGCATTGCGTCTTGCAAAAGGGATGACATATAAAAACGCAGCAGCTGGTTTAAACTTAGGTGGTGCGAAAACAGTAATTATCGGTGATCCACGTAAAGATAAGAGCGAAGCAATGTTCCGTGCATTAGGTCGTTATATTCAAGGACTAAACGGACGTTACATTACAGCTGAAGATGTTGGTACAACAGTAGATGATATGGATATTATCCACGAAGAAACTGACTTTGTAACAGGTATTTCACCATCATTCGGTTCTTCTGGTAACCCATCTCCAGTAACTGCATACGGTGTTTATCGTGGTATGAAAGCTGCTGCGAAAGAGGCTTTCGGTACTGATAATTTAGAAGGAAAAGTAATTGCTGTTCAAGGTGTTGGTAACGTAGCATATCACCTATGCAAACATTTACACGCTGAAGGTGCAAAACTAATCGTTACAGATATTAATAAAGAAGCTGTACAACGTGCAGTAGAAGAATTCGGTGCAACAGCAGTTGAGCCAAATGAAATTTACGGTGTTGAATGTGATATTTACGCACCATGTGCATTAGGCGCAACAGTTAATGACGAAACTATTCCACAACTTAAAGCAAAAGTAATTGCAGGTTCTGCAAATAACCAATTAAAAGAAGATCGTCACGGCGACATCATTCATGAAATGGGTATTGTATACGCACCAGACTATGTAATTAATGCAGGTGGCGTAATTAACGTAGCAGACGAGTTATATGGATACAATAGAGAACGTGCATTAAAACGCGTAGAATCAATTTATGACACAATTGCAAAAGTAATCGAAATTTCAAAACGCGATGGCATTGCAACTTATGTAGCAGCTGATCGTCTAGCTGAAGAGCGCATTGCAAGCTTGAAAAACTCTCGTAGCACATACTTACGCAACGGTCACGACATTATTAGCCGTCGCTAATCATTCATATATTACTTTTACAAAAGGTGTGGTTACCTCTTATGAGGTTTCCACCTCCTTTTGAATTTATTAGTGGAGGTAGCAACAGTGTCTGTAAATCGAATTCTTGTTATTAATCCGGGTAGTACATCCACAAAAATTGGTGTTTTTGATAATGAAAGACCCGTTTTAGAAGAAACTATTCGTCATGACGAAGAACAGATTGGAAAATATAAGCGAATTATCGACCAATATGAGTTTCGTAAAGAAACGATCTTAGAAGTTCTACATTCTCACGGTATTAACATTTCAAAATTAAACGCAGTTTGTGGCCGTGGGGGATTACTTCGTCCAATCGAAGGCGGAACATACACAGTAAACGATGCGATGTTAGAAGATTTAAAAAATGGTTTTAGCGGTCATCACGCTTCAAACCTTGGGGGCATTTTAGCATATGAAATAGCTTCTGGATTAAATATTCCGGCATTCATTGTAGACCCTGTCGTTGTAGATGAAATGGAGCCTATTGCTCGTATAAGTGGTATTGCTGGTATGGAACGCAAAAGTATTTTCCATGCATTAAATCAAAAAGCAGTTGCTCGTAAAGTAGCTGAACAGTTAAATCACAAATATGAGGATTTAAATTTATTAGTTACACATATGGGCGGCGGTATTACAGTTGGTGCTCATAAAAAAGGAAGAGTAATCGATGTAAATAACGGTTTAAACGGAGAAGGCCCATTTAGTCCAGAGCGCGCTGGTACAGTACCAGTAGGGCAACTAGTAGAAATGTGTTTCTCTGGTGAGTATTACCGAGATGAAATGATTAAAAAACTTGTCGGACAAGGTGGACTTGTAAGTCTTATCGGTACAAATGATGCGATTAAAGTAGAACAAATGGTTGAAAAAGGTGATCCTGAAGCAACTCTTATTTATAAAGCTATGGCATATCAAGTTGCAAAAGAGATTGGCGGAGCTAGCGCTGTACTTCACGGGAAAATCGATGCAATTGTATTAACTGGTGGACTTGCTTACAGTAAAATCCTTGTTGATGAAATAAAAGAACGAGTAGACTGGATTGCAGATGTTATCGTACATCCAGGAGAAGATGAATTACAAGCATTAGCAGAAGGGGCACTTCGTGTACTACGTGAAGAAGAAGCTCCAAAAGAATATATTGTACGTGAAAAAGAAACGGTAGCTAGGGGTTGAGATAATGGCAAAAGAATATGATTTAGTCATCGTTGGCGGCGGTACTGGTGGATATGTTGCTGCAATTCGTGCATCACAACTAGGGTTAAAAACTGCACTTGTTGAAAAAGAAAATCTTGGTGGTACTTGTTTACACAAAGGATGTATTCCTAGTAAAGCCCTTTTACGTAGTGCGGAAGTATACGCAACTGCTAAAAAAAGCGAAGAGTTCGGAGTTATTGCAAGTAATGTAGAACTAAACTTTGCGAAAGTACAAGAGCGTAAAGAGAAGATTGTAACGCAACTTCATAAAGGTGTTCAGCACTTAATGAAACAAGGTAAAATTGATGTGTTTGAAGGTATTGGCCGTATTCTTGGCCCATCTATTTTCTCTCCGATGCCAGGGACAATTTCAGTTGAACTTGCAAGTGGAGAAGAGAATGAAATGTTAATTCCAAAAAATGTACTTATTGCAACAGGTTCTCGTCCGAATTCATTACCAGGTTTAGAATTAGACGGAGAGTATGTAATGTCTTCCGATCATGCCCTAAAAATGGAAACGCTTCCTAGCTCGATTATTATCGTTGGTGGCGGTGTAATTGGTATTGAGTGGGCATCTATGCTTGCTGACTTCGGTGTAGAAGTTACAGTATTAGAGTATGCGAAAACGATACTACCACTAGAAGACCAAGACGTTTCAAAAGAAATGCAACGTCTATTCAAGAAAAAAGGTATTAAAGTGGTAACTGGTGCAAAAGTATTACCAGAAACATTGGTAAAAGATAATGGAGTAACAATTCAAGCTGAACATAACGGTGAGAATAAAGAATTTAAAGCAGAAAAAATGCTTGTATCTGTAGGACGACAAGCCAATACGCAAAATATTGGTTTAGAGAATACGGATATCGTTGTGGAAAAAGGATACATTCAAACAAATGAGTTTTATCAAACGAAAGAATCTCATATTTACGCAATCGGTGATGTAATCGGTGGCTTACAGCTTGCTCACGTTGCTTCTCATGAAGGAATTGTTGCAGTAGAACATATTGCTGGTAAAGAAGTTACACCAATTGATTATTCTATGGTATCAAAATGCGTATATAGCAGTCCGGAAGTTGCTTCTGTCGGTTTAACAGAACAAGAAGCGAAAGAAAAAGGCTATAAGCTAAAAGTAGGTAAGTTCTCATTCCGTGCAATCGGAAAAGCGCTTGTATACGGCGAATCAGATGGTTTCGTAAAACTTGTAGTTGATGAAAAAACAAATGATATTCTCGGTGTTCATATGATTGGACCGCATGTAACAGATATGATTTCTGAAGCGGGTCTTGCAAGAGTACTTGATGCAACACCTTGGGAAGTAGCACATACAATTCATCCGCATCCATCATTATCTGAGGCGATTGGTGAAGCAGCATTAGCTGTAGATGGAAAAGCGTTACACGCATAAAAATGTGGATTTAGGAGGTTATGAAAAATGGCAGAAGTAAAAGAAAAGCGCCATGAAGAGCTTGGCTTAAGTGATGAGCAAGTATTAGAAATGTTCCGTACGATGTTACTTGCACGTAAAATTGACGAACGTATGTGGTTATTAAACCGTGCTGGTAAAATTCCATTCGTAATTTCTTGCCAAGGACAAGAGGCAGCACAAGTTGGAGCAGCATTTGCTCTTGATAGAGAGAAAGATTATGCATTACCATACTACCGTGATATGGGTGTTGTACTAGCGTTTGGTATGACAGCGAAAGAACTGATGCTATCTGGTTTCGCGAAAGCTGGAGATCCAAACTCTGGTGGTCGTCAAATGCCTGGTCACTTCGGTCAAAAGAAAAATCGTATTGTGACAGGTTCATCTCCAGTAACAACGCAAGTACCACATGCAGTTGGTATTGCATTAGCTGGAAAAATGGAAAAGAAAGATTTAGTAACGTTTGTTACATTCGGTGAAGGTTCTTCCAACCAAGGTGATTTCCATGAAGGTGCAAACTTTGCTGGCGTACACAAGTTACCTGTTATTTTTATGTGTGAAAATAATAAATACGCGATCTCTATTCCAGTTGAAAAACAATTAGCATGTAAAAATGTATCAGACCGTGCAATTGGATACGGTATGCCTGGATATACAGTAGACGGAAACGATCCGCTTGCAGTATATAAAGCTGTAAAAGAAGCAGCAGACCGTGGCCGCCGTGGTGAAGGTCCAACTTTAATTGAAACAGTATCATATCGTTTAACAGCACATTCAAGTGACGATGATGATCGTGTTTATCGTGATAAAGAAGAAGTAGAAGAAGCGAAGAAAAATGATTCAATTGTAACATTTGCTGCTTATTTAAAAGAGGTTGGCGTGTTAACTGAGGAATCTGAAAAACAAATGTTAGACGAAATTATGCATATCGTAAACGAAGCAACAGAATATGCAGAAAATGCTCCGTATGCAGCACCTGAAGATGCATTGAAGCACGTATACGCAGAATAGGGGGGAACGTTTCATGGCTGTAATGTCTTATATTGATGCTATTACATTAGCAATGCGCGAGGAAATGGAACGCGATGAGAAAGTATTCGTTTTAGGTGAAGATGTTGGTAAAAAAGGTGGCGTATTTAAAGCGACACACGGATTATATGATCAATTTGGTGAAGATCGTGCGCTAGATACACCACTTGCAGAATCTGCAATCGCTGGGGTCGCAATTGGTGCAGCAATGTATGGAATGCGTCCAATCGCTGAAATGCAGTTTGCGGATTTCATCATGCCAGCAGTAAACCAAATTGTTTCTGAGGCAGCAAAAATTCGTTACCGTTCTAATAATGATTGGACTTGTCCAATTACAGTTCGTGCGCCATTTGGCGGCGGTGTTCACGGTGCATTGTATCATTCGCAATCTGTAGAAGCGATGTTTGCAAACCAACCTGGTTTAAAAATCGTTATCCCTTCTACACCATATGATGCAAAAGGCTTACTAAAAGCTGCAATTCGTGATGAAGATCCAGTATTATTCTTTGAGCATAAACGTGCATATCGCTTAATTAAAGGTGAAGTGCCAGAAGATGATTACGTATTACCAATCGGAAAAGCAGATGTAAAACGTGAAGGTGATGATATTACTGTTATCACATACGGATTATGTGTTCATTTTGCTCTTCAAGCGGCTGAAAAGTTAGCGCAAGATGGCATCTCTGCACACATTCTTGATTTACGTACTGTATATCCATTAGATAAAGAAGCAATCATTGAAGCAGCTTCTAAAACAGGTAAAGTTCTTCTTGTAACAGAAGACAATAAAGAAGGAAGTATTATGAGTGAAGTGGCAGCAATTATTGCTGAAAACTGTCTGTTTGATTTAGATGCACCAATCGCACGTCTTGCAGGTCCAGACGTTCCAGCAATGCCATATGCACCAACAATGGAAAAATTCTTTATGGTAAATCCAGATAAAGTTGAAAAAGCAATGCGCGAGCTTGCGGAATTTTAATCGGGGGGACTATACATGGCTGTAGAAAATATTACAATGCCTCAGCTCGGGGAGAGCGTTACAGAGGGTACAATTAGTAAATGGCTTGTTAATGTTGGCGATCACGTAAACAAATATGATCCGCTTGCAGAAGTAATGACTGATAAAGTAAACGCTGAAGTACCATCTTCTTTCACTGGTATTGTGAAAGAGTTAATTGCTGCTGAAGGTGATACGTTAGCTGTAGGTGAAGTAGTTTGTGTGATTCAAGTAGAAGGCGCAGATGAAGTAGCAGCAACAGCTGTTGAGGAAAAAACAAAAGAAGAATCAAAGGCAGAAGTAGCTACGCCTGAAAAAGCACCGAAAGCAAAACAACCAACTGATGGAAAACCTCGTTTTTCACCAGCTGTGTTAAAACTTGCGGGTGAGCATAACGTTGATTTAGATCTAGTAGAGGGTACGGGAGCAAACGGCCGTATCACTCGTAAAGATATTTTAAAGCTAGTGGAATCTGGAAATATTCCGCAAGCAGGTGCGGCGAAGAAAGAGGAAACGGTAGCAGCTGTAGTAGAAGCGCGTCCAGAAGCACCAAAAGCAGCGCCAGTAGCGCAAAAAGTAGAATCTGCGAAACCAGTTTCTGTACCAACAATGCCTGGCGATATCGAAATTCCAGTAACAGGTGTGCGTAAAGCAATCGCAGCGAACATGTTACGTAGTAAACACGAAGCGCCACACGCTTGGATGATGATTGAAGTAGATGTGACAAACCTTGTGTCATACCGTAATTCAATTAAAGGTGATTTCAAAAAGCGTGAAGGCTTTAACTTAACGTTCTTTGCTTTCTTCGTAAAAGCAGTAGCACAAGCGTTAAAAGAATACCCTCAAATTAATTCAATGTGGGCTGGCGATAAAATCGTTCAGAAGAAAGATATTAACCTTTCTATCGCTGTTGCAACAGAGGACGAACTATTTGTACCAGTAATTAAACATGCGGACGAGAAGACAATTAAAGGCATCGCTCGTGAAATTACAGAACTTGCAGGAAAAGTACGTACGAAATCGTTAAAAGCGGACGAAATGCAAGGCGGAACATTTACAATTAATAACACAGGATCATTCGGTTCTGTTCAATCTATGGGTATTATTAATTACCCACAAGCGGCTATTTTACAAGTTGAATCAATTGTAAAACGCCCAGTAATTATGGATAATGGCATGTTTGGTGCTCGTGACATGGTTAACTTATGTTTATCACTTGATCACCGTGTACTAGATGGCTTAATTTGTGGTAAGTTCTTAGGACGTGTAAAAGAAATTTTAGAAAATACGTCAGAACATAATACATCTGTATATTAAATAAAAAGCTCGCTTATGCGAGCTTTTTATTATCTTATTTCTTCATCTACATCCTACTATATGTATAATACCTTTCCCATTAATCTTACAATGAACGATTATGTATTAGGAATTTATGAAAATACATTGCTGATATATGGTATATGGATATAAAATAAGAAAAGAATAATTTTTTTGGCAAATCTTACTGACGAAACTGTAGTATAATATATTGTATTGTATGAAAAAGAGAGTTATTCTATATAAGTGTTTTATAGATAATGTGTAATCAGTCGTCAAAACATGAGGAATGTTGACTCCTGGTTTTTTATTTTGCTGTAACAATGTTTCAGGAGGATGTCATGAAAAGAAGTACCGAGTTTCTAAAAAGTTTAGATGTAAAATTAATTTTAATTTTGTTAGCATTATGTGTTACAAGTATAGCTGCTATATATAGCAGTCAACAAACTGGCCAATATGGAGAGGCAAACTTTGCGATGAAACAAGGTTTGAACTACATAATTGGGGTTGTATTGTTATTGCTTGTTGCAAGCATCGACTTAGATCAATTACAAAAATTGTCTTGGCCACTTTATATCGTTGGATTTGCTTCACTTATTCTTTTGAAAATACTACCGGTTTCCAATTTCACACCTGAAAAATTAGGTGCAAAAAGATGGTTTGTATTTCCACTAGTTGGACAAATTCAGCCATCTGAGTTTTTCAAAATTTCATTGCTTCTCGTAGTAGCAAGTATAGCAGTGAAACATAATGCGCAGTATATGGCAAGGACATTTCAAACGGACTTAAAATTAGTAGGTAAAATTATGCTAGTATCCCTCCCGCCTATGGCTGTTGTATATAGCCAACCGGATACGGGGATGGTGTTCTTATACGCTGCTGCCATTGCATGTATTTTATTTATGTCAGGTATTCAGAAGAAATTGATAGCGTTATGTACAGTTATTCCAGTCACCATACTATCCACGTTAATATTTATTTACGTAAGGTATGAGGATTTCTTCTTTAATAAGTTAGTTACGCTACTAAAACCGCACCAACAATCACGTATTTTAGGTTGGTTAGATCCATTTGAACATACAGATCAAGGTTATCAAACACAGCAATCAATTTTAGCTGTAGGTAGTGGCGGTATGGAAGGGAAAGGGTTTGGCGAAGGGAATGTTTATATCCCTGAGAAGCATACAGACTTTATTTTCGCTACAATTGCCGAAGAAGGTGGATTTATCGTAGCAGCGTTAGTTGTATTCTTGTTCCTCTTACTACTATATAGAACAATTATTATCGGTTATTCTGCTGATAATTTATTCGGTACATTATTATGTGCTGGATCGATTGGGATATTAACGGTTCAAATATTCCAAAATATCGGTATGATTGTTGGATTAATGCCTGTAAAAGGGATTGCATTACCTTTCTTATCGTATGGGGGAAGTTCCTTGTTCTCGAATATGATTATGATGGGTCTCATATTATCGGTACGAAAAACGTATAAAAAGTATATGTTTTCCGTTAAGTAAAAAAAGCTGGTTCGTTTTTAAACGAACCAGCTTTTTTACATATATACTCATAAACGTTGCAAACTAAAACAGACTCGCAGTTTGGGATGTAAGGAGTGCAAAGTGATGCATATGCATATTTTTGAAGGAGCACGGCATCTTTCTAATAGTGAATGGGTTATTCGGGCTATTATAGCATACATATTTTTAATATTAGTTGCGAAAGCAATGGGGCAAAGGTCCATCGCACAACTTCGCTTTTTAGATGTTGTATTGGTGTTATTGCTTGGCGGGAATATTTCTAACGCATTGTCTGATGAAAAAGTAGGATTAATGGGCTCGATGATTACAACGTTTATACTCGTTGTACTTCATATTATAAGTTCAGTTTTAATGTTGAAATGGGATAGATGGAGACGCTTTTTAGAGCCAGCACCTATCATTCTTATACACAATGGCTCCATTGATTTTAGCAATTTGAAAAAAGCGAGAATTACGGTGGAATATTTATTTTCAGAACTTCGTATGCGAAATGTGAGCGATATTCAAACGATCAAATTAGCATTATGGGAAGCGAACGGTGTCGTTTCTATATTTCGGTATCCAGAATATGAGGCAGTTTCCCGACTTGATCTAAAAGTGGCAGGAAAAAAATCTCCAGTTTCTTTTATATTAGTAAAGGATGGGAGCATTCAGCAAGATGTTCTTGCTTTATTAGGGAAAACAGAAGAATGGGCGAGAGAATTTCTAGAGAAAAACGCAGAAGTTGAATCCATTTTGTTAGCTACAGTTGATGAAACACATAAAATAAATATTTTGTTAAAAAAATGAAAAATATACGCATTTTGTCGTTTCATACATATGATACAATAGTGTGGACAACGAAAAAGGAGGGATACGATGGGATATGTAGAAGAATTACGGAAAATAGTTGGTCATCGCCCTTTAATTTTAGTTGGTGCTGTTGTACTCGTTATAAATGAAAATAGATATGTATTATTACAACAAAGAACAGAGCCTTACGGAAAATGGGGGCTGCCTGGCGGATTAATGGAGCTTAGTGAATCACCAGAAGAAACTGCTTTTCGTGAAGTATACGAAGAAACAGGAATAAAGGTGAAGAACCTACGATTAATCAATGTGTTTTCTGGAGCGAACTATTTTACAAAATTAGCAAACGGTGATGAATTTCAATCTGTAACGACCGCTTATTATACGGACGAATACGATGGAGATTTTGTTATGAACAAAGAAGAAGCGGTTCAGCTTAAATTCTTCCCTCTAACAGAACTACCTGACTATATTGTTGGGTCGCATAAAAAAATGATTAGTGAATATATGAAGATTATGGAAAAAAAGATATAATAATAGTGAAAGAAATACAAAAACACAGTTCTGGTTGGTAGTCCAGACGCATGATTTCATGTCAGTAACCTTCCCCTCCGGGATGTCCCGTATTTCTAATTTTTTTAGGGGGGGCTGTCAATGGATTTGACAGTATATCACGATGGCCAATTTTTTGTTGGAATCATTACATGTAAAGAAAAAGGGAAGTTGTATGGAGCGAGGTATATTTTTGGAACGGAACCTTCAGACGAAGAAGTGCTTATATTTGTGAACGGTTCAATGTTAGCGTATTTTCAGCACTTTGCAAAATGTGGCGTGGAAGTGAAAGAAAAACAGCGTCCCAAAAATATAAAGCGGATCATACGACAAGCAGCAAAAGAAGTAAATGTAAACCGCTTTACTAAGGCGCAAGAGGCAATTAGCTTATCTTATGAACTGCATAAACAAGAAAAGAAAGTGCAATCTAAGGAGAAGCGAGAGGCTGAAAAACAAAGAAGACGTTTAATCAAAGTACAAAAAGCAAAGCAAAAACATCGTGGTCATTAAGAAAAGGTGTTAGAGCAAGAGCTCTAACACCTTTTCTATGCTGAAATACAAGTAAACTTACTTGTATTTCATAAACATTAACTGGTAAGATACAAATAGGTAGTTTTAGAGGAGGGAAAAGATTGATTAATTTTAACTTTTTTATGAATGATGTTGTCCGCCAAGCGCGTGAAGAGATTGTCTCTGCTGGATATACAGAATTGACGACGCCAGAAGCAGTAGACGAAGCGTTTAAAAGAAATGGAACAACACTTGTAATGGTAAACTCTGTATGTGGTTGTGCAGGCGGTATTGCTCGTCCTGCTGCTGCGCATTCCGTACATTATGATAAACGACCTAACCATCTTGTAACGGTGTTTGCAGGTCAAGATAAAGAAGCGACAGCAAGAGCTCGTGAATATTTCGAAGGGTACCCACCATCTTCTCCATCATTTGCTTTATTAAAAGATGGAAAAATTGTAACAATGGTAGAACGTCATGAAATTGAAGGTCATGAACCGATGCAAGTTATTGCAAAACTACAATCTTATTTCGAAGAGAATTGCGAAGAACTATAAAAATAAGCAAAAAGGCGGTACGTCCACACTCAAGTGGATGTGCCGCCTTTTTTATTTAGTATTAAAACTTATGGGATATGCATAGTTATGTTTTTTATACAGTATTTTATACATACAAAATGGTATTTGTACTGATAATTTATTTATTTTTATTTTATATATTGCATAAAAATAAAAGTGCTGATACAATACAAACATCGAATAAATATTCTATTAAACTTTTAAATATACATTATTAGGGGGAAGAAAGATGAAGAAGTTATTATCAATATCATTTGCACTTATTTTAATTGTAAGTATGTTCAGTGCTTGTAGTAATGGGGAAGAAAAGGTTACTGGGAAAAATAAGAAAGTACTGGTTATGGGGACTTCAGCAGATTATAAACCATATGAATACGTAGAAGCTTCAAAAAGTGATGAAATTATTGGCTTTGATGTTGATGTTGCTAAATATATCGGAAAAGAACTTGGTTATGAAGTGAAAGTGAAAGATATGGATTTTGGTGGTTTATTAGCATCTCTTAGCTCAGGAAAAGTTGATTTCGTAATGGCAGGTATGACGCCAACTGCAGAGCGTAAAAATAATGTTGATTTCACAGATATTTATTTTGTTGCGAAAAACATGGTTGTTTCTAAAAAGGACTCTAACATTAAATCTGTAGAGGATTTAAAAGGGAAAAAAGTAGGGGTACAAACAGGATCTATTCAAGAAGAGAAAGCTGCAGAATTTAAAAAACAAGTAGATTTCAAAGTTGAGGGACGTGACCGTATACCAGAAATCGTACAAGAAATTAAAGCTGGTCGTTTTGACGCTGCAATTATAGAAGACACAGTTGCTAAAAATTATTTAGAGAAAATGAAAGATTTACAAGGAATTGAAATTAAAGAAGCGCCAGAAGAAGTTGGAGCAGCAATTGCCCTTCCGAAAAATAGTGATAAAACAGCTGAATTTAATAAAGTAATTAAAAAAATGCAAGAAAATGGAGAAATGGATAAATTAGTGAAGAAATGGTTTGGCAGCGAAAAATAAGCTGCCTTTCACTTTTCTGTGAGGGGAATGAAAAGAATGAACTTAGATTTTTCGGCGATTACGCCTTCGATACCGTATATATTAAAAGGCTTAGAAGTTACTTTGAAAATTGTAGCAGTATCAGCTTTAGCAGGGTTTATTTTAGGAACGCTATTAGCACTTTGCAAAATTGCTAGAATACGAGCATTAAATATAGCGGCAGATCTTTATACATCAATTTTCCGTGGTACACCACTTGTATTGCAATTAATGATTATTTATTTCGGTGTCCCGCAAATAATTGGTTATGAAATACCAGCATTCGTAGCAGCTGTACTTGCATTTAGCTTAAATTCAGGTGCATATATGTCAGAAGTAATCCGTGCTGGCATTCAAGCGGTTGATAAAGGACAAACAGAAGCGGCGATGGCTTTAGGAATTCCATACGGAAAAATGATGCGAAATATCATTTTTCCTCAAGCTTTAAAAAATATATTACCGGCACTTGTAAACGAGTTTGCGACACTTACGAAAGAATCGGCTGTAGTAACAGTAATAGGCGCAACGGATTTAATGCGCCGTGCTTACATCGTAGGCGGGGAGACATTTAAATATCTTGAACCATTACTTTTTGTTGGACTCATTTATTATATGCTAGTCATTATTCTTACATTAGTCGGTAAGGCAATTGAAGGGAGAATGAAGAAAAGTGATTAAAATTGAAAACCTTCATAAATCATTTGGAAAAAACGAAGTATTAAAAGGAATTACAACAACGATTGGAAAAGGGGAAGTAGTAGCAATTATTGGACCGTCTGGATCAGGGAAATCAACATTTTTACGTTGTATGAATGTGTTAGAAGCACCGACAAATGGTCACATTTGGATTGGAGCGGAAGAAGTAACGAATCCGAAAACGAATATTATGCACGTCCGTGAAAATGTCGGAATGGTATTTCAGCATTTCCACCTATTTCCTCACATGACTGTATTAGAAAATATTACGTATGCTCCTATCAATGTAAAAGGAGTAACGAAACAAGAAGCTGAAAAGAAAGCCGAAAAACTTTTAGAAAAGGTCGGCTTATTAGATAAAAAAGATACGTATCCGAATCGTCTTTCTGGCGGACAAAAGCAACGTGTAGCAATTGCAAGAGCGTTAGCAATGGAACCAGAAGTAATGTTATTTGATGAACCGACATCAGCACTAGATCCAGAGATGGTAAAAGAAGTGTTAGAAGTTATGAAATCATTAGTTACGACAGGAATGACAATGGCAATTGTTACACATGAAATGGGATTTGCAAAAGAAGTAGCAGATCGTGTTCTCTTTTTAGATGGTGGAAAACTTGTAGAAGATAGTGCGCCAGCACAATTTTTTGCAGCACCGAAAAGTGAGCGTGCGCAACAATTTTTACAAAAAATATTGTAATATGTAAAGGATACGTGAATAATAAGTAGAAAAGGATGACATTGTGTCATCCTTTTTTTATACTAACTGTAAATACGTTTATACATATAGGAGCAATGCTATGTTCAAAATTGGATACCGTACAGTAAAAACAGCAATAGGGACAGGCGCAGCCGTTTTTATTGCTCAGTTATTAGGATTAGAATTTTATAGTTCAGCGGGTATTTTAGTTATATTATGTGTACAAAATACGAAACGTAAATCACTTCAAGTATCGTTACATCGTTTTTTAGCTTGTGTATTATCAATGGTGTTCGCATTTTGTATTTTTGAAACAATTGGATATACACCACTAGCAATTAGCCTATTATTACTTACATTTATTCCGACTGCAGTTATGCTTAAAATTCAAGAAGGTATTGTCACGAGTTCAGTTATTGTGATGCATCTATATTCATTGAAACAAATTACATGGCTTATTGTTGGAAATGAAATTGCGATATTAACGATAGGGATTAGCGTGGCTCTCTTAGTGAATATGTATATGCCAAGTAGTGAAAATAAGCTAAAAGAGTATCAAGGTAAAATAGAAAGTAATTTTAAAACGATTTTGTTTGAAATGGTTGTGTATTTACGAAATCGAGAAAGTAGTTGGAGCGGGGCAGAACTTATTGAAACTGAACAGATGCTAAATGAAGCTAGAGATTTATCGTTTAAGAAACTTGAGAATGCATTTATGCGAGAAGATGACTATTACTATCGCTATTTCAATATGCGCATGCAACAATTCGAAATTTTAGAGCGAATGATTCCGTTAGCAGCTTCTTTATCGTGGACATATGAACAAGCTGACATGATTGCGGATGTGGTTGAAAACATTAGTAATGCTATTAGCCCTCAGAGTACCGGGGTTATTTCTTTAAGACAGCTTCAAGAAATGAGAGAATTATTTAGAGAGATGCCATTGCCGGCTACACGTGAAGAATTTGAGATACGTGCGAAACTTGTTCAACTTGTATACGAAATGGAACAATATTTACTCATTAAAAGTCGTTTTAAGGGAAAGGATAATATAAAAGAACTTATATAGAAGGTAGGAATTATTTATGCCGTATCTTCTCTCTTTCCTATTATGTCTTTCTTTATCGCCTATTTGGCCCCTTGGTGATAATCCACGTGCCGGTGATCCTTTTATTATTGTAAATAAAGCGACGAATAAACTAGCTTATATTGACGATGGGAAGATTCAAAAGGTTTTTCCAGTCGCGACAGGAAAAACAAATGAATTAACCCCAGAGGGAACTTTTGATATTGTAATGAAAGCAAAGGATCCGTATTATATTGCAAAAGATATTCCAGGGGGATCACCGAAAAATCCACTTGGATCTAGGTGGATGGGATTTAATGCACGAGGAACTGATGGGAGTAAGTATGGAATACATGGAACAAACCAACCGAGTTCAATTGGAAAGTATATTTCACAAGGGTGTATAAGAATGAAGAAAAATGATGTGGAGTATTTATTTGATCGTATTCCAATTGGAACGAAAGTGTGGATTGTAAAATCGAAAAAGTCATTTCAGCAATTGGCAAAAGAAAAAGGAGCCATTGCATATGAAAAAGCCAACGAAAAAGTTGGTTTTTTCTATTGTAATAAGTTGTCTTGACATGTGTACATAACCATGCGTTAATGAGAGTATAGAAAGATCAAATTAGATAAAGGAGTTGCTCATATGTACTTGAATCCAAAACTTTCGTATATGCAGTTTTTTATGGGATTTCTATTTATTATTACATTCATATTGGCAACTTTTAATATATGTTCTTATCTTGTAGCGATTGTATGTATGGCATTACTTAATCTTACTTTTGTTATTGGGGCATTTCAGCAGAAACAATATACAAGTTTTGTGATAGCACTTGTAATGTCATTTTTCTTTAGTATTGTAGCGATTGTGCTTTACATAAAATAAACCATCTCGATTTCGAGATGGTTTATTTTATTATGTGTAAAAAGTAAAAAAAGGACGAACAGATCGTCCTTTTTACCAAAACATACTTGCGCCAGCAAGTAATGTTGTTACAAGCATAGAAATTAGCATTACATAAATCATAACTTTTTGAGCTTTTTTATGCATCGTTAAACCTCCTTGCAAATCAGTACAATATCATTGTAACGAGAAATGATATTGTGGACAAGGGGGAGAGAAATGACAAAATTCGAGAAGTGTGTGTAAAGTATAACAGGAAATTTGTATGTACGTAGAGAATATATAAGAATGATAGGGTATAAGTTTTTTGTTATGCAAGCTGAAGAATGGAGATACGATGATGAAAATATATGAAACAAATCGTTTACATTTAAGGGAAATTGATGAGTCGTATGCTGAAAAAGTTCTTCAATATTACGACAGAAATCGTGAATTTTTAAAAGCCTGGGAAGAGTATAGACCGGATGATTTTTTTACGTTAGATTATCAAAAGAAAAAGTTACAAAAGGATAGAAAAGAGATCGCAGAAGGTAAAATCATCAGGCTTTGGATTTTTAAAAAAGGTGATGATACGAAAATAATTGGATGTATTTCATTTAATTTAATTGTTCGTGGAATTTACCAATCTTGTGTACTCGGCTATAAATTAGATAAGGAAGAGTTAAACAAAGGTTATACGACAGAAGCGCTTAGAAAAGCGATTCAAGTTGCTTTTGAGGAATTTCAATTACATCGTATAGAAGCACCGATTATGCCACGAAATTTAGCATCTATACAAGTCGTGACGAAGATAGGTTTTCAGTATGAGGGCGTGTCTAGGAAGATGTTAATGGTTAATGGAGTGTGGGAAGATCATATGCGCTGGGTATTGTTAAATGAGTAATAGAAAGCAGATGGTTATCTAGACATATAAACCGTCTGTTTTTTGTCTTGTATTTCGAAACTTTTGCGAAATTCTGTTATAATTAATAGTGTTACATACATAATGGTAGTGCAGGAGGCGCAGTCTTATGATTAATCAAGAACGTTTAGTAAACGAATTTATGGAGTTAGTACAAGTAGATTCTGAAACGAAATTTGAAGCAGAAATTTGCAAAGTATTAACAAAGAAATTTACAGATTTAGGTGTAGAAGTATTTGAAGATGACACAATGGCTGTTACTGGGCATGGTGCAGGTAACTTAATTTGTACATTACCAGCAACAAAAGATGGTGTTGATACAATTTACTTTACTTCTCATATGGATACAGTAGTTCCTGGTAATGGAATTAAGCCTTCTATTAAAGATGGATATATCGTATCAGATGGTACTACGATTTTAGGTGCAGATGATAAAGCAGGATTAGCATCCATGTTCGAAGCAATCCGTGTTTTAAAAGAGAAGAATATCCCTCATGGTACAATTGAATTTATTATTACAGTTGGAGAAGAATCTGGTCTTGTTGGTGCAAAAGCATTAGATCGTGAGCGCATTACTGCGAAATACGGTTACGCATTAGATAGCGATGGAAAAGTTGGTGAAATCGTTGTTGCAGCTCCAACACAAGCGAAAGTGAATGCGATTATTCGCGGGAAAACAGCTCATGCTGGTGTAGCACCAGAAAAAGGTGTATCTGCAATTACTATCGCAGCGAAAGCAATTGCGAAAATGCCACTTGGCCGTATTGATTCTGAAACAACTGCAAATATTGGACGTTTTGAAGGTGGTACACAAACGAATATCGTTTGCGATCACGTACAAATCTTTGCAGAAGCGCGTTCTTTAATCAATGAAAAAATGGAAGCGCAAGTTGCGAAAATGAAAGAAGCATTTGAAACAACTGCAAAAGAAATGGGCGGTCATGCAGACGTTGAAGTAAACGTTATGTATCCAGGATTTAAATTTGCTGATGGCGATCACGTTGTAGAAGTTGCAAAACGTGCAGCTGAAAAAATTGGTCGTACACCTTCTCTTCACCAAAGTGGTGGCGGAAGTGATGCAAACGTAATTGCAGGACACGGTATTCCAACAGTTAACTTAGCAGTTGGTTATGAAGAAATTCATACAACAAACGAAAAGATTCCTGTTGAAGAATTAGCAAAAACAGCAGAATTAGTTGTTGCAATTATTGAAGAAGTAGCGAAGTAATGTAATAGAAAAAGCGTGTAAATCACAACTGATTTACACGCTTTTTATTTTGATTCGATTGCTTTTACAAGGCGGATAAGCCAATACAAGAAAATCCATGGCAGTATGTAAGTTGTTACTACATGGACTAGGCGAGGGAGAAAACCAGCTATGTTCATATCAAAAATAGGAAGAAGTAAATAATTGATTGCGACGATTAGTATAATTACGAGAAACGTATAATTGAGTTTATCAGTCGATTTCATAATAATCACCCCTGATTACAAATATATCCACTTTATTTAAATTATAGCAATAAATATGATAGAAAAGAACAAGTAATAATTATAATTATTGTGCAAAATTTGATATAATAAAAGAACGAACGTTCTGATTAGGGGGGTGAGTACTATGCGAGAAATGTATCCCAAAAAAGGTCGTGTTATTTTACATGTAGATATGAATTGTTTTTTCGCATCTGTTGAAATTGCTCATGACCCATCATTACAGGGGAAGCCGTTAGCAGTTGCTGGAAATGAAAAAGAAAGAAAAGGAATTATCATCACATGTAGTTATGAGGCGAGAGAATATGGAATACGTACAACGATGCCACTTTGGGAAGCGAAAAGGTTATGTCCACAATTAGTTGTAAGGCGTCCTAATTTTACATTATATCGTGAAGCTTCATTTCAAATGTTTCAAATCCTTTCCCGTTTTACGGAAAAAATACAACCAGTATCAATAGATGAGGGATATTTAGATATTACAGATTGTTACGCACTCGGTTCGCCTCTTGAAATAGCAAAGATGATTCAGCAAGCGTTATTAACAGAGTTACAGTTGCCGTGTAGCATCGGAATTGCTCCAAACCTTTTCCTAGCAAAAACAGCTTCTGATATGAAAAAGCCTCTCGGTATTACCGTGCTCCGAAAACGAGATATTCCAGAAATGATTTGGCCGCTTCCGGTTGGAGCGATGCATGGAATTGGAGAAAAAACAGCTGAGAAATTAAAAGATATTCATATACAAACAATTGAACAGTTAGCAAAAGGAAATGAACATATCATTCGCGCTAAAATTGGAAAGCATGGTGTTGATTTACAAAGGCGGGCAAAAGGTATGGATGATAGGCAAGTTGATCCGAGTCAAATGGGTCAACATAAAAGTGTTGGTAACTCGATGACTTTTTCAAAGGATATGGATGAAGAGAAAGAATTACTTGATATGTTAGAAAGGCTATCAAAATCAGTGAGTAAAAGATTACAAAAGCGAACTCTTGTCAGTTATAATATTCAAATTATGATTAAATATCATGATAGGCGGACAGTAACGAGGAGTAAGCAATTGAAAAATGCCATTTGGGAAGAACGAGATATTTTTCAAGCAGCCTCTCGTTTATGGAAGCAACATTGGGACGGTGATTCCGTTCGTTTATTAGGTGTTACAGCTACTGAAATAGAGTGGAAGACTGAATCGGTGAAACAATTAGATTTGTTTTCATTTGAAGAAGATGCGAAAGAAGAGCCGCTACTTGCTGTTATTGATCAAATTAATGATAAGTATGGAATGCCGCTTTTACAACGAGGTAGTCAATTATTACGTAAGCAAGAAAAGTCTTTTCAGCAAAAATTAGAAAGTAAGTTTATGTAGAAGGTGTCATGAAGCTGTACATATCATGACACCTTTCATTTTTAACTTGCTTCTAAATCTAATGAAGTTTTCCAACCAGCTGCAGTAACGCCAGATTCTAATAGCATTCTGCTCACTATTTTTTCAATTAAGACTGCTGTATTTGTGCTGCAGTGTAATGTCGCTTGTATACACACTTTTTGATTAGAATCTACGTCCTCACTATACAATTCTTTTAAACCAATGCCTTCAGAACTTACCATATGCATAAGTAAAAAACGAATATGGGCTTCATGTTCTTCTGAACAAGTGAGAGAAAGTAAGTAGTTCGTTTGTTCAGGTGATTCTTCTTTTGATTTCTGATTCATAAAGAGAGCGATTGGGCGAAGTAGTATGTTTGCTAGTAAAACACCAGCTGCACCTAATATAGCTGCAATGAGGAAACCAGCGCCTGTAAGAGTACCAACAGCAGCTGCGCACCATAGGGTAGCCGCAGTATTAAGCCCCCTAATACTAAAACCATCGCGGATAATAACGCCGCCTCCTAAAAAACCAATCCCACTGACGACTTGAGAGGCAATACGTGAAGGGCTAGCATCGTGATCAATCATGACGGATAATAAAACAAATATACAGGCACCAAGTGATACGAGAGCATTTGTCCGTAGCCCAGCCATCCTATGTCTCCATTGTCGTTCCATTCCGATGCAAGCACCTACAATAATTGCAATAAATAATCTTAGTACAATGTCATACCATACCATCATGGTCACCTCCATACATATAAGTCCAAGTTATGTTTTTGAGAATGAGCGGGAAGCACCCGCTCATTCTCATTTTTATAACCAGCTATGAAACTTTTTAATATAAAGTTTTTTCAGGAATTGTGTTAAGAAAGCATAGCCTAATAGTATTCCTACTAACCAAGGGAAATAGCTAAGTGGTAATGCTTGTAATCCAACGGCTGCTCCAAGTGGTGAGAATGGAATATAAATTCCGATTATCATAATACAAGCGGTTAATAAAAGAACCGGTACTGATGCGGTACTTTGAATAAATGGAATCTTCTGTGTTCTTATCATGTGAACAATTAAAGTTTGTGTTAGCAATCCAACGACAAACCAACCAGATTGGAATAATGATTGTTCGCTAGCTGTATTTGCACCGAAGACGTTCCACATGACCACATAGGTGATGATATCAAATATGGAACTAATGGGACCGATGCAAATAATGAAGTTCCGTAAATTTGCAGTATCCCATTTTCTTGGTTTTTCTAAAAACTCTTTATCCATTTTGTCCCATGGGATAGACAGTTGTGAAATATCATAAAGTAAGTTTTGAATTAAAAGGTGAATGGCAAGCATCGGCAAGAAAGGAATGAAGGCACTTGCTACTAACACACTAAATACATTTCCGAAGTTAGAGCTCGCTGTCATTTTAATGTATTTCAAAATATTACCGAATGTAGTGCGTCCTTCTAAAATACCTGCTTCTAATATCATTAAACTTTTTTCAAGTAGAATAATATCGGAAGACTCTTTTGCAATATCAGTTGCAGTATCAACAGATATGCCAACGTCAGCTTCCCGTAACGCTACGGCGTCGTTAATGCCATCTCCCATATAACCTACAGTGTGTCCGTTTCCTTGTAATACTCGTATAATGCGGGATTTTTGCATTGGATTTAGTTTAGCAAAAACAGTTGTTTCTTCGGCTAGCTTTGCTAATGCTTTATCAGGTAAAGCATCGATTTCGTAACCAAGGATAGGCTCGCCAATATTTAATCCAACTTCTTTACATACCTTTTTTGTCACGATTTCGTTATCACCAGTTAAAATTTTTACTTGTACACCATGTTTTTGTAATGCTTGAATGGCAGTAGCGGCAGATGGTTTCGGCGGATCTAAAAAGCCAATATATCCAGCGAGAATCATATCATTTTCATCTTGTACGGCGTACTCTTTATTATTTGTTGATCTATTTTTTTTATAAGCTACAGCAATAACGCGCATACCTTCACTATTCAAAGTTTCACTTAGTTGTTTTACATGTAAGCGCATGTCATCGGTAAGAGAAGCAATTTTGCCATCTATTTCAGTGTAGTTGCAAATAGATAAAATTTCTTCTACAGCCCCTTTACAGACCATTGTATGTTCACCTGAATTGTTTTTTACAATGACGGACATACGCCGACGAGCAAAGTCAAATGGAATTTCATCTAGCTTTTGAAAAACAGATGGATCAAATTTTTGATTTTCTTCTGTATGTTTTATAACGGCTTTATCTATTAAATTTTTCAATCCTGTTTGATAGAAGCTATTTAAATAGGCAAAGTGTAATACACGATTACATGTATTACCATTAGGATCTAAGTGGCGAACAAGTACAACTTTATCTTCTGTTAAAGTTCCTGTTTTATCGGTACAAAGAATGTTCATAGCACCTAAGTTTTGAATAGAATTCAGCTGTTTTACAATTACTTTCTGTTTAGACATGTTAACGGCACCTTTAGCTAAATTAGCAGTCACAATCATTGGTAACATTTCAGGTGTTAGACCAACTGCGATTGCAATAGCGAAGAAGAAAGCTTCTTGCCAATCCCCTTTTGTGAATCCGTTAATGAGAAGAACGATAGGTGCCATAATAAGCATGAATGTAATTAAAAGCCAGCTTACTTTGTTTACACCTTTATCAAAGCTTGTTTCTACGCGCTTACCGATTACTTTATTTGCTAAAGAGCCAAAATACGTATCGGTACTTGTGGAGATGACAACCGCTCTTGCACTACCACTTACAATATTTGTCCCCATGAAGCAAAGATTTTCCATATCGAGTGGATTGTAATTTTTTTTCGTGCTTTTCGGTAATAGATGTTTATTTTCTGTATGGTAGCAGTTTTCGTATTTTTCTACAGGAAGTGCTTCTCCTGTTAAAGAAGATTGGTTCACAAATAAATCTTTAGCCGATAAAATACGCACATCAGCTGGAACAATGTCTCCGGCTGAAAGTGAAATAATATCGCCAGGTACAAGTTCCTCAATTGGAATTTCCGTTGTATCAGTTTGCTTTAAAATTTTTACATTTTTTGTTTCGTGTACAAATCCATCTATTCTAAAGACACTCGCCGTTGTTCGAACCATAGCCTTTAACTGCTCTGCAGCTTTTTGAGAACGAAATTCTTGTAAAAAGCGAATCGTTGCACTTAGCATTACCATTACAGATACGACAATCGTTCCTTGTATGTCATCTGTGAAAAAAGAAAGTGCGCCGAGAGCTAATAAAACAAAAATAAATGGATTTTTAAATGCCAGCAGAAATTGAATGTACCACGGTGATGTTTTATTATGAGCTATTTCATTAAGGCCATATAAAGAAAGTCTACGAGACGCTTCTTCTTTAGAGAGTCCATTTTCTGTTGTTTCTAAAAGTCGTAACGCTTTGTTTGCATCCTGCGTTGCGACTTCCACTAATAATTTGTGATTTGTTTTCATACAATCTTGATCGTATGAATGTTTCGTTTCTTGTTTTTGTAAATTTAACATCGGTAGTTCCTCCTTTTTCATGAAGGAGGAAACAAGCTGTTACTCGACTATTTAAAATTAGGAGGAACAGTTTCTTTCCTACCTACATGATGAAATATTAACGTAAAACATATGGGTATCTGGGCCGAATCATCAATTGCCAACTGTTCCTCACCTCCGTACAATTTAGTAGTTTCTGAATATGCTATGTTTGTTTCATAGTAAGGTGCATATATACGTAAAAAGACCTTTACTCAAAACGAGTAAAGGTCTGAATTCGTAGTTAAAAGAGTCCACGACAAAGACTGTTAGTAAATATAGATTAAAACAGTTTTGTGTATGACAAAATATACGCACCTCTCCCTCGTTGAGTTTTAGCACTGTATAGCATAGGTACTGAAACCAGCTACGTTAAAAAAGGCCTTCATTCCGACCTTTCCTGTTGACCCATTGGCGTCTCTCGACATTTTTGGGCAGCAGCGTTTCTCTATACAGGAGCCTCACCTAACAGAGACCATATTCAATTACACGTTGAATGTTAGCACTGAAATTTTGTAGTGTCAATATATTTTTTGAAAACTCAAATAGATTTATCTTGGCTATATAGTAGGAAATAAGAGGGGGTTTTTGGAAATAATTTTGGAAAATAAATACCGTAATAAACATAAAAAAAGCACTGATTACAGTGCTTTTTTTATAGATTATGAGATTGTAACATTTTCAAAAATAACAATTTCTGAACGATTTGTTGTTGAAACACGTTGTGCATAATATGTTAAAGCTGAAGAAATATATGTTGGTAACGAATCATTTGTATGTGTTGTTGTATATTCATGGATTAATTCTTTCAAAGTCGTCCATTCTAATTGTGCTGGGTGATCAGACACGAAAGAACTTACCCAGCGATCAAATGAAGATGAAAAATCAGTTTGTAAACGAAATGCTTCTTTCATAATAAAACGCTCCCTTAAAATGTAGTATAATCATTTTAACATAAAACACGAACGATTGCTAAGTTTTTTAAGTATAACGTTCGTGATATATAGTTGTCTAGATGATTGGTTATGTAAATTCGATTTGCCATTTGAAATAACATTCCGTAAGATGAAAGATAGATTATATAAAGAGCTGGAGGAAAGAAAGTGGAATTTGTATTTTTAGGAACTGGTGCAGGTGTTCCTTCAAAAGGAAGGAATGTTTCGGCAATTGCTTTGCAATTGTTAGAAGAACGAGGACAGACTTGGTTATTTGATTGTGGTGAGGCGACGCAACATCAAATATTACATACATCAGTACGTCCACGCCGCATTGAAAAAATATTTATTACGCATTTACATGGGGATCATATTTTTGGTTTGCCTGGTTTATTAGGAAGTCGTTCGTTTCAAGGAGGGACTACACCTTTAACAGTGTATGGACCAAAAGGAATTAAACAGTTTATTGAAGTCGCATTATCAGTAAGCACGACACATGTAAAATACCCGCTTGAAATTGTTGAGATAACAGAAGAAGGTACTGTGTTTGAAGATAATGAATTTCATGTGGAAACGAAAAGGTTGTCACACGGTATTGAATGTTTTGGATATCGGATTATAGAGAAAGATATACAAGGCGCCCTTTTAGTTGATAAATTGCTGGAGATGGGCGTGAAACCAGGTCCACTCTTTAAACGTTTAAAAGATGGAGAAGTGGTTGAATTGGAAAATGGTACGATACTAAACGGAAAAGATTTTATCGGCCCACCTCAAAAGGGAAGAATTATTACCATTTTAGGTGATACGAGATATTGTGAAGCGAGTAGAAAGCTAGCACAAGACGCTGACGTACTTGTTCATGAAGCAACTTTTGCAGCAGAAGATGAACAACAAGCTTATGATTATTTTCATTCCACATCTAAGCAAGCTGCAAGTATTGCACTTCAGGCAAATGTAAAACGATTAATATTGACTCATATTAGTTCTCGTTATCAAGGAGATACATATAAGGAATTATTGAAAGAGGCAAGAGAGCTATTTTCTAATACAGAAATAGCTACAGATTTAAAATCATTTCCAGTGGACAGATAATAATGTTGTGAAAAAATGGTGACGAAAGGTTGCCATTTTTTTATTTCTAAAAAAAAATAAAAATAAAACTGTTATCATTTTATGCTTATATAGGATGAAACAGAAAATTTTAATGATGTAAAGATATAAGATGAAACTACATAGTATCGAGTGTTTAGAAAAACTGTTATATAAGTCGGACGACATACAAGTAGTACAAATAGCAAAAATGGATTTTTATTCAGAACTTTTAAAATTTATTAAAAGTAAGCGTTTTATTAAAAACAAGCTATAATGAGGACAGATTATAATTTACTGTAGGCTACATGTGTTTGAGACGTTTATCATAACAAGTGAAGTTGAATAAATTGTGAGAGAGCAACATGGAAATTATAATAGGAAGGACATTACTATTATTTGTATGAAGCCTTTTTCACTTTTTAGCTTTAAGGCATCAAAAGGTATGAAAGCAATGGGTGTTTCACTTGTTTATGCTATGCTTGTAAGGGGTTCTGTGTTAAACTTTGGATTGCTACAAGACTTTACTGTAGATTATCTTATATTATGTGTAAATGAAGGTAATGCTAAGTTTCTTATTTCATATTATAACTGGTATTATTTCAGGATATATCGCTTCACTGTTATTCAAAAACGATCCAATTCGTATAGCGGAACAAATTCGTAGTACAACTGGAAAAGCAACCGATTTGGTAGCTTAATAGAATAGTAAAAAATTTTTTCATAGAGGTTTAGGGGGAGTTATGATGAAGTATCGCTCAGTATTTGATATTATCGGTCCAGTTATGATTGGTCCATCAAGTTCACATACAGCAGGCGCAGCAAGAATGGGGCAAGTTGCTCGCCAGCTGTTTCGTCATGAACCAGAAAGAGTAAGCATTTCATTATATGGATCATTTGCAAAGACGTATCGTGGGCATGGTACAGATGTAGCGCTAATAGGTGGGATATTAGGGTTTGAAACAGATGACTTACGTATTCCAGAGGCGCTAGAGATAGCAAAAGAGCGCGAAATTGAAGTGGAATTTATTGAAGAGGATGCCAATGCACCTCACCCAAATACAGCGAGAATTCGTTTGTATAAAGGTGAAGAAGAAATTGAAGTTGTTGCTTGCTCAATTGGTGGCGGTAAAATTGAAGTTGTAGAATTAAACGGATTCGATCTTCAATTATCAGGCACGAGTCCAGCACTACTTATTGTAAATAACGATCGCTTCGGTGCTATTGCAGCAGTAGCTTCAATCCTTGCGAAACACGAGATTAACATTAGTACAATGAGTGTTTCTCGTAAGGAAAAAGGAAGAAGAGCGCTTATGGTCATTGAAACAGATGAAATATTAGCAGATGAAGTGATTGAAGAAATAAAAGCGCAACAAAATATTTGTCAAGTAACTATTATGGAATAATTGCAGGGGGGACACACCATGTTTCGGAACGCAGCGGAACTAGTGGCGCAAGCTAAAGAACAAAATGTAAAAATCGCAGAAATTATGATTCAATGTGAAATGGAAACAAGAAGTATTTCACGTGAAGAAGTAATTGCTGGTATGGAAAAGAACTTAGTCGTGATGGAGCAAGCGGTAGAACGTGGTATTCGCGGAGTGAAATCACCAACTGGTTTAACTGGTGGAGATGCTGTAAAAGTTCAGGCGTATATGAAGAGTGGAAAAGGCTTATCTGGAGATACGATTTTGGACGCAGTGAGTAAAGCTGTTGCAACAAATGAAGTAAACGCAGCGATGGGAATTATTTGTGCAACACCAACAGCAGGGTCTGCTGGAACAGTGCCAGGTGTACTATTTGCACTAAGAGAAAAATTGCAGCCTACACGTGAAGAAATGATTGAATTCTTATTTACAGCGGGAGCTTTCGGTATGGTTGTTGCAAATAACGCTTGTATTTCTGGTGCAGCGGGAGGATGCCAAGCTGAAGTTGGTTCAGCAAGTGGAATGGCAGCTGCAGCTGCAGTTGAAATGGCTGGTGGAACACAAGAACAAGCAGCTACAGCGATGGCAATTTCATTAAAGAACATGCTTGGTTTAGTATGCGATCCTGTTGCAGGACTTGTAGAAGTACCTTGCGTAAAACGTAATGCAGCAGGAGCTGCAAATGCGATGATTTCAGCTGATTTAGCATTAGCTGGTGTAACGAGTACTATTCCATGTGATGAAGTAATTGAGGCGATGTTTAGAATCGGACAAACGATGCCAGTAGCACTTCGTGAAACAGCTGAAGGTGGACTTGCAGCAACACCGACTGGTCGTCGTCTACAAGAAGAGATTTTTGGGAAGACGAATAACTAAAAATATATGTTTATAAAAAATGGAGCTCAAGTAAGATTGAGCTCCATTTTTTATTTTTCTTTTGTTAATTGTTCTAACGTTTTCCCAAGATTATGTGATCGTTGCGCTGCCTGTGTAATACAGGAAATAAGCGCTTGTTGAAATTGGTGTTCTTGTAATATTTCAATGCCCGCTTCGGTCGTTCCACCAGGAGAGGTAATTTCCTTTCGCAAAATAGACGGGTGTTTTTCACTTGCTTTTAGCATTTCAGCAGCACCAATCATCGTTTGGAGAATAAGTGACTTTGCAACATCTTCTTTTAAACCGATTTTTTTTGCAGCTTCTTCCATCGCTTCTACTACGTAATAAATATAAGCAGGCCCGCTTCCGGATAATGCAGTGACAGCATGCATATCTTCTTCCTCTACAACAGAGACGAGACCAATCGTTTCAAATAAAGCTATGGCAGTTTGAATATGTTCTTTTGTTGCATGTTTAGAAGGCGAGATAGCAGTAGCTGATTTTAAAATAGCTGCAGATGTATTTGGCATGGCACGAATAATCGGAACGTCCTTTTGCAGTAGATTTCTAATTGAATGAGTAGAAACACCTGCTAATAACGAAATAATGAGCAGGTTATTATGTATGTCTTCTTTAAAAGGGGTAAGGGCTTCTGCAACATCTTTTGGCTTCATTGCTAGAAAAAGAATATTTGTATTAGTAAGTAGTTCTTTTTTATTATGTGTACCTTTGACACCGTATTTGTTATGTAGCTCCTGTAACCTTGTCTCATTAGAACGATTACTTACAGTAATTTGTTCGCCTTTCACAACATTTGCATGTAACAAGCCACCAATAATCGCTTCAGCAATAGAGCCCGCACCGAGAAAGGAAATGTTTTGAATAGACATGATGTTCCTCCTTTAATTTTGGTTAGAAATTCTTATAAATGTACATACATTCGTTTTTTTCTAGGAAACACCTCTTTTTATCTGAAAATAATGACAAATATATAAGGAAGTTGTAAACTGAAGAAGTATTCATTTTTGAACCGGAAAGAGACAGGGGGGCTAAGCATGACGGCGATTCACCGAATGGAGATTCCTGTGCCATTTGCAGTTGAAACTGTGAATGTGTTTTTAGTTGAGGGGGAGACATTAACATTAATTGATACAGGGACGAATACAGAAGAGGCAAGAAATGCGTTAGAAAGTCAGTTAGGTACATTAGGATATACGATAGAAGATATTAAAACAGTAGTTATTACGCATCATCATGCAGATCATTGTGGGCTTTTAAATATATTTTCTGAGAAGACGAACATTATTGGACACCCTTGGAATGAGCCGTGGATCACGCAAAATCCAGAATTTTTAAAGCGATATCATGATTTTTTTAGAGAGACGGCTTTACAATTTGGTGTTCCAGCAGCATTTTTGAAAGACGAGGCGTTATTGACGACAAGGACATTGAAATATTCTTGTAATAGATCGTTAACGCATACTGTGAGAGAGGGAGATCGTATTGATTCAATGCCTGGTTTTACAGTAATTGAAACACCGGGTCATGCTTCCACTCATATTTCATTATATAGAGAATCTGATGGAATACTAATTGGAGGGGATGCTCTCATTAGTCATATTTCTTCGAATCCAATATTAGAACCACCATATGAAGGACAAACAGAAAGGGCGCGCCCGTTATTACAATATAATCAAACGTTAAAGCGTTTAAGTGAAATGAATATTTCACGCATTTTATCAGGACATGGAGAAGATGTTCTAAATGTGAAACAACTTATTGAAACGAGATTACAAAAGCAAGAAACACGTGCATTTAAAGTGCTTGAGTTATTAAAGGAAAAACCAATGACAGCATTTGAAGTATGTGTAAAACTATTTCCGGTATTATATAAGGAACAATTACCGCTTACTATTTCAGAAACGGTTGGACAATTAGACTTTTTAGCATATAATCAACAAGTGATGATTGATGAATCTTCGCAACAATTGATTTATTATGTAAAGTAGGTGACAGCAATGACGGGACGTTTACAAAATAAAGTAATCGTCATTACAGGTGCTTCTAGTGGAATTGGAGAGCAAGTTGCAATGCAAGTTGCAGAGCAGGGAGCGACTCCAGTATTAATGGCTAGAACAGAAGAGAAATTAAAAGCGCTAGCAGACAAAATTAAAGAAACTTATAATACGCCTTGCTATTATTATGTATTAGATGTAAGTGAAGAGATGGGGGTAAAATCTGTTTTTTCAAAAGTGTTACAAGAGGTAGGACGTATTGATATATTAGTAAACAATGCGGGATTTGGTATTTTTAAAACGTTTGAAGATGCGTCAATGGATGAAGTGAAAGATATGTTCCAAGTAAATGTATTTGGATTAGTAGCTTGTACGAAAGCAGTACTACCTTATATGGTAAAAAGAAACGAAGGACATATTATTAATATTGCATCACTTGCTGGGAAAATTGCAACGCCGAAATCGAGTGCGTATGCAGCGACGAAACATGCAGTATTAGGATTTACGAATAGTTTACGCATGGAGTTGTCTAGTACGAATGTTTTCGTAACAGCGATTAATCCAGGTCCGATAGATACAAACTTTTTTGAAATAGCTGATCAATCCGGTACATATGTGAAAAATATGGGACGATACATGTTAAAACCAACATATGTAGCAGAGCAAATTGTAAAATCGATGCAAACGAAAAAGCGTGAAGTAAACTTACCGAAATGGATGGGCATTGGTCCGAAACTGTATGCCTTATTCCCAGGTTTATTTGAGCGCGTAGCAGGTAAATCATTAAGTAAAAAATAGGAGATTTCCATATGGAAATCTCCTATTTTTTTATCCCGCTTTAATGGGCAGTAAGACCCCCACCTCAAAATGCAGCGAAAGCAAAGAAGTTAGGTGGGGGTCGGGCTGCCCATAAAAGTCCGATTGGTGAGGGCTGATAATCAGTGGGTGATGAAGAAAACCCCCACTGATTAAAGTTTCACTTTATTTTCCAGTCACATAATCGTAAACGATATCCTCAACTGCCTCGTATACATCAATTTTAGTATTTGAATGAATAATCGTTTGAATATGTTTAACAAGCATTTCCTGATCCTCATTTGACATAGGACTACATTGATATTGCTGAAAACTTTTTATAATCATTTTCTCAATTAATTTTTCATTCATGTTTTCCCCGCCTGTATGTACGTATGTATTGTTTTATTGTACTTGAAGTGAAATGAAAAAACTACTATGCAATATTTATGTATAAAAATTCGGTTGCGCATATTATTTTTCTAGTAAAATTAAGTTTTTTAAGTTTATAAAATTTATAAATATTTAATTGACTCTATAAATATACAATATTATAATCATACTTAATTTAAAGAATCGATATGAGGAGGAGCATATGAAGGTCGCGATTATTGGAGCAACTGGGTATGGAGGTATTGAATTAATTCGGTTATTAGAGCAACATCCATATTTTTCGATAGCATCTCTCCATTCTTTTTCACAAGTTGGCGAGTGTATAACAAATGTATATCCGCATTTTCAAAATGTTCTTGTTCATACGTTACAAGAAATTGATGTGGAGGAAATAGAGAAGGAAGCAGAAATTGTATTTTTAGCAACCCCAGCAGGAGTATCAGCAGAGTTAACTCCCAAATTATTAGCAGTAGGCTTAAAAGTAATTGACCTATCTGGAGACTTTCGTATGAAAGATCCTTTCATATATGAACAGTGGTATAAAAGGGCAGCTGCAAAAGAAGGAGTCCTTAGGGAAGCTGTATATGGGTTAAGTGAATGGAAAAGGTCCGAAATTCAAAAGGCAAATTTAATTGCAAATCCAGGATGTTTTGCTACAGCTGCATTATTAGCGATATTACCGTTAGTTCGTAGCGGCATAATTGAAGAAGATTCCATTATCATTGATGCGAAATCAGGAGTATCTGGAGCAGGCAAAACGCCAACAACGATGACTCACTTTCCTGAGTTATACGATAACTTGCGTATTTATAAAGTAAATGAGCATCAACACGTTCCTGAGATTGAGCAAATGCTCGCGGAATGGAATAGAGAAACGAAGCCAATCACGTTTAGTACACATTTAATACCGATATCACGTGGGATTATGGTTACACTTTATGCGAAAGTAAAACGAGAAATGGAAATAGAACAACTTCAAAAATTATATGAAGAAACGTATGAACAATCGCCTTTCATTCGAATTCGTCTGCAAGGAGAGTTTCCAAGTCCGAAAGAAGTGAGGGGCTCAAATTATTGTGATATGGGGATAGCTTACGATGAAAGAACAGGAAGAGTGACAGTCGTTTCTGTTATAGACAATATGGTGAAAGGTGCGGCTGGGCAAGCAATTCAAAATGCAAACATAATAGCGGGACTAGAAGAAACAACAGGTTTACAACATATGCCGCTTTATCTATAAGGGGGACATGATGATTAAAGTAGCGTCTATTACAAAAGTAGAAAATGGTTCGATTGTAACTCCAAAAGGTTTCTCGGCCATTGGCACTGCAATTGGTTTGAAAAAAGAGAAAAAGGATTTAGGGGCAATCGTTTGTGATACACCAGCATCATGTGCTGCTGTTTATACAACAAATCAAATACAAGCAGCTCCCTTGCAAGTAACGAAGGATAGTATAACGACTGAGGGGAAATTACAAGCTATTATCGTCAATAGTGGAAATGCAAATGCTTGTACGGGAATGAAAGGATTACAAGATGCTTATGAGATGCGTGCATTAGGGGCGAAACATTTTGGAATGAAAGACAATTACGTTGCAGTAGCTTCAACAGGTGTAATTGGTGTTCCGCTGCCGATGGATATAATCCGAAATGGGATTGCTACTCTTATCCCGGCGAAGGAAGAAAGGGAAGCTCATTCTTTTTCTGAAGCGATCTTAACGACGGATCTTATAACGAAAGAAACTTGTTATGAAATGGTGATTGATGGGAAGAAAGTGCTGATTGCTGGTGTTGCGAAAGGTTCAGGGATGATTCATCCAAATATGGCAACGATGCTAAGTTTTATTACGACAGACGCTCATATAGAGCATGACGTATTACAAACAGCATTATCACAAATCACGAATCATACATTCAATCAAATTACGGTAGATGGAGATACTTCTACGAATGATATGGTCATCGTTATGGCAAGTGGATTATCAGAAACGAAACCAATTGATATGGAACATGCAGATTGGGAAACTTTCGTAGTTGCTTTACAGAAGGTATGTGAAGATTTAGCGAAAAAAATTGCACAAGATGGTGAAGGTGCTACGAAGTTAATAGAAGTAAATGTGTTAGGAGCTCGAACGAATGAAGAGGCAAAGAAAATTGCAAAGCAAATAGTCGGTTCGAGTCTTGTGAAAACAGCAATACATGGTGAAGATCCAAACTGGGGGCGAATTATTAGTACCATTGGACAAAGTGAAGTCGCGATTAACCCAAATACAATTGATATTACTCTTCAATCTATTGCGGTGCTGAAAAATAGTGAACCTCAAATGTTTTCTGAAGAGGAAATGAAAATGAGGTTACAAGAACATGAAATTATGATTGATGTGTATTTACATTTAGGAGAAGAGACCGGATCAGCTTGGGGCTGTGACTTAAGCTATGAATATGTGAAAATAAACGCTTGTTATCGTACATAAGGAGAGGGAAGATGAGCGATTATATTGTAGTGAAATGCGGCGGTAGTATGTTGGATCAATTAAATGATGTGTTTTTTGATTGCATAAAGAAATTACAACAGAAGTATAAAGTAGTGATTGTTCATGGTGGTGGCCCAGAAATTGATGCCCAATTAAAAGATTGTAACATCAACGCAGAAAAAAGAGATGGATTACGAGTAACACCAAAAGAAGTTATGGATGTTGTTCAAATGGTGCTATGCGGAAGTACGAATAAAAAACTCGTAATGAATTTACAAAAGCATAATTTACTTGCAGTAGGTTGTTCAGGATGTGACGGCAATCTACTTCAAGTTCAACCTGTCAGCGAGGAGATAGGATATGTGGGAGAAGTAAGTTATGTCGAAACGGCCTTACTAAAAGGATTAATAAATATGAATTATATTCCTGTTATTGCTCCGGTCGGCATAAATGATAATGAGATTTATAACATAAATGCAGATACCGCCGCAGCTGGAATTGCAGCCGCATTATCTGCAAAAGAACTCATTTTTATTACAGATGTAGATGGGGTATTACATGAAGGAAAGTTAGTAAAGAAAACCGACGAATTTGAGATTGTTAATTTTATAGAAAACGGTGTTATTACCGGTGGGATGATTCCGAAAGTACAGGCTGCACTAGCATCATTAAAAATGGGAGTGCAAAAGGTTAGTATCGTAAATGGGACGAAGGATTTTACCGAGGTTACAGGTGAGTGTATTGGAACAACGGTAACGAGGGGCGTGAGTATTGCATGATAAGTCATCTTTTTCAAACGTATGGGAGAAGAAAGATTGAGTTTGTAAAGGGGGAAGGAACGAAAGTCATTGATAATAACAGTAAGCAATATTTAGATTTCACATCAGGAATTGGTGTATGTAATTTAGGACATTGTCATCCTACTGTTATGAAAGCTGTACAAGAGCAACTGCATGAAATATGGCATATATCTAACCTGTTTACAAACAGCTTACAAGAAGAAGTCGCGTCATTATTAACAGAAAACATAGCATTAGATTATGTGTTCTTCTGTAATAGCGGGGCAGAGGCGAATGAAGCTGCTTTGAAGCTAGCCCGTAAGCATACTGAAAAATCTCTCGTCGTAACATGCGAGCAATCTTTTCACGGTAGAACATTCGGAACGATGAGTGCGACGGGACAAAATAAAGTGAAAGAAGGGTTTGGTCCGCTCCTTCCCTCTTTTTTACATACGCCTTTTAACGATATAAAGGCATTAGAGGAAGTAATGAATGAAGAAGTTGCGGCAGTAATGATAGAAGTTGTTCAAGGAGAGGGAGGAGTCATACCTGCTGATCTATCTTTTTTGAAAGCGATTGAAGCATTATGTAAGAAGTTCGGGTCCTTATTTATTATAGACGAAGTCCAAACAGGAATCGGAAGAACAGGGACATTATTTGCTTACGAACAAATGGGAATAACACCTCATATCGTTACTACTGCTAAGGCGCTTGGAAATGGCATTCCAGTTGGAGCAATGATTGGCCGGAAAGAACTTGGAATATCGTTTCCTGCAGGGTCACATGGTTCAACGTTTGGTGGAAATTATATTGCAATGGCTGCGGCGAAAGAAGTATTGCAAATAACTAAGAAACCATCGTTTTTAAAAGAAGTAAAGGAAAAGGGCGAGTACGTATTACAGAAGTTGCAAGAGGAATTACAACATGTCGAATGTATTCAAAATATACGTGGTAAGGGGCTTATGGTTGGAATTGAATGTACGCATGAAGTTGCAAGTTGTATAGAACAACTAGAAAAAGAGGGACTTCTCGTATTACAAGCAGGGCCTAATGTTATAAGACTATTACCGCCACTCATTGTAACGAATGAAGAGTTAGAACAGGCAGTATATATGATAAAAAAAGTAGTTTGTACAAAAAACGTATCAATTATATAAGGGGGAAGTTTCATGTCAATTGTACAAGTACCGAAATTAAATACGAAAGATCTTTTAACATTAGAAGAACTAACGCAAGAAGAAATTATTTCTTTAATTGAGTTCGCTATATATTTAAAAAAGAATAAGCAAGAGCCTTTACTACAAGGGAAAATATTAGGCCTTATCTTTGATAAGCACTCGACTCGTACTCGTGTATCTTTTGAAGCAGGAATGGTACAGCTCGGGGGACATGGTATGTTTTTAAGTGGAAAAGAGATGCAAATGGGCAGAGGAGAAACTGTTTCAGATACTGCGAAAGTATTATCGCAGTATATTGACGGGATCATGATACGTACATTCTCACACGCGGATGTAGAAGAGCTTGCAAAAGAATCGAGCATTCCTGTTATTAACGGTTTAACTGACGATCATCATCCTTGTCAAGCATTGGCAGACTTAATGACAATATACGAAGAAACAAATACATTTAAAGGAATAAAATTGGCCTACGTAGGTGACGGAAATAATGTATGTCATTCATTGTTGTTAGCGAGTGCAAAAGTTGGAATGTATATGACTGTTGCAACACCTGTAGGGTATGAACCGAATGAGGAAATTGTAAAAAAAGCGTTAACGATTGCTGAAGAAACAGGAGCGAAAATTGAAATTTTGCATAACCCTGAACTAGCGGTGAATGAAGCAGATTTCATTTATACTGACGTTTGGATGAGCATGGGGCAAGAGGGCGAAGAAGAGAAATATACGTTGTTTCAACCATACCAAATCAATACCGAACTTGTTAAGCATGCGAAGCAAACATATCGTTTCTTGCACTGTTTACCTGCCCATCGTGAAGAAGAAGTAACAGGCGAAATTATAGATGGGCCAAAATCTATCGTATTTGAGCAAGCCGGTAATCGATTGCATGCGCAAAAAGCATTATTAGTAAGTTTATTTAAAAATGTAGAAGAACTTTCCTAAATGATGTACACCTCCAGTTGTGAGACACAAATAACAATTGGAGGTGTATTTTTTTTATTGAAATGTCATATGTATATTTAGTTAACCATTTCGATATCATCTATAATAAAAGAGAAAATGAAATTTGTTTTTCGGAGTGGGTAAGGGCATACTAGGTATAAAAATATAGTTAAAGAGATGATGAGAGTGAAAACAACTAAGAAAACATATTCGTTTTTTCAGCGGATGTGGAGAATATTAAAGTTTCAATATTATAAGTTGCTTCGATCACCAGAAGGAGCGAAGAAAGTATCGTTAGGTTTTGCGATTGGTTTTGGTTTAGAGATGTTGGTTATATATACAGCATCGCTCGTCTATTTAATATTTTATCCAATCGTCAGGTTAGCAAAGGGATCTTTTCCTGCCGCGGTGATTGGCAATATTATTGGAAAAATATCGTTTCTCCCAGTAGTTTTATTTCCGCTTGCGTATGCGCTAGGGAAAATGATTTATCCATTTCATGTGCAAAAAATACATCATGAACCCTTTACGATATCGGACTTGTTTTCAAGTCACATTTTTACGATATTAAAGAGCTTATTACAGAGTGAAGTGTATGTGTTAATTGGAATGACGATTTTAGGGGTTGTGTTTGGTGTAGTTTCATATTTCGTTGTGCATTATTTATATGAAAAGAACCGTAAGTTACGTTTGAAGAACAGAAAGAAAAGAGTGAGAGAACCACTCATGCAAATATAAAGAGTGTCACACTCATTTTCTCCTTTGAATATGTTTAAGAAAAAGGAGGAGAGAATGAATGTATTATTATTACGTACCGCAAGTATATCCATATGTAAATTATTATCCGGTTTATGATACGAGTAGGCAATATGAATTATATCGACAACAACAACTACCGCAAATACCATCGCAACAACCTACGCAAGATCAAAAACCATATTTAACGACATGGCCATATTCAAATGTATACTATGGTAATTATTACGAATCATAAAGCTGCTTCTATTTAGAAGCAGCTTTATGCGTTTGTTTTCAAAATTAAATTTTGAATGGTTTGAAGAGAGTGAATGAGTTTTTCACGTTCTTCCTCAGATAACGTTTGGAAATTTTCTTTTAATTTGTCTAAAATGAATTGTTGATACTGATTTACTAACAATTTCCCTTCAGCTGTCAGGGAAATTAAAATGACCCGTCGATCTTTTTCGCTATAATGACGCTCTATTAGTTCTTCTTGGATCAGTTTGTTTAATAGAGGTGTCATGTTAGGCCGTGAAATCGCTAGCCGCTTGCCGATTTCGGAAACTGCTAATGTGCCATTTTCATGCAGAAGCAGTAATACTTGTGTATGTGATGGCGGCATATGTCTTTGAGAAGAAAATTCTCCAGGAAGCATAAATTTGCGATAAAAAAGAGGCACTAGCGAAAGAAGATGATCAACAATACGTTCCCACTCGCGTGATTCCATATAAAGGCCCCCTTCCACTCTCATTGTAACAAAAAAGACATGTTATAAAAATAGAATTGTTTCATGCGAATTTTAATATTTGTAGGCCAACACTTTTTTTGTAAAGGAATCGGCAATAATAGAATAGCCTTTATCATTTGGGTGTACTTGGTCAAAGAGTAAATCTTTCTTATCATTCGATATTAATTTGCGGATTGGTAAAACGATAGATGGTTGATTTGCTTTTGCAATGGAATAAACGGATTCATTCCATCCGTCTAAAAACATATCTGCATAACTTGCGATGGAGTCATCGAGTTGTAACGGGTTATAGAGTTCAGAAAGAATGAGTAAAGCATCCGGATTTTGATCTCGGACTGTCTTTACAATATTTTTTACATCCGCTTCAAAATGAGCTTTTTCTTTATTTAACATTTTAATACCGTCTATAACACCGACATCACGATTTAAGCGAAACAAATTATTTCCCCCAATGTTAATTGTAATAATATTGGCTGCTCTAATTTTTTGCTTTACATCTTCTGAGTCAACCTTTTTAGCGAGACGATCGGTTGTAAGACCGTTTATCCCAAGGTTTTCTACAGTAATTGGTTTATGAATTTGTGCCTCTATTTGTTTAGAGGCTAATTCAGCAAATCCACCTTGTGTCGATCCATATCCTTTGGCGAGCGAATCACCTAGTACGAGATGATAAAAGGAATCGTTTGTTTGCTTATCAATCCAACTTGGAGTAGATGTTTTTTCTGTTTTTTCTTCGGGTTCATTTTGTTTTGTCTCATCGTTCTTTTCAAAATAAGAATAAGAAATGATTAGAAGGAGGAGACAAACAATTGTTAAGATGACTTTTTTCATAAATTCATCCTCCTTGTAATTGGTAATTGTATCATATTCAGCAGTATTAACAATGTAAGGGCATATTATATGTTTATGAAAAGTTTACAATAACTTTACAGAAAATTTGTAGAAGTATGTCAAAAAATATTGACGATATGAAAGTACATTATATATGATAATGTCAGATAAGGTGAAATTTTAATTAGTAGGGCTTTATTTCCCGATGAGTAAAATCTCACCAATCGAGCGTTTAAGAGGACTACTCATTAACGCAGGATGAAATGAAAATCTTATCTCCAATAGAAGAAAAAAGGTATGTGATTAGAGACAGATTCATTTCATTATTTTTGGTAATTGTATAAGGGGGATTTTTTGTGAAAAAGTCAAAAAAAATGCTAGCTGGAGCAACTCTTGCTATTGGTGTTATAGCGCCGCAAGTATTGCCAGCAACAGCTCATGCGGATGAGCAAACTGGGGAGAGTACGGTTAACTTACGAATTCTAGAAACATCAGATATTCACGTTAACTTAATGAATTACGATTATTATCAAACGAAAACCGATAATAAAGTAGGTCTCGTACAAACTGCAACACTTGTGAATAAAGCACGTGAAGAAGCGAAGAACTCTGTCCTGTTTGATGATGGGGATGCATTACAAGGGACACCGCTTGGAGATTATGTAGCGAATAAAATAAATGATCCGAAGAAGCCTGTGGATCCTAGTTATACGCACCCATTATATCGTTTAATGAATTTAATGAAGTATGACGTCATCTCTCTTGGGAATCATGAATTTAACTACGGTTTAGATTATTTAAACAAAGTAATTAGTAAAACAGAATTCCCGGTTATTAACTCGAACGTCTATAAAGATGATAAAGATAATAATGAAGAGAATGATCAAAATTACTTTAAACCATATCATGTTTTTGAAAAAGAAGTAGAAGATGAATCAGGTCAAAAACAAAAAGTGAAAATTGGCGTAATGGGATTTGTTCCACCTCAAGTTATGAACTGGGATAAAGCAAATCTAGAAGGAAAAGTGAAAGCAAAAGATATAGTTGAAACTGCGAAAAAAATGGTGCCAAAAATGAAAGCAGAAGGTGCCGATGTTATCGTTGCACTAGCGCATTCAGGTGTTGATAAGAGTGGATACAACGTTGGCATGGAAAACGCATCGTATTATTTAACAGAAGTTCCTGGTGTAGATGCAGTATTAATGGGACATTCACATACTGAAGTGAAGGATGTATTTAATGGTGTTCCAGTTGTAATGCCTGGTGTCTTTGGAAGTAACTTAGGTATTATTGATATGCAATTGAAAAAAGTAAATGGAAAATGGGAAGTACAAAAAGAGCAATCGAAGCCGCAACTTCGTCCGATTGCTGATAGTAAAGGAAACCCACTCGTACAATCTGATCAAAATTTAGTTAATGAAATTAAAGATGATCATCAAGCGACAATTGATTATGTGAATACAGCTGTAGGAAAAACGACAGCGCCAATTAATAGTTATTTCTCATTAGTACAAGATGATCCTTCTGTACAACTTGTGACAAATGCACAGAAATGGTATGTAGAAAAGTTATTTTCTGAAAATGGGCAGTACAGCAAATATAAAGGAATTCCAGTTTTATCTGCAGGAGCACCATTTAAAGCAGGTGGCCGAAACGGTGCTACATATTATACCGATATTCCAGCTGGAACGTTAGCAATTAAAAACGTGGCAGATTTATATGTATATCCAAATACGTTATATGCTGTAAAAGTAAATGGGGCACAAGTAAAAGAATGGCTTGAAATGTCTGCAGGTCAGTTTAATCAAATTGATCCAAAGAAAACAGAAGAACAGCCGTTAGTAAATATAGGTTATCCTACATATAACTTCGATATTTTAGATGGCTTAAAATACGAAATTGATGTAACACAACCGGCGAAATACGATAAAGATGGAAAAGTTGTAAATGCAAATACGAATCGTATTGTAAATATGACATATGAAGGGAAGCCAGTAGCTGACAATCAAGAATTCATCGTCGCTACAAATAACTATCGCGGAAGCAGCCAAACGTTCCCGGGTGTAAGCAAAGGGGAGGTTGTATACCAATCACAAGATGAAACGCGTCAAATCATTGTGAAGTATATGCAAGAAACGCCAGTTATTGATCCAGCAGCAGATAAAAATTGGACGTTTAAACCGATTGTTGCCGATAAATTACATACAACATTCGATTCTTCACCAAATGCACAAAAGTATATAAAGAAAGATGGAAACATATCATATGTTGGACCATCTGAAAATGAATTCGCTAAATATGCAATTGATATAACGAAGAAGAAGAACGATGATGATAAGGAAACTGGTGGAGAGAACCCGACAACACCGCCAACAGGTGAAGGAAATAATGGAGAAAATCCAACGACACCACCAACAAGTGAAGGAAATAATGGAGAAAATCCAACGACACCACCAACAGGTGAAGGAAATAATGGAGAAAATCCAACGACACCACCAATAGATGAAGGTAATAATACAGGATCTGGACAAACTACAACGGATAATCAAAACGCAAAAGAAACAACAACTGTAAGTGAAAAGAAAGAAGAACGTGATTTACCGAAAACAGGTACAAGTGTTGTTTCTACAATTGGAGCAGGTTTGGCGTTTGTTGGAGCAGGATTCCTTCTGTTATTTAGAAGAAAGAAAGCAAATAGATAGTGGAGAAATATAAAAAGGATTACCGATTCAGGTAATCCTTTTTCGTATATTATGAAATTGTTACTGCTTTTTCTTTCTTCCATGAAAGGCCAAATCCTGTGAAACCAACAATAATTGTTAAGACTGGGCAAGCTAAACAGAAAATTGCGAATGGAAGGTAATCAAATGTCGGAACGCCAAGGACGTTCGATAAGAATACACCACTTACTCCCCATGGTACGAGCGGGTTAATAACTGTACCTGCATCTTCTAGTACGCGTGATAAATTACGACGTTCTAAACCGACTTCATCGTATTTATTAGCAAATGCTTGTCCCGTTAAAACGATGGATAAGTATTGCTCCCCAAGTAAGAAGTTTACACCAATTGCAGTTGAAGCAGTAGAAATAATTAAGCGTGTGCTATTTTTAACGAAGCTAGAGATGATATTCATTAGCTGCGTAATAATACCCATTCCTTGTAATAATCCTCCCATACAAAGAGCTAGGAAAATAAGGGCAATCGACATCATCATACTTTGTAGACCACCGCGAGATAGTAAACTATCAATGTCTTTAATACCAGTTTTAGAAACGTATCCGTCTTGCATAATTTTCATTAAATCAGCTAAAGAAGTGCTAGGTTTAAAAATAAAGAGAATAATAATTCCTACCACGATTCCTGCAAGCAATGTTGGTACTGCTGGGACTTTTTTAAATGCGAATAGGAACAGTAATAAAATTGGGATTAGTGTAACGATAGAAATCGTTGTATTTTTCTCTAATGTACTAATAAAGTTTGTGAAGTCAACGTCTCCACTCGTACCTCCTCCTAAAATGAAAAAGGCGATAAAAGCAATAATGAATGCTGGAACTGTTGTCCAAAGCATGTTACGAATATGCTCAAATAGATCTACACCTGTTACAGCAGGAGCTAAGTTTGTTGTATCAGATAAAGGAGACATTTTATCTCCAAAGAATGCACCAGAAATAATTGCGCCAGCGATTAGAGCTGGATCGTATCCGAGAGCACTACCCATACCCATAAAGGCAAGTCCTACAGTTGCGGCAGTTGTAAAAGCACTACCGATACTCGTTCCAACAATTGCACAAACAACGAAAACAGTTGGAATGAAAATTTTAGGAGATACAAGTTGGAAGCCGTATACCATTAAAGTTGGGATTGTTCCAGCGGCGATCCAAACACTAATTAATACGCCTACAAGTAAGAAAATAAAAATAGATGGAATACCAGCTGAAATACTACTAATCATCCCTTTTTCCATCGTAGACCAAGAGATTTTTTTTATAAATCCAAATGCTAATAAAAGCACGATACCAAATAAAATTGGGATGTGTGGTGAAACTTCTAATTTGATAACACTAAAGCCAATGCAGAAAAAGATAAAAAATGTTAATAGAACAGATTCAATTTTTGAAACCATTGTTTTTCCCTCCTAAGTAATCTAAAATAGCTCTTTTTTATATAAAATTCGCCAATATTGTTTATTTCCTTCTAAAATTTAGAATTTTGTGACAAATTACCGGTAATTGTTAATCCTTCAATATGATACGGAAATGTTTGGATAAAAAAACGTCCCTGCATATAAATATGCAGGGACGAAGAAATCGCGGTACCACCCTAGCTTGTGAAATGAATGTATCACAAAATAAAGGGTCGTATGATATGCGCTAATAAAATAAAAACGCCCCTGCAATATATGCAGGGACGAAAAGTTCGCGGTACCACCCTAAATTGTGAAACAGTATCGTTTCACCACTCTTTAGATATAACGGTCTATAACCGTCTTTCACTACTCCTTACGTTTCGCAAAAGAAGCTCCAGGGGGTAATTCATATTCGCTCTGTACTGGTTCGCACCGACCACCAGCTCTCTGAAATCAGAAATCGAAATACTACTAAATCCTATCAATGCCGATTCATATGATGTTAGTTAAATTTTTATCATATATTCATCATACATGTCAATGAAAATGTGTAATATTTTTTTAGGGAAATAAAGGAGATAGGTTTTAACACCGAAAAATGTGCGTTATAATGAATTTGAAAGGGGAGGAAAGAGTGAAGAAAAAAATAATTCTTTTTACCACCTTACTAGTCATTGGCGGAAGTGCTGGAATTTACACAGCTTTTGCAGCTGAATCAGAGCAGGCGAAGCAAAAGCAAATGCAGCAGTCAGAAGTGAAGAAAGCGAAAGAAACTGAAGAGAAGAAGTCGATGGAGAAAGCAGCTACGAAACTAGGAGTTTCTACTGATGGAAAAACAAAAGAAGAAATCACGAAAGAAGTAAATAAGGCTAGATTTGAGCAGCGTCATGATTTATTAATTGAGCATGCGAAGCAACTTGGAATTGATACAGAAGGAAAAAAGGATGAAGAGATTATTTTAGAAATCGGAAAGATACAACATGGAAAGTAGAACAACTTATCGTATGATAAGTTGTTCTTTTTTAAGAACTATTTGATTTAAAAATAATTGACAGTCATATAAATTTAATGTTAACTATATTTATAAACTAGTTAACATTAGGGGTGACAATTGTGACTTTTAGTAAGAGTACGACTGACAAACCATCTTATACATATGAAGAATTATCGGAGAAAAACAAAGCCTACGTATGGCACCCATTTACACAAATGAAGGATTATTTAGAAGAAGATCCTGTCATTATTGAACGTGGAGAGGGAAGAAAGCTATACGATGTAAATGGAAATGAATATTGGGACGGTGTTTCGTCTATTTGGTTAAATGTTCATGGGCATCAAGTGCCGGAACTAGATGAGGCAATTCGTAAACAATTAAATAAAATTGCCCATTCTACTATGCTAGGACTTGCTAACGTTCCATCTATTTTATTAGCAGAAAAAATAATTGAAGTTGTACCAGAAGGTTTGAAGAAAGTATTCTATTCCGACTCCGGTTCTAGCGCTGTTGAAATTGCAATTAAGATGGCATTTCAATATTGGCAGCATAAAGGAAAACCGAAGAAACAAAGATTTGTAACATTAAAAGAAGCGTATCACGGTGATACAATTGGGGCTGTTTCAGTAGGAGCAATAGACTTGTTTCACCAAGTGTATAGTTCACTTTTATTTGAGGCAATTAAAATGCCTTATCCATATACATATCGTTCTCCTTATGGAAATAATAAGGAGGAAATTGTAAAAAAACATTTAGAAGAAATGGAAGAGCTGCTGAAAGACAAACATGAAGAAATTGCAGCGATAATTGTAGAACCTTTAATGCAAGGTGCTGGCGGTATGATTACAATGCCAAAAGGATACTTAAAAGGGCTACGTAATTTATGTACAAAATATAACGTTTTATTTATTACAGATGAGGTAGCGACTGGATTTGGGCGTACCGGGAAAATGTTTGCATGTGAACATGAAAATGTAACGCCGGACATTTTAACAGCCGGAAAAGGTTTAACGGGCGGATATTTACCAGTTGCAATCACCGTAACGACAGATGAAATTTATAATGCCTTTTTAGGAGGCTACGAAGCACAAAAAACGTTTTTCCACGGTCATAGTTATACAGGGAATCCGTTAGGGTGTGCGGTAGCAATTGCAAATTTAGAACTATATGAGAAAACAAATTTAATAGAAGAGGTGGCACGTAAAACAGAATATGTGGCGACGCAATTAGAAGAACTCTTTGCATATAAACATGTAGGGGATATTCGTCAGTGCGGGTTAATGGTTGGAATTGAACTTGTGAAGGATAAGGAAACGAAAGAAGCGTTTGAATGGACAGAGAGAGTCGGTGTTCAAGTATGTAAACGCTCAAGAGAACTAGGCATGATTATCCGACCGCTCGGTAATACGATTGTCTTTATGCCACCTCTTGCTTCTACAATTGATGAGATTGATGATATGTTACGTATTTTGTATAAAGCAATCTCGGATGTTACGGAGGGAGAATAATGAGCGGTTTTTTTATAACAGCAACGGATACTGAAGTGGGAAAAACTGTCGTTGCCGGTGCATTAGCAGGTGTATTTAGAGAATTGGAATATAACATCGGGGTATATAAACCGTTGCAAAGTGGACATGTTGCATCAAATCCAGAGGGAGATGCAGCAAGGTTAAAGGCATTATCAGGTGTACCGACAAAAGAAGATGAAATTTGCCCATATTCTATTGAAGAGCCGCTTGCTCCGAGACTTGCTATGAAAAGAGCTGGAAGGACAGTAACGTTAAAAGACATTATTCATCACTATAATGAACGATTGAAAGAGTTTAATAGTCTGCTTGTAGAAGGAGCAGGTGGATTAGCTGTTCCGTATACAGAGGACGCTTTAGTAATTGATTTCGCAAAAGAATTACAACTTCCACTTATTGTAGTAGCACGCCCTACATTAGGAACAGTAAATCATACAGTTTTAACGATTGCTTATGCAAAGGCACATGGTTTAACAGTAGCAGGTGTAATTTTATCTGGCTGCAAAGAATGCGAAATAGAAAGAGTGCAAGAAAATAAAGAAATGATTGAAGAGCTAAGTGGGGTACCGGTTTTAGGTTTATTACCATTCTTAGCAGGTGAGTTTACAAGAGAAGAAGTCTTGGAATCTGCTAAAGAATATATAATGATTTCAAAATTAGAGGAGCTTATCCGAAATGAATCAAACGTGGCGCACACATCTTCAATCTAAATTGCAACAATTACATGAGCGAGAGCAGTATCGTAATTTGCATGTAACAGAACAAGCAGAAGAGACATGGCTTATTCGAGATGAGAAAAGGATGCTAAATTTAGCATCAAATAATTATTTAGGGTTAGCTGGAGATGAAAGGTTAAAAGAAGCTGCTATCGCATGTACAAGAAAATATGGAACTGGGGCGACAGCATCAAGGCTCGTGGTAGGAAACTATTCACTGTATGAAGAGGTTGAGAGAAGTATATGCGATTGGAAAGGCACTGAAAAGGCCTTAGTTGTGAATAGTGGATATACCGCAAATATTGGAGTGATCTCTTCATTAGTGAGTCGTCACGATATTGTGTTTAGTGACAAATTAAATCACGCAAGCATTGTTGATGGAATTATATTAAGTGGGGCAGAGCATAAAAGGTATCGTCATAATGATTTCAATCATCTGGAGACGTTGTTAAAAACAGCATCTCCTGAAAAGCGGAAATTAATCGTAACAGATACTGTTTTTAGTATGGATGGTGATACTGCGTATTTGAGGGAGTTAGTGGAGCTGAAAGAGAAATACGGGGCAATTATTGTAGTGGATGAAGCGCATGCGAGTGGAATATATGGAATTGATGGAGCAGGGTTGTCCCATATAGAAAAAGATCTTTCTCAAAAAATTGATATACATATGGGGACGTTTAGCAAGGCTTTAGGGTGTTATGGTGCGTATTTGACAGGTGATGCAATTTATATAGAGTATTTACAAAACATGATGAGAAGCTTTATTTTTACTACTGCTTTACCACCAAGTACGTTAGGAGCAGTGCAAAAAGCAATTGAAATTGTACAAGAAGATCATAAGAGAAGAGAAAACCTTATAGCAAATGGGGAATACTTCAGAAGCAAATTACGAGACGCCGGATTTAATATAGGGAATAGTTCAACTCATATTGTACCGATTGTAGTCGGTTCAAATGAAAATGCTTTACGGTTTAGCAAAAGGTTACAAGAGGCAGGTATTGCAGCTATTGCAATTCGTCCGCCCACTGTACCGGTCCATAGTTCTCGAATTCGCTTTGCAGTTACATCTGAACATACAATAGCTGATTTAAAATGGGCTATTGACCGAATTACCCACATTGCGAAAGAAGAGGAGCTTTTCGTATGAAAGAGCTGAAGATCATTTTTATCCCTGGATGGGGAATGGAAGAAAATATTTGGGATTTAGTACTTCCGCATTTTAAAGGATATTTTGTTCAATGCATTGATTGGCGTAACGTGAAAGAACAAAGTGAATTTGCAGGGCGAATAATAGATGTAGCAAAGGATGAAAATGTAATTTTAGTTGGATGGTCACTAGGAGCGTTAGCGGCAATTCAAGCTTATAAAAAAATTAAGGCAAAGGGTATCGTACTAATTGGTGGTACTGCTAAATTTACAAATGCAAGTGACTATAGTAATGGTTGGAATGCTTTGCATGTAGAACGGCTGAAAAGAAATTTGGCGAGAAGGAAAGAAGATACGCTCAAGCGATTCTATGAAAATATGTTTACGAAAGATGAGTTGAAAGAAAATAAAAGTTTTGAAGACATCGTAAAACATTTTAAAGGTGATTCTATTCAGTCTTTACAATTCGGTTTGGATTATTTAATAGAAACAGATATGAGAGAAGAATTGAAAGAAATAAAAGTACCTATACTGCTTATTCATGGAGAGCAGGATGTAATATGTCCATTGTCTGCAGCGCGTAGTATGGCTGAGAATGAGACTGCTACGCTCAAGGTAGTAAACGAGGCTGGGCACGCATTATGCGTAACGAATTTTGAATATTGTGTAAATGAGATAATTCAATTTGTAGAGGGGATACGACATGATCAACAAAACGTTACTACAAAAACGGTTTAATGTAGCAGCTGTATCCTACGATCAATATGCAAATGTACAAAAAAAGATGGCACATTCATTACTTTCTACATTGAATCGGCGATATAGTGTAAATGCATCGATACGTATTTTAGAACTTGGATGCGGGACAGGATATGTTACAGAGCAATTATCAAACTTATTTCCGAAAGCACATATTACAGCTATTGATTTTGCTGAAAGTATGATCACAGTTGCCAAAACTAGACAAAATGTAAACAATGTAACATTTTATTGTGAGGATATCGAAAGATTACGACTAGAAGAAACGTATGATGTCATTATTTCAAATGCCACATTTCAATGGCTAAATGATTTAAAACAAGTGATAAGAAATTTATTTCATCATTTGTCTATAGATGGGATATTACTCTTTTCAACATTTGGACAGGAAACATTTCAAGAATTGCATGCTTCGTTCCAGCGGGCGAAAGAAGAAAAAAATATACAAAATGAAACATCGATTGGGCAACGTTTTTATTCGAAAAATCAGTTGCGCCATATATGTGAGATAGAAACAGGGGATGTACATGTTTCTGAAACGTGTTACATAGAGAGATTTACAGAAGTTAGGGAGTTTCTACATTCTATTCGTAAAGTAGGAGCGACCAATAGTAATGAAGAATCATATTGTCAAAGTCCCTCACTCTTTCGTGCGATGCTTCGCATATACGAAAGAGACTTCACGGGAAATGAAGGGATAATGGCAACGTATCATGCTTTATTTGTGCATATAACAAAAGAGGGGAAGAGATGAAATGAAACAAGTACAAACAAAAAGGGATTGGAAAAAACTTGCATACGACGTCGTAGAAGAGAAAGTGATTACGAAAGAAGATGCAATAGCGATATTAGAGGCTGACGATACAGAGATTTTAGAAATTATGAATGCTGCGTATATCATTCGCCACCATCACTTTGGTAAGAAAGTAAAATTAAATATGATTATTAATACGAAGTCTGGATTATGCCCTGAAGATTGCGGATATTGTTCACAGTCTATTATTTCAGAAGCACCGATTGATAAATATGCATGGCTAACGCAGGAAAAGATTGTAGAAGGAGCACACGAAGCAATTCGCCGTAAAGCGGGTACGTATTGTATTGTGGCATCTGGTCGTCGTCCGACTGATAAAGAGGTAAATCACGTAATTGGAGCCGTTAAGGAGATTCGTGAAACGACAGATTTAAAGATTTGTTGTTGTTTAGGTTTCTTAAACGAAGATCAAGCAGGACGTTTAGCGGAAGCGGGTGTACACCGTTATAACCACAACTTAAATACACATGCGAATAATTACGAAAGTATTTGCTCCACTCATACGTATGACGATCGTGTTGATACAGTTCAAAAAGCGAAACAAGCGGGTATTTCACCATGTTCTGGGGCAATCTTTGGAATGGGAGAGACAATAGAAGAACGCGCTGAAATTGCATTCGAATTACAACGTATAGATGCCGATTCCATTCCATGTAATTTCCTTGTTGCTGTGAAGGGTACGCCGCTTGAAGGGCAAAAGGAGTTAACGCCAGTAGAATGTTTAAAAGTGCTGGCAATGATGCGTTTTGTAAACCCAACAAAAGAAATTCGTATTTCAGGAGGGCGTGAAATCAATTTACGTTCTGTACAGCCAATCGGTTTATTTGCAGCGAACTCTATTTTTGTTGGAGACTACTTAACGACAGCTGGACAAGAACCGACTGCAGACTGGGGTATGATTGAAGATTTAGGGTTTGAGATTGAGGAATGTGCATTATAAGATGGAAAAAAGCAAACTTGTAAAAGAGTTTGCTTTTTTTGTAAATAAAATGTAATAAATAGTTGTGAACGCTTGATACTAGTGACTTTTGAGCGAAAAAAAGAATTTTGGTGGACGAATTTTCCAAGCACCAATTGTACATAGTAAATATGTAATTTATCCGACTTTAATGGGCAGTAAGACCCACACCTCAAAAAGCAGCGAAAGCAAAGAAGTTAGGTGGGGGATCAACTGCCCATAAAAGTCCGATTGGTTCAACTAATAATCAGTGGGGGATGAAGCCCCCCCACTGATTAAAGTTTCACTTTATATTGGGTTGGAGGATTTTACATGCACAAATATATATTAGCGATTATGACTTGTCTCATTTTACTAAAAGCAATAAGTGCTGATCCAGTTAAGGCCGCCGAAAATCCTGAACAAAAAGAGATGCAACAACGAATTGAACAACATTTTCGAACGAAAGCTGAACATTTTGGATTGAAAACAGAAGGGAAAGATTTAAAGGAAGTACGAAAAGAAATTACTATTATAGAAGAAGCGAAGAAAAGAGAGAATGTATGGAGAACAGCACAAACACTTCGTATACAAACAGAAGGAAAAACAATGGATGAATTAATAAAAGATGTACGGAAAAAAGTAAAAAAATAAAAAGAGGCCGCAGCCTCTTTTTTTTATGCCCATTGTTTTGATAAGTGAGCCATTTCGATTGCAGCAACGGCGGATTCATAACCTTTATTACCAGCTTTCGTGCCCGCGCGTTCAATCGCTTGCTCGATCGTTTCAGTCGTCAATACACCGAAAATAACGGGGATGTCTGTTTGTAGTGATAAAGATGCAACACCTTTTGCTACTTCATTACAAACGTAATCGTAATGTGTTGTAGCACCACGAATGACAGTGCCTAACGTAATAACAGCATCATATTTCCCGCTATTCGCCATCTTTTTAGCGATTAAAGGAATTTCGAATGCGCCAGGCACCCAAGCAACATCAATATCAGTTTCTTCTACACCGTGACGCTTTAATCCGTCTAAAGCTCCGCCAAGTAACTTACTTGTAATAAATTCATTAAAACGTCCAACAACAACCCCAACTTTTAATCCTGTACCAACTAAATGACCTTCGAATACCATAATAAATCTCTCCTTTAATTATAAATTTAGTAAATGTCCTAATTTGTTTACTTTCGTTTGTAAATACGTTTTATTTTCTTCTTTTGTTGGCATTTGTAACGGTACACGCTCGATTACTTCTAAATCGTAACCTTGTAAGCCAGCAATTTTTCGTGGATTATTCGTTAATAATCGTAAATGTTGTAGACCTAAATCTTTCAAAATTTGAGCACCGATACCATAATCACGCAAATCCGCTGGGAATCCAAGCTTTTCATTTGCTTCTACAGTATCGAACCCTTCTTCTTGTAACTTATAAGCGCGAAGCTTATTTAGAAGCCCAATACCTCGTCCTTCTTGTCTCATATAAAGAAGAACGCCTTTTCCTTCACGCTCAATTTGAGCAAGGGCAGCATGGAGTTGTGGTCCGCAATCACAGCGGCACGAGCCAAATACATCTCCTGTTAAGCACTCTGAATGAACGCGTACAAGTACAGGCTCTCCTGTTGAAATATCACCTTTTACGAGTGCGATATGCTCTTTCGAGTCTAATGAATTAGAATAGCCAATTGCATGGAAAGTACCGAAATCTGTAGGTAATGTAATTTCCACTTCTCGCGTCACTAATGTTTCATGGTGGCGGCGATAAGCAATTAAATCTTCTATTGTAATCATTTTTATATCAAATTGTTTTGCACACTGTAGTAAATCAGGTACGCGTGCCATCGTACCGTCCTCATTAATAATTTCACAAATGACGCCAGCTGGTTCTGCCCCGCAAAGCTGTGCTAAATCGACAGCAGCTTCTGTATGACCAGCACGGCGCAGGACACCGCCTTCTTTCGCAATTAATGGAAAGATATGTCCAGGACGATTGAAATCAGCACCTTTTGATGCAGGATTTAACAACTCTCGTATCGTAGTTGCACGTTCGTGAGCACTAATCCCAGTTGTTGTAGAAACGTGATCAATGCTCACTGTAAATGCAGTATGATGCGAATCTGTATTATGAGCTACCATTGGTTCTAATTGTAGACGTTCTGCGTACTCTTCCGTAATTGGTACACAAACGAGGCCGCGCCCATGTGTAATCATAAAGTTAATTGTTTCTGGCGTAATATACTCTGCTAAAGCGATAAAATCGCCTTCATTTTCACGGTTTTCATCATCACATACGATAACGACTTTTCCTTGTTTTAAATCTTCTAGAGCTTCTTCAATACGATGAAACATCATGCTTCCCCCTTATAGAAATCCGTTTTCTTGTAAAAAGCTTTCGGTCATTGAATTTGTTCGTTTTACAGGTTTAGAAATAAAGCGTTCAATATATTTACCAATCATGTCACACTCAATGTTTACGATGTCACCGGCATTCTTTTCTCCGATAACAGATTCACTTACTGTGTGCGGGATGAGTGAGGTTGTAATGGAAGATTCGTCTATATCAAATATTGTTAAACTCGTTCCATCAACAGCAACGGATCCTTTATGCAAACAATAGCGCAATAATTCATCAGCGATAGCTATTTTGTAATAGACGGCATTATAGTGTTGTTTTTTACTTACTATCGTTCCGATGCCATCAATATGTCCTGAAACGAAATGTCCACCGAATCGTCCGTTTGCAGCCATTGCACGTTCTAAATTTACTTTACAGTGCGGTTTAAGCATGCGAAGTGACGTAGATTGCATCGTTTCAGGCATTGCATCCACGGTGAATGAAGTTGTTGTGAAACTCGTTACAGTTAAGCAAATACCGTTAACCGCGATACTATCACCTAAGTGAACATCGGATAAAATTGTATTTGCATGGATCGTTAACTTCATCGCTTCTCCGCTTTGTTGCATGTTTGCAATCGTTCCTAATTCTTCTACAATTCCTGTAAACATTCCGTCACCTCATTTCGGGCATGCGCAACAATTTTTATATCATCGCCAATTTGTTTCATCTCTTGAATTTCCAAGGAAAGCGCATCTTGTAATGTTGAAAAACCATTTCCGCCAAATAAAGTAGGGGCCTTACTTCCACCAATTAATTTTGGACTTATATAAGTTACAATTTCATTGAAATACTTTGTTTGTAAGAAGCTTGCATGAACTGTTTGCCCACCTTCAACGAAAAGAGACAGGATTTGTTTTTCGCCGAGTAAATCTAAAATATCTTGTATTTCAATTTGTTTCGTTTTCATTTGGAATATCACTATATTTTCAGATTCATAAGAAGCTATTTTCTCTTTATTTACATCCTTACCGACAAAAATCCATGTCGGTGCTAAACCATCTGTTATGACATGAGAAGATGGTGGCGTTCGTAAATGAGTATCTAAAATAACGCGTATAGGATGTTTACCCCCGTTAGGAATTCTTGTTGTTAAATGTGGATTATCAGCTATAACTGTATTCACTCCAACGAGAATTGCATCATGTGTATGGCGGTATTGGTGAACATCAGCTCGTGCTTCTTCACCTGTAATCCACTTACTTTCACCAGTGACAGTCGCTGTTTTTCCGTCTAAGCTCATCGCTGTTTTTATTGTTACAAATGGACGTTTCGTTTTCATGTAGTGAAAAAAGTAGCGATTTAATAAAACTGCTTCCGCTTCAAGAACACCAGTCGTTACTTCGATGCCAGCTTCTTCTAATCTCCTTTTTCCATTACCAGAAACGAGCGGATTACAATCAAGAGTAGCAATTACAACGCGCTTAACTTCTTTTTTGATGAGCGATTCACAGCAAGGTGGTGTTTTTCCAAAATGGCTACATGGTTCAAGTGTTACATACACGGTAGCTCCTTTTGCTTTTTCACCAGCCATATGAAGAGCATGAACTTCTGCGTGTTCTTCACCAGCACGTAAATGAGCCCCCATACCGACGATGTTTCCGTCTTTTACAACAACAGCACCAACCATAGGATTTGGACTTGTTTGTCCAGATGTTCCTTCTGCTAACTGCAGGGCAATCCTCATATATTCTTGATCTGTCATTCTTTTCACCTCTCCTGAAAAAATCAAAAAACCTCAAGGACTTAATATCCTTGAGGTTTGGGAGACGTGATTTCTAGAAATATAGTTCGAATACGAAAGCATAGGAAAGAAACCTAACGATGATTGATATTTTTGCATAAGGAAAAATATCAAATTTTTCAAGCGCTAGTCGTCTCTTTTTATTCCAGTATAGAAAGAAAAGTATACAAAATAAAACATATATATAGATTTGAATTGAATCTATAAAAATATGCATACTGAAATAAAAGTGTATTCGCTATATAAAATTACTAGAAAACATATCCTTCTCCCATCCAGACTATACTGTCGGCCCTAGAGTTTCACTAGATCCACCGTTTTCGAGTTGAAAACGGGTCACGGACTTAGAAGTTTGCACTTCATCACCGCCGGTTGGGAATTTCACCCGACCCCGAAGGATGTTGTTTGCTCAAATTATAGCACAAAAAAAATAAAAGGCTAGTAAAAAGTATTAGAATGTGAAGAATTGTGTGAAAATATATGTAGGCTGAGATGGAGACAAAAGTATGAAAAATGTTGTAAGGAGAAGGGATATAACGGAGTTGCTAAAAAGAAAAAACATGCACAAAAAAATGTGCATGTCACATGTGAAATTATTCTGCCTCTGGTGCTCTAACAACAGATTCGAATTTACCTTTATGCGAAGCATCGCAATAAGGCATATTTTTTGATAAACCACAACGGCATAAAGAAAATGCCGGTTTTGCTGGGAATACATTCCCTTGTGAATCAACTAATTCCACGTCCCCTGTAACGCGAAAAGAGCCATTATCATTTACTTTAATTTGTACTTTAGCCAACGCTATCCCTCCTTCCCAAACGCTTAATTTCATCATATAATCAAGAGAAGTACTTGACAATATGAAAAGAGCACTTTCTTTGGAAGAGAAGAGAGTGTTATAATGTTTTTTATAACTGACTAGAGTAAGGTGACGAAAGATGGATAAACAATTACGTACATTACGAAATATTGCAAATGAGCGCACGTGGGCATCATTTTTGAATGATAATCATCCATATAGTTTGTTACACTGGTCCATTGCTGGTGTAGGACAAGAGTCAAAGGATGTTTGGTTACTGCAAGATGAGGTAACATTTCAAACGACAGAATTTCCAACGTTAGATGATGCAATAAAGTGGATTTCTGAAAACATGGAACAAGTTACAGACGTTTTAGCGCAATAAAAAAACAGGCTTATGCAAGCCTGTTTTTTGTTTCTTTTACATATGAGTTTAAAAATTGATCAACTGCTGCTTCATACTCTTCTTTATTTTCGTTATAAGAGCAAGCGTGTGCGCCGTGTTCTGCAATATAAAGTTGTTTATTATTCTCTTTTGCTTCATATAACGCTTTTGTCATATCAGCTAAAATATAATCGTCATCTTTACTATGAATAAAGAGAACGGGATTGTTAATGTTTTTTATACAATCGATTGGTGAAACTTCGCGAATCGTATAACCGTCACGCACTTTTAAGAAAGCATTTGCTAAAGGTAATAAAGGCCATTTCGGTAAATGGAATTCAACCTTTAAACGGTGCTGTAATTGTCCGTAGAAATCAGAGAAAGGACAATCTGCAATATAGAAGTCAGCACCATCTTCTACAAGTCCTGCGTACTGAAGAAGTGTTGCAGCGCCCATCGATTCACCATGAATACCGAGTGTTATATTTGTTCCAAAACGATCTTTTAGCCAGTCAACTACAGATTTTAAATCATGCTTTTCATAGTATCCATAGCTTGTTGTTTTTCCGCCAGTTTTACCATGACGACGATGATCATAAATAACGACATTATATCCTCTGTTTAAAAATAACCTTGCATATTTTACAGAGTTCATTTTATTTACAGTTACGCCGTGACAGAAAATCATAAACTTATTGGAATGACCAGCAGGAATGTAATATCCGTGAAGATCATATCCGAATTGCGAAGGAATATGAATTTCTTCTTTATGAAGAGCTTCAAAATCCTCTATACGAAAATGTTTTTTCGTTTCTCTTTCGAGTATTTCTTCCTCTGTTTTTTTCTTTAAGTACATCACCTTATTTGTAAAGAAAATCCCAAGGGCAGTTATCGCACCTAGTATAGTAAACAATGCTGCAAAAAAACGTTTCATACTTTACCTCATCCTCCAAATACCGTTACATGTGATACACTTATATTGTATCACAAGGATAGAAAAGGGGAGAAATAGGAAATGGTGCATATACAAAAAATTACGCCAGCGATGAAAGAAACAATTCGAATGTTCATGTGTGAGAACTGGGGGAGTTCATTGATGGTTTCACGTGGTAAGGGACATCAGTTAGAAGAGTTGCCAGGATTTGTTGCACTCTCAGAAGACAGAATAATCGGAATTGTAACGTATGAATTGATCAGAAATATGTGCGAAATTGTATCGTTAGATAGCTTTGAAGAAAGAAAAGGAATAGGGACAAAACTTGTGGATTGTGTATTACGAGTTGCAGAAGAAGAACGGTGCAGGAAGGTTTGGCTTATAACAACAAATGATAATATAAATGCGTTACGTTTTTACCAAAAACGTAATTTTTTGATGACGAATTTATATGTAAATGCGGTGGAAGAGGCACGAAAAATAAAGAAAGAAATTCCGCGCATTGGGTATGATAATATCCCGATTTTACATGAAATTCAATTAGAATATAGTTTAGTGTAATGATGTAACAATTTTCAGAAATATAAATTATTAACCTTGACGAATATTGTAATTTAGGTTACCGTAAAATTGTAATCTATTACCATATTAAGGGGTGACGATGTGGCAACTATACGTGATGTTGCAAAATTGGCAGGTGTTTCAGTCGCAACCGTTTCACGAGTTATAAATGAAAAAGGATACGTTCATGAGGACACAGTAAAACAAGTAAAGGAAGCAATTGAGGAATTACGTTATAGGCCAAATAGTGTAGCAAAGCCACTATTTAAAGAGAATTCAACGATAATTGCATTACTTGTAGATAATCTATATGACCCATCAAACATCACTTTGCTACATTGTATTGAGGAAATAGCGTATAAAGAAGGATATCAAATTATTGTTTGTAATATAGAGAATAAAGATAGATACATACATATGTTGAAGGAAAATAACGTTGCAGGTGTTATTTTGACAAGATCCGTTTTTAAAAGTATAGGAGAAATCCCACTTCCGTTTGTTGTGATTGATGAAAAAAAATCTCATGCAAATTATTATGAAAGTGGCCAAAGAGCGGTCTCTTTATTAAAAGAAAAAGGTTGTCACTTTCTTGCTTATTTCGGTGAGGGCGAAGATAGTGAAGAAATGGAAGAGTACATATCAGGATTTTTAGACGCTGTTTGGGAGGAAGGAATCTCTTATCGAGAAGAATGTGTACAAGGGTATACGAATAAACAGTTTGTTACATTATTGCAAACTTATCCGTATATAGATGGAATTGTAACTTCAAGTGATAAGATTACCTTTGAGTTAATTCGAGCAGCAAAAAAATTAAATATCCGTATACCGGATAAATTGAAAATTATTGGACTGAACGGGAGTATAGACAGTGAGTGGGCAGGTCCGTCATTTATGCAAATGGAAAGTTGTATCGAAGAAAATGGGAAAATAGCATTGCAACAATTAAAGGGAAAAATAAAAAAGTAAAAGGTGCGTATAAAACGCACCTTTTATAATGTAATTGCGGCAATAAAGCCGAATATAAGTAACGGTATATTGTAATGTAAAAAAGTTGGTACACACGTATCCCATATATGATGGTGTTGACCATCAGCATTTAAACCGGATGTTGGTCCAAGTGTACTATCTGATGCTGGAGATCCTGCGTCTCCTAGCGCTCCGGCTGTACCGATAATTGCAATGGTGGCCATTGGACTAAATCCAAGCTGAATACAAAGAGGTACAAAAATTGTTGTTAAAATAGGGATGGTTGAAAAAGATGATCCAATCCCCATCGTAACGAGCAGTCCAATTACAAGCATAAGAAATGCAGCGAGTGGTTTGTTATTCCCAATTATATGTGCACTCGTTTGTACAAGAGATTCAACATGTCCTGTTTTTCGAAGAACAGCTCCGAACCCAGCGGCAGAAATCATAACAAATCCGATAAAGGACATCATACGCATTCCGCTTGTTAAAATTGCATCAGCTTCTTTAAGAGGTAGACTACCACTAACTGATAAAACGATAATCCCCGCTAGAGCGCCGAAAATCATTGATTCTGTTGCTAATTGAACAGTTAATGTAGCTAAGATAGATACTAGCCCGAAAGTAATGCTTCGTTTTGTATAGGGAACGATTTCATTTTCAGTAGTATGAATTTGTTCTGTTTCATACGTACGAGGTTTTCGGTATGTAATAAATACTGCCACACATAATCCGATAATCATACCGATTGCTGGAATGGTCATTGCTTTTGGAATAAGTGCGACATCAAATGTAAGACCGCTTTGCGCAGCATTTGTTTGTAATACGTCATGATAAATTTTTCCGAATCCTGCTGGAATCCACATATAAGGAGTAATCAATCCGAATGTAATAATACATGTAACAAGTCTGCGATCCACTTTCAGCTCATTTAATACTTTTAAAAGTGCTGGAATTAAGATGGGGATGAAAGCGATGTGAACAGGAATCACATTTTGTGAGAAACAAGCCATCGTTAAAATGATAAATAGAATAAGTATTTTAGAGTAAACTTGTTTTTTCGTGTCTTGTTCATTGCCAATCCACTTTAATGCAGTTTGAATCATAGCATCTGGAAGTCCGGTTTTGGAAAGAGAAATAGCGAAACCACCAAGCATTGCATAACTTAAAGCGATTGGAGCACTGTTTCCAAGACCAGTTGTAAAAGTGTTAATCGTTTCTGAAATACCGAGTCCACCGATAAGTCCGCCTGTTAAAGCTCCAACAATGATGGCGACAATGACCTGGACACGTAACAAACTAAGCAATAGCATAACTGCTACTGCAATGAGTACAGCATTCATAATAAATGTAATCTCCCCAAAATTTTATTGTGTTAAGGCAAGGAAATATGAATCACCTTGCTAGATTTATACATAGTTGCGACATATTATTATAAATTGTTTTTTATGAAATGTAAAAGAGCCTTTTGTTACTAATGGTGAAAAGCTAGCTCTTGTTTAATGGATTGTAAAGAACGAGCGAATAATTCTGGCTCTTCTAAATCGGGAGAATGTGCTGAATTTGGGAACCAAATCATCTTTTTTATCGGTGCTTCTATTACATCACAATATTCCTGAACGAGTGCATAAGGAGTTTGATAATCATAGCGACCAGAACAAAAATAAACTGGAATAGATAAACTCGTAATAGAAGAAAAGAAATCGACTGTCAACATTTCTTCCCATAAAACGCCAGATTTTAAATTTCCTGCGAGAAACTTGAACCAATCTAATAGTGTATATTCGGGAGAAAAGAAGCCTTTTCGTATGAAAGAAAAGGAAGATCCGTTTTGGATTGCACCTCCGAATGTGCCAAGCCATTTTCTTTGAATAATAAGGCGTCTCGTATCTAAAAATGGCGGTTTTCCTAATTTTAAAAGGGACGCTAATGCTTTTTTATGATTATATTTTTTTGCAGAACGAATTAAATGCTGATATAGTAATTCCTCGTTTTGTTTCATATGTACAATTTGCCCAATACCGATATAAGCCTCGATATATTGTGGATAATAGTGTGCTATGTTAAGCCCGATAATACTTCCCCAAGAATGACCAGCGAGAAATAGTTTCTGTTTATTGAATTTTTTAAGTACATATTGAATCACTTCTTTTGCATCGGAAATGAATTGTTCGATTGTAAAATTTGCTCCGAAATCTTTCATTGAAAAGGATTTACCTGCCCCGCGCTGATCCCAATTAATTACGATGAAGTGTTTCTCCAATTCTTTTTGAAAATGACGAATAAATCCGATTTGTGCCATGCCTGGTCCACCGTGACAGCATAATAAAATAGGCTGCTCTACGTTTTGCCCGCGCATAAGGAGAGTTTGTTTTCGGTTGTTAATCATAACGCTTTCCATCGTAGCGATACTATTAGGAATGAGTTTTTTATTTTCATTATAGAACTGCGGGGTATTGCTACGAAAAAGCATATTGAAAACCTCCTTTTCTAAAATCGTATGAATCGCACAGGCTATTCGTTTTGCATATACTGTTAGAAAATCATTGTAACATACCATACTAGTGTCATTTCAATATGGGAGGAGGGAAATTGTGACGATTGGAGAAATTGTCGATTGTTTAAATAGGCGTGAATCCATCGCTATTATAGCAAAACGCCTTGAAATAAGCCCGTATACATTATCGAAGAAATTAAGGTTGATTGGATACGAATATGATGGAGAACAGAAAAAGCGTATTTTTGTAGGAGATGGAGAAGAACCGCGTCACTTACAACTCCAAGAAGCGACAGCCCTTCAATATGCGAAAACGGATTATCAACTATTAATTTATGAACAATTACAAAGTATTTATGAGTTATTAAGAAAGAAAGAAGAAGTAATTGCGCCCATGATGAATATAAGTACAGAAAAAAAGAAACGTACCTTTTCTATTAATAAAGAAATATTAGCAAAACTAGACGTTATATCAGAATCGAAAGGAATTCAAAAATCTAAACTTGTAGAAGAGGCGTTACAACAATTTTTACAACAATATGATTTTAACAACACATCACATATTGATAAATAAAGAAAAGGATACTATGTTCATTGTAAGAACGAGTATCCTTTTTAGGTTTCACATATATGACGGATAAAAGGTTTATGTGTATCTTTTACGATGAAAAATTAAGATTGTTTATTATGAGTGTACTTAATTTGTTTTTTGAATTCTACCATCGATAATTGGCTGAATAGGTTCTTTTAATTGTTTTACGTAATCGACTAGCGCTTCAAAGTCGTTTGGACCAGTCTCTGGATTTTTACCATTTTTAAATGATACAAATCCATCACCGCCAGAAGCTAAAAAGGCATTTGCCACTACGCTATACGTTTTAGATGGAGATAATTCTTCACCGTTTGTTAAACGTATATTTGTAACTTTTTGACCGTTTGGTTTATTTGCATCCCACGTATATTGAATACCTGAAATTTGAAGCATTCTCGTCGTTCCTTTTTGCCATTGTTGATTTAAAATGTCGCGAATATCTTGACCTGTTAAATCTACTTTAATTAATTGGTTTCCAAAAGGCTGAATGCCGTATAATTCGCCCCATGTAATATCGCCAGCATCTAAGTCATTACGAATGCCGCCCGGATTCATAAGTGCGATTTGAGTTTGCATCGTTTGGCGCTGGGCATCGGCAACTAAATTTCCAAGAGTGGACTCACCAGCATCATTTTGTTTACGGTCGATAGGTGCTGTAGATTTTCCGACAACTTCATTTACAAGCGGTGCAATTTTTTCTTTATATTGATCTAGTTTTTTCTTTACTTGTTTATCAGGTTCTACACCTTCATGGTATGTTGTAACAACTTCAGCTTTTTTCTTTACAATATCTTTTGTTTTACGATCAATTGTTACATCTACATCTGAGAAAGCCATTCCGTAAGAGTTCGCTTGGACGATTAGTTTATTATTTACAGTACCATTTATATACGTGTGACTATGCCCACCAAAAATAACATCAACTTCCGAATCTGTTTCATTTGCAATTCGAGTAAGGTCTCCATTTGTCACACCAGACTCATCTGTTGTTCCACCGACATGAGCAAGGACGACAATGGATTTAACGCCAAGACGCTTTAATTGCTGCGTTGATTTATTAATTGCTTCTACTTCGTCAGTGATTTCTACATTTTTAAGCATAGTAGGCATCACGACATTTGGTGTATCAGTTGTAACTACGCCAATGAATCCTACAGGCACACCATTTACCATTTTTACAGTAAATGGCGGTAAAAATAAGCGGCCAGTGGATTTATTATAGAAGTTTGCAGCGACATAAGGGAAATTTGCACCTTTGAAATTCCCTGTTTTTTCGTGATAGCCACCGTAAATGAGACGTTTCATTTCATCAATACCTTCATCAAATTCGTGGTTTCCGATTGTACCAACATCAAATTTTAAGTCATTTAAAAATTCAATCGTTGGTTCGTCTTGTAACAATGCTGAAACTGGTGGACTAGCTCCGACAATATCGCCAGCGTGTACGAGAAGTGTATTCGGGTTTTGCTTTTTACGTTCTTTTAAATAAGTAGCTAAGTAATCAGCGCCACCAGCTTCTTTGTTATTAATTTTTTTAACAGTATCTAGTTGTCCATGGAAATCATTAATACCAAGCATTTGTACGTCTATGTAGCGGTTTTGTTCAGCTGGAGTCTGGGATGGGGGAGCAGCAAATACGGTTGAAAAAGTAATGGTGCTTAAAACGGCAACAGCAGGAATGATTTTTTTCCACATAATCTAATTCTCCTTTTTTTATAATCTGACATCATACGACATAATTTTAATAGATTCATAGGATTATATCTAGACAAAAAAATGGTTTTTTCGAAAAATTAACATATTTACAAAAAGTGAATAATAGAGTAAAGGACCTTTTTTATTGTCGAGTTCATTGTGTATCTACTATAATGGAGAAAAAAGTAAAAGGTGAGTAGTATGAAGAAAAAGAAACAAAGACAAATGCAAAGACAAGCGCAAGTGAATCAACAAAAGAAAGAGTCGCTTACATTAGGTGATCAATTAAATGATTCACTCATGCAGCAATTAAAGAATAAGAAGAAAGAGTTGCAAGTGAGAGAAGAGGAAAAAGTGGCAGCTGAACAGGAAAGAAAGCGCCAAGAACAAAAAGAACGTGAAAAGAATAAATCATTTGAAGAACTGTTAAGTGAAAGTAACCTTACTTGGAAAGACTTTAAATAATAACGAAAATGATCAGTGAATAACGCTGATCATTTTTTTGACGAGCTTGTAAGAAAAGGGGAGTTAGAATGAGAAAAATTGTAGTTGTTCCGCATGAAAATCATTGGGGTGAAAAATTTCAAATGGAGGCTGAAAGATTAAAAGCGGCGATGCCAGAAAAGGTGAAGGTCCATCATATTGGAAGTACGTCGGTGCCAGGACTGGCAGCGAAACCAATTATAGATATGATTATGGAAGTAGAGAGTATCGACAGAGTAGATAGGTGGAATGAACGTTTTGAAGAGCTTGGCTATATCGTAAAAGGGGAGAATGGTATTTCAAGACGCCGTTATTTTATTCATGGAACGGAGGAAAAACGCTCGTATCACCTACACGTGTTTGAAAAAGGAAACCCTGAGATAGTAAGGCATTTAGCATTTCGTGATTATATGATGGCTCATTGTGAAGAAGCTGAAGCATATGCAACTTTAAAGAAAGAATTAGCTGAAAAGTATACATATGATGGTGAGTTATATTCGGAAGGGAAAACTGAGTTTGTACGTAATGTTGATGAAAAAGCGAAGAAATGGATGGAAAATAATGTGAATGAATGAGTTCGCATTATTTTAGAAAGTATATAAGTTTATTATGTAAACTGTACATATGTTTTGACTTTTTGGTTGAATCTTGTTCAAATAAAGTGGTGGCTTATAAAAAAATGTAATGATGAAAGGGAGACGACTGTGCACATTCCAACAACTACACTTCATAATGGCGTAAAAATGCCGATGATTGGTTTAGGCGTTTATAAAGCGAAAGAAGGCGACGAAGTAAAACAAGCAGTAAAAACAGCGTTAGAAGTTGGATACCGTTCGATTGATACAGCAACTGTATATGAAAATGAAAGCGGTGTCGGAGAAGCAGTTCGTGAATCAGGGATTCCGAGAGAAGACATCTTTATTACAACAAAAGTTTGGAACGATGATCAAGGATACGAGGAAACGCTTGAGGCGTTTGAGAAAAGCTTAAAAAAATTACAAATGGACTATGTAGATTTATATTTAATACATTGGCCAATAAGAGGGAAGTATGTTGATACGTACCGAGCATTAGAAAAACTGTATGAAGAAGGTAAAGTGCGCGCGATTGGTGTTTCTAACTTCCATAAACATCATTTAGAACTGCTATTACCAAATTGCAAAGTAAAGCCGATGGTAAACCAAGTGGAACTTCATCCCATGTTAACACAATTTGAATTGCGTGATTTCTGTCAAGGTGAGCAAATTCAAATGGAAGCATGGAGTCCATTAATGAGGGGCGGAGAAGTATTTCAACACCCGATTATTCAGGCCATTGCTACTAAATATGAAAAAACACCTGCGCAAGTTATATTAAGGTGGGATATTCAAAGCGGGATTGTGACGATTCCTAAGTCTGTTACACCATCTCGCATTCAGGAGAATTTTTCTATCTTTGACTTTTCATTAACAGAAGAAGAGATGACTCAAATTAATACGTTAAATCGTAATTTACATGTAGGAACGAATCCTGATAAATATGATACGTTATAAAAAGACGCTACCAGTATGGTAGCGTCTTTTTATCGGTGTAATGCGTACGTATTACATTTCACGATTTGCTGAAGCTGGATATATTCTTCTGTTGTTAACTGTGTTTGTTTACTAGCTTGTACATTTTCTCGTAATTGCCCAATAGAGCTTGCACCAGGTATAACAGCTGCAACAGTTTCGTTATGTAAGCAATATTGAATAGCTGTTCCAGTTAAGGAGTTTTCTCCAATTATTTCTTTTACATTCGCAAGCGTCGCATATAATTCATCGTAAGAATAAGAAAGGTAATCTTTTTCTTTTACTCTTTCTATCTTTCTTGTATTGTTATCAGTTAATATTCCTTTCGCAAGTGGTCCGCGAGCAATAACGCTAATTTGATGTTCATTAAGAAGCTGGAACCATTCTTCAGGGCGACGATTCAAAAGGCTATATTCCATTAGAACACTAACGATATTTGAACGCTGTGCATATTCACGGATGACATTTGGACGTATAGAAGAAATACCGTAATGGCGAATGATACCTTCTTTTTTCAATTCTTCAAAGGCTTCAATTACTTCATCTATAGGATCTTCAATCGTCCCGCCGTGAAGTTGATAAAGATCAATATAATCAGTTTGAAGTCTACGTAAACTTTCTTTCACTTCAGCCTTTATGTAATTTTTAGAAGGATCCCAAGACCAGCCGTTTTTTTCTTCTGTCCATCGATTCCCAACCTTCGTTGTAAGGATAATTTGGTCTCGTTTTCCTTTTAAGGCTTTTCCAACAAATTCTTCGTTTAATCCATAATCATATAAATCCGCTGTATCAAAAAAATTGATTCCTAAATCGATTGCTTCATGAATAATACGCAGGGCTTCTTTCTCAGATGTACCGAGGGACATACAGCCAAGTCCCATTTCTGTCACAAATAAATCTGAGTTTCCTAATTGACGTTTTTTCATAGTTCAACCTCCTTCTCCTTATTCTTATTGTACGCAAGGGAAAAGAGGTTGACAAACGTTTACTTTTTAGTTGCTGTAATCCACTCTTGTACAGTTGTATACTCTTTGCCATATTGTTTTAGCTTATGGCGAATTTGCCATGCTTTTCCGACTAAAGTGACGCGATTTGGTAAAATATAAACTTTCATTTCTATCACGCTCCTTTCAATGTGGTAAAATGTATGAGGAAAGAATAGGAAATAGAACAGGGAGATGAAGTAGTATGAGTAATCTTGCAGAGAGAACAGTAAAAACTGAGCCGATTTTTGATGGTAGAGTTATAAAAGTTCGTGTTGATGATGTAGTATTACCAAATGGAGCAATGAGTAAACGTGAAATTGTAAATCACCCTGGTGCAGTTGCTATTATTGCTATTACTGATGAGGGGAAAATTGTGCTTGTTGAGCAGTATCGTAAAGCGCTTGAAAAGGCGATTATAGAAATTCCAGCTGGCAAGTTAGAGCCAGGTGAAAAACCTGAGGTGACAGCAGTTCGTGAATTAGAAGAGGAAACAGGTTATGTATGTGAAAATATGGAGCTTATTACTTCTTTCTATACATCTCCAGGATTTGCAGATGAAATTTTATATGTATATAAAGCGACAGGTTTGACGAAAAAAGAAAATAAAGCTGCGTTAGATGAAGATGAGTTTGTGGAATTAATGGAAGTATCATTAGAAGAAGCAACTACTCTTATGAAAGATCTTCGTATTCACGATGCGAAGACGATGTTTGCAGTACAATATTTACAACTACAAAAATAAACACTCGCCAAAGGCGAGTGTTTTTAATTAATTTTTGCATATACGCGTGCATCACGTAAGCTACCATCTGGTGCTATGAAATCATTTTCCATTGTACCTTCTAGAATAAATTCTAAACGTTCTGCTAAGTTACATGCATTTGTATTTGTTGCATCAATACGAATTTCAATTCTTCGAGCGCTTAGCTTATCAAAGGCAAATTGAATGGCACCTTTCACAGCTTCGGTCATATAGCCTTGTTTTGTATAAGCGCTATGTAGCCAGAAGTGAAGTGAAAACTTTGGAATATCCCAGTTTTCAGGCTTGAGCGTTATAGCTCCGATGAATGTACCAGATACTTTATCGTATAAGTGAAAATCAAGTGTTTCACGAAGTAAAAACTGTCCGTGAGCGTTACGAACGATTTCTTCAGCACTTTCTTCTGTTTCAGCGTTAATTGGCATCCACGGTACTAAGTCTTCTAGAGAAGCTTGTATTGCTTCATACACTTCTGCACCATCACCTGGAAATGGCTTACGAACCTGTAAGCGTTCAGTTTGAAATAATGTTGGAAAATCTAATAATAATGGTTTCAAGAGAAATCCCTCCTATTCTCTACTTTTTAGTTTAGCAAAGTAGAGCGGAATTTCAATGTTAATTCGTCATACTTTTTTCTTTCTTTCATACATTTTTAGTAAGAGTGTGAACGGAGGGAAGAAAAATGTGGAGAAAAACTTGGCAAGACCGTGTAATGTCTCACATACAGGAAAACTCTTCATTATATATATTTAACGCTGTTTTGTTATTGATGGGAGTAATATTTGGAGCGATTCTTGTAAATAGTTTACAATTAAATCAAAAACAAGATTTATCATTTTATTTGCAACGTTTTTTTGGACAAGTTTCTAAAGGAGAATTTGCTATTGCAGGCGAAATGTTTCGAGAAAGTTACTTTTCACAATTAAAATACATTGGATTTATTTGGATTTTAGGGATTTCAATTATTGGATTGCCACTCATTTTTATTTTATTATTTGCAAAAGGAGTAGTTGTCGGATTTACAGTAGGTTTTTTAGTAAGTCAGCATGGATGGAATGGATTATTATTAGCATTCGTTTCTGTATTGCCACAAAATCTCATTATCATCCCAGTATTTCTCGTTATGACAACAATTGCCGCAAGTTTTTCCTTACGCATGATTAGGCATCAATTTATCCGAAAAATAACTGAGCCGCTATTACCATTATTGATCCGTTATACATGCTTCTTTCTTGTAATTGGAGCGGTGTTAGCTCTTGCTTCAAGTGTAGAGGCTTATGCATCACCAGTTTTAATGAAAGAAGTCATTGAGGCTATTAATAAACAATAAATACTTTATGAGAATAATTATCAATTTGTTTTTATTGTTTTTCTTTTGACAGAAGCCCTTCTTCTGATATAATGGTGTAAGAGTGGCGAGGAGGGAGTAGTACCGAATGGAAGAAAGAATTGAACGAATTAAGAAGCAATTACATGCAGCGAGCTACAAATTAACACCGCAACGTGAAGCAACAGTTCGTGTGCTGCTAGAAAATGAAGAAGATCATTTAAGCGCAGAAGATGTTTACCTCCTTGTAAAAGAAAAGTCGCCAGAGATCGGATTAGCAACCGTCTATCGAACTTTAGAACTATTATCTGAGTTAAAAGTTGTCGATAAGATTAACTTCGGAGACGGTGTTTCACGCTATGACTTACGCCAAGAAGGTGCGCAGCGTTTCCACCATCATTTGATTTGTACACAATGTGGTGCTGTACAAGAAATACAAGAAGATTTACTTGGTGAAGTGGAAAGGAAAGTAGAACATGACTGGAGCTTTAAGGTGAAGGATCATCGTTTAACATTCCATGGGATTTGTAAAAATTGTCAAGAAAATGAAACGGATGAAAAATAACCTTTTCCTATTTAACTAGGAAGAGGTTTTTTATTTGAATAAGGTATAAATTGGTGAAAGCTTGGCATATGTTGTAATAACTTATATTTTGGAGGAATTTACAATGCGCCGAGCTTTAAAATTAACTTTTGATGGGATAAAAGTATTTTTATTATTTACAAGTTGTACGATTTTGTTTTATTTCGCTATACTATGGATAAATGAAGAATATGAAAGCTATCATCGTTATGAAAAGCCAAAAGAAGAGACTGTAGAAAAAGTATCAGGGAATGAAGAGCCGGCAAAGGATGCTTTCGTAAATAGAATGATGTTTTTCTATGAAAATGGGGAGTAGTGTAGATTGGAAGATCAATTAAAAGATTTTATTCATTATATGGTTGTTGAAAAAGGACTAGCGAAAAATACAGTAGTATCTTATGAACGTGATTTGAAAAGTTATGTAAAGTATTTGCAAAATGTAGAACAAGCGAAAAGCTTTCACGAAGTGACACGCTTGCACATTGTTAACTTTCTGCAGCACTTAAAAGAAAACGGAAAATCTTCGAAAACATTAGCACGTCATATTGCATCGATTCGTTCGTTTCACCAATTTTTACTTCGTGAACGAGCGGTAGAGCACGATCCATCCGTACATATTGAAACGCCGCAAGGAGAACGGAAATTACCGAAAGTATTGTCAGTTGATGAAGTAGAGGCGTTACTGCAGACACCAAAAATGACGAGCGCTTTTGGGGTTCGTGATAAAGCGATGCTAGAGTTATTGTATGCAACAGGACTTCGTGTTTCGGAATTAATTGCATTAAATTTAGAAGATGTACATTTAACGATGGGATTTGTTCGATGCATAGGGAAAGGGAATAAAGAAAGAATTATTCCACTAGGAAGTTTAGCGACGGAAGCGATTCAAAAGTATATTGAAAAGGGAAGAAGAGAATTGATGGGGAAAAAAGTAGTAGATGCACTCTTTTTAAACCATCATGGCAATCGATTATCAAGACAAGGATTTTGGAAAATTTTAAAACGATTAGCGAAAGAAGCAAATATTGAAAAAGAGCTTACACCTCATACATTGCGTCATTCTTTTGCTACGCATTTATTAGAAAATGGAGCAGACTTACGTGCTGTGCAAGAAATGCTTGGACATGCAGATATTTCAACGACACAAATTTATACGCATGTTTCAAAAACTAGATTAAAAGATGTATATAAACAGTTTCATCCGAGAGCATAGGTACTATGCTCTTTTTTCATAGATTCAAAAGGCTATAGCACTTCACAGAAACTTCACAAACATTTCGTACATTGTTTTCAGCAGAAGACTAGAATATTACAATGTATTTCCTCTATACTAAATAAAGTATGAAGGAGGAAATGATGATGAAAAAACTTATTATGACTTTATTTATCGCGATGCTAGCATTGGCTGGCTGTAATACAAACAAAGAAGAACCGAAAAAAGAACAGAAACTAGAAGCTGTAAAAGTAGCAGTTCAAACAAATCCGAAAGAAATTAAACCTGGTGAAAAAACAGAAGTACAAGCACTTGTTACACAAGGAAAAGAAAAGGTAACAGATGCTGATGATGTAAAGTTTGAAATTTGGAAAGCTGGCGACGAAAAGCACGAGATGCTAGAAGGTAAGCATAAAGGAAAAGGTGTTTATGCTGTAGAGAAAACGTTCGAAACGGATGGAGTATACCACATTATTGCTCACACAAATGCACGTGAAATGCATGTTATGCCAGAAGTAAAAGTGGCTGTAGGAAATGCGAAAGTAGAAGATGCGAAAAAAGAAAATAGTGATCATGGTGCAGGACATGGCGATCATAAAAGCGATACAATGATCCACCTTATGGCTGGTGACATAAAAGCAAATGCTGAATCAACAATGAAAGTTCATTTAAAACAAAAAGAAGAAGCTTTAACTGGTGCTGAAGTACAACTTGAGATTTGGAAAGATGGTGTGGAAAAACACGAATTCATTCCAGCAAAAGAAGGAAATAAAGGGGAGTATGAAACGAAACATACTTTCAAAGAAAAGGGTTCTTACAAAGTGAAAGTTCATGTTAAAAAAGGCGAATTGCATGAACATAAAGAAGAAACAGTAGAAGTAAAATAAAAAGGTAGCTCTTTAGAGCTGCTTTTTTTATTTTTGCTCTGAAAATGATTAGTGGGAAAGAAAAAAACCGCCACTGATTAAAATTTCACTTTATATGAAGAAGTAAATCATAAAATGATTAGCACTTCTGTGCATAATGGATTACAATAGAAGTGTGAAGAAAATGAGAAATTCTACGAAAATGTATTAAAAAGAAAGCGTAAACATGTTATGATATCAGTATCAGATGTCTGACATCTGACTTAGAAAAAACTAGAAATGTTTTTGCGTCGTTTCAAGGTAAACGAAATAGGTTAGAGAATGATTTAAAGAAGTACTGTTTGATAATGAGAACGAAAGATAATTCTTATGGAGAACAGTTTCACTTTATAGCGTTTTGAACATACTACAAGAAGTAGAACTGAACTTATAGGAGGTCGCAGTTATGAATAAATATAAACGTATATTCCTAGTCGTAATGGACTCTGTTGGAATCGGTGAAGCACCAGATGCTGAACAATTTGGTGATTTAGGATCTGACACAATTGGTCACATTGCTGAACATATGAATGGGTTACAAATGCCTAACATGGTGAAATTAGGTCTTGGTAACATTCGTGAAATGAAAGGCATCTCTAAAGTAGAAAAACCACTTGGATATTATACAAAAATGCAAGAAAAATCTACTGGTAAAGATACAATGACAGGCCACTGGGAAATCATGGGTCTTTACATTGATACACCATTCCAAGTGTTCCCAGAAGGATTCCCAAAAGAATTACTTGATGAATTAGAAGAAAAAACAGGCCGTAAAATCATCGGTAATAAACCAGCTTCTGGAACTGAAATTCTTGATGAACTTGGTCAAGAACAAATGGAAACAGGCTCTTTAATTGTTTACACTTCTGCTGATAGCGTACTACAAATCGCAGCACACGAAGAAGTAGTGCCGCTTGATGAGTTATATAAAATTTGTAAAATTGCACGTGAATTAACGTTAGATGAGAAGTACATGGTAGGCCGTGTTATTGCTCGTCCATTCGTTGGTGAGCCTGGAAACTTTACACGTACACCGAACCGTCATGACTATGCATTAAAACCATTCGGCCGTACAGTAATGAATGAATTAAAAGATAGTGATTATGATGTGATTGCTATCGGTAAAATCTCTGACATCTATGATGGTGAAGGGGTAACTGAATCACTTCGTACGAAGTCTAACATGGATGGAATGGATAAGCTTGTAGATACATTAAATATGGACTTTACAGGTCTTAGCTTCTTAAACTTAGTTGACTTTGATGCATTATTCGGTCACCGTCGTGATCCACAAGGATACGGAGAAGCTCTGCAAGAATATGATGCACGTCTTCCAGAAGTATTCGAAAAACTAAAAGAAGATGATCTATTATTAATTACAGCAGACCACGGTAATGACCCAGTGCATCATGGTACTGATCATACACGTGAATATGTACCGTTATTAGCATATAGCCCAAGCATGAAAGAAGGCGGAAAAGAGTTACCACTTCGTCAAACATTTGCTGATATTGGTGCAACTGTAGCAGAAAACTTCGGTGTGAAAATGCCAGAATACGGAACAAGCTTCTTAAACGAGCTAAAGAAATAGGGGGATAAACAAATGAATCGTGAACTTATTACAAAATCAGCTTCATATTTAAAAGAGAAATTTCAAGAGACACCACAAGTAGGACTAATCCTTGGATCTGGACTAGGTGTATTAGCAGATGAAATCGAGAATGCAGTAACAGTACCTTACAGTGAAATCCCTGAATTCCCAGTTTCCACTGTAGAAGGCCATGCAGGTCAACTAGTATTCGGTACACTTCAAGGTGTAACGGTAGTAGCAATGCAAGGACGTTTCCACTTCTATGAAGGATATGATATGCAAAAAGTAACATTCCCAGTTCGTGTTATGAAAGAACTAGGGGTAGAAACAGTTGTTGTAACAAATGCAGCTGGTGGTGTAAATACATCATTCGAACCAGGCGATCTTATGTTAATTTCAGATCACATTAACTTCATGGGTACAAATCCATTAATCGGACCAAATGATTCTGAAATGGGTGTACGTTTCCCTGATATGTCTACATCATATACAGTAGAGCTTCGCGAAATGGCGAAACAAGTTGCAGCAGACTTAAATATTAAAGTACAAGAAGGGGTATACGTTGGAATGACAGGTCCTGTATATGAAACACCTGCTGAAATTCGTATGCTTCGTACACTTGGTGGAGATGCAGTTGGTATGTCAACAGTACCTGAAGTAATTGTAGCGCGTCACGCTGGTATGAAAGTACTTGGTATTTCTTGTATTTCAAATATGGCAGCTGGTATTTTAGATCAGCCACTTCACCACGATGAAGTAATCGAAACGACAGAACGTGTTAAAGCTAACTTCTTAGCATTAGTAAAAGCAATCGTAAAACAAATGAAGGGGTGACCTCACAATGAGAATGGTGGACCTAATTGCAAAAAAACGTGACGGACATGCATTAACGACAGAAGAAATTAACTTTATTGTTGAAGGATATACAAATGGTGATATTCCTGATTATCAAGTAAGTTCACTTGCAATGGCAATTTTCTTCCAAGATATGAACGATCAAGAACGTGCAGATTTAACGATGGCAATGGTAAATAGCGGTGATACAATCGACTTATCAGCTATTGAAGGAGTAAAAGTAGATAAGCACTCGACAGGTGGCGTTGGTGATACAACAACACTTGTATTAGGTCCATTAGTAGCCGCTTTAGGTGTACCGGTTGCAAAAATGTCTGGACGTGGTCTAGGACATACTGGTGGTACAATTGATAAATTAGAAGCAGTTCCAGGATTCCATGTTGAAATCGAAAATGATGAATTCATGCGTCTTGTAAATGAAAATAAAATCGCAGTTATTGGTCAAAGTGGAAACTTAACACCTGCGGATAAAAAATTGTATGCACTTCGTGATGTAACGGCAACAGTAAACTCAATTCCGCTTATTGCAAGCTCAATTATGAGTAAAAAAATTGCTGCTGGTGCAGATGCAATTGTTCTTGATGTAAAAACTGGAGCAGGTGCATTTATGAAAACAGATGAAGATGCAAAACGTTTAGCAGAAGCAATGGTGCGCATTGGTAATAACGTTGGTCGTAATACGATGGCTGTTATTTCTGATATGAGTCAACCACTTGGTGAGGCGATTGGTAACGCACTTGAAGTACAAGAAGCAATTGATACATTACAAGGTAAAGGACCGAAAGATTTAGAAGAGTTATGTTTAACGCTTGGAAGTCAAATGGTATACCTTGCTGGACAAGCTTCATCTCTAGAAGATGCACGTGAGAAATTAATTGAAGTAATGAACAACGGTAAGGCACTAGAATCATTTAAAACGTTCTTATCAGCGCAAGGCGGCGATGCATCTGTTGTTGATGATCCTTCTAAATTACCACAAGCACAATTTAAAATTGAAGTGGAAGCGAAGGAAGACGGTTATGTATCAGAAATCGTTGCAGATGAAATCGGAACAGCAGCAATGCTTTTAGGAGCAGGACGTGCGACGAAGGAATCTGAAATTGATTTAGCAGTTGGCTTAATGCTTCGTAAAAAAGTAGGGGACAGCGTGAAAAAAGGTGAATCACTTGTTACCATTTACGCAAACCGTGAAAATGTAGAAGACGTAAAAGCAAAAATTTATGAGAACATGAAGATCTCTAAAGAGCATGTAGATGCACCAACATTAGTGCACGGCATCGTTACTGAATAATAAAGAAGGGCCAGGGAGTATTTCTCCTTGGCTTTTTTTACTATTTTTTGTTTATAATAATAATGGGTGAAAATATGATTAGAATTTGTGCAATAACAAAAACAGATGAAGTATTATATGATGTTTCGCTAGAGGAAACAAAGAAAGACCATATTGTATGGTATTGGCTAGATTTATATAAGCCAACGAAAGAAGAGTATACATACATTTTGCAAGATCATTTTAAGTTCCATCCCCTTGCAATTGAAGACTGCATAGAATATGTACAAAGGCCAAAAGTTGATTTTTATGATGGATATAACTTTTTAGTTCTTCATGCATTTGGTGAGGATGGATTAGAACCGCACGAGATTGATTTATTTATTAGTGATCGTTATATTGTTTCTTTCCACTTTTCTCATAACAATGCAATTGAAAGAGTATGGAAAACGCTTGGAGAAAAGAAGCGTATTAAAAATAGTCCCCTGCACGTAGCACATACAATTATCGATCAAATTGTAGATGACTATTTTGCGCCTGTATATTACATTGAGGATCATTTAAATGCAATTGATGATAATTTAACGGGTGAAACGGCAGGAAGTGTACTAGAAGAAGTATTTGATATACGTGCAGATTTATCGAAGTTAAGACGTACAATTATTCCGATGCGTGATTTATTGTATCGTATTTTAAATTCGACTCGTTTTTACGGTATAAGTGATCATGAAATTTATTTTAAAGATATACATGATCATTTGCTTAAACTGACCGAAATGATTGAAGCAAGCCGGGAGTTAACAGCAGATATTCGAGATAGCTATTTTTCATTAAACTCGCATCATATGAATAACATTATGAAAACATTAACTGTATTCTCGACTATTTTCATGCCATTAACATTTATTGCGGGAGTATATGGAATGAACTTTACGCATATGCCAGAGCTCGGTGGACAATATAGTTATTTTATTTGTTTACTTATTATGGCACTAATTGGCGGCGGCATGATGGCTTGGTTTTATAAAAAAGGATGGTTTAAGTAAAAAACACCGAGGGAAAATTCCTCGGTGTTTTTACTTAACCAATAGCATGTAATACGAACATGGCTAAGAATAAGCATGTAATGATATACATAGACGGTGCGACTTCTTTACGCTTTCCAAGAGCAACTTTTAAGATAGGATAAGCAATAAATCCGAACGCAATGCCATCAGCGATACTATATGTGAGCGGGATCATGACGATAATTAAGAACGCTGGAAATCCTTCTGAAAAATCGTTCAGAGGAATTTGTTGAATGCTTGTAATCATCAGGCCGCCAATAATAATTAAGATTGGTGCAATGGCACTATCAGGAATTAGTTTGACAAACGGAAGTGCAAACAGTGATGCAAAGAATAACAACCCTGTAACGATAGACGTCAGACCTGTCTTTCCGCCTGCAGTAATACCTGCGGCACTCTCTACTGTTGATACGGTAGGGCTTGTGCCAAATAGACCACATGTCATTGCTGAAATTGCATTGGCTTGGTAAGCACGTGGGAATTTACGGTCATCTTCTAATAAACCGTGCAGAAGTCCCATGTTCTCAAAAATAAGCACCATGCTTAAGGAGAATGTTGCAATCCAAAATGGTAAGGAAGAAAGTTTGCCAAATGACATAGCCCCAAACACATCGCCGTAATTAGCGAATGAGAATGAACTATTTCCGATTTGACTTGTATCAACAAGGCCAAACAGCCATGCAATACCAGTTCCTATTGCAATCGTCCATAAAAAGTTTCCACGTACGTTACGAATAAATAATACGAGTGCAACGATAAGAGTAAGCACGGTCGCAAGAACGACAGGGCTACTTAATTTACCCATTGCAACAGCAGTATTTGGATTCGAAACGACTAAACCACCTTTTTGCAATCCGATAAATGCTAAAAATAATCCGATGCCGACAGTGATAGCTTCCTTTAGTGATTTTGGAATCGATACTGAAAGCACGCGAGCGATTGGTGTAAACGCAGCAATTGCAAAAATAATACCAGAGATGAAGACAGCTGCTAATGCTTCCTGCCAAGTTAATCCGAGCGTATGCACAGCAGTGTACGTGAAGAATGCATTTACACCCATACCAGGGACAAGAATAGCAGGTGCATTTGCCCAAAATGCCATGAGCAGACATCCGACAAATGAACTGAAAACAGTTGCTAAAATTCCAGCTTCAAGAGGAATGCCAGCATCGGATAAAATGGATGCATTTACAATCATAATATATACGATCGTAAAAAATGACGTAACTCCAGCTAAAACTTCTTGTTTTGGTGATGTTTCGTGTAAACCTAATTTAAATGTTCTTTCAAGTATTCCTTTCATGTTAAACCTTCTTTTTCATATCCCTCTCCCACCCGTGATATCTCTTTCGTAAGAGCTCACCGTCCTTTATTATATCAGAACATCATGTTTTTACAACAAGGAAAATGATAACGTTTACTTATAAATGAAATTATTTATAAATACGTAAAGATCGCCCTTATTGTAGAAATGATTTCTAGTTCTCCCGATTGAATGGGAGGAGCTGCTTGTGCATGTAAAGTAGCATAGGACGCAACTTCCCGTGGTAATTGAGCAGATTCTTCAACGAATGAGAGTGGAACAGGATTAATGTTTAAATTGTATGTACTCGCAATAGCACGAGCTTTTTCTACCGCTTGTTGCAGAGCTTGAATGAGAGCTTGCTCATAATATTTATTTGGGTGAGATATTCGAAAACGTAATCCTTTTGCTACGTTTGCTCCATTTGAAACGGCTATATCATATACTTCCCCTGCTTTTTGTACATTTAAAACGGTAATTTCATACAAATGTTCCACACGATATCCTTGTAGTAATGCTTTATCATTTACATACTCGTATTGAGGAGTGATCGTATAAGAAATCGTTTCTATATCTTTATCAGCGATACCAAGCTGTTTAAGTGCATCCAGCAATTGTTTTGATTGTACTGCATTTTCTTCTTGCGCTTGTTTCACATTTTTACTATCAGTTCGAATGCCAAGTGTTAGTATAACGACATTTGGTTTCGCTTTAACAACACCTTCACCTTGTACAGTAATAGTCGCTTCTTTACCAGTATTAGCTGTGCGTACATTGTGTAAATAAGGATTCATTCCACCCTGCATTTTCCATCACCATCCTTTTTATATGTATATGTGTGAACAAAAAAGAAATTTGTATGAAAAAAGTTACATAAATGAGAATGTTGAGGAAAGAAAGGATATACAACAAGGGTATTTATAGATTATAATATGTGTAAATATGATAAAAAAGGGACGAGGCTAGTGAACGAAAAAAGAGAAACACTGATTTTAGAGTTATCCGGATCATTTCGAAAGATGATACGTTTATTACAAAATGATATTAATACACGTTTTGCAGAACATATGCCATATAATGAATTTTCTGTATTACGCGCGTTATTTTTAAACAGTCCACAGATGGCTTCGCAAATTGCGAGTGAAGTAAACGTAACCTCCAGTCATATTACAGCTGTTACAGATCGTCTTGTAAGAAAAGGATTAGTAGAAAGAAAACGTTCCAATTCAGATCGTCGTATCGTGTACTTAGAAATTACAGAACACGGAAGAGAAGTAACTGAAAAACTAGAAGCTGTACGAAAAGAATATTATAAAGAGAAATTTAAAGGTTGGAGCGACCAAGAAATAGAAATGGTGTTAGAGCTATTTGGCCGCGTATTATAATAAATGAGGATAGGGAGCGACAGCTTTCCTATCCTTTTTCTTTTGAATAAAAACATTTTGAAACTCCGATACTTTAATTAAAAGATCGGAGGAAAGATTATGAAATATATTGCTGCACTTACCATTTTATTTGGTGGTTTTTTCTATTTTCAAACATTCACGTACGCAGATACGCCTATCCAAGTGGTGCGAAAAGAAGTGAAGTACATTGAAAACGATAATACAGTCTTATATTCAAAATTATGGGTTCGTTCTATGCAAAACACAGTATTATTCCACCATAGCGATAATATTCGTAATCAGGACACATTACGTAATGTAACAAGTTCATCGCTTGTTAAAGCGAAGCAACTATCTTTTCAGAAAGCAGCACTCTATATACCGAGACTATCGCAATACGTATCAAAAATAGGAAAAGAAAATATTCAAGTGTACTACATTGCGATTCACTATAATGTGAAAAAAGAAAATGCATATCAATTAGATGGCATGAACTATTTTCTACAAGTATTTGTGAAAGAGCGTGGGGAATGGAAAATTGCTGAAAGTGTAGTTGCACCGACAGAGCAGATTGTGCAAAATGGTGATGGATTTGGGATGAAAGAAGAGATGGTGTATGGGGATAGGAGAGAGAATGTGAAATAACCTCCTCAATAAGAGGAGGCTATTTTATTTAAAATTCCAAGAGACTTTCCATTTTAATATTTTAGGTAGGAAGAAATACGTAATGAAACTAGTTACTAAAAATCCGATGTAAAAGCTGGACAATGAGTGCGCTCGACTTAGTATTAAACCTCCAACGATCCCACCAAAGAAAATAGCGCATGCCATTACTAACTTTTGTAACTTTGGATATAATAGATAGTTACCATTTCGCTCATTGATTGAACGAGCATATAAATATATACCGAGTGGTAATAAAAGAATAATATGTGCAATAGGTCCAATCAATGTTTTTGCCGGTGGAATTTTTGTAAAGTTTGGTTCGTTATGACGTACTCCATTTTGATCAGTATAAGCGCTCTGTGGATCATAATTAAAGTAAATACGAAAATCTTCTGCTGGGCTAGAGATACGTATGTTTTCCATCACATCATGTATAAGACTGTTGTCTTCATGAAATTCAGTGTTTGAGTGAACAGCAATGACTCCGGAGATAAGTGATGGAAGTAAAGCTGGAAAGATTAATATAGCTGTAGTGAGAAATCCTTGCGATATAATATTCCCTGTCATTGTACCTACACATAAGGTAATTGTATAAATAGCGATTAATACAATTAACATGTATATAAAATAACTATGAAAGGGAGAGAATACTTGATATTTATTATGAAAAGTTAACTTTTTCATAATAGCAAATAGCCCCCAGTTTAAAATGACAACTGCGACGATATTACAGATTCCAAATAACCACTTTGTTATATAAAGGTGCGAACGTTTAAAGGGCATGGACCATAACAAGTCGCTAGCGTTATTTTGTCTTTCCCATCCAATTAACGTACAAGCTAGAACGATAAGTACACTACCTAACAGCAGAACAGGATCTAGAAGTGTTAAATCAAAATGGTAATGATATACATAGTTCCACTTTTTATTGTCATTTAGAAATTGTTGCTCTTGAATAGAAGTCATATAGTATTGATATGACAAAGTATAGAAGCTGACGAGCCAAAATAACCATACAACATATTTACTTTGTTGATACGTTCTTAGCCACAGTGCTTTTTGAAACATAGGATCTCTCCTTTAAAAAACTTTATAATTTGTTAGGCGTGATAATATAACATAAGTAATGATTCCGGTTAGAAACAAACCGATATAGTAACTAGGTAAGAAATTAAAATGGTTTATTTTATAGCCGCCTAGTAATGCAAAGTAAATGGTTGAGCCCCATATCCATATCGGTAAACTCTTTTGGAACATAAATATCTTCTGAGTGTTTTCATTTGGTGATCTTGTATATAAATATGTTCCAAGTAGTAAGTAAACTAATGTATAAAAAATCGGGACTAACATTGATTTGGCTGAATAATATATATGAGATGCTGGATCTCTTAAAGCAGTTGGATTGTTCTCGATCTCACGGGATTCCGGATTATAGTAATAATTGATAGAAAAATGACTAATTGGTGCAGCTGTATTTGTTTTTTGATTGATTTCATAAAGTTGTCGATATAAGTTTTCATTTTTAATATTTGCAGCGTATAAATGGTTAGTTGTAAAAGTGTATAGTAATGTAATAAATGTAACCCCTGCTAGTAACCATGGAATACAAAAAATAATCTGCGAAACGATGCTTCCAGTAAAAGTACCGATACATAAGGCAGCTGTATAGACTGCAACATAAGAAACTATCGCATAAAGAAAGTATCGATGAAACGGACTAAAAGATTGATAATCAAAATGAATAGTGGTTCTATAAATAACATACATAAGAACCCAATTGAAAAGTAATGAGCCCACAATACAAAATGAACCGAAAGCCCATTTAGATAAGAAAACATCTTTTCTTTTAAATGGCATTGTCATAAGTAGTGTATTAGATTGGTAGCTGCGTTCCCATCCTATCAATAAGCAGGCTAAAGCGATAATAAGAACAGTTAACCAAAAACTATTACTTTCTCCTGAAGAAAAAATATAAAAATAATAATACTGTTTCCCTTTTTCTTGTAATTCATAATACGCATCAAGTTGTTGCTGAGCACTTCTATAGTAGCCAAAAGGTAACAAGTAAAGCGAACTAAAGAAGAATAGTAACACAGCATATTTCCCGCGTTTCCAATTCCACATCCACAATGCCTTATGAAACATACCCATCCTCCTCCAGTGTCGTAACGAAGACATCTTCAAGTGACATTGTTAATTCTTCAATGAGTATAGGTTGTTCTTTATAAAACTTCTCCAGTGTTGTAGCCACATTTCCTTCAATTAAGATGGTATATACTTTTCCTGTTTGATTTAATATTTTAATATTGCTCAAGTTTTCTAGTTTTTGAGGTAGTGAACGTTCGTAAGCAACTTGTATTTTAGCAAATCGTGATTTTGCATCGTCTAGTGATGTAATCGACGAGATAGTATGGCCTTTTAATATAATAATTGTATCTGCAATTTGTTCCACTTCATCTAAATGGTGAGTTGAGATGAAAATGGTAATCTCTTTTTCTGCAACTTCTCCAACGAGAAACTGTAAAATCTGTCTTTTTACGATAGGATCAAGTCCATTTGTCGGTTCATCTAAAATAATATATTCTGCCTTTGTAGAAACGGCTAAAATGATAGCAAGCAGTGCTTTCATTCCTTTTGAATAGCTACGAATTCTTTTGTTTGGTAAGTTAAAACGTTCCAACAGTTCATAGAAATATGCTTCATCAAATACGGTATAAACTGCTTTATAAAACTTTACAATTTCTTTTACCGCATAGCCGTTCAGTATGTTAGTAGAATCCGGAACATATACGATTTTTTGCTTTACTTCAGGACACTGATGAATGTTTGTATCTTCATATGTAACAGTCCCTGCATCAGGGTCTAAAATACCGACCATCGTTCGTAATAAAGTTGTTTTCCCCGCACCGTTTCTTCCGAGTAGTCCGGTAATACTTCCTCTTTGTAATGTAAAAGAAACATCATCTAAAATCGTTTGATTATCAATCGTTTTCTTGAGGCTTGTCACTTTCAGCATCCGCATTTCCTCCAATCTCTTTGTAGTATGAATCTATCCAATCATGAATTTTATCTTTCGTAACACCAAGATAAGAGGCTTCTAATAGTAATTGATGAAATTGCTTTTCAACCATAGCGATTTTCCTTTCGTCTAATGTTGGGGTGATCGATTGGGATACAAATGTTCCTTTTCCTCGTAATGTTTCAATAATCCCTTGTCGCTCTAATTCTTGATACGCTTTACTCACTGTATTTGGATTTATAACGAGTAAAGAAGCGAGTTCGCGTACAGAAGGTAGTTTGTCACTTGGAGCTAACATGTTTTTCAATACGAGTTCTTTTATATTTTGAACAATTTGTTCCCATATCGGAGTGTTGCTTCTTGGATCAAGTTGAATGTGCAAGAGCAATGTCTCCTTTCTGGCTTGTATTAAGTGTACTACTATGTGTAATACACTTAATACAATAAAGGTGAGTAATGTATTTGTCAACTGAAAATGTTAGAAAAATATGGTATTAAAAAACGGTGAATTGGAAAAAATAGGTTTGATATAGAATGGAGGGTTAGTCATGAAGCGAGTTTTTGGAATACTTGTTTGTTTCATGTTATTGCTTTCTGGTACTTCAGTTAGTTTCGCACAATCTGAGAAGACGAAGCAGGAGAAAACAGAAGAAACAACGCCGAAGTTAGCGGAACAAGCGTCATCAGCAATTGTAATTGAACAAGATACAGGTAAAGTTTTGTTTGATAAAAATCCAAATGAGAAGTTACCACCTGCTAGTATGACGAAGATTATGACAATGCTATTAATTATGGAACAAGTTGAAAAAGGAAAACTAAAACTGACCGATAAAGTGAGAGCAAGTGAGCATGCAGCTTCAATGGGTGGATCACAAATCTTTTTAGAGCCTGGAGAAGAGATGACCGTAAATGAAATGCTAAAGGGTATTGCAATTGCATCTGGAAATGATGCGTCTGTTGCAGTAGCGGAGCATATCGCTGGTTCAGAAGAAGGTTTTGTAAATATGATGAACAAAAAAGCGAAAGATTTAGGACTGAAAAATACTCATTTTCAAAATCCAACAGGTCTTCCGGCTAAAGACCATTATTCCACAGCAAATGATATGGCTATAATGGCGAAAGAATTGATGAAGTACCCACTTATTCGCAAATACACAGGAAAATACGAAGACTATTTACGTGAAGATACGGATAAGAAGTTTTGGCTCGTTAATACGAATAAGTTAGTGCGTTTTTATCCTGGAGTAGATGGTGTAAAAACGGGCTTTACGACAGAAGCAAAATATTGTTTAACAGCGTCGGCTGAAAAGAATGGGATGCGTGTTATTTCAGTTGTTATGGGAGCACCTACATCAAAAGAACGGAACAATCAAGTAACGAAGCTTCTTGACTACGCATTTGGTCAATATATGACAAAGAAATTGTATACACGAGGCGAAAAAATTAAGACTGTCCAAGTAGGAAAAGGGAAGAAAGAAAAAATAGATTTAGTTGCGTCAGACAATGTATCTCTTCTTATGAAGAAGGGCGAAAATATGGACAAGGTAAAGCAAGAAGTAATTGCTGAAAAGAAAGTGAAAGCGCCGATTAAAAAGGGCGATGCGCTTGGTACACTTGTTATAAAAAAAGATCAAGATGTTTTATTAAAACAAACAATTGTAGCAAAAGAAGATGTTGCTGCAGCGAGCTGGTGGGAGTTATTTAAAAGAAGTTTTGGGATGTTTTCAACATCAAAATAGCGGCAAACATTTTGCCGCTTTTCTATTCGTATGTAAGTAAATAATTGCTGAATGGTTTCACTTTATGGCGAAATAGTTCTTCTTTTGTCAGTAGGAAGGATTCTTATGTTGTATCACGAAAATCTTTATGTATGTAAATGAGTAAAGTTTGAGCATAAGGAGGAAATCGTGTGAGTCTTTCCATGCAATTAGAAGTAAAACGTGACGTCCTATGTGTGAGGCTAGCGGGTGAATTAGATCATCATACTGCTGAAGAGTTGCGAACGAAAGTAACAGATATGATTGAGACACATGGTGTTCATCATATTGTTTTGAGCCTAGAGAACTTATCGTTTATGGATAGTTCTGGTTTAGGTGTTATATTAGGCCGATATAAGCATGTAAAGGGATTAGGTGGAGAAATGGTTGTTTGTGCAATTTCACCGCCTGTTAAACGTTTATTTGAAATGTCGGGCTTATTTAAAATTGTTCGCTTAGAAGAAAGTGAAGCGCATGCGCTCGCGACGTTGGGGGTGGCATAAATGAGAAATGAAATGAACCTTCAATTTTCAGCATTAAGTCAAAATGAATCGTTCGCTCGCGTTACAGTAGCTGCTTTCATTGCACAACTAGATCCTACGATGGAAGAACTTACAGAGATTAAAACAGTTGTGTCAGAAGCGGTTACGAATGCAATTATTCATGGGTACGAAGGAAATGCAGAAGGTGTTGTTTATATTTCTGTAATTTTGGAAGAAGCAATGGTGAAACTCACGATTCGAGATGAAGGGATTGGCATCTTTAATTTAGATGAAGCGAGACAACCCCTTTTTACAACTAAACCTGAATTAGAGCGTTCCGGAATGGGATTTACTATCATGGAAAATTTTATGGATGAAGTAGAAGTTATTTCAAACGAATCTTTCGGGACAACAATCCATTTGACAAAATACTTATCAAATAGTAACGCTCTATGCAATTAAGGAGAATAGCCTATGGACATAGAGGTCAAAAATGAGAAGAAGAAACCTCAGTTAAAGGACCACGAGCTAAAAGCGTTAATTCAAAAAAGTCAAGATGGAGATCAACAAGCAAGAGATACAATTGTTCAAAGTAATATGCGTCTCGTATGGTCGGTTGTGCAACGTTTTCTTAATCGCGGATACGAACCAGACGATTTGTTTCAAATTGGATGTATTGGACTCTTAAAATCGGTAGATAAATTTGATTTATCTTTCGACGTGAAATTTTCAACATATGCAGTTCCCATGATTATTGGCGAAATACAACGATTTTTACGTGATGATGGATCAGTGAAAGTAAGTAGGTCTTTAAAAGAAACAGGAAACAAAATTCGAAAGATGAGAGATGAGCTTTCGAAAGAATTCGGAAGGGCTCCAACGATTAATGAAGTAGCTGAAGCGTTAGAACTAACGCCAGAGGAAGTGGTTCTGGCGCAAGAAGCGAGTCGTGCCCCTTCATCCATACATGAAACGGTGTATGAAAACGACGGAGATCCAATTACTATTTTAGATCAAATTGCAGATCAATCTGAAACGAAATGGTTTGATAAAATTGCTTTAAAAGAAGCAATTAGAGAATTAGATGAGAGAGAGCGTTTAATTGTATATTTACGCTATTATAAAGACCAAACTCAATCAGAAGTAGCAGAGCGAATAGGGATTTCTCAAGTGCAAGTTTCAAGACTTGAAAAGAAAATATTAAAACAGATGAAAGATCGAATAGATGAATAGTTATCTATTCGATCTTTTTTTATGACTTTAATAGGAGGAGATTGTAAACTTTCTTAAAATTAACAGAATTTATTGATAATTTAGTAAATTTAAAATATAATCCAATTATGAACTTGTCACAAAGGGGGAAGGAAATATGGAAACGAGGCAACAATGGGGAACGAGGGCTGGATTCATTTTTGCAGCGGTCGGCTCTGCCGTTGGATTAGGAAACATATGGCGTTTTCCTTATACGGCGTATGAAAATGGAGGAGGCGCATTCTTTTTACCGTACTTATTCGCATTATTAACGACTGGTATTTCATTATTGGCGTTTGAATTTGCTCTTGGGCATCGTCACCGTGGTTCAGCGCCACTTACGTTCTTTCGTATTCATCCGCGTGCTGAATTCATCGGATGGTGGCAAATGTGTGTAACGTTTATCGTTTCAACATATTATGCAGTAATTATTGCTTGGTCTATTTCTTATACGTATTTTGCAATTACTGGCGCATGGGGGAAAGACACGGAATCATTTTTATTTAAAGAGTATTTACATGTTGCAGATAAACCGGGACAGTTTGGAGGGCTCGTACCGGAAGTATTAATTCCACTAGCTCTCGTTTGGATTATTGTGCTTGGTGTTGCTTTTAAAGGAGTTAAAAAAGGAATCGAAGTTGTGAACCGTATTTTCATCCCTTTACTAGTTGTTATGTTCCTTATTATCGTAGTTCGTGCAGTGACGATGGAAGGTGCGATGCAAGGATTAGATGCATTCTTTAAACCAGATTGGAGTCGTATTTTTGACGGAAAAGTATGGCTTGCTGCTTACGGTCAAATCTTCTTTAGCTTATCTTTAGCATTTGGAATTATGATTACGTATTCTAGTTATTTACCGAAAAACTCAGATACAACAAATAACGCTTTTATTACTGGATTTGCAAACTCAGGATTTGAATTATTAGCAGGGATTGGGGTCTTTGCGGCTCTTGGATTTATGGCAAATAATATGGGAGTACCAGTTGATAAAGTGGCAAGTGCTGGTGTAGGGCTTGCGTTCGTAGTATTCCCGCAAATTATTAATGAATTACCGATGTCACCTTTATTTGGCGTATTATTTTTCTTATCATTAACGGTTGCCGGAATTACATCCCTCATCTCGCTTGCGGAAGTATGTTTTGCTGCTGTATCTGAAAAGTTCAGCTTAAGTCGCCAGAAAACAATTGGAATTATGGGGACGCTTCTCGTACTCGTTTCTCTCGTTTTTGCGACACGTGGCGGGCTTATGTTCCTAGATGTTGTGGATTACTTCGCTAATAACTTCGGATTAATTACGATTGCTCTAGCGGAAGTAGTTACGATAGGACTCATTTTACGTCGTTTACCAGTTTATCAAAATCACGCAAACTTCGTATCTGATATTAAGTTAGGGACGTTTTGGAGGGTGAGTTTACTCGTTATTACTCCGCTTATGTTAGGGTACATGTTAATTGATGGTACAATCCAAAATATTAAAAAGAACTATGGAGGTTACTCAACGGAGTTTGTCGTAACATATGGTTGGTCAATTGCAGCAGCGTTCCTTATCATTGCGCTAATCATTAGTTTAAAGAAATGGAATGCACAAATACATTCAGATTCTGCTAAGCTTGAAAAAGAATGGAAAGATCGAGGTGTTTCATAATGAGTGGATCAGCGATTATGATGATGGTTATTGGAATAGTAGTCATTTGGGGAGGGCTCGCATTAAGCATTGCAAATTTATTTAAGAAAAAAGCATAAACTAAAAAACATCTGTACCGAAATGGTACAGATGTTTTTTTATGAAAAAATTGTATTAGAAAAAAATTGAATAACCATACTACAACTACGAGGAAGAGTGAAGAGGTGAATGGAAATTGGAACAAACAATTTATATTAAAATGCGTAATCGATTAAAAGTTTCTCCTACGTATGAAGTAAAGCTGGGAGATGTTGCTCAACTTGCCGGAGATGCTGCAGTAGTTCAGTCGTTACAGGATGAGGTAATTTATAAAATTACAGCGCGTGATAAAACGCATGTTGTAATTGATGTTATGAAAATAATTGAGATTATTAGGCGAAAAACCGCTCATATACAAATTAATTTACTCGGTTCTGGACAAACTCTTGTTGAAATTATATATGAAAAAAAGAAAGTACATCCGATTTTTTTCGGACTTGTATGGTTGTTACTTTTCATTGGAGCAGCCCTTGCCATTATATATTTTCATGAAGATGTAAGCATGCAACAAGTGCACCAACGGTTATATTACATGATTACGGGAGAATTTAAGGCGCAACCACTTTTATTTCAAATTCCTTATTCATTAGGTCTTGGGCTAGGCATGGTTTTATTTTTTAATCATGTATTTCAAAAGCGTATTAATGAAGAGCCGAGTCCGTTAGAAGTGGAGATGTTCCAATACCAGCAATCACTTGACCAATATGTAATTGTTCATGAAAACAAGGATAATATGAAACAACTTACCGATGATTGAGTCTGGATTCGTTATTTTAATTGCTTTAGCAGGAGGAATTGCTGTAGGTAGCGGATATGTTGCGTTTTTAGCTGTACTTGGTATAATCCCTCGTCTAGCTCAATTAACGAGAAGTGGAAAGCACATTCAATATTTTGAGTGGGCAGTTATTGCAGGTACATTAACAGGAGCTTGGTGTAGTTTGAAAAATATTACATTTCAAACATCGCAATATTGGCTTGTTATATTAGGAATATTTTGTGGCACATTCATTGGAATGCTCGCTGCCGCATTAACGGAAGTGTTAAATGTTCTACCTATTTTAGCGAAACGAGTAGGGGTAGAGGGGAAGATTGTTGTTTTACTCGTTGCTCTTGTACTTGGAAAAGTAATAGGCTCGTTGTTTCACTGGATTTATTTCGTAAAGTAGGAGGCAATATATAAATGACAGGGCGAAAACTAAAGGACGATTACGTAAATAAAGTGAAGGAGTACCATCCGAAGCCAAATTATTTTATAAATTGTGTTAAGGCATTTTTTGTAGGTGGATTCATTTGTACAATCGGAGAAGTATTGATGAAATTTTATATACATTATTTTCATTTTAGTGAACAAGAGGCAGGAAATCCAACAGTCGCAACTCTTGTACTATTATCGGCGATTTTAACAGGTTGTGGTGTATATGATAAAATCGGTCAATTTGCTGGAGCAGGTTCGGCCGTACCTGTTACGGGATTTGCGAATTCTATGGCAAGTGCTGCGCTAGAGCATAAGAGTGAAGGAATTGTACTTGGGGTTGCTACAAACATGTTTAAGCTAGCGGGAAGTGTAATCGTTTTTGGTGTTGTCGGGGCGTACATTATTGGGTTAATAAGATATACTTTTAAAATTTTTATGTCTTAAAGGAGGGGCTAGTATGAGGTTGACAGGAAAACAAACGTGGGTATTTCAAAATGATATTTATGTGAATGCAACCGGTACTGCCGTCGGTCCAAAAGAAGCTGAAGGCCCTCTTGGAAAGGAATTTGATATTTCATATGATGATTTACATTGCGGAGAGGAAAACTGGGAGCTTGCGGAACGAAGATTAATGTCAGATTCTATTCAACAAGTCATGCAAAAAGCAAATGTAGAAACATCACAAATTGATTTCTTTTTAGCGGGTGACTTATTAAATCAAACAGTAACAGCAAATTACGTTGCGCGTAAGTGGGGAATTCCCTTTTTAGGCATGTTTAGTGCTTGTGCGACCTCGATGGAGACTTTAGCGGTCGGATCAGCCTTTATAGATGGTGGATTCGCAAATCGTGTTTTAGCGACGGTAAGTAGTCATAATGCAACAGCTGAAAGACAGTTTCGTTATCCAACAGAGTATGGGGGACAAAAACCAGGAACAGCAAATTCCACTGTTACAGGTGCGGGATCCATATTAATTAGTAAAGAAAAAAGTGCCATTAAAATTACGTCGGCTACGATTGGAAAAGTACAAGATTTAGGAATTGCGAACCCTTTAGATATGGGATCGGCGATGGCGCCGGCTGCAGCTCATACAATTCAGCAGCATTTTGAAGATTTGAAGAGAAGTGCCAATGATTATGATGTGATTGTTACCGGTGATTTATCTGCTATTGGGACACCGATCGCGAAACAACTGTTACTGGAAGAAGGTTATGATATTGGGCATATATATAATGATTGCGGATTAATGATTTATGATTCGGGTCAAGAAGAAGTATTTGCAGGTGGTAGTGGTTGTGCTTGTTCAGCTGTTGTCACATATGGTCATTTATTAAGCGAGATGCAAAAAGGGAATTTACAACGAATTTTTGTCGTTGCTACTGGCGCGTTATTAAGCCCGATGATGATGCAGCAGAAAGAAACAATTCCAACAATTGCACATGGTGTCGTATTTGAGAGAGTGAAGGGAGAGTGAATTGTGGATTTTATATATGCATTTCTTGTAGGAGGCGCTATTTGTCTAGTTGGACAAGTATTGTTAGATTTTGCAAAGTTAACACCAGCTCATTTAATGGCTACCTTTGTGGTGATAGGAGCAGTTTTAGATGGATTTGGATTGTACGATAAGCTTATAAAGTTTGCTGGTGCTGGGGCGACAGTTCCTATTACAAGTTTTGGACATTCCCTATTACACGGGGCAATGCATGCGGCAGAAAAACATGGATATATAGGGATTGGTATGGGTATGTTTAGTTTAACATCTGCAGGTATTTCTGCAGCAATATTATTTTCATTTTTTATAGCACTTATATGTAAACCGAAAGGATAAATCAAATGAGACGAAGGGTTGTTTTGGTCACAGATGGAGATGAATATGCAAAGCGAACAATTGAGCTTTTAACGAAGGAATTTGGGGGAAGGTGTATTTCAGCATCACAAAGCAATCCAACCAAATTGACAGGGAAGAAAGTTGTTGAGCTTATTATGCAAACGCCATATGACCCTGTATTTGTCATGTTTGATGACAGTGGATTTATTGGAGAAGGATCTGGTGAAAAAGCTTTAAAATATGTAGCCACGCATAAACAAATTGATGTACTTGGGATTTTAGCGGTAGCGTCTAATACACATCATTGGGAATGGGCACGTGTAGATGTAAGCGTGGATCGAAACGGGAATTTAACGGAATATGGCGTTGATAAGTTTGGACTCCCAGATGGTGAAATTGGCAGAATTAGTGGAGATACAATTTATTGTTTAGATGATTTGAATGTTCCTGTCATTGTTGGAATTGGTGATATTGGTAAGATGTGTGGAAATGATGAATGGGAGAGAGGCTCACCAATTACGAAAAAAGCAATTCAGTTAATTTTGGAAAGGAGTGGGTTTTATGACGAAGCCTAAAAAAATAGATATCCCTATTTCAACTTTCATAAGTGACAATGAAAATTATTTAAAACAAACGGTTGGATTAGGCGTTACATTTGATGTTGGTATTCGTAAATTTCAAATTTTGAATAAAGAAATTGCTGTGTTATTCGTAAATGGACTTTGTGATACGAATTATATTATTCCTATTTTAGAAGAAGCTGTGGATACGAATGAAATAAGGGATGTTGAAGAAGATACAGTAAAGCTTTTAGAGAATCGTTTAATTCATCAGCAAGTAAGTAAAGTGAAAACGATGGATGAAGTAATGGTTCAAGCGTTATCAGGGCTTATTATTATATTTGTGGAAGGCGAAACAGAAGCGTTTGCGATAGATGTTCGTAGCTACCCAGGACGAACACCGACAGAGCCAGATACTGAAAAAGTAGTACGCGGTGCGAGAGATGGATTTGTTGAAAATATCGTTGTAAATACAGCGTTAATTCGTAGAAGAATTCGAGATCCACGTCTTCGAAATGAAATTATTCGAGTAGGGGATCGATCGCAAACGGATATTTGTATTACATATGTACAAGATGTGGCAAATCCAGATTTAGTAAAGATTATAAAACAAGAATTAAATAACATCGATGTCGATGGCATTACGATGGCGGATAAAACAGTGGAAGAATTTGTTGTAAAGCAAAGCTATAACCCATTCCCGCTTATTCGATATACAGAAAGACCGGATGTAGCAGCAAATCATTTATTAGAAGGACATGTTCTAGTACTAGTTGATACATCACCGAGTGCTATGATTACGCCAACAACATATTTTCATCATTTACAGCATGCAGAAGAGTTTAGACAAAATCCAGCTGTCGGAACATTTTTACGTTGGGTACGCTTTTTAGGTGTCTTATTCTCCTTGTTTTTACTACCGTTTTGGTTAGTGTTTGTATTTGATCCAACTCTTTTACCAGAAAATCTTGCTTTTATTGGACCGACTAAGATGACACATTTACCAATTTTATTACAGGTGATAATGGCAGAAGTAGGGCTTGAATTTTTAAGGATGGCAGCCATTCATACTCCAACGCCGTTATCGTCTGCAGCAGGATTAATTTCTGCCATATTAATTGGTCAAATAGCAATTGATGTAGGTTTGTTTGTACCAGAAGTTATTTTGTATGTAGCAGTTTCTATGATCGGGGCATATGCAACACCGAGTTATGAATTAGGACTTGGAAATAAGGTTGGAAAATTGTTTGTTATTATTTTGACAGGTCTCTTTCATGAGATGGGATTTGTAATTGGTATGACGATATTGATTTTATTTTTAACGTCTATAAAAAGTTTGCAAACCCCTTATTTATGGCCGTTTTTACCATTTGATTGGGGCGCATTAACAAAAATTCTACTCCGTCCGACGATGTCTAGTTTAAAAGTACGACCAAGTATTGTAAGACCTCAAAATGTAAAAAGACAAAAATAAACGGGATTATACACCCGTTTATTTTTTTAGCAAAAATTTATTGTTTTTTAACAAAAATCAAACATTTTTTGTGTACACTTAGAGTAGATATTGTGTATGGAAGGGGAAGAGGACATGATTAAATTATTTGTAAGTGATTTAGACGACACGCTCGTTTACAATGTAAATCATATGCAAAAAGAAGATGAACGTGCAATTTGTTGGTTAGCTGAAAAAGGGACAAATATTTGTTTTGCCTCAGGCCGCTTTACTCATCGAATTGATGAAGTCGTAAATAGGTTTGCATTCCCATATTACACAACTGGCTTAAATGGAGCGACAATGTTACTTCCGGATGGGAATTTATTTTATGAATCGAGTTTTGAAAATACGGTTGCCCAGGAAATATATCGATATATACATAAAAAAGGACTAGCGGATATTGTTTGTGCAAATGAGCAGCGATATACAAAAAGGAAGAATGAACATCACCATAATTTTGAAGTGTATATGGGCGTGCATATCGCTGAAATTGAAGCGTTAGAAGAGGAATTTGGTAAAACTGTACATCCTGCGAAATTGTTTGTTTTTGGGGAAGAAGAGACAATTGAAGCATTAGATCAAGAATTACGAGATACATTTCAGAACGAAGCGGAAGTTTTTATGTCTGGTAAACGCTATGTTGACATTATGCCAAGGGGAGTAAGTAAAGGGAGTGCTTTAAGACGACTAATGGAACATTTGCAAATTGAAGCAAATGAAGTTGCATGCATTGGAGATTCTTTCAATGATATTTCTATGTTTGAAGTAACCCCGCATTCATTTACTCTGCACCATGCTCATCCATATGTGAAGGAGAAAGCGAATCATATTGTTCGTTCGGTTGAAGAAGCTATTATGAAATTGCCGTTACTTGTATAAAAAAGAAGCTCGCTACTAGCGAGCTTCTTTTTACTTGAATAACGATTTAACAAAATCAATGATACTTGAGAAGAAATCTTTCACTTTATCTAGGAAACTTTGCCCTTCTTCAGATCCTAAAAAGGCAGAAACGTGTTCTTTTGCTTTATTTAACTGACTGCCAACTTGATTCCAATCAATGTTAAGATTTTTCATTTTATCAAATAGAGCAACTAAGTTATCTAACTGTTCATCCGTTAATGTAATACCAAGTTGATCCGCAATTTTTTTAATTAATGAACGTAAATCTTCAGTCGTTTTTGGCTGCTCTTTGGCAATTTCTTCTTTAATTTTCGCAACAAGTTGAACTGCTTTTTCTTCACCAATTTTATCGCCGAGCTGGGATGTTTGCACCATTTCTTCATTGGCTACTTTTTTTACTTCCTCAGGAATTGCTTTGTTTGATGTTGTTTCATAGGCTTTCATTAAACCAGTTAAAGCAGCAGTTCCAGAAACTTTAAATGGTGCAGTAATTTGAATTTCTGCATCTTTCACACCTGCTGTAATAAGTGCGTTTGTGTACATTGCATCTGTTATTGAATTAATGTTTTTTGAACGTACAATGAGACCAGAACCTGGCTTTGTGTATGTGATCATAGAAGAGGAAATTGCTCTCGTACCAATTTGCGCTTTTGGAACAATCCCTTCTAGAAATTTATGTTCTTCCGCATTAGACACAGTAATAATTGTAGCATCTTTTGGTGCTTTCATTTCTTTTAACAGATCTTGTTTTTGTTGTTCAGACAAGTTTTCTCCTAGTGTAACAATTGATTCTCCTTCGATGATGTCTGCAAACGAAGCTGTTGGCATAATAAATACTGCTACAGCTAATAGCAGAGCTAGTAATTTCGTTTTCACGAAAAATCGCTCCCTTTCTCTTTCTAAAATTTTCGGGCAACACAGTTATTATAGTATATATTTCTTATTTGTCACCTAGCTTTTTCCACATTTCAAAAAAGAAGTATGTAGATTGTCGGATTCTTTTTGTTTCTAGTCATGAATGTGGTAATATAGTGCTGAGATAGTTGAAAGGAGACATATACGTATGAAAACTTTAGGATACATAGTAATGGAAAATGGTGAAAAAATCGATTTGGAATTTTTCCCAGAAGAGGCACCAAAAACAGTAGAAAACTTTAAAAAACTAGCAGAGCAAGGATTTTATGATGGTGTGACATTCCACCGCGTTATTCCTGGCTTCGTAAGCCAAGGTGGAGACCCAACAGGAACAGGTGCGGGTGGCCCAGGTTACTCTATCCCATGTGAAACTGATGGAAATCCTCATAGACACCTTGTAGGATCACTTTCTATGGCTCATGCTGGCCGTAACACAGGCGGTAGCCAATTCTTTATCGTTCATGAGCCACAGCCACACTTAGATGGTGTACATACTGTATTCGGTAAAGTAACAAGCGGTATTGAAACAGTATTAAACATGCGTCAAGGTGATGTAATGAAAGAAGTTAAAGTTTGGGAAGAATAAGTGAATGAGAAAAGAGAGCTATTGCTCTCTTTTTTTAATAGGAATGGGTATTTCGTTTACGGTACATGATACAAGTAGTAATGTGATTGTAGTGAAAATAAGTCGCTTATGAGAACAAAATATTAACAAATTACATAGAATACATTAGATTACACATTTCAATAAAAGTTGTTTATTACATTCATTTTGCTAGAATTCATCTGCTCTAAGGTGATGAATAGTGAAGTGATAATGAGCGGTGGATGTTTCTTTTCACTTTCATATAACAGTGTTTCTTCTTTTATCTACTTAACAAAAATAGTAATGAAACGTATATTTGACTTTCTTCTTTTCGCTTTGTATGATTATCAAGTTGTTTTAAGCTCTTCTCACTCTGTTGAAAATATTGTAAAATGAATGTGATATGAAAAGAGTGATTGAGGGGATTTAATAGTTTGTAACTTTTGTAAGAAGGGATAAGGGTTATGTTAATTCGTTTTAAAAAAAGTTATGAAAAGATTGCAATGGGGCTTCTTTCATTTATGCCAACTGAAAAAGATGTGAAAACATTACAATTGACTATGAAAGATTATGAAGCAAAGGATGATTGGCAATTGTATTTGTGGAAACAAAACGAAGATTTTGTTGGGATAATGGGGATTGTAAAAAAAGAGAATCAAGTTTTGGAAATTCAGCATTTGAGTGTGAATCCATCTCACCGTCATATGGGTATTGGGACGAAGATGGTTCAAGAGTTAAAGAGTAAATTTCTTGAATTTACAATTTGCGGAAATGAGCAAACAGCAAGTTTTTGCAAAAAGTGTAAAGAGCTTGAACAAAATATACATTCGTGAAAGCAGAGATAAGTAGTTTATTATCTCTGCTTTCTTTTTTGTAATTGTTCGTTTCGTTCAGCGATGACTTCTGTTCGATCACGTAATGTGTGCTTATGTATTATAAATTCATTAGAAGTAGCATTCACGTCTTTCCAAGGAAGGTTTTGTTTCTGACATAATTCTATGCAGTACTTTTCTAATGTTGTATCCGACAATGGTAAAAATAACGGTGTAAAACTTTCTTTTTTCTGGATAGATTGCAATTTATCTTTGAGTAAGAACAGAAGTTGTGCCTCATTTATTCCTAAACGAAGTAAATGTGCACTGTTTTTTTCTAAAATCATTATGGCGCTTTTCATCATCTTCTCTGCGCCATTCCAGTTAGAGCGTCTGTGATGGTATAAAGAAACTGCAATTTGAATGAGGCCGACTAAATAATGATCCCGATTTCCTCTCGGTTTTATTTTCCAATATTCTTCCAGTATTTCGTGGCATTCAAAATAATCATAATCTCCGTGAAAATGAATTAAAAACTGTATGTATTCCGTAGGATACATTTTCTTCGCCCCTATCTAACGGTTATAAGTATAAGTTTATCATAGAAATATGAACAATAAACGACTAGGGAATTTCTCCCTAGTCGTTATTGTTCATATTAGCAGAAGCAAGCTGCCCCTACAATAATGAGTAAAATAAACAATACAACAAGTAATGCGAACCCACCGCTAAAACCACAATCAACGTGACCCATAGTTTTTTGACCTCCTACATTGTTCTTACTACACTGTTATCATATGAAGTGGTGGGCATGATGCCATAGGCATAGGTCTATTTTTAATTAAATTTCTTAAAAAGGTTGGATAGAACATGAGTATGCTCTATACTTATGTTGTTATAGAAAAAATGTGGTGGGATGCTTTGTGCAGTATAATTTTAAAGTAGAGGCTTTTGAAGGGCCTTTAGATTTATTGTTACATTTAATACATCGTTATGAAATTGATATATATAATATTCCTGTAGCGGAAATTACAGAGCAATATTTATCTTATGTTCATACGATGAAAGAACTACAATTAGATGTTGCAAGTGAGTATTTAGTAATGGCTGCAACGTTATTACAAATTAAAAGTAAAATGTTGTTGCCGAAACATGAAGAAGATGTACTTGATAACGGTGATGACTTTATAGATGATCCTCGTCAAGAATTGATGGAGAGGTTAATTGAATATAAGAAATATAAGCAAGTTGCTACTGAACTAAAAGAAAGAGAACAAGAAAGAGCACAGCTATATACACGTCCGCCAATTGATTTTACATCGTTGCAACAAGAAGAGGAGACAAGCTTGCCTCTTGATGTTACGTTATATGATATGCTAGCGGCATTTCAAAAATTAATGCGCCGTAAAAAAGCAAAGAAACCTGTGACAACACGTATTACTCGTCAAGAAATACCAATTGAACAGCGTATGACGGATATTTTAAAGCTGTTAGAACTACAAGGTGGTCGTCAAAGTTTTTATGATTTGTTTGTTGATGATGAACGGGAAATCATGGTTGTAACATTTTTAGCGGTTCTTGAGCTTATGAAAAATCAACAAATCGTAATTGAACAAGAACATAATTTTGATGAAATTTTCGTATCAAGCTATACTAAATCTGCATAGAGTTAGTATGGAAAATGGGATAGAAATAGTATATCTCATGCTAGGTTTGAATGTATCGTTTGGAACAAGAGAAAAAATATTGAACCGAACGCATTGATTGTGATTCGGTTTTTTGATGTGTATTTTTATGGAGAAAATAGGAGGAAGGAGCTCGTAAGATGGATAGAACAGAACAGAAATCAATCATTGAAGGGCTTTTATTTGTTTCTGGTGATGAAGGGATTTCTCCTGAACAAATAGCAAAAGTCCTTGAAATTGAAGGAAACGAAGTAATCGATATTTTAGAAGAAATGCAAAAAGAATGTGAAGGTGCACACCGAGGTTTGCAAATTGTACAGTATGCAAAAGTATATCGTTTTGCTACAAAGAAAGAACATGCGTCGTACTATCAAAAACTAATAGATATCCCAACAGCTGCTTCACTCTCTCAGGCTGCGCTAGAAACGTTAGCAATTGTTGCATATCGTCAACCCATTACAAGAACAGAAATGGAAGAGATTAGAGGGGTAAAAACCGATAAGGCGTTACAAACGTTAGTATCACACTTACTTATAAAAGAAATGGGAAGAGCAGAAGGACCTGGGCGTCCGATTTTATATGGAACGACAAAAGAATTTTTAGACACATTTGGATTAAAAACATTAGATGATTTACCTCCGCTTTCTGAAGAAAACGAACAAATGAATGAAGCGGATTTATTCTTCGGTTCTTTACAAGAGATATCGAAATAAAAGCTTAGCATTTTGCTAAGCTTTTTTGTATATCAATTATATACCGTGCCATACTAATTGAAAAAAGGAGACGAGTTATGAGAGGTATACGAAGTGTTTTATTATTAGTTTCTGTTTTGTTATGCTTTTCTTTAAATAGTGCATCTGCCAAAAGGTATATGATGTCTATTCATACCGCGTCTCCTTTACATATGCAGCGGCAACATTTTGGTAAAATGAAAGTGAGTTTCTTAAAAGTTGGACAAGGTGATGCAACACTTATTATATTGCCAAATGGACAAACGATGTTAATTGATGGAGGGCCTTATGAAGCTGGTGAGGTTGTTATCCAAAAACTAATTGAAAAAGGAATTAACCATTTAGATGCTATCGTCAGTACTCATCCGGATATGGATCACATTGGAGGACTCATTCCGATTGTAGAGCAGATGCCGGTATCACTTATATTAGATAGTGGAAAAACATATAGTTCTCTTACTTATCATACGTATCGAAATCATATAAAGAAAAGGGGAATCCCTTTCATTTCAGTAAAAGAGGGACAATACATACCGCTAGATCCGCATGTTTCCATACAAGTATTAAACAATGGGAAGTCCAAAGATGAAAATAATGAATCTTCAATTGTATTAAAGATTCGGTATGGTAAGGCAGATTTTTTACTAATGGGTGATGCTGATGTGCGAACGGAAACTGAAATATTAAAGCAATTTGATGTACATGCAGATGTGTTAAAGGTGGGACATCATGGCTCGTACACTTCAACAAGTGAAAGGTTTATAAAGAAGGTAGAACCACAGTTCGCGATTCTTTCTTATGGTAGCAGAAATCCGTATGGACATCCGCATCAAAGTGTAGTGAGACGATTAAAACAGCATGGTATAATGATGTATGGAACAAATAAGCGTACAGTAGAAATGGAAACAGACGGCGAACATATTACAATTGGGTCTAGCGGATTAATGCCATTACTTAAGTGATTCATACAATAGATGATATTGTTCCTTTTTGGAAAAAATGAATAACATATATTATAATTGCGAGAGACGTACTAAGTTTCCTTTTTGTTAAACAAAGAGGAAATTTCATTAGAATGTATAGACAACTACTCGTGCATATATTAAGATGGAATTAGGCGAATAAGGTAATAATAACAAGTAGGTATTTCATGGGAAAGGATCGATGAAAATGAAAACGCAAGTTGTCATCAATGCCAAAATTTATACAGGTCAAGAAGTAGTGGAAAACGGATTTATTCGTTACACAGAAACAATTAAAGAAATTGGTTTGATGGCTCAATATGTATCACAAGAAAATGAAGCGGTTTTAGATGCGGCAGGGAAAATTGTGATTCCAGGTATGATTGATGTTCATATTCATGGTGGATACGATATTGATGCGATGGATGCAAATAGCGATGGGTTAGTAACTCTAGGTAAAGAAATGTTAAAAGAAGGAGTTACAACTTACTTCCCAACAACAATGACACAAGCTCCAGAAGCAATCGAAGCAGCACTACATGCTGCGAAGGAAGCGAAAGAAAAAGGAGCACATTTCGAATATATTCACTTAGAAGGACCGTATGTTTCAAAGAAACGTGCAGGTGCACAACCACTTGAACATATTGTTCCTGCGAATATTGAACAATTTAAACAATGGCAGGAAGCAAGCGGAAATTTAATTAAATTAGTAACATATGCACCTGAAGAAGAAGGTGCGTTACAGTTTGAGCAATATCTTGCTGAAACTGGTGTTGTTGGCACAATGGGACATACCGATGCAATTGATGCGCAACTAAAAAATAGAAACATTACACATGCAACGCATTTATACAATCAAATGCGTGGATTACATCACCGTGAACCAGGAGTTGTTGGTCATGTGTTATTAAATCCAGATGTAATGGTTGAAGTAATTACAGATGGTATTCACATTCACCCGGATATGGTGAAATTAGCATATAAATTAAAAGGGCCGAAAAAAGTAAGTGTTATTACTGATGCAATGCGTGCAAAAGGTCTTGAAGATGGATTATATGAGCTTGGCGGACAGCCAGTACATGTAAAAGATGGTAGTGCTCGATTAGAAGATGGAACGTTAGCTGGTAGTATTCTAAAAATGGATCAAGCTTTCCGAAATGTAATTGAATTTACAGGTTGTTCAATCGAAGATGCAGTACTAATGACATCAGTGAACCAAGCAGAAGAGTTTGGATTAAATAATAAAGGTGCATTAGCGGTAGGAAAAGATGCAGACTTTGTTGTGATGAATGAAGATTTACATGTATATGATACGGTTCGTTTAGGAATTCATATGAAGGAAGGGAAGTAATGAAATGAATATTCTTGTTGTAAAAACTCCAGAAGAACTAGCAGAAGCAGGTTATAAATTAATTGAAGAAGTTGTAAAAACAAAAGAAAATCCAACATTAGGAATGGCTACAGGAAGCTCTCCATTAGGTATTTATGCAGAAATGCGAAAAAATAAACTTGATACAAGCCGTGTAACCACTGTAAACTTAGATGAGTACGTAAATTTACCACATGAAGATAAAAACAGCTATCACTATTTCATGCAAGAACAGTTGTTTGATCATCTTCCATTTAAACAAACTTATGTACCAAACGGGATGGCAAGTGATTTAGAGGAAGAGTGCAAACGTTACGAGGGCATTCTAGCTGCTAACCCAGTTGACCTACAGATTCTTGGAATCGGTGAAAACGGTCACATCGGATTTAACGAACCAGGAACACCGTTTAATTCTCCAACAAACATTGTTGAATTAACAGAATCTACACGCCAAGCAAACCTTCGCTTCTTCGAAAAAGAAGAAGATGTGCCAACTCATGCAATTACAATGGGAATTGGAAGCATTATGAAAGCGAAACAAATTCTACTTGTTGCTATGGGTTCTAAAAAGGCAGAAGCTGTTAAAGAATTATTGCAAGGTGCATATAGTGAAGCGTGTCCTGCTACAGTTTTACAACGTCATCCGAATGTAACCGTAATCGCTGATCAAGAAGCTCTATCTTTATGCAGTGAGGCGATTGCTGATGAACATCGACAAGTATTCACCATTTCCGATCTATTATCAGATTCAAGAGTGGGTGAAACAGCTAATTGAGGACGGCGAATGGAAGCCGGGAGATAAAATCCCATCTGAGAATGAACTTTGCGATAAGTTCGAAGTGAGTCGTATGACAATCAGACAGGCGATTAATAATTTAGTGGAACAAGGTTATTTATATCGGAAACGTGGAATCGGTACGTTTGTCCAACTTCCGAAAGTGGAACAAAAATTGCAAGGAATGACAGGATTCACGGAAGATATGATTTCTCGTGGGATGAACCCAAGTAGTCAATTATTAAGTTTCCGCCTAGTTCCAGCTACTGCGAAAATAGCAGACCGGCTGAGAATACAGGAGGGAGAGTCGGTTTATGAAGTGAGGCGTATTCGCTTAGCTGACGATGAACCGATTGCTTTTGAGACGACATATTTGTCGCCAGCTCTTGTAAAAGATATTAACGAAGAAATATTGCAACAATCTTTATATGAACATTTAGAGAAAAAACTGGGCTTCAAACTTGTTAGCGCTACTCAATCAATCGAAGCTTCAATTGCAACGGATAATGAAGCGGAACATCTGCATATTCCTAAAAAGGCGCCAGTGCTTGTAATGCGTCAATGGTCATATTCAGAAGGTGAAGTACCGTTAGAGTATGTGAAATGTATTTATCGTGGAGATCGTTATAAGTTTATTACAAACATCGCACGTAACAAATAATATATTTCAGTTTGTGAAGTACAGTAAATGTCAAATTGTTTAACATGTAAAGAAAAAATACGACTCATCCTTACAAGGAGTGAGTCGTATTTTTATTATGAGCAATTACGTGGTTAACAGCATCTTTAACTGTATTTACCACATAGTGAGCGTGTTCTTTTACTGCGTCATCTGCTTGAGCCATAGCAAAACTGTGAGGAGTTAAAGCAAACATTGGAATATCATTATAAGAATCCCCTATGCAAGCAACTTCCTCTGGTTGTAATTGAAACTCTTTTAATAAAACAGAAATAGCAGAACCTTTACTAATATTAGGTGGCATTACATCTAAGCATTGTTCTGCTGAAATGAACGTACTAACTTTTCCATGAAATTTTTCATCAATTTTTTTCTGAAGGAGTTGCAAGCTCTCCTTTGTTCCACCGACAGAAATTTTATTCGGGAAAATTGTATCATCTATTTTCTGTAATAAATTTGGTTCTTCGACAGAAGTCATCGTTACTTGTTGCTCAAGTTCGTGAATAAACGGTGTTTTTTCTTCAATGTAGTAATTATGTTCATCACTAACATAACGGAAATAAGGATCTTCATTCGTCATGTGTAACAATTCAGGAAGAATGCTGGAATCAAAAGTTGCAGATAATAGCTGCTTATTTTCATTTGTATATACAAAAACACCATTCACACTAATGCGGTGGAAATTTGTATTTACAGCTTTCATTAAGTCTGCAATTTCATTATCAAGTCGGCCAGAAGCGAAACAAAGAATCACATTTTGTTCAGCAAGACTACGAAGTGCTACAATATCTTGTTCGTCAATTAAACCTCCGTGTTGCATCATTGTACCGTCGATATCACTTACAAACATTTTAATCATGTTGTTATCTCCTTTCTATGTACAGTTGCTCTTACATTATACGCATCATATATAAACATGTCTAAAAAATGAATTTTTATGAAATGGTAGATGTTTTACATTGACGACAAAGAAGAATGTTCTGTAACATAAAAGCAGGCTATTTAAGTACGAGGGTGGTGTTATATGAGTAATTATCTAGAAATTAAAAAAGTTTTAAATAATAATGTCATCATTGCTAGCCATCCTGAACATGAGGAAGTAGTAGTGATTGGTAAAGGAATTGGATTTGGGAAAAAAGCGAAAGATGTATTGGAGCAAGAACAAATTGAAAAAATGTTTGTTCTAAAAAATGAACGTGATCGTGAACAATACAAACTGCTAGTTCCACATGTGAGTGAAAAATTAATTGAATTAATGAATGATATTATGTTCTATATTCAAGAAAAAGCAAAATCTCCATTGAATGAACATATTCATATCGCTTTAACAGATCATATTTCTTTTGCAATTAAGCGTTTAAAACAAGGGTTTACAATTGATAATCCTTTTTTAGTTGAAACGAAAATGCTCTATCCAGAGGAATATAAAATTGCTGAAGGTGTTGTAAACCTTTTAAATTCTCGTTTGCAAATTACATTGCCAGAAGGAGAAATCGGGTTTATTGCACTCCATATTTACAGTTCACTTACAAATTCAGATTTATCTTCAGTTAATCAAAACTCCCGTCTCATTGCACAGCTTGTATCTTTAATTGAGACGAACTTACAAATTACATTAGACCAAGAAAGTATTCACTATTTACGCCTTATTCGTCATCTTCAATATGCTATTGAGAGGGTGAAAAAAGGAGAAAAAGTAGAGGAATCGCAAAGTTTTGCTGATTTATTAAAGGCGGAATATCCTGTCTGTTATAATTTAGCTTGGAAGCTAGTTAAGGTTATGCAAAAAGAATTGCAACTTCCTGTTTATGAAGCAGAGAGTATATATTTAACGATGCACCTGCAGCGCTTAGTGAAGGCAGAGCATGTGTAAAAAGACATATATTTTTGTCGAAAATGAAAACGTTAAAAAAAATCATTGAATCGCTTACAATAGTTATGTATAATAACTATTGCAAAGTTATACAAATTTCGACAAACACATTAAGGTATAAAACGAAAACGTTTGCCTTAATTATAGTGAACTTATACGTAAACCTATTTTTGACACGTGTTACTGATTCGATCAGGCATGAGTGGAGAAAAGTAAGGAATGTAAGCTAGAGAAAGGGATATACTACCCTTTGTATAGCTATCGTTCTATCTTTTTTTCCTCATGTCTTTTTGGCGTTTGTCGGAAGGTATCAATATAGATAAGAGAGGAAGGGTTTCCATGTTTAAGAAGATCTTTGGTGTTCTTCAAAAAGTCGGAAAAGCGTTAATGCTTCCAGTTGCGATTTTACCGGCAGCAGGTATTTTACTTGGATTTGGTAATGCATTTCAAAATCCACAGTTAACAAATGTTATTCCTGCATTAAAAGCAGATTGGTTCGTAATGGTAGCAAAAATTATGGAACAATCTGGTGATATTATTTTCGCTAACCTTGCATTATTATTTGCAGTTGGGGTAGCAATTGGTTTAGCTGGTGGAGACGGAGTAGCTGGTTTAGCAGCGTTCGTTGGCTACTTAATTATGAACAAAACGATGAGTGTGTTCTTAGAAGTAGATAAGCTAGTGAAAGTAACAAGTTCTGGAGCAGACCCAGTAAAAATTGGATTTGCAGATCCAGCGTATGCAAACGTATTAGGAATTCCAACGCTACAAACTGGAGTGTTTGGTGGTATTATCGTCGGGATAGTAGCGGCATATTGCTATAATAAATACTTCAACATTGAATTACCATCATACTTAGGTTTCTTTGCAGGTAAGCGTTTCGTACCGATCGCAACTGCAACATTCTCTTTAATAGTAGGTATTATCATGTGCTTCGTTTGGCCATACATTCAAGGTGGCTTAAACACGTTCTCACATCAAATGATTGATGCAAATAGAACGTTAGCAGCATTTATTTTCGGTTTAATTGAACGTTCATTAATTCCATTTGGATTACATCACATTTTCTATTCACCGTTCTGGTTCGAATTCGGTCAGTATACAAATGCGGCTGGCGAATTAATTCGTGGTGACCAAAAAATCTTTATGGCACAGTTAAAAGACGGTGTAGAATTAACAGCAGGTACATTTACAACTGGTAAGTATCCGTTCATGATGTTCGGTCTTCCAGCAGCAGCTTTAGCAATGTACCATGAAGCACGTCCAGAAAATAAAAAATTAGCAGCTGGTATTTTAGGTTCTGCTGCATTAACATCTTTCTTAACAGGTATTACAGAGCCACTTGAATTTTCATTCTTATTCGTAGCACCAGTATTATTCGGAATTCACGCTGTATTCGCTGGTCTATCATTTATGACAATGCAAATTTTAGGTGTTAAAATTGGTATGACATTCTCTGGTGGTTTAATCGACTTCCTATTATTCGGTGTACTACCAGGCCGTACGGCATGGTGGTGGGTAATTATTGTTGGTCTTGTACTAGCAGTTATTTACTACTTCGGATTCCGATTTGCAATCCGTAAATGGGATTTAAAAACACCTGGCCGTGAAGTTGCAAATGCGAATGAAGGTGCAGGAAAAGCAGAAGCTGGTGAACTTCCTCGTGAAGTATTAGTAGCACTTGGTGGTAAAGAAAACATTGCTTCTTTAGACGCTTGTATTACTCGTTTACGTGTTCAAGTTAACGAACAAAAGAATGTAAACAAAGATCGTTTAAAAGAGCTTGGAGCAGCTGGTGTACTTGAAGTTGGAAATAACATTCAAGCTATTTTTGGACCGAAATCTGACACATTAAAATCACAAATTCATGATATTATGTCAGGTCGTACACCTCATGTTGAAAAAGCAGAACCTGTAAAAGTAGAAGAAGCTCCTCAGAAAGTTGATGAAAACGAAACAATCGTTTCACCAATTGAAGGGAAAATCCTACCAATTACAGAAGTGCCGGATCAAGTATTCTCAGGAAAAATGATGGGAGATGGATTTGCAATTGAGCCAACAGAAGGAACAGTAGTTTCTCCAGTTAACGGTGAAATTGTCAACGTATTCCCTACAAAACATGCAATTGGTATTCAATCTGAAGGCGGAAAAGAAATTTTAATCCACTTCGGTATTGATACTGTAAAATTAAATGGTGAAGGTTTTGAAGCACTTGTAGCGCAAGGTGACAAAGTGAAACAAGGACAGCCATTATTAAAAGTAGATCTTGCATTTGTAAAAGAAAATGCACCATCTATCATTACACCAATTGTATTTACGAATTTACAACAAGGGCAACAAGTCGAATTGAAAAAAGATGGAAATGTTAAGAAGGGCGAAAACGCTATTATTGACATTCAGTAGGAATTTGACGCAAAATGTTTATAATTATAATAGGCGATGTGGTTGACCGAACATCGCCTATTATATACAATAGATGATGTAGTACTCACGTCTATACAACTAAAAAATACTGTAATTTAAAGGAGATAAATTATCATGGAAAAAATCTTTAAAGTAACTAGCGACTCAGGAATTCATGCTCGTCCAGCAACTCTACTTGTAAACACTGCAAGCAAATTTGGTTCTGACATTAACTTAGAGTATAACGGAAAGAACGTTAACTTAAAATCAATCATGGGCGTTATGTCTTTAGGTATTCAACAAGGCGCAGAAATTAAAATCACTGCAAATGGTGATGATGCAGCTCAAGCACTAGCAGCTATCGAAGAAACTATGAAAAACGAAGGATTAGGAGAATAATGACTCTTAACATTCAAGGGATCGCTGCATCAAGTGGGATTGCTATTGCAAAGGCTTTCAGACTTGAAAATCCTGAATTTAACATCGAAAAGAAATCAATTACAAACGAAGCTGCAGAAATTGCACGCTTAGAAGCTGCGCTTGAGAAAGCAAAAACTGAATTAGAAGCTATTAAGGACCACGCTTTTGCTGAGCTAGGTGCTGACAAAGCTGCGATCTTTGAAGCACATTTATTAGTGTTAAATGATCCAGAACTAGTAAACCCAGTAAAAGATAAAGTAAATAGTGAAAAAGTAAATGCTGAATTTGCAATGGATGAAGTTGCATCAATGTTTATTTCTATGTTTGAAAACATGGATAACGAATATATGAAAGAACGTGCTGCGGACATTCGTGACGTAACAAAACGTGTTCTTGCACATTTACTAGGCATTAACTTCTCAAATCCTGGTACAATTTCTGAAGAAGTAATCATTATTGCTGAAGATTTAACACCATCTGATACAGCTCAGTTAAACCGTAAGTATGCAAAAGGTTTTACAACTGATATCGGTGGACGTACATCTCACTCTGCAATTATGGCTCGCTCTATGGAAATTCCAGCTGTTGTTGGTGCGAAAGTTGTTATGGAGAAAATCCAAAACGGCGATATCGTAATCATCGATGGTTTAGATGGAGAAGTAATTGTTAATCCATCAGAAGAAACTCTTCGCTCGTTTGAAGAAAAGAAAGCGAAATTTGAAGAGCAAAAAGCTGAATGGGCAAAATTAAAAGACCAAGCTACTGTAACAAGTGATGGACATCACGTTGAGCTTGTTGCAAATATCGGAACACCAAATGATGTACAAGGTATTATCGATAATGGCGGAGAAGGCGTTGGTTTATACCGTACAGAATTCTTATACATGGGCCGTGATAATCTTCCAACAGAAGAAGAGCAGTTCGAAGCGTATAAAGCAGTTCTTGAAGGTGTAAAAGAAGGTCAACCTGTTGTTGTTCGTACACTTGATATCGGTGGAGATAAAGAGCTTCCATACTTACATTTACCAAAAGAAATGAACCCATTCTTAGGATACCGTGCAATTCGCTTATGTCTTGATGAGCAAGATGTGTTCCGTACACAACTTCGTGCATTACTTCGTGCTAGCGTATACGGTAACTTAAAAATTATGTTCCCAATGATTGCAACTCTTGATGAGTTCCGTCAAGCGAAAGCGATCTTATTAGAAGAGAAAGCAAAACTTGTAGAAGCGGGTACAACTGTTTCTGATTCTATTGAAGTTGGTATGATGGTTGAAATCCCAGCTTCAGCAGTATTAGCAGATCAATTCGCAAAAGAAGTTGATTTCTTCTCTATCGGAACAAACGACTTAATTCAATACACAATGGCTGCAGACCGTATGAACGAACAAGTATCTTACTTATACCAACCATATAACCCATCTATTTTACGTCTTGTAAAAATGGTTATCGATGCTGCTCATAAAGAAGGCAAATGGGCTGGTATGTGTGGTGAGATGGCGGGCGATTCACTTGCTATCCCATTATTATTAGGATTAGGTTTAGATGAGTTCAGTATGAGTGCAACATCTATTCTTCCTGCAAGAACACAACTAAGCAAGTTGTCAAAAGCAGAAATGGAAACATTAGCAGAAAAAGCATTAATGATGTCAACTGCTGAAGAAGTTGTTGAACTAGTTAAAAGTATATAATCAATAAAAAAACCTGAGTCGATTTGAAATCGGTCTCAGGTTTTTTCTATGAGAAAAGTAAAACTTATTTTCTTACTCTTGAAGATAAGGAACAAAATTAGATAGCGACAGCAACGATATCAGCTGGGCATACACGTAAAATACCAGTAAAAGTATTTCGGTTTTGATTGTGCTTATCGTCTTTATTGTTATCTTTGTTATCTTTGTCATTACGAGCTAAAGCAGAGAAAAGAGCAACACCGTTACAGAAACCTTCAAAAATTACATTGTTGAAAGATCCAACACCTTTAACGCTTAATAGAGAAAGCTCTGTTCCAACTGAAATGCTAGCAAGTACGTTACATACAGCTGGTTGTTGTGGTCTAACTACTTCTCTCTCTTTCTCTTTCTCATGATGTCTGCACTCTCTTTCATGATGATGACAGTCTCTAAAGTTATCACAGCATCCAAATGATCCAAACATAATCCTCATCACCCCCTTCACACTTATAATCTATGTAAGTTCGGTAGTGAGTGACTGGACAGAGAGTGGAATTTTTTCTAGGGGAATTTCTCATTTTAAAAGACTAGCTGGGTGTTTATTACGGAATGATGTTTAAAATAGGATAGATATCACAAAAAAGTGTAAAGACCACCGAAATGAATGAAATAGGTAGCCTTTACACTTTTTTGCTTTTATATAAAACGATGATATATACAGGAAGAGCTAACAGTAGCGGTACAATGGATCGTGCAGTATGTTTTTCTGATTCTAATTGGAATGCTTCTTCTTTTGGAAATTGTAAAACTGAAATATTTGCAGCATCGCCAATAAAATATAGAAGCAGTACAGTTACTATGTAACATAAAAGTGCAATAAAGCTTCCGTATGAACTCAATGAAAATCCCTCTCTTGTTATCTATTTGTTATCATTGTATCATAATTGTAACAAAAACACACGGTTATATTTCGATACTTTAACAAAATTCGACACGAAACGTCATTTATATGTATGCGAATAGCATGAAATTTACTGTTTTTTATGTGTGGATGTCGAATCATACATTTTAGTATTACGGATGTGTGACAGAATAAAAAAAGAAACGAAGGTAATGAAATTACCTTCGTTTCTTTTTTATTCGTATGAAAGGGCAGTAAGACCCTCACACTGATTCAAGTTTCACTTTATTATTTTGCCCATTCACTCACTTGTTCTACGCTCATTCGTGGTGCAGGATGGCCTTTTAAAGTTGATTCCCCAATTGTAATAAGCATAATTGGTACGTAGCGAGATGAAACATTGAATTCTTCTGTAAGTGCTTGTGGGTTGAAACCACCAATCGCACAAGTATCCCAGCCAGTTGCTTTAGCTGCAAGCATAAGTTGCATTGCTGCTAAAGATGCATTTGAAAAGGCTGCATCTCTTGGGAATTGCTCACGGGCATATGCAGACTCAATATTTTTAGCTAAGCGTTCTTTTGCTTCTTCTTTCATAAATCCTTGTTCTACAATTGGACCATAAACGGGTTCAACGTTTTTATAAGCTTCTAAATCACCTAAAATAGCGACTACAGCAGAAGCATCAAGAATTTGTTGTTGGTTATAAGCAATTGGATGTAATCGTTTCTGTACATCTTCACCTTGGAATACAAGGAATTTCCAATGCTGTAAATTCCAAGCAGAAGGTGCTTGAGCAGCTCCCTTTAAAATCTCGTGTAACTCTGTAGATGAAATTTCTTTCTCTGGGTTGAATGCACGTGTAGATGTGCGTTCATATAAAACATTAAAAAAGTTTTCGTTTGTCATTATATATCCTCCAAATTACATATCAAATTATGAAAAAAATACATGTAATATATTCTACTTACATTTTGTAAGTTGTCGAATTTAAGAATATAATATCTTTATTTTAATTGTCAAGTTTTCAAGCGGAAGCTAGGGCATTCATACAAACGATACAATTCCTATAATCATACACTAAAAAAGGAATTTATAGAGTGAAAAAGCAAAGATAACATTCTCAATTAGCTTGTTAACATGTATCCCTCACTCATTAAAGTTTTTAGAGAACAGTTTTTTATAAAATGTTTGTGAGGAATTCTGTAGAACAAGATATATGAAGTGAGTGAAGACTAGTGATGAACATACTACATTTTTTATTAGAGAATACGGTTTTCCAAAATGTATTACAAGATCTTCAGTTAAATGTCCTTTATATAGAAAATGGATGCACACATCAACAAACGATAGAAAATATCCATCCAAAATGTATGTTTATAGCAAATAGTTTTGAAGAAGGAGAAGTATTATTTCAGAGGACTAAACCACATATTGTAATTATGTATGTAACAGATTTTTCTCAAATAAAATATATAAAGAATATGTATAATCCACAGAGTACATTTATTGTCATTTGGGATCAACAAATAACAAGCGAGTTTGCAGAGGTGCTTACGTTAGGAATACGTAATATTGTGATAGCCCCTGTGACTCCGCAAATGGTGTTAGAGGAAGTAAATAAAAGTTTATATCAGCTTTCTTTAGTGCGGCAAGTAAGTTTGCAACAAGAACTACTTCAAACGATGTTTGATTTTCGAAATGATCTATTATTTATAGTAGAAGACGATGAGATTGTTGATTGTAATACAAATTTTTTAGAGTTTTTCGGATATGAAAATTTGTTTGCTTATCGTGAGCAACATTTAGTATTTGCTGAACATCTTATTAGAGAAAATGGATACTATTCAACAACTCATGATATAACATGGTTAGATGATACATTATCATATGATAGACGAATTAAGATGTCCAACTATGAAGGGGAAGTGTCAACTTTTTTATTGCGTGCGACACCATTGCCAGAAGATTTATCAAGATTTATTGTGAAGTGTACAGAGATTACCGAATTAGATGAAATCTATCAAGAACAAGAAAGACTTGCTATGATAGATTCGTTAACAGAGATTTATAATCGTTTGAAATTCCAACAAATACTCGAGGCAGAATGGGATAATGCGATGCGTAATAATGAAAACATAGCACTTATTTTATTTGATATAGATAATTTTAAAGCAGTAAATGACACGTATGGCCATGATTTTGGTGACTTAGCATTAATTGAGCTTGCAGAGCTCATGAAATCTAAAGTGGAGCAGCAACATGTATTTGCTAGGTGGGGAGGAGAAGAATTTATTATTTTAGTAACGAATACAGTAGAAAAAGAAGCATTTCAAGTTGCGGAATCATTACGATTTTTCATTGAAACAAAGCAATTCTCAGGAATTTCGAAATTAACAGCGAGCTTTGGAGTTGCATTATATGAAAAAGGGATTACAAGAGAAGAATTAATGCAACGAGCGGATATTGCATTATATGAAGCGAAAAAAAATGGGAAAAATCAAGTGTGTGTATATAGAAAAGAAAAAAAGTGATTTTTCGCAACAAATTGTTGCGATTTTTTTTTATTACTTGATAATAGAGTGTAGGGGGGATTTTGAACGAAGGAATTATGGAGGAACAAAATGATAAAAAAAATAATGATGATAGTTTCAATATGTGCAGTAGTTTGTGGAGGAGTATACTATTTTCTCTATAATTCTAATATAAAGGAAAATAAAGAATTAACAACTAAGGTGAATCCTGCTGTTGAATCAGAAGTACAAGAGAATATAGAAGAAGAAAAAAAAGAAAAGCAAATTGATTACGCTAGCATATCTCAAAAATTAGATCAATATTTAGTCGGAAAGCAATTCAATGGAACAGTTTTGGTAACAGACAAAGAGCATGTTATATTGAATAAAGGATATGGGTATGCTGATGTTCAAAATAAAATAGAAAATACGCCTCACACAAAATATCGTATCGGTTCTATTACGAAAACAGTTGTGGCTACATCTATTTTACAACTGCAGGATCAAGGTAAGCTAAATATTCAAGATAATGTAAATAAATATATTCCTTCATTTCCGGAGAATAAAAATATTACGTTATATCATTTATTAACGCATACCTCTGGTTTACCTGAACACGCAAAAGGCAATGTTAATGCTGCTTCCCGTTTACAGTTAATGAATTGGATTGGACGTCAAAATTTAGAATTTCCTGCAGGAACAGGTTGGAGATATACAGATTATAATTATATGGTGCTTGCCTATATAATAGAACATATATCGAAAAAACCTTTAGGAGATTATATAAAAGAAAATATATTTACAAAAGCAGATATGCATGAATCTGGTATGGGAAATATGGTACCTGGAGATAAAAATTTTACAAAGGGTTATGTGAAAAAAAATCAAGAGCTTGTACCAGCGCAGAAGGTAGGCATGGATTGGCTATATGGTTGTGGTGAGATGTATACGACAGTTGGAGATATGAAGAAATTAGACGAAGCAATTATAAATGGAAAACTTCTTTCTGAACAAAGTATACAAGCGATGTTTTCACCTTCAACAGAACGAAAATATGCATTTAGTTTTTACATATATCCGGATTATTTTCATAATCATGGTGTACTATCTGGTTGGAACACTTTCAATAATTTTAATAAAGAAAAAGGGATTTTTGTTATTTTATTTTCAAATGTGAAAAATAGTATGGATGATGACTTCAATAAAGATTTTCGAAAGATGGTAAGTGATTTATTAGAACAAAGGGGATGAGAAAATGAAACATAAAAATGTATCAATTGGTTTCATTGGTATTGGTGTAATGGGAAAAAGTATGGTGCGTCATTTCATGCAAGACGGTCATACAGTATATATATATAATAGAACAAAATCGAAAACAGACTCTTTAGTGCAAGATGGTGCAAATTGGTGTGATACACCGAAAGAGTTAGTAAAGCAAGTTGATGTTGTAATGACTATGGTTGGGTATCCACATGATGTAGAAGAAGTGTACTTTGGGATAGATGGAATTTTGGAGAATGCAAATGAAGGCACGATTGCAATTGATTTCACGACATCTACACCAACATTGGCAAAACGTATTAATGAAACTGGTAAAAGTAAGAATGTATATACGTTAGATGCACCTGTATCTGGAGGAGACGTTGGTGCGAAAGAAGCAAGACTCGCAATTATGGTCGGTGGAGAGAAAGAAATATATGATAGATGTTTACCGTTATTTGAAAAACTAGGAACAAATATTCAGTTGCAAGGGCCTGCTGGAAGTGGACAACATACAAAAATGTGCAATCAAATTGCGATTGCTTCTAATATGATTGGAGTATGTGAAGCTGTTGCTTATGCGAAAAAGGCTGGATTAGATCCTGATAAAGTATTGGAGAGTATTTCAACGGGAGCAGCAGGTAGCTGGTCATTAAGTAATTTAGCTCCTCGAATGTTAAAGGGAGATTTTGAACCAGGTTTTTATGTAAAGCATTTTATGAAAGATATGAAGATCGCGTTAGATGAGGCTGAAAGATTACAATTGCCAGTACCAGGTTTAAGTTTGGCGAAGGAATTGTATGAAGAGCTAATAAAAGATGGGGAAGAAAATAGCGGAACACAAGTGTTATACAAAAAATATGTAAGGGGGTAAATGAGATGGATCTTCAAAAATTTGATGAGATGATTGATACTGTACAAAGAGCAACATGTATACAAATTAATGAAAAACAAAAAGAAGCTTTTAAACAAAAATATGATTTTGAACCGAATTTCGAATATGGAAGAGATGAGAAAGGGCATTATGTTATTCGAACTTCAAAAAAGATGCTAGAAGAAATGGAATTTTATTTGGCATTGAAATATGATCGAGATGGAGTTGACCTTTACATGGAAGCGGAGATTGATGGTATATATCATGTATCTGTTAGCTATAGTGAAGACGCTTTGCACCTACAAGAATTGTTTCAATTTCTAGAAGAAAAAAAATAAAAGTCCTCATTTGAGGACTTTTATTTTTAATTTTGTAATTATAAGCTAGAAGCCCGGCGGCATCGTTCAATTGGGAATGGAATAACTTGCGCGATGTGATTAGGACCGAATTGTTTTGTACGAGCATGGCGTACTATATAAAATGCACAGAGAATTGAAACAGGAATAGCACCGAATAAACCAAAAAGTAAAGCGCTTACACAAGATGCAACAAAACCTAAAACACCAACTTCTAACTCTTCCATAATAGCTCCTAGAATAATAGGAAGTGCTCCACACGTAACCCCTAGTATAAGTGCGATAAGTAAACTCATGATTCTCCCCCTCTGTTTGCGATTTTCTTTTCCTTCTTAGTTAATTGTAGTATATCATACATAAAACAGAATTTTCAGAAAAAGTTCAAAAAAAGTTCAATAAATGTTCAAAAAGTCTTAATAAATATACTTGAAAAATTGAAGGGAGAGATTGTACTGAAAAGAAGGAATAATACGGTTAGAACCATAAAAAATCAGGCTTATTTCAAAATGAAATAAGCCTGTTCCATAGGAGGATGTATATATGTAGAGTGAATAAAAGGTTGGAAAAGGGGGTCCAAGGCCTTTTATTCAACTAACTACCTTAATAGATTGGAACCCAGCCTTCAGTTGTAACAAAAATACGAATAGCTACAACTTGACGATCATCTTGCAAGGTAAAATAATGTCTTGCATTTTCAGGAACAGATATGAGATCGCCTGGCTCAAGTTCAACGTCAAAGAATGTCCCATCTTTTCCTTCAATGGCAAAGATGCCATGACCACTAACAATAAAGCGAACTTCATCATCAGTATGATGGTGTTCTTTTTGGAAATTAATTAATAGTTCGTCAAGGTTAGGTGTGCTATTTGAAAGTGAAATTACATCATGTGCTTTATAACCTCGGCGTGATGAAACATCAGCAATTTCTTTTGAAAACACAGCTAATATTTCAGCTTTGTTTTCATCTGTTAATGAGTAATTTTCTTTTAAATGAGTAGGAAGTTTGGAAATATTCCATTTCTCATATAAAACGCCTTCCTCTTGTAGAAATTTTGATACTTCCACTTCATTTTCAATGCGAGTATTTATTTCATGAATACGAATTTGCGCCATTAGAAACGCCTCCTTGAATTGATAATAGTTTTATATGAAATTGGAATAAAAACTCATAAGCTTCTAATCTTTTCTTTGCATCAAAGCTATCTCGGCCCCATACGGTAATACCATGGTTACGGATTAATACTGCCCCCGAATCTCCTTGTATATGCTTGCGGAAGTTTTCTCCAAGCGTTGGGATATGGGCATGGTTTTCGATAATAGGAATGTTTATTGTTGCACCTTCTTCCCAAATATCGAGAGCTTTAATAATTTCTTGATTTTGAAGTGTGACTGCATCACTATATAAATTTGTGATAACATTGTTATCGGTTGTATGAACATGAAGGACGCATCCAGCATTCGTATTATTATAAATATGTGTATGCAAGATTGTTTCTGCTGAAGGACGTAATTCAGTTTCTAATACGGGAACCCCTAGATGATCTACTAATAGAAAATCATCTGGAGTCGTTTTTGTTTTATCTTTACCACTTGCTGTAATGAGCAAAGTGAGTGGTTCATGACTAACCTTTATAGAAATATTACCACTCGTTGCTGGAAACCAATTTCGTGTTGTTAATTCTTTTTTTATCTCGCTTAAGTCATACCATTGACGAAAAAGTTGTTTCATAATTTCACCTCCAACAAATGTTTTAATTCGTTTTGAATATCGTGAAACGATTCAAATGGTGTATAAGAAATATGATTTTCTTCACATTTTGTAATAAGGAAGTCACGAGCGAACACTTTATCCGCTTGTTTCGCAGCTTGTAAATCAGTAATTGAATCTCCGATTACAATATGGAAGTCATTTGTATTACTTAATTTACGGATGAGTGATGATTTACATAATCCGCAATGATTTTGACAATGATGATCACAAGGATGAGGCCAATTCACCGTAATGTATTCATTTGAAAAATCTGTTTCATTACAGTAAATTTGCTCTTTCGGAATGAGTCCTTGTAAGAGTGGATAGACGAAGAAATCCATTCCACCTGATATAACATAAAAGGAAATATTATTTTTATTTACAAATTGTATAAATTCATGAAAACCATTACGGATTTCAGCAGTCTCTATTAAAAATTGAATAATTTCATCGTGCAGATTAGTAGGTATGAATTGAAATAATTGAGAAACACCTTCTTGAATAGATAGCTCTTGTGATAAAATTCTATTCTTTACTTCTTCAGCTTCTGGTGGTGCAAATTTTTCCATAATGGACATAATGTTATCATTATTTGTAATCGTGCCATCGAAATCACAAAATATTTGAATACTCATAATTTCACCTCATGAGAGGGATTTCCCCATATTTGTAGTGCGCTATGCAAATTTATGTCATCTACTTCATGGAGTGGTTTATTTTGCAAAGTAGCATCAATTGCAGCACGGAAAGCTTTACCGCCGCCATGCGCCCCATTTGGATGTCCATGTATTCCGCCACCAGCATTAATCACAACATCTTTACCGAAATCTCGTACAATAAAGGGAACGAAACCAGGGTGAATACCAGCAGACGGAACAGAAAAGCTCTTCTTGAAACATGCATCGTCTTCAGTTAAATATTTTGAGATAGCAAGAGCTTCCTCTTTTTCTAGCGCAACACTTCCGTATGGAGATGGGAATAATGAAAAGTCAGCCCCAGCATAACGGAGTAGCTTTCCGAGTAATAATGGAGATGAAACTCCATATAACTTAGATGCAGAATAAGCACCACTTACAGCAGGATGTGCCATAATAGGAACTGGGATTTCATCATCTTCTGCAAGTGATTGTAGTACATCTAGTCCGTAAGAGAATACGTTAAATAATAGAATATCGGCTCCAGCTTGCACTGCACGTTTCGCATTTTCTTTTAAATCAAAAGTTCGTCCTGTTAAATTTACGGCATATAACGTTTTATGTCCGTACGTTTCATATACGGATTGTAAAACTTCTTTTCCAGATACGATGCGTTTCGTAAGTGGTGTTAATGCATTTTCGAATAATATCTCATCATCTTTTACGATATCTACACCACCAATTGCTTGATCGCGTAATTGCGTTTTTAAATACCCAATATTTCGTCCAATCATTCCTTTAAAAATACTCATTAAAAGGGGACGATCATGTACTTGTAAAAGATTTCGAATACCATCTATCCCGAATTTTGGACCAGGAAACTGTTTTTTTAATTCGTCTGAAAAAGTTAAGTCAATTAATTTTACTTCGCCATCAAGTGATAGCTTTCCAAATGTAGTCGTTAAAATTGCTGGTAAATCCGGACTGAAATTTAATAACGGATATTCGATTTTAATAATTCCGCGTTTCACTTTTTTACGTAAATACGAATTGGTATGTTCATGTGCAGCTAATTCCTCAACATGAATGACGTTGCCTTTATGTTGTTTTAATTGATCTTGCAATAAATGTGGCAAATGTGTCCAAGAGCCAATGGTTAAACCGAGTGCAATTTGCTCAGCTTTTTTTTCTAAGTTATGTGAATCATCATGGATTAAATATGTCGCTATAATTCCGCTCATTGTTATAACCTCCTAGTTAAATAAAAAAACCTCTCAGCTAAGGAGAGGTTTTTTTACAACCAGCTCCTTATCTGTCAGCGTAATGCTGCGAGAATTAGCACCGTGTCTACAATTGTAGATCGGTTGCCGGGTTTCGTCGGGCTCGTCCCTCCACCTGCTCTTGATAAGAAGTATTTAGAAATGTTTAAATTTTTAAGATAACTGAATTTTGTCAGATATTTTTCATGTTGTCAATTACTTTTTGAAAAAATTTAATTTATCAATTCGATGAATGGCTTCTCTTAACCTATCTTCTGTATGTAAGAGACCAACACGGACATACCCTTCGCCATGCTCACCAAATCCAACACCAGGAGCAACTGCGACATGTGCTTTTTCTAGTAAAATATTAGAAAATTGCTCAGAAGTATATCCTTTTGGAACAGGAAGCCATGCAAAAAATGATCCTGTTGGAATGTCTACATTCCAACCAATTGAGTGACAAGCTGAAATAAGAGCGTTTCGTCGAGCTTCGTAACTATTTACAAGGTCTATTACGCAAGACTGTGAACTTAATAGTGCTTCGCGGGCGGCATCTTGAACTGCACCAAAAATACTAACATACATATGATCTTGTAATAAGTTAATGGTTTCAATGACACTTTCATTCCCTACTGCAAAAGCGATACGCCACCCAGCCATATTGAAAGTTTTCGATAGAGTATAAATTTCAATTCCTGTATCTTTAGCACCGTCTGCTTGTAAGAAACTAACTGGCTTTTGACCATCGAACCCTATAGCACCATAGGCAAAATCATGAACAACCAATATATTGTGTTTATTAGCAAATTGAATCGTTTCATCAAAAAAATCTTTTGATGCAGTAGCACCTGTAGGGTTATTTGGGTAGTTTAAAAACATTAATTTTGCACGCTCGGCAATAGAGTCATCAATTTTTGTATAATCTGGTAAAAATTTATTTTCTGCAATAAGCGGCATTGTTTCAAATTGTGCTTTCGCTAAAGCGACACCTGATAAATAATCTGGATAGCCTGGATCGGGAACGAGAATTGTATCACCAGGGTTTGTAAAGCAAACTGGTAATTCTACTAATCCAGCCTTTCCACCAAACAATATAGCAACTTCAGTTTTCGGATTTACTACTACATCATATTCACGTTGATAGAATGTTGCCACGGCTTCTTTTAAGCTTTCATGTCCGCGAAATGGCGGATATTTATGATGAATGGTCTTTTCAGCAGCATCTTGCAAAGCTTTTACGATATGCTGCGGTGTTGGTTGATCTGGATTACCTTGACCTAGATTAATAACATCGTGACCAGCTGCAACGACTTTGTTAACTTTTGCAACAAGTGAAGCGAAAAATTGTGTTGGCAATGATGTTACTATCTCAGAAGGTTGAAATGATTTCATACTTTCCACCTCTTTTGAAAATTGTTACAATTCTAGTGACAAATGATATAATCTTTCCAGTATTTTGTAAAGAAAAAAATGAGAATGGGGCTGAAAAAATGAAAGTCGCATGTATTCAGATGGATATTGTCTTTGGAGATGTAGAAAAAAATATTGAGAATGCTAAAAATAAAATAAGCGAAGCGATGAAGGAAAGACCAGATGTTATCGTCTTACCAGAACTATGGACAACAGGTTATGATTTAACGAGACTCTCTGAAATTGCAGATAGGGATGGATTGGAAACGAAAGAAAAGTTGATAGAATGGTCGAAACAATATGGTGTACATATTGTTGGTGGTTCTATAGCAAAGCAAACGGAACAAGGTGTTACAAATACAATGTATGTTGTAACGAATAAAGGAGAACTAGTCAATGAATATAGTAAAGTGCATTTATTTCAGCTTATGGATGAACATAAATATTTAATCGCTGGAAATCGTACTGGTGAATTTAAGTTAGATGATGTAGAGTGCGCCGGCACCATTTGCTATGATATTCGTTTTCCGGAGTGGATGCGCGTTCATACTGCTAAAGGTGCAAAAGTTTTATTTGTTGTAGCTGAATGGCCATTAGTTCGTTTAGCGCATTGGCGTTTACTATTACAAGCAAGAGCAGTTGAAAATCAGTGTTATGTTGTAGCATGTAATAGGGCAGGGAAGGATCCAAATAATGAGTTTGCTGGCCATTCTTTAATTGTCGATCCTTGGGGTGAAGTTGTTGTAGAAGCGAATGAAGAAGAATCAATTCTATTTGGAGAGCTTACATTCGAGAAAATTAAAGAAGTACGTAAAGGAATTCCAGTTTTTGCAGATCGACGTCCAGAATTATACAAATAAAATGTTGACAAGTGATTTTTATTCTTGGTATAGTCTTCAACATAAAGTTAAAAATTCTAAAAAATTATACAACTCTTATCAAGAGCAGGTGGAGGGATTTGGCCCGATGAAGCCCAGCAACCGACCGTAATACCATTGTGAAATGGGGCGTTTATGACGCCAAAAGGCACGGTGCTAATTCCAGCAGAAAGTAAAACTTTCTGGCAGATAAGAGGGGAGAAGATAAACTTCAAACCTCTTTCTTAGTGGAAAGAGGTTTTTCTGTGTTAGAAAAACCTCTGAATTAAAAAAAGGGGGAGAAGACGATGGGATATTATTCATTAACAGAAGTAACCGCTGTACAATATGCGAAAGAACATGGCTATTTTGAAAAGAAAGCAAATGTAGTTTGTCATGAAATTGGAGATGGAAATTTAAATTACGTGTTCAAATTAGATGATGGAGAGAAGTCTATTATAATAAAACAAGCACTACCATATGCGAAAGTAGTTGGTGAGAGCTGGCCGTTGTCTATAAAAAGAGCGACGATTGAAAGTAAGGCGCTGCAAATTTTTGCAAAGTATGTGCCGGAATATGTGCCGGTAGTGTATAGTCATGATGAAGAATTAGCGGTAACAATCATAGAAGACTTATCAAAATTAACTATTACAAGAAAAGGATTAATAGATGGAGAAGAGTATCCACTTCTATCCCAGCATATCGGTCGTTTTCTAGCGAATGTTTTATTTTATACTTCAGATTTTGGTTTACAGTCAGAAGAGAAAAGGGTACTAGAAGGTACATTTGTAAATCCAGACCTTTGCAAAATTACAGAAGATTTAGTGTTTACAGATCCGTTTGGGCATTACGATACGAATGATTATGAGTCGGAGTTACAATTGGCTGTAGATGAACTATGGAGTGATAAAACTTTAAAACTAAAAGTAGCGCAATATAAATATAAATTTTTAACGAGAAAAGAGGCACTCATTCATGGAGATTTACATACTGGAAGTATTTTTTCATCACCTTCTGAAACGAAAGTGATTGACCCAGAATTTGCAACGTACGGTCCATTTGGATTTGACATCGGGCAATTTATTGCAAATCTATTATTAAATGCTCTATCTAGAGAGGAAGAACAGAGAAGTGTGCTATTTTTCCATATTGAGAAAACATGGAGCTATTTCGTAGACACTTTTACGAAATTATGGATTGGAGAAGGTGTAGAAGCATATACGAAAGAGAAACAATGGTTGCCGATTATTTTGCAAAATATTTTTACGGATGTGGTCGGATTTGCTGGATGTGAGCTTATCCGAAGAACAATTGGCTTAGCACATGTAGCTGATTTAGATGAAATAGCAAATAAAGAAAAGAGAATTCAAGCCAAGAAACAAGCTTTATCCTTAGGTAAAGAACTAATAAAATATGAATCTAAAAACGCTGATATTCAACTGTTCCGAACATTATTTCAACAGAAAGTTTCTGGAGGGGTAAAAGCATGAGTACAGTTGTTACGATTCCGAGGTCTGTCAGTTGGAAAGGTGATGCCATTGCAGTATTAAATCAAACAAAGCTGCCGCATAGCACAGAATATAAAACATTAACGACGATTGAAGAGGTATGGAAAAGTATTGTCATGCTAGAAGTAAGAGGAGCACCTGCAATTGGAATTGTAGCTGCATTTGGATTGGCGCTTGCATCAAAAAAATATACTACTTTACATATTGAAGAATTTCAAAAGAAGTTTAATAGAGATTGTAATTATTTAGGGACGTCACGCCCGACAGCAGTCAATTTATTTTGGGCAATCGATCGTATGAGAGAATCTATTCAAGAAATTACTACAATAAAAGAAGCGCAAAAAATATTAGAAGAAGAAGCGCTTCGTATTCAGCAAAAAGATGAAGCGGTATGCCGAAGTATTGGAGAACATGCATTAACATGCTTTAAAGACGGTGATAACATTTTAACAATTTGTAACGCTGGCAGTATTGCAACTGCTAGATATGGTACTGCATTAGCACCGTTTTATATTGGGAAAGAAAAAGGTGTACATTTACATGCATATGCATGTGAAACGAGACCGATTTTACAAGGCGGTCGCTTAACGACCTGGGAATTAAAACAGGCAGGTATCGATGTAACACTTATTACAGATAATACGGCAGCTCATGCTATTCAAACGAAAGAAATCAACGCAATTATTGTAGGAGCGGACCGAATTGTCGCAAATGGGGATACAGCAAATAAAATCGGAACGATGAATTTAGCTATATTAGCAAAGTATTTCGATATCCCGTTCTACGTTGCAGCTCCACTATCTACATTTGATATTACGAAACAAACAGGTGCAGAAATTATTATTGAAGAAAGAGATGAAACAGAAGTTACGAAAATTTTTGGGAAACAAGTGGCACCAGTTGGAACTACTGTTTATAATCCTGCATTTGATGTAACACCGAATGAATTAATTACAGGTATTATTACTGAGCAAGGTATTATACGCGGGGATTATAAACGGGAAATTGCATCATTATTTGAAAAACAAGCTAATACATAATAGCTTGTTTTTCTATGCCTAAATGTGTTCTTTTTTCTTATTTATATAATGAAAGGAGGAGAAAAAGATGGAAGAGTGGATCAAGATGATAGGTAATGTAGGGTTTCCAATTGTTGTAACATTATATTTACTCCACCGTATTGAAAGTAAATTAGATGGGGTAATTGTTGCAATAGAGAAGTTGCCACGGCAATTACTACAGTATGATGATCCTCGCAATAAAAAATAAAGTTTGCTCTTCGTGAGCAAACTTTATTTTTTATTGAGCAGTATAACCACCATCGATAACGACAGCTTGACCAGTTATACCTTTTGCTTTTTCGCTCGCTAAAAACATCGCATAATCAGCAATCTCTTGTACTTGTAATAAGCGTTTTTGTGGGACAAGTGGATAAATGACATCCTCTAACACATTTTCAAGTGGTACATTTCGTGTCGTAGCTAAATCTTGTAGTTGATTGCGTACAAGAGGTGTATCGACATAGCCTGGACAAAGCGCGTTAACGGTAATTCCATGAGTAGCGCCTTCTAAAGCGGCAACTTTTGTTAATCCAATTACGCCATGTTTCGCGCTATTGTAGGCGGATTTCCCTGCAAATCCAACGAGGCCATTAATGGATGCGACATTAATAATACGACCATACTTTTGCTTTTTCATGATTGGGAAGGCATGCTTTATTGCTATAAAAGGAGCGATTTGCATAATTTTAATTAGTAGCTCGAATTTTTCGGTCGGAAAATCTTCAATTGGTGAAACGTGTTGCATGCCTGCGTTATTAATTAATATGTCTAATGAACCGAAATGAGTAACAGTTTGAGAAATGGATGCTTCTATTTCTTCTTCGGATGTAACATCACATTTTAAGCCGATAGCTTGAAAGCCCTCTTTTTGTAGTTGTTCAGCAGCCTCTTTTGCACGTTCTTCAAGACGATCGGTAATAACGACTTTTGCACCTTCTTTTGCAAAAGCTTTTCCCATTTCATAACCAATACCACTTGCAGCACCTGTTAAAAAAACAACTCGATTTGTAACCATGATGAAAAACATCCCTTCGTAATAAAGTTCTCATATTGCTCTATTTAGAGAGTGGGTAATGAAAATCCTGCAAAGATTTGGAAAAATATTGTTAGCTATCTTGTTTTGCAAAATAGTCTCTGCTATACTATTTTGTAAAGCAAGATACTTACGCTTATCTATCTTGTAAAACAAGATAGTAGGAGGATTTGAATTATGTCGACAAGTCAAATGCTGAAAGGGATTTTAGAAGGATGCTTACTTGCTATTATTTCTGAAGGTGAAATATACGGTTATGAAATGAGTGAGAAGCTAGCAAAGTATGGCTTTACAATGGCGAGTGAGGGAAGTATTTATCCGTTATTAATACGAATGCAAAAGGAAGGATTCATAAAAAGTGTAATGAAGGAATCCCCATCTGGTCCAAAACGGAAGTATTACACGTTAACAGAAGATGGCGAAGATGCACTGGATGAATTTATGGATCGCTGGGAAGCGATGCAAAGTAGTGTGGAACGTCTACTTGAAGGGAAGGAGAGAAGAAGATAATGTTATCAAATGAAGCACGAAAATTTTTATTAGATATGAGATTGTTTTTGGCTACAAAGAGTGTGAAAGAAAGCGATATGGAAAGCTTTATTGAAGACGCAGAACTTCATTTAATAGAAGGTGAGAGTGATGGGAAAAGTGTAGAAGAAATTTTCGGAAGCTCACCGAAAGAATATGCAAATGAACTTGTAAAAGTGATGGAAAGGGATAGACAGGAAACGTGGAAGCAAATTGGTTTTACAGTAATGAATATCGTATCGTTTTGGATTATTGCTTCTATCCTAATAGTGAATAACGGATTATTACAGATGTCACTTATTCAGGGCGTGGGGTATAGTTTGTCATTGATTTTAGTTGTGATAGGTCCTAATTTTCTACTGCGCAAAATGACCTTTGTAACAAGTTTTACAAAAACTTGGTTTGCTATGTGGTCGTTAGTCATAATCGCACCAATGTTTCTAATAGGGGCTGTAACGATATTAGATGTGATTTATCCTACAAAAATGTTTATATTCACCCAAATGCAAAGTTATATATTAGCTGGTAGTATTTTCATCATTACAGTTGCAATAAATATATATTTTAATGGATGGTTTAAAAACTTATATTTAATCATCCCGCTTTCTATTATGTTAGTGTTTAAAACATTTACATCAGAAGACCTTGTTCCAATGCTATTTCAGATTATATGTTTATACGGAAGTTTATTTATTTTAATTTTCCTTGAAATTATGATGAAGACGAATAGAAGAGAAACGGTTTAATAAGGGAGGGGTTATTATGAAGATTTCTAAAGAAGGAGAAAAGTTTTTAATCGATACGAAAGTATATTTAATAACAAAAGGAATTAAAGAAGAAGATGTGGACGCTTTTTTAGAAGATGCAGAGCTTCATTTAATTGAAGGTGAGAAAGAGGGAAAGACGGTAAGTGATATATTTGGTGATTCACCAAAAGAGTATGCGGAAGAATTAGCGAAAGAGATGGAGAAGGATAAAGGCGGAAGTATAAAGACTATTTTAGGAATGATAATTGGAATAGGGGGATATTGGTTACTTACAAATATTTTATTTGAAAGCCCAAATCATGAATTTACATTAACGAATGTACAATTAATTGGATACCCAATTGTTTTAATGATTACTATTGTAGGAATTATATTTGCTTTTAAAATGTCATCATTTAAGAATAAAATAAAAGAATTTAGCATTATTTATGTAGCAGCATTGCTACCGATTTTATTACTAGTATTATTAATGTTTATGAATAAATGGTATGGGACACCTGTATTACAATTAACGACTATACAAAGTTATATACTAGCTGGAGTTATCTTGCTAGTACTGTTAATTGGAGAAGCATACATACTTGGCTGGATTGGGATATTAACTGTTATTGTCCCGCTATTCATTATGTTTGTATTTAAAGAATTAGGGAAGAACAACCCATATTGGGGAATGCTAGAGCCGTTACTTCTGTACGGAAGTTTATATGTATTAATGAGATGGTCTTTGAAAATTGAGGAGAAAAAAACTGTAAGCTAGCTTTATATTAATAGCGAACGAACTGAATTTTTTATTAAGAGGAGAACAAATATGCAAAGTATATTTCTAGGTATATTGTCTATTACATTTTTAGGTTTAACGATTTTTGGGCTATATACTACCTTTTCGAAAAAGGTACACGATGACTATTTCGATACTTTATTAGATGACACATCAGGTTATGTTTTGTTCTTCGGTTTAATAGGTAAAGGGCTGCTCTGGATATGCAAAAAATTATTTCCAAAGAAATATTATATAGAGATTTTTAGAGTAATTGTATTTATGTTTAGTTGTATATTTGCATCCGTTGCAGCCGAAATTTGGTTTATTGATTGGAATCTATTGTTTTAAACAGTAACAAAATCGTTACTGTTTTTTTCTTTGCAATAAAGAGCTTTGTAAAGAGAGAGCTTTTTGTTCGTTCGTTAATAGAGACTGAATATGGACATTTTCAGGGCGAGGGACGATCGGATACATAAGATTTGTTGGAGAAGGATGGTGCTCCGAGCCAGTTGGGGAATGAGGATCTGCGTGAGTAAGTTTTCCATGAACACGTCTTGTAAATAAAATATGACCAATTTCATGAGCGAGCGTATATATATTTTTCATAGGAGCAGCCGAGTTTGTTAAAACGATATACCCTGTAAGTTGCTGTTGTTTTGCTAAAGAGTAGGCACAGGCAATTACTGCTGTTTCTTTGAAATAATCACTGCCAATATAACAAATGTAAAGGTCGCATTCAGGAGCTTCATTTACACAAGTTTGAAAAAAGGATGCTAATTTTTCCTGACTTTGAATAGAATCTTTATAACTAATTTCACGGTCAGAAAAACGGAAGAGTTCATTTAAAACAATTACTTCTTGAATTTGAAATGTAATCGGGTGCCAAATTGACTCTGCAACTGCTAAATCTTTTGCAATACGGTCATCAGAAATATCGGCGCCTGGCGTAATGCAAATACATATATTGACGTATGGATCCATAAGGAACACCTCAACTGAAAAAATTCTTTCTATAATATATGTTGGGAAAAGATCCTATGTATGGATAAACGCCTTGTTTATTACAAGTCGAAAAAATTTCATAGTTCTATAACATGGTTTGGCTGTCTTTTTGATATAGTAAAGGAAAGGGGGAGAATATATGTATACATTAAAAATCGTTTCAGACAGAGAAGCACTGTATCAATTTGCAAGTTATGTAAGAGTTGTACAAGGGGTGGAAGATGTATATGTAGAGGTGGGAGAACCTTTATATGAACATCCTTTAATGAAATTTTATGTACATATTAAGCTTGAGGAAACATATGAGCAACATAAAGCGTTACAAGAAATAGCAAGATTAGTAGAATTAGGGCGTTTTACATATGTCCATTATCGTAATGATGAAATAGAAGAAGCTTTTGAAGCTGTAAAATATGAAAGTTTTAAGAAATAAAGGTGAAAAAAGGGAGCGAAAGCTTCCTTTTTTTCTTTAAAATTACATCAACAAAAGGAGAAAAATTTTGTTATGATAAGGGAGGGTGAGGAAAGGAGAGTTTACATATTGGGGTATATTGAAGAGTTACGCAAAGTCGTTGGTACAAGGCCGCTTATTCTAGTAGGATCAGCAATTATTATCTTAAATGATAATCAAGAAGTATTGCTTCAATATCGTTCAGATACATATGATTGGGGTGTACCTGGTGGAGCGATGGAGCTAGGAGAAACGACAGAAGAAACTGCTCGTAGAGAACTATTTGAAGAGACGGGACTAAATGCGAAAATTATGCAATTTATCGGGGTTCTTTCGGGAAAAGAAGTGTACTTCCAATATCCAAATGGAGATGAAATTTTTAATGTCATTCATCTGTATCAGGGACATCATGTGAGCGGGGAATTAAGGCTTGACCATGAAGGATTACAGCTTCAATATTTTCCAGTAGATAAGTTACCGAATTTGAATAAAACAACAGAGAAAATTTTACAAAAATTTCTATATGCATTAACAGAATAGAAGGTTAATTCCTTCTATTTTTATTATATTAAATATTTTGATTTTTTAGTATGTTTATAGTATGATAGGTGTAGACATACATCTTATGGAATTTCACCTAAAAACTGACTAGGGTACATAAGAGAGGGGCAAGTGCAAAATGCATAATGTTGTTATTACAGCTGCAGTTCGTTCGCCAATTGGAACTTTTGGGGGAGCGCTAAAAAATGTAACGCCAGTAGAATTAGCTGTTCCTGTACTTCAGGAAGCTGTAAAACGAGGCGGGGTAGAACCACACGAAGTTGATGAAGTGATTTTAGGTCATTGTATTCAAAGAACTGATGAAGCAAATACGGCGAGAACGGCTGCATTAGCGGCAGGGTTTCCTGACACAGTTACAGGTTATACAATCCAACGCCAATGTTCTTCAGGTATGCAAGCAATTATGTCGGCTGCAATGCAAATTCAATTAGGTGTAAGTGAAGTTGTCGTTGCAGGTGGAGTAGAAGCAATGAGTTCAAGCCCTTATGCATTAAAACAACACCGCTGGGGACAACGCCTACAACACGGAGAAATTCGTGATACGGTGTGGGAAGTATTAGAAGATCCAATTCATCATATTATGATGGGGGAAACAGCGGAAAATTTAGTTGAACAATATGAAATTACAAGAGAGGAACAAGATGAAGTTGCGCTTCGCAGTCATACATTGGCGCTGAAGGCAATCGAGTCTGGATATTTTGACGATCAAATTGTTCCTATTACAATAAAAGAACGTAGAAAAGAAGTAGTATTTTCGAAGGATGAACATCCACGTGCTGACATTACAGCAGAAAAATTAGCAGGATTAAAACCAGCTTTCCGTAAAGGCGGATCTGTAACGGCAGGGAATGCATCTGGTCTGAATGACGGAAGCGCGGTTCTAGTATTAATGAGCGAAGAAAAAGCGAAAGAAAAAGGCTTACAACCGTTAGCTAGAATTGTTGGATATTCAGTAGCTGGAGTAGATCCAAAAATTATGGGGATTGGACCAGCACCAGCAATTCGTAAAGGATTAGAAAAAGTAGATTGGTCATTAGAAGATGCAGATTTACTGGAAATTAATGAAGCTTTCGCTGCGCAATACTTAGCTGTAGAGAAAGAACTAGGTTTAGATCGTGAAAAAGTGAATGTAAACGGTAGTGGTGTAGGACTTGGACATCCAATCGGTTGTACAGGAGCTCGTATTACTGTAAGTTTAATTCATGAATTGAAGAGACGCGGGTTAGAAAAAGGAATTGCCTCTCTATGCGTCGGCGGCGGTATTGGGGTAGCATTATTTATAGAAGCACTATAAAAAGAAGCAGCAATCGCTGCTTCTTTTTATTAAGAATCAAATAAATGATGAAATAATCGATCACGATTTTCAAAGAAAAGTTTCGTCGTTTGGTAATGCTCGGTGTCTTCTAAGGCGGACTCGTGAATTCCTTCTTGTGTTAAAGAGTATATGGTGGATTCAGGATAAGCCATTAAAATTGGAGAATGCGTTGCGATAACAAATTGTGAACCTTGTTCCGCTAGTTCATGCATTCGAATGAGCATAGAAAGTTGTCTCATTGGTGATAGAGCGGCCTCGGGCTCATCTAAAATGTATAAGCCTTGTCCTGAAAAACGATTCATAAATAAGGAGAAAAATGACTCACCGTGTGATTGGGCGTGTAGTGAAGTACCACCATATGAGTCAATAATTGGATTTCCACGTGCTTCTGAATCGGCATCCATTTCATCAATATAAGAAGCAACGTTATAAAATGATTCGGCACGAAGAAAGAAACCGTCATTTGGTGTATTGAAACTTTTGGAAATTCGAAGGTATTCATGTAAAGATGAATGGGAATCGTTTGTACTAAAACGGAAGTTTTTCGTTCCACCTTCTGCATTAAATCCTAAAGCAATTGCAATCGCTTCGAGTAATGTTGACTTCCCCGTTCCATTTTCTCCAATAATGAATGTTACATTTGGATGGAAAGCTAGTGATTGTAATGTTCGAATAGCGGGTAAACAGTAAGGGTATGCGGAGAAACTAGGGATATTTTCTTTTTTTAATGTGACATTTTGTAAAAAGGGTACATCAATCAATATAGAAACCTCAATTCATAACGGATTTTGATTCTAAAAAAGCAGCAAATACAAGGGTAAGACAACTTGCAAATAGTATTGTATATTGAAGTGCGCCAAAGCCAAGACCTTCCCAGCTGAAAATCATTCTCTTCCATATGAAAATAAAAAGAGTGCTTATAAAACCAACGAGAGCAGGTATATATTTTATAATTTTGTAGTGCTTCCATAGATAGAAGCCAATGTATGTACTTAAAAACAAGGTAAACAGAACAAGAAAAAAGACAAGTGTTAATGACACGTGAACTCCCTCCTTATTTTCTGAATATTTATGTGGATTATATCATTTAAACTATCATATTCCAATGTGAAAATAAATATTGCATGGAGATTATTCATGTCGTTATGATAGATAGTATGTAATCTATTGTAATTCTGAAAAGGAGCTAAAACATGCCGTTTACATTTGCACATCCAGCAGCAGTTCTTCCTTTTGCAAAAAAGTATTCTCAACATATTTCAGTAACGGCTCTTATATTAGGTAGTATGGCGCCTGACTTTGAATATTTCCTACACTTTAGACCGTATGGTGTAATTGGGCATACGTGGCTTGGATTCTTATATTTTAATTTACCACTCGTATTTTTATTAGCATACATATATCATTACATTTTAAAAAAGCCGTTTATAACACATTTACCTAAACCATTTGCTGGCTACTATACATATGCAGTAGATGAGAGGTGGGGGCTTTACACAAGGAAAGATTTCTTTGTATTTTGTTATTCAGCATTATTCGGTATGTTAACGCATGTTGTTTGGGATGCATTCACTCATAAGACAGGCTATTTTGTTATGAAAATACCATTATTGCAAAGAGAATGGTACGGTATCTCTGTTTATAAATATATGCAACATGGAAGTACATGTATTGGTTTTCTGTTATTAGTATACGTTTTATGGAAGTGTAGAAATGAAATGGGTAAAGACCTTATTTTAGCTTCGGAAAAAATAAAATATTGGATTTCGATAATTGTTGTGGCAGCTATTATATTTATCGTGCACGCGTTCGTAGATCCCTATTTTCATATTTTCCAAATAGGGGGTATAATAGTATCTGGACTGACAAGTTCGTTTTGTGGACTTCTTATTGTTTCTATAGTTTACAAAGCAAGGGACTAATTTTATATTCATGAATGATAGTGTTAGGAGAAATTAAATGATGAAAGCATGGAAAAGTATTTTTATTTTATGTAGTTTTCTTCTTATGTTAAGTGGTTGCTTCCATCAAGAAGAAAAGAAAGTTGAACCGAAGAAGAAAGAATCTATTCCTGAAACAAAAGAATATGGTGGACGTGAGCTGAAAAAAGTAGGACAAAAAGTGAAAGAAACTGGATGGGGTACTTTTAAGTTAGAGCAGATTCATTCAGTAAATCAAACATTTGAAGTAGCACCAATGAAAATTCACGTACAAGATGTGAAAGTAATCTCTTTATCACAGATGAGTAAAGATGCAAAAAATACATTAAAAGTATATACGGCATTAACTCCTGAAGAAGTAAAGCGTAGATTAGGAGATAAAGTAAGTCAAGAAGATGCAGAGTTATATGCATCGCTAAGTGGAACAGAGATTAGTGATACGATTCGTTACGTTGAAATTACATATAAGGTGGAAAATAGCGGGAATAAAAATATACAATTTTTCTCTATGAATGATGTTGCGATTAATGATAAACAACATTTTAAAGTAGCAACGCAAAACTTTTTATATGATGAAGATACGCTCGTTGGTACAAAAAATGTATCAAGGGAAGACTATAAGCCTGGTGAAACAAGAGATGGTATTATCGGCCTAATACTTGATGATGGAAAAGAAAAGGTAAAGGATATTAAATTTACAACAGATAATGTAATCGCAGCAAATACAGAAACGCAAGATGTTGTAAAAGAGCCACAAACTTTTAACATCTCACTTTCTGAGTAAGTTGTTTTTAAATATATGCAAGAAAAAACAGTCAGCGCTCAAACTATTATGCTGACTGTTTTTTCTGTTCTTCTATGTATGAATCTACACTTTGAAAAGGTACCTTAATTTTAAACGCATCTTTTTGTTCATGAAATTGTTTTTCATTATAGGGGCCAAAACGTTTATTATGCTTTACGTCAATAATCCAATAATGCTCGCTTTTTTTATTTGCAATTGCTGCGTCAGGATTATTAGGATCTGACTTTTCCTCAGTTTGTTTTGCAATAATGTATTTATCATCCCAGGCTATGTCTGTAATTTTTGCAGGAATGTATTGTGTGGCATATACAGCATCTTGCGTGGGGAAAAGTTCAAATGCATTTCCAGAAGTACGTATGAGTTCGTATTCATCGTTAATCGTATATGTTATATGATTTGTATTTCCAGCACAACCGGCTAATAGGAATGCGACGAATAGGATTATCCATTTTTTCAATATGGGAACCTCCTTTACAATGCTGTTGTAACACATTGTACAAGAAAAGTAAGAGAAACGCTAGTTTACAATGTTTTTTAGAAGTGGTACGATGAGACGGGTAAAGAAGGATATGAAGGAGTCGACATAAAAATGAAGTTAAAGATGCATCGTCCAGCGCTTGTAATGAACCGCATAGGTGCTTCCCTAATTGACATGTTTTTAATCTCGGTTATGTATGGTGCAGTAGTAGCTGTTATGACTGGAAATTATAGTGCTATTTTTAATCGCTTTAATATTAGTTTTGGCGATTATAGATATGATCTTGCAGTAGTTTTTATATTAATGGCGATATATTTTATTTTGCTACCCTTTATTTGGAACGGTGTAACACTTGGTAAAAAGGTAACGAGAATAAAATTAATTTCATTGAAGAGTGAAAAGTTAACATTACAAACATTAACGATTCGATTTTTTGTATTGTTATTACCGAACATATTACTGCTTGGAATTCCGATATTATGTAACGTATATATGATGTTATTCCGCAAAGATAATTGTGGTTTTCAGGATTTAATTACAAAAACGAAAGTGATAAGTCTTGTATAACAAAAAGAGACCTTTTTATATAAAAAGGTCTCTTTTTGTTATACAAATATATTTTAATGGATATATAATAGGGAAAAAGTTAATCTATATCATTTTCGAATTTAATAGATTGAAAATTAAGAAAATGTTATGATGATGAAAATAATATGTTTATATAATAAGGGGGAAATTGAAATGACTGGAGGTAGCGTAATCTTTTGGGGGATTTTAATTTTCATCGGTTTAGTTTTCGATCAGCGTAATAGTAAGAAAAAAGAAGGAATAAAAAAGTAACCGTTTACAAATGAATAAGTAACTTTTCTTGCTTGCAGACTAATCTCATAAAGGAGTATACTGAATGACGGTAAGACTTATAGAAGGGGTAATGAAAATGAAGCTTGCAGGAAAAGTTGCTATCGTAACTGGCGGTGGCATCGGTATTGGACGTAATACAGCTCTTTTGTTGGCTAAACAAGGCGCAAAAGTAATTGTGACGGACATTGATCAAGAAAGTGGACAAGCAACAGTGGAGGAAATTACGAATCTAGGCGGAGAAGCACTTTTTGTATCCTATAATATGGAAAAACAAGGAGATTGGCAACGCGTAATCAGCATTACTTTGAATGCATTCAGTCGCATTGATATGCTTTTTCAAAATGCTGGTTTATATAAAATAGATTCTATATTTTCACGCCAACAAGAGAACGATTCCAATGTACTTTGTATTAATGACGTATGGATAGAGATAAAACAATTAACGTCATCTTTTATGAAACAGCAAGAAGAAGTGGTGCTAAGTGACTTACCGATTTTCGGTATTATTAGCACGAAAGGACAATCATTTCATACAGTAGAAGCCCTCGTATAATAGTGAAAACCGCCCTCAATATATGTGGACGGTTTTTTTGTATGAAAATTATTTTTTAACGAATGCGTTGTTCGTTTTGACTATCAAAGAAATGCGCTTTATTCATATCAAATGCTAGTTTAATTTGGTCACCAGGTGAAAATGTATGTCTTGCATCAACACGTGCTGCAAAATCTTGATTTCCAAGTTTCATATATAAAATAGATTCAGCACCTAATAACTCAGCAACTTCAATTTTTGTTGTGAAGGCAGTAGATTGTGAAGCTTCTAAAAATAATAGTTCATCATGAATGTCCTCAGGACGAATACCTAAAACAATGTCTTTATTTACATAGCCTTGTTCACGTAATATCTTCATTTTTCCTTCAGTTACTTTAATTTTTGCAGCATTGTCTATAACGAAATCGGTTTCAGTTAATTTACCACGGAAGAAATTCATCGCTGGAGAGCCGATAAATCCACCAACAAAAATGTTTTCAGGTGTTTCATATACTTCTTTTGGAGTACCGATTTGTTGAATTTTTCCGTCTTTCATAACAACAAGACGAGAAGCCATTGTCATCGCTTCAGTTTGATCATGCGTTACATAAATTGTTGTCGTACCAAGGCGGTGGTGTAACTTAGAAATTTCTGAGCGCATTGCAACACGTAATTTAGCGTCTAAGTTAGATAATGGCTCATCCATTAAGAACACTTTCGCGTCTCGAACGATTGCTCTCCCTAACGCAACACGTTGACGTTGTCCACCAGATAATGCTTTCGGTTTTCTATCTAAATATTGTTCCAGTCCTAAAATTTTTGCTGCATCTTTTACACGACGATCAATTTCATCTTTTGGTATTTTTCTAAGTTTTAATCCAAATGCCATATTATCATACACACTCATATGTGGATATAGGGCATAGTTTTGGAAGACCATTGCGATATCACGGTCTTTTGGAGGGACATCATTCATTAGCTTACCATCAATTGAAAACTCTCCTTTTGAAATATCTTCAAGTCCAGCCACCATTCGTAATGTTGTAGATTTTCCGCATCCAGAAGGACCGACAAATACGATAAATTCTTTATCTTGAATGTGTAAATTGAAGTCTGTTACAGCTGTTACGTTATTATCATATATTTTATAAATGTTTTCTAATTTCAGTTCTGCCATGGTATTTCCCCCTAGAAATAATTATGCAAACGTTTTCTTTGAGTTCATTATAAACGAATAGATTCAAAAAATAAACAAAAAAATAAAACGTTTTCATGAATTGGAAGAATATTAGTAAATTTCGTATGTTTTCTTAGAAAAATAAGAATAAAAGTTGTAAGCGCTATTTTAAATTAAGATGGAATCTGTTATCATTCATTAATGAAAACGTTTGCGCCTTGGAAAAAGAGAAAATTGAATTATGAATGAAATGGGGTAGCATAATGGAAAAACAGTGGTGGAAAGAAAGCGTAGTATATCAAATTTATCCTCGTAGCTTTATGGATAGCAACGGTGATGGCATCGGGGATCTTCGCGGTATTATTTCAAAGTTAGATTACTTAAAAGAATTAGGGATTGATGTAATTTGGTTATCACCAGTCTATGAATCTCCAAATGATGATAATGGTTATGATATAAGTGATTATTGTAAAATTATGAATGAGTTCGGCACAATGGAAGATTGGGATGAGCTATTACATGAAATGCATGAACGTAATATGAAACTTATGATGGACTTAGTTGTTAATCATACTTCTGATGAACATAATTGGTTTATTGAATCACGTAAATCAAAAGATAATAAATATAGAGATTACTATATATGGCGTCCTGGAAAAGAAGGAAAAGAGCCGAATAACTGGGGAGCAGCGTTTAGCGGATCTGCATGGCAGTATGATGAAATGACAGATGAATATTATTTACATCTGTTTTCTAAAAAACAGCCAGATTTAAATTGGGATAATGAAAAGGTAAGACAAGATGTTTATGAAATGATGAAGTTTTGGTTAGAAAAAGGAATTGATGGCTTCCGTATGGATGTTATTAATTTTATTTCTAAAGAAGAGGGATTACCAGCTGTTGAAACAGAAGAAGAGGGGTATGTTTCAGGTCATAAGTATTTTATGAACGGTCCAAACATTCATAAATATTTACATGAAATGAATGAAGAAGTATTGTCTCATTATGATATTATGACGGTTGGTGAAATGCCTGGTGTAACGACAGAAGAAGCGAAATTGTATACCGGGGAAGAACGAAAAGAACTGCAGATGGTATTCCAATTTGAACATATGGATTTAGACTCAGGAGAAGGCGGAAAATGGGATGTAAAACCATGTTCACTTCTTACTTTAAAAGAGAATTTAACGAAGTGGCAAAAAGCATTAGAACATACAGGCTGGAATAGTCTGTATTGGAATAACCATGATCAGCCTCGTGTTGTATCTCGTTTTGGTAATGATGGAATGTATCGCATTGAATCTGCGAAAATGTTAGCGACGGTGCTTCATATGATGAAAGGAACACCTTATATTTATCAAGGCGAAGAAATCGGAATGACAAATGTTCGATTTGAATCGATTGATGAATATCGAGATATTGAAACATTAAATATGTATAAGGAAAAAGTGATAGAGCGCGGTGAAAATATAGATAAAGTGATGCAGTCTATTTATATAAAAGGCAGAGATAATGCTAGAACACCGATGCAGTGGGATGATAAAGATCATGCTGGATTCACAACAGGTGAGCCCTGGATTACGGTAAACCCTAACTATAAAGAAATCAATGTGAAACAAGCGATCCAAAATAAAGATTCAATTTTTTATTATTATAAAAAATTAATTGAGTTACGCAAAAATAACGAAATAGTTGTGTATGGATCATATGATTTAATATTGGAGAATAATCCATCTATTTTTGCATACGTAAGAACGTATGGAGAAGAAAAACTTCTTGTTATTGCAAACTTTACTGCGGAAGAATGTGTATTTGAATTGCCTGAGGACATTAGTTATAGTGAAGCAGAGTTATTTATACACAATTACGACGTAGAGAATGGACCGATAGATAACATGACATTACGTCCGTATGAAGCAATCGTGTTCAAATTGAAATAAGAAAAATCCTTATACCACTTTGGTATAAGGATTTTTTTGGTTACCATTTTAATATGGAGAATCCATATGGAGGAAGTGTAACTTGTAATACACTTGCTTCCGCTGAAAATTCTTCGTTTGTATAAATATTAATGATTTTCTTTCCAGTAACATGGAGAGGCAGTGAAGCTGTAATATCACTATTAGTCGGATTTAAAACGAAAAAGATAGTTTCATCTTCATATGTTTTTGTGTAAGAAATATAATTATGTTCATCATTTGCTTCAATAAATTGGAAAGTACCATGTCCTCCAAATGCTTTATATTGCTTTCGTAACGAAATTAATGTTTGTACATGTGTAAATAATAGATGATCTTGTTCTTTCGTACCCCAAACCATACATTTGCGGCAATCAGGGTCCATACCGCCATCCATACCAATTTCGTCTCCATAATAAATACAAGGAGAGCCGATGAAAGAAAGGTGGAATACATAAAGTAACTTTAACTTATTTTTATCTCCGTTACATGTTGTCAATATTCTTGGTGTATCATGGCTGTCTAATAAATGAAATGCTGCTTCATTTACATTCATAGAGTAGGAATGTAGAGATTCTATAATTTGTTTCATAAATTCATTTGCCTTAATGGAATTGTTAGCAAAGTAAGACAGTAGAGCGTTTGTAACAGGGTAGCTCATTACAGCATCAAATTGATCCCCTTGTAGCCAAGGAAGTGCATCATGCCAAATTTCACCTAAAATATATACTTCAGGATTTAATGCTTTTATCTCACTTCGGAATTCTCTCCAAAAGTTATGGTCGACTTCATTTGCTACATCAAGGCGCCAACCGTCTATATTGAATTCTTTTACCCAATAACGCCCTACTTCAAGTAAGTATTCTTTTACATCCGGGTGTGCTGTGTTTAATTTCGGCATATACGGTGTAAACGCGAAAGTATCATAATTCGGGAGTGGCTCAGTTCTAATTGGGAACTCATGAATATGGAACCAATCTTTATATGCTGACTGTTCACCATTTTCTAGTACGTCTTGAAATTTATCGAAAAAGTATCCGCTGTGATTGAATACGGCATCGAGCATTACTTTTATACCGTGTGTATGACATGCCTCAACGAGTTCTTTGAATGTTTCTTTTGTGCCAAATTGAGGATCGATTTCCATGTAGTCAATTGTGTCATATTTATGGTTTGAATGTGCTTTGAAAATAGGTGTGAAATATATTCCCGAAATTCCAAGCTTAACAAGGTAATCGAGGTTTTGTATAATACCAGCAAAATCTCCGCCGAAAAAATTAGTTGGAGTTGGTTCAGCGCTTCCCCAAGGAAGGGTGTTTTCTGGATTCAACGTATGATCTCCATTAGCGAACCGTTCTGGGAAAATTTGATACCAAACAGTATCTTTAATCCAGGAAGGTGCTTTGAATACATCATTTGCATGAATAAATGGAAAACAGAAAAAGTTACCAACGTCATCATTTGGAATGCTAGAAAAAAATCCACGTTCTGCATAAATAAGCGTTTCTGTCTCTGCTTTTAATTCAAATCCATAACGTAAGCGCTTAAATTTTGGCTCGATGGAAATGGACCAATAATCAAATAATGCAGTAGAACCAGTTTTTTTCATCGGTGCACTTGAAGAAATCCACTTCCCGTCTGTCCATTCATAAGGATCACCATAAATAAGATTGGTGCTTTGAACATCGTCTCTTTTCGTACGTATTCGGATATGAATCGTTTTTTCATCGTAAGCGTATGCGTAATTATCTTTTGGCCTATGATAGATGGCGTCTTTAAGCATATAAAAAATCCCCCTTTACTATCTCTATGCATATTGTTCCCTTAAGTATAATAATAAAGCATATGTTGCAAACGATTGCTTTTTGCATAGCTTTAATATTGCTTATAAGAGTAGTATTCATTTCATATAAAGTCAATCTATAAAGAGTGTAGTAATAATATTTTAAAAATTAATATTTGCAAAATGAATAAAAGAATGTATAATGATAGACAAATAGCGCAAACGTTTTCATAGATTGAGATATCGTTTGCGCTTCTATTAAACTATTCAATGCAAACGTTTTCAATTAGTAAGGTACATATACAATTCAGGGAGGTTTTTGGGATGAAGAAAGCATTATCATTATTAACGGTTTCAGCATTATCAATTGGTATGTTATCTGCATGTGGACCGAAAGATTCAGGGAAAAAAGAAGAAAGTAAAGCAAAGAAAGATTACGATCTACTCGTTTGGGAAGATGATAAAAAAGGTGTTGGTTTAGAACCAGCAGTGAAAAGCTTTGAGGAAAAATATAAAGTAAAAGTAAAAGTTGTTGAAATGCAAATGACAGATCAAGTGAAGAAGTTACGCCTTGATGGACCAGCGGGGACGGGACCAGATGTTGTAACATTGCCACATGATCAAATCGGAAATGCAGTAACAGAAGGTTTACTTTCTGAAGTGAAAGCTGATGATGCTGTAAAGAGTAAATTTACTGATTCATCAATAGAAGCACAGACATATAACGGAAAATTATATGGTTTACCAAAAGCAATTGAGACACCAGTCTTTATTTACAATAAAAAACTAATGCCAAAAGCGCCAGAAACGATGGACGAGCTGTTTAACTTCTCAAAAGAATTTACGAAAGATGGCAAGTACGGATTTTTAGCATTAGGAGATAACTTCTACTTTGCTAATGCATTCATGGCAGGTATGGGTGGTTATGTGTTTGGTGAAAAAGATGGAAAGCCAAATGCAAGTGATGTTGGATTAAATAATAGCGGAGCAGTACAAGGTGCTGAGTATCTTCAAAAATGGTACAAAGAAAAGTTATTCCCGAAAGGTATTATCGGTGAATCTGGTGGACCTGCTGCTGATGGGCTATTTAATGAAGGAAAAGCAGCATCTATCATGAACGGCCCTTGGGCGTTCCAAGCAATGGAAAAGAACGGAATTGATTATGGCGTTGCTCCAATGCCGAAATTACCAAATGGTCAACCAATGAAAACGTTTGTTGGGGTTAAAGGATGGCATGTAACAAGTTTCTCTAAACAAAATGATTTAGCTACAAAGTTCACTGAATGGGTAACGAATGAAGAAAACGCAAAAATTCGATTTGAGAAGACGAAAGAAATTCCTCCAGTAAAAGCAGTAATGGAAGATCCAATTATTAAAGATAACGAAGCTGCAAAAGCAGTTGCAACACAATCTGAAAATGGAATTCCAATGCCAAACATTCCAGAAATGCAAGAAGTATGGAAACCAGCTGGAGATGCGCTTCAATTAGTTGTTACGGATAAAGAGGCACCAAAAGCAGCACTTGATAATGCAGTGAAGCAAATTAAAGGTAATATTGAGGCAAATCATAGTAAGAAAAAATAAGGTGAAATTCGTGCCTCTAATATGAGGGGCACGAATTCTCTCCCAGGAAAAAAGGGGGAAGGAACATGCAAACATCTATGGAACCAGCAAACGGCTTAAACGGTTCAAAACATAGGAAAATGGCAACCATGTTATCAATCATTCCAGGCGTGGGCCAAATGTATAATAAACAATTTGTAAAAGGTCTTATTTTTCTAGTATTAACAGGTTCATTTATTGTAGCCTTTGCTGATTTATTAAATATGGGATTATGGGGAATTGTAACGCTTGGTACAGAAGTTCCACGTGACCATTCTGTCTTTCTATTAGTAGAAGGAATCTTGGCACTCATTGTCATCGTGTTTGGACTCGGAATATATGCATTTAATTTATATGATGCATACCAAAACGGAAAGAAACGGGATATAGGAACACCGTTAAACTCTGTAAAAGAGCAATACCGTAATTTACTAGACCAAGGTTTTCCGTATTTAATGGTTTCACCAGGGTTTTTATTACTTATCTTTGTCGTTGTATTTCCAATCATTTTCGTAATTTTAATTGGATTTACGAACTATGATTTATATCATTCTCCTCCAGCTAAATTAGTAGATTGGGTAGGGTTTAAAAACTTTATTGATATCTTTACATTACCGATGTGGAGAGAAACGTTTTTAAGTGTATTTTCTTGGACTGTCATCTGGACATTCGTTGCAACGACATTACAAGTTGCGCTTGGTATTTTCTTAGCGATTATCGTAAATCAGCCTGGTATTAAAGGGAAGGCGATTATTCGAACAATCTTCATTTTACCGTGGGCGGTCCCAGCATTCGTATCTATTCTTGTTTTCTCTGGTATGTTTAATGAAACATTTGGAGCGATTAACAATCAAGTATTAGCTTTATTCGGAATTGAAAAGATTGCTTGGATGACAGATCCATTTTGGGCGAAGATTGCTTTAATTATGATTCAAACGTGGCTTGGATTCCCGTTCGTCTTTGCAATGACAACAGGTATACTGCAATCGATTCCAGGAGAATTATACGAAGCGGCTACAGTAGATGGAGCTACAGCGTGGCAACAGTTTCGTAAAATTACATTGCCACTTGTTCTATATGCAACAGCACCAATATTAATTACGCAATATACGTTTAACTTTAATAACTTTAGTATCATCTATCTATTTAACGGCGGAGGTCCTGCTGTAGCTGGACAAGACGCAGGTGGAACAGATATTTTAATTTCATGGATTTATAAGTTAACGATGACTTCCGCGCAGTACGGAAAAGCAGCAGCTCTTACAATGATCTTATCGTTAATCGTTATTACAGTTGCGTTATGGCAATTTAAGAGAACAAAATCATTCCAAGAAGAGGATATGATGTAAATGAATATTAAAAGACAAAAGATGTTACGTCTCTCATTAAGTTATCTCGTTATTTTCGTAATGTGTGCCATCATTTTCTATCCATTATTATGGATTATTGGCTCATCGTTTAATCCGGGTGATAGTTTATCTGGATCAAGTATTATTCCGCAAAATGCAACGCTAGATCATTATCGTAAGTTATTAGATTTAGAGAATAGTAATTATTTACTATGGTATAAAAACACATTAAAAGTAAGTGTTTTAACGATGATTTTTTCAGTGTTAGCAATTAGTTTTACTGCTTATGCATTTTCGAGATACCGTTTTGTTGGAAGAAAAAATGGTTTATTAACATTTTTAATTTTGCAAATGATTCCAAACTTTGCAGCGTTAATCGCTTTATACGTATTAGCACAGTTAACAGGATTAATTGATACGCACCTTGCATTAATTTTAATTTATGTAGGCGGGGCAATTCCAATGAATACATGGCTTATGAAAGGGTATTTTGATACGATCCCGAAAGAATTGGATGAGTCAGCTCGTATGGATGGAGCAGGACATTTTCGTATTTTTTGGCAAATCATTATGCCACTTGCAAAGCCAATCGTAGCGGTTGTAGCGTTATTTACTTTCATCGGCCCATTTACAGATTTTATTTTAGCGAGTATTATTTTGCGCACACCAGAAAATTATACGTTAGCAGTTGGATTATATGAAATGGTGGCGAAGAAATTTGGGAATGAATTTACAACGTTCGCAGCGGGTTCCGTATTGATTGCAATCCCAATTTCAATTTTATTCCTATCACTACAAAAATACTTTATCTCTGGTTTAACTGCTGGAGGTACGAAAGGATGAAAAATGGGACATTATGTCCCATTTTTCTTTTCATCTTCCTATAAAACATTTTATAGGGAGATGAAAAGAGATTTGACATCCCATATGAAAAGAAGTGAAATAAATAGTATATTATAGTATAGGAAAAAAGAGCTCTATCCCTTACAATACATGGAGAGGGAGAATATGATAGGTTTTACAAGATAGAATCAATGAAAGTTTATGACTTCCCCTATTACTTGCAACGGGTGCAAGATGAAAATATATAAAATGGCAGAGAAGTGAAAGGAGGGGGATTTTTATGACAGTTACAATTAAAGATGTGGCGAAGAAGGCGAATGTAGCACCATCTACCGTTTCTCGTGTAATTGCTGATAATCCAAGTATAAGTGAAAAAACAAAGCGTCGTGTTCGGAAAGTAATGAGTGAACTAGGGTATCATCCTAATTTAAACGCAAGAAACCTAGCTAACCAAACAACAAAAACACTTGGCCTTGTTATGCCAAGTTCTGCAAGTAAAGCTTTTCAAAATCCGTTTTTCCCAGAAGTTATAAGAGGGATTAGTTCGTTTGCACATGTGGAAGGGTATGCGCTTTATATGTCGACAGGTGAAACGGAAGATGAAATTTTTAATGGTGTTGTAAAAATGGTGCAAGGGCGCCAAATTGGTGGCATTATTCTTTTATATTCAAGAGAGAATGATCGGATTATTCAATATTTACATAAACAAAATTTCCCGTTCGTATTAATCGGGAAACCATATGATCGTAAAGAAGAAATTACATATGTAGATAATGACAATTATACAGCTGCAAGAGAAGTAGCAGAATATTTGATTTCATTAGGTCATAAACAAATCGCGTTCATCGGCGGTGGATCAGATTTACTTGTGACGAGAGATCGTTTGGCTGGTATGAGTGATGCTTTAAAATTAGCAGACATTGTATTGCCGAAAGAGTATATTTTACATTTTGATTTTTCAAGAGAAAGTGGTCAACAAGCCGTGGAGGAATTAATGGGGCTAAAGCAACCACCGACAGCAATTATGGCAACGGATGACTTGATTGGACTTGGTGTGCTAAGTGCACTTTCTAAAAAAGGATTCGTTGTACCGAAGGATGTTTCAATTGTAAGCTTTAATAATGCTTTATTATCAGAAATTGCGAGTCCTCCGCTTTCAACAGTTGACGTGAATATATATCAGCTAGGATATGAGGCAGCAAAAGCTTTAGTTGATAAAGTAGAGAATGCGGAGTCTACTGCAAAGTGTATCATTATTCCGCATAAATTACTGAAGCGTCAAACTTGCGATCATTATGCATAAAAAAAGCTAAGAGTTTAACTCTTAGCTTTTTTGTTGTAGAAAGGCTTCTAAACGGTCACAGCCTTCTTTTAAAGTTTCAATACTATATGCATAGGATAAGCGAAGGTAGCCTTCACCATATTCAGAGAATGCTGTTCCAGGAACGACGGCAAGTCCAGCTTCTTTCACAAGATCAAGTGCAAAATCAAATGATGAAGATGTTAAATGGCCAACATATGGGAATAAGTAAAATGCACCTGTTGGCTTTTCAACTGTTAAGCCCATTTGAATGAGTCTATTATATACGTAATCACGTCGTTTTTTGTATTGATGACGCATCATTTTTGGTGCATCTTTAGCAGCTGTTAAAGCTTCAATTGCAGCATATTGAGCGATTGAAGTAGCGCACGTTACATTGTATTGATGAACTTTTAATATATGCCCAGCTAAATATCTTGGTGCGAATAATAGACCGATACGCCAGCCGGTCATAGAATGTGATTTTGATAAACCGTTAATGACGATAGACTTTTCACGCATTTCTGGGAAATGAGCGATCGATGTATGTGTCTGTTCATATACAAGTTCGCTATAAATTTCATCAGAAAGAACGAAAATATTTTTATCTTTTAAAACATCTACAATATCCTGTAGTTCTTCTTTTGATAAAGTTACACCAGTTGGATTAGAAGGATACGGCAGTACGACGCATCTTGTTTTTTCTGTAATGGCCTTTTCCAGTGCTTCGGCTGTTAAACGGAAGCCAGTTTCACGAACATCGATAAAAATAGGTGTTGCGCCGCATAATCGAATAATCGGTTCGTACCCTGGATAAATAGGGGCAGGTAAAATGACTTCTGTTCCTGGCTCTAAAATCGTTCGAAATGCAACATCAATTGCTTCACTAGCACCGATTGTAACGATGGTTTCGTTTTCAGGTGAATAATGTAAATCATAGTTATCTTTTACAAAGTTACAAGCTGCCTTGCGTAACTCTAGTAAACCAGCGTTATGTGTATAGCTTGTATAATTTTCTGTAATAGCCCGTTTTGCCGCTTCTTTTACGAGAGAAGGTGTAGGAAAATCAGGTTGTCCAATTGTTAAAGAGATAAGATTATCATAGTTTTGAATCATGTTAGAGAATTGACGGATTCCAGAAATTTGGATGTCCTTTACTCTAGGGTTAATGAATTGTTCCATTGTATCTCCCTTTCTTCCGTTTGAAAATTAAGTTCATTTTAACATATTTTCTATCATTTCGCTTGCGTATATGGTATGTAGAAAGAGAGGAATAATAGAAAAAAAGCCGCTGTAAGCGACTTTTTAATATCCGTATTCCCAATCTATTTCATCTTCATTCCAAAGTACAGAGGATACTTTGCCAAGGTGAACAACTGATTCATTCACAGCGCATGTGCAATTTTCTTCTCCTGTTTTATGTTGTAACTCTTCATACACTGATTTTTCAACATTTTCTAGAACGACCAAATTTTCTTCTTTTAAAACAAGCGTAGTACCCGCCATATTTATCTTCCTCCTACTAAAATAATGATCACTTATTTGTAAACATAGATAGTATGGATTATATGCTGTATTTTGCTATAGTTGTCCGTCTTATGAAGTATTTTTTATTTTCTTTGTAATCCGTATTCATTGTATACTGTCGGGCAGAAATTTGGTACAGGGTTTACATTCATTTCGAAAATCTGTAACAATTATTATGTGTTGTTAACAAAGAATTAACAAATATGTTAAGAAAAATCAAAATTTTAAAACAAACAAACCTGTAAAATGATATAATCATATCAAAATACATATAGGGGATGAGAGGCTATGGAGCTTATCCGTGATTTAATGATCCAAATTGCCATCATTATTTTGCCACTATTTTTATACGAAGCGATTCGTTTAAATCGTTATCAAGAAATGCCTCCGAAGCCGAACCGCTACTTTATTATGTTTTTATCTAGCATTACACTCGTTCTCTCTATGACATATTCTATTTGTTTTGGGGACGTTTGCGGGTATAACTTTCACCCAATCCCAATTGTTAGTGGTTTTTTATATGGTGGGATTGTTGGTTTAATCCCGGCCGTTATTTTTGTTGTCTATGAATGGGCGCTAAAGGGCATAAACCTTCTTCCAGTCATAGAAGTAATATTTCTATTGATAGTTCCATTATTTTTATCAAAGAAATGGTCTCTATTTTCAAGGGATAAGAAGCTAATTTTAGCATTTATGATTTCATCATTGTACGTACTTGTTTCTTTAGTGATTGGTATGATTAACGTTCTGTTAGAAACGGGGTTTACACCATATGTTTCGCACTTATATAGCGGATATATATTTGCTTCGCTTATTATGGTTATGACAATGGTATTTCAGGTGTACTTAACAGAATATTTAAATGAAAATGCAATACTACGTACAGAGATGCAAAAGTCAGAGAAACTTAATATTGTAAGTGAGTTAGCAGCAAGTGTTGCACATGAGGTTCGAAATCCGCTCACTGTTGTTCGTGGTTTTATTCAATTGCTAGAAAGTACGGAAGATGTGAAGAACAAGGATTATATGCGTCTCGTATTAGCTGAATTGGACCGGGCAGAACAAATTATTTCAGATTATTTAAATTTAGCAAGACCACAAATTGAGAAAAAAGAACATATTTGCTTATCCGCTCAATTAATAGAAATGACAACTCTTATGTCATCATTTGCAGCGATGCAAGGTGTATATTTGCAAGTTGAGATTTCTGAAAGTCTTTATACGATCGGTGATAAAACGAAATTGAAGCAAGCTATTATGAATGTTGTTAAAAATGGTATTGAAGCAATTCAAGGAAATAAAGGATATTTAAAAGTAACAGCTATGCAAAAAGATGAAACGATTGTAATAAGAGTTAAAGATAGTGGTGTTGGGATGACGAAAGAACAATTAGCAAGGCTCGGACAACCGTATTATTCTTTAAAAGAAAAAGGGACAGGATTAGGACTAATGGTAACATTTAGTATTTTACAAGCGCATAATGGTACGCTGGAATATAAAAGCGAAAGTGGGAAAGGAACTGAAGCGATTATTATATTGCCAGCTGTAAGAAATAAGGAATAAAAGTTACCGATAGAAGGTAACTTTTTATTTTATATTAGAAAAAATATATTATGCTATTCAGTTGTTTTTTCTTGTTTTGTTCGGCTAAATAAACTTCTAAATGATTGGAAAAAGCTTTGTTCTTTTGAGGCGGCGACTAATCTTTTTGTTTCTTGAATTTCGCGAATTACTTGCATAAGTTGTGCATCACGGTTGCTATCTTTATTATAAATTTGATTTACGAGTTTATTCATTTTTTCTTCTTGTTTAGATTCTCGTTTATACATATGATTCATTAATAAGTCCATCTTTTCTTTTTGCAGAGCATCTGTTTGAGCGGCATGATCCACTAACTCTTGTAGCATTTTTTCCTGAGATCCTTCTTTTACATAAACTTGTTGCATCAACTCATCTAGCTTTTCATCTTTTAAACGATTTTGGGTAATAAGGGTAGAATTTTGATGAATAATGGCTTCATTTAGTTGAGCGAGCATTTCAAGTTTTAACATGAACTCCTCGAAGTTACGCCCATCTTCTTTTTCTTTCGGTTGTATTTCTTGCGTATTTTGTATAACTGGTACAGGTGGGGCCTCTTTTTCTTTTAAAATAATTGATATCGTTTCTGAAATATCTTCCTGCAATGTAGCAGCTCTTTCATGTATAGATTTCAATAGTTTTAAATCATCAAGTTTATAAATACGAGCATCAGCTGTTTTGGAAATTATATAACCATGTTCCTCTAACAGTTGACTATATTTGCGGACTATATGTTTTGGGATGCCTGTTTTATTCGTCACATCTTTCGTTTTATAGGTAGCTTCCATAATATTTCCTCCCCAAAAAGTATCGTATATATCATTTCAATCTTTTATGAGGACTTCCTTTGAAAAAGAATGTCGGAAGGTTATTAGTTTTCTACAGCATTAGTGAAAAGATGAAGAAAAATGAGAGTTTTTGGCGGAATGGCGAAGAAGAGCTGAAATAATGTCTGAAAACATAGACAGGAGAAGTTTGTTATAATAACTGAGGAAAAGAAACTGGTAGAATCATGGAGGTATACATGAAGCAATTAAAGGGTATTATCATTTCAATTATTGCAATTCTTTCTATTGTAGTAGCGGTGTATGAAGTGCTTGTTCCAGAGGAAACAAGTATTAAAAAAACAAATGCGTATGATCAAGTTCTAGAATTTCCGAAAGATCGATATCCAGAGACAGGGAAACATATTACGGATGCTATAAAAGAAGGACATTCAGAAGTGTGTACAATCGACCGTGGTGGCGCTGCGGATAGAAGAAAATTATCGTTAGCTCCATACCCATCAAAAAAAGGGTATGATCGTGATGAATGGCCAATGGCGATGTGTAAAGAAGGCGGAAAAGGAGCACATATTGAATATATAAGTCCAGCCGATAACCGCGGAGCAGGCTCTTGGGTAGGAAATAAGTTAGATAAATACCCAGATGGTACGCGTGTGAAATTTGACGTAAAGTAGTAGTAGTTGCATATTTCATAATGAAGGAGAAGGGAACGATGGAGTTAACAATTTCGTATTCGCAATTAATGTTGATGAACTATGACGGTGATCAGCCTTACGTTGATTGGACGGATGAAGATTTTGAAAGAGGTTATGCGAAGGCGGATGGAACTGTTATTTTTGAAGCACTTTCTGATTATACTTGTGAAGTAAAAGTGACCCCAGGGAAACATATTGAGAAAGAAGAAGTAATTAGAACGGTTACAGTTCCTTTTACAGTTGAAAATGAATGTATCGTTGTAACAAGTATTCTTTCAAATAAATTTCAAATTCCTATTCCAAATGGTGAGTATACGGTTGTATTACAAGCAACACCTCTTGAAGAACCAACGGATGATGAATTATATAAAATACAATATGAATTCTTTTTTGAAAGTAAAGAATAAAAAAGTGGGGTATCCTCAAAAAGGATACCCCACTTTTATTATGCGTTTGTTTTTAGCAAGGAACGAGCGTCTTTTGCCGCTTGCACCATGTGCTCTAAAGCTGGAATAACTTCTTCTGTTCTTCTCGTTTTTAAACCACAATCAGGATTAATCCAGAAATATTTAGGATCGCATACTTTTAAAGATTGTTCTACGATTTTATACATTTCATCTTTACTTGGTACACGTGGGCTATGAATATCATATACGCCTAGACCGATGCCTTTTTCATATGTTGTATGTTTTAATGTATCAATAAATTCACCGTGACTTCTTGATGTTTCGATAGAAATCACATCTGCATCTAATGCGCGAATCGCATCAACGATATCTTCGAAGTTACTGTAACACATATGAGTATGAATTTGTGTTTCATTTGCTACAGAAGAAGTTGCTAAAAGGAAGGATTGTACTGCCCATGTAATATAAGCGTCCCAATCTTTTTCTTTTAGTGGCATACCTTCACGAAGTGCTGGTTCATCGACTTGAATTACTCGAATTCCAGAAGATTCAAGTAGTTCAATTTCATGACGAAGAGCTAATGCAATTTGATATGAAACTTCTTTTCTTGGAATGTCATTTCGAACGAAGGACCAATTTAAAATCGTAACAGGTCCAGTTAACATTCCTTTTACAACTTTCTCTGTTAAGCTTTGTGCATAAACAGTTTCCTTAATAGTCATTCCGTTAATAAAGGCTACATCACCATAAATAACAGGTGGTTTTACGCAGCGGGAACCGTATGATTGTACCCAACCGTTTTTAGTGAATGAGAAACCAGCAAGGCGCTCACCAAAATATTCAACCATGTCAGTTCTTTCAAATTCACCATGTACAAGAACATCGAGACCGATTTCTTCTTGGTAACGAATCCATTTTTCTGTCTCTTTTTCAATAAATTGTTCATATTGTTCATTTGAAATAACACCGTTACGCCATTCTTTTCGCGTTTGGCGAACTTCAGTTGTTTGCGGGAAGCTACCGATAGTCGTTGTTGGTAACAACGGTAACTTCAGAGCAATTTGTTGTAATTCATATCGTTTTTCAAATGGAAGAGGACGTGAAAAATCTTCTTCTTTTAGTGCTGTTCGTGCTGCTTTGACATCTTCTCGGTTACGTGCAGCAGATGAACGAATTGTATGATGTACGTTTCGATATGTTTCCAGCTCATTACGAATACTTTCTGTACCTTGAGTTAGAGCGGAATGAATAAGAACTAACTCTTCTAATTTTTGATTTGCAAATGCCAACGCATCAAATAGCTCAGTCGATAAGTGAGTTTCTTCTGTTTTATCGATTGGCGTATGCAATAAGCTACAAGAAGGCTGAACGATGAAATCTTTCGTTTGGACTTGTTTTTGTAACGTTGTAAATAACGTAAGAACTTCATCAAGATTGGCTCTCCAAATGTTACGGCCATCTATACAACCAACAGCTAAAGTTTTATCAGCTGGGAATCCATATTTTGAAATAGCATGTAGATTACCTTCTTTACCATGAATGAAATCTAATCCAATACTTGATACTGGGAATGTAATGATTTCTTCATAGTTTTCTTCTACACTATCAAAATATGTTTGTAAAAGAAGATTCGCATTTGGAACTTCTTTACGAATAGCTTCATAAATTTCTTTTGCTTGTTGAACTTCTTCTTTCGTTAAAGAAGCGAAAATCGGTTCATCAACTTGAATGATTTGTGCACCAGCTGCATGTAGTTCTGAAAGCAGTTGTACGTAAGGTGCAACTAACTGTTTTAAAATAGTAGCAAATTGCTCTTGTGTATAGCCTTTAGCTAATTTCAAGAAAGTATATGGTCCTAAAATAACAGGTTTTCCATCTACTCCTAATTCTTGTTTTGCCTCTTCGTATAAGCGAAGTGGACGATTATCTTTTAAAGAGATTTGTAATCCCTCTTCATATTCAGGAACGATATAATGATAGTTTGTGTTAAACCATTTTGTCATTTCGGAAGCTACGTGATCTTTAGAGCCACGCGCCATTGCGAAATATACATCAAGGTAAGATGTAAACTGAGAAAAACGTGAGGGGATAAATCCTAGCATATAAGCAGTATCCAAAACGTGATCGTAATATGTAAAGTCGCCAATTGGAATAAGTTCAATCCCTTTTTCTTGCTGTGCTTTAACGTGTTGAAGACGAATTTCTTTCATTGTTGTTAAAAATTGTTCTTCATCGATTTTATTAGACCAAAAAGCTTCCAATGTTTTTTTCCACTCTCGTTGTAGTCCGATACGTGGATAACCTAAGTTACTTGTTTGAATTGCCATTTCAAATTCCTCCCTAATTGAAAGTAAGCATTTCCGTTTACTAGGAAATACCTATAACAAAAAGCATATAGGCATAGAAAATAAGCCTTCCTTTTTGTTTTAACACCTCATCATCATCCGTGAATCTATCAGTGTTGTTAAAACAGGCAGGTCTCCTGACTTATGCTTCATATGATTTCTTTCACCTTCCCGTTTTCACAGTGGCATTAAAAAGAAATCTCAGCATTTACAGTGGCGGGACCGTGTTGGAGTTTCACCAAGCTTCCCTTTTAAACACGAAACAAACTGTTCGTGTACCCATTTTCCTTTTGAAAGGAATTTAACAAGCGATATGATATTGAAACAAATTCTAACACAATTTTTGGAATTTTGTCTACTGTTTTGAAATAAGAAAATTCTAAAGTTTTTTATTTTAATTATTTGTATTTTTCTGATTTTTTAGGGTGAAGAAACATGAGGAGAATTGAAATAAAGTGCGATTAAATTTATAAAGAAATGGGTACCTATACATACATACATACATACATACATACATACATACATACATAAGATGCCAGTTATGTTATTAAATAATTGGTTTATCTTATATAGAAAATTAAACAAGCATAACCCCAACCTAAATTAGAATGGGGTTATACTTGTTTTAGACTTTGAAATAAAATAACTATATTGTCATTTTACAGTTTCTATTTTAAAAGTTTAATCCGTATCCGTATCTATATCAATTTCTGAAAGTCGCCCGGCAACAGCATCTGTAAGAAGGGTGTTTAACCATTGTAATTCAACTGTAATATGTTCAATAACGCTTTGTAAAATATATAGTTGTGCACGTGGGATTTTGCCTTTGCTACAATCATAAATAGTTTGCATATTATGTAAATATTGAATAGTATCATTTTTCTTCTTTTCTAAAATAGGAACTAACTCTTGGTCATCACCAAAATGAGCGAAAGAGAGTGCCGAATAAATCGGTTTATATATTTGATTTTTTGCCTCGAATTGTTTTAATAGTAATTTGTGAAATAATTGTTTACCTTCTTCTGTTATATGAAAGATTGTTTTATCTGGTCTATTCGTATCTCGAACAATCGTGGTAATACAAATTGCACCTTGCTTTTCTAATTGCTCGAAGGCGTAGTAAAGTGAACCTTTTGCATATTTAATATAACAATCCATTTGTCTTTCTTTCATAATGTGTTGCACTTCATATGGATGTTTATCCCCTTCGAGTAGCAAACCGAGAATGACTAATTTCATGCTCATTCTGTTGTCTCAACTCCTGTATATAGAAACTTTATCCCGATTGGTGAGGGATAATAACCAGTGGGAATGGTTCCTTACTGATTAAAGATTTACTTTATATATTATAAACGGCATACCCTTTTTCATAAAGGGTATGCCGTTTCTTTTTTCTATACTAACTTACTTGCTTTTGTCTTTGTTTCGTTTTTGGACCTGTAAATAGTCGTTCATTTCCCATAAGTAAAATACAAATAATACTTAGCACAGCCGGGATAAGTGCCCAGAAGAATGTGCTGGCAATAGATGTAGCGAGAGCCTCTTTAATACCAGTTAATATTTCAGGTGGCATCTTCTCGGTAGCACCTTGTGATAATAAGAAACTTGTGTCTCCGCCCTTTGGAGCTAATTTAGCTAGTTCAGGAGGGAACACCGTACTTAATTTATTAGTAAAAATATGATTTTGAATGGTACCGAAAATTGTTACACCAAGAGTCATACCGAGTGAACGGAAGAATGAGTTTGTTGATGTAGCAGAACCACGGTCTCGCATTTCTAACTTGTGAATAGAAGACATACTTAAAACTGAGAACGAGAAACCAACCCCAAGTCCAGTGAGAACCATAAATAGTGTTACAAGTAGACGAGGTGTATCCATCGTTAAAGTGCTTAATAAATAAATACCAATTACAAAGAAAACGCCAGATACGATCATGATGTTACGATAACTTGTTCGTGAAGCTAACTGTCCACCTGTTTGACTTCCAATTACAGAGCCAACCATCATAGGTGTTAAAATTAATCCAGCATTAGAGGCTGAACCGCCGAGAACACCTTGAACGAAGATTGGAATATAAACTGTACAGATAATAAAAGCGGCACCATAGAAAAAGGCAACGCCTTGGCTAGCTGCGAATAAAGGTTTTTTAAAGAGATGGAAAGAAATGATAGGCTCCGTTGCTTTTCGTTCTACGAAGAAGAAAATAATAAGCATAATAACAACTGTTGTAAATAAACCGATAATTACAGTGGAATTCCATGCATATTCTTTACCACCAAGTTCTAAGGCGAACATTAAACAAACGATACTAATAACAAGTGTAATAGCGCCAGCCCAATCAATTTTTTGTTTTCTAAATTCTAGAGATTCACTGTAGTATTTAGTAATGAAGAAGAAGGAGATAAGCCCTAATGGAATATTAATATAGAAGACCCAGTGCCAACTTATATAGTCTGTAATATAAGCGCCTAATAAAGGACCGAACACACTAGATGTCCCGAAAACGGCACCGAATAGTCCTGTCATTTTTCCGCGTTTTTCTGGTGGGAATATATCGTACATAATTGTGAAGGCAATAGGCATAAGAGCGCCCCCACCAATCCCTTGAATTGCTCTATAAATACTTAACTGTTCAATACTAGATGCTGTTCCGCAAAGTGCAGAACCGAATAAGAAAAGAATGAGGCCACCGATATAAAAACGTTTCCGTCCGTACATATCAGAAAGTTTTCCGAATATAGGCATACCTGCCATTGTTGCTACCATATATGCAGATGTGACCCAAACGAACTTGTCAAATCCTCCTAAGTCTCCAACGATCGTTGCCATTGCTGTTGCAACAATTGTATTATCCATTGCCGCCATTAAAATACCAAGTAGTAAACCAGCAACAACAAATTTTGTCTTGTTGGAGTCTTTTTTTGATAATTGAGATTTCAAATATAACCCTCCTTTAAAAATAAGTAAACTATATTAAGTTTTGAGTGCAGCGCATAAAAATGTAAAGGACAGTTCTTTCAAATCAATTTACACAAGTGCACAAGCCATAAAGAATATTATAGTCAAATTTGACTAAAAGGCAAATATTTTCATTCGTCAAAATATTCTGTTGTATAGACTGCGAAAGAGTGAGTAATACTTAATATTGGTATAAAGTCAATGAAGGAAATTGTAAAAAAATATTTCAGCAAGAATACCTTCAGTTAACAGAGGAAAAATGGTTTTTTCTTTATATTGTCGAATAGGATAAAAGGAAGAGTAATAACTATATATCGTTTGTATTGTGCAGAGAGGCAGAATAAGGTCGTATGAATGATGCATCTGAAATGGGGTGAATATTATTATGAAAATATGGAAACGAATTTCGGATCAAGGAAGGCGTTCAATACCGCTACAACCGGTATTATGGATTGATGGATCAAAAAAGGAAAACGAATGTCCCAATGTAGCAGTTACATTGCAAATCCGTAGTATGTATAAAGAAAAATTTTCATATGAACTGACCTATGATGTAAACGACATACTTATTATTCGAATTGAAGTTGAAAATAAAGGAATAGAAATGATTTCACGAGTTGTAGTAAGTCATATGATTCGCGATTATTTTGCATATATCCCTAATTCATTAAAGGTAGATAAGGGGATAAGTGAGTTTCTATTCCAACTTGTAAGGTGGCGAATCGATAATTTATTACCGAATGAAAAGGTAGAATTAATTTGTAAAATAAAAGCAAATAAAGATAAAGCACTCAAAAACGCATTATTTCAGGCTACATATACATTTCAATATAACGGAGTATCATATGGTCCACTGCAAACAAATGAAGTTGTAGTGCGGCAATGATAAAAAGGAACCTGTATGGAAGGTTCCTTTTTTAGTGAAGGTTATGCTTTTTGAGTATTTTCTTTTGTTCTATTCCTTTTTTCCCTACATAGTTATTTTTGAAGCCAAAGTATAGAATAAATAAAAATGAAGCAACATTAACAATAGCATCGATTTGATCGTTTGTAATAAAGTTTATTCCGAAAGAATTGAATAGTAATTTTAAGGATAATAGAAAGCCCGCTAGTAAACGTATAATATCTGATAGATTTTCTTTTTGTAGCATATAGGTCACTCCTTTCTAAAAACGATATATAGTATATATATGAAATGAAGTAGAAAAGGTAGACAAGTTTAAGCGGAAATGTACACTCAATATGTACATTTTTTATTTTGTAGAAAAACATAATTGTTATAGAAACATATATTGGTATAGAAGGGAGGTGAAGTATGAAACATAAAGGGAAAATTAGTGGATTATTACTTGGGAATACAGTGGCAGTTACAGAATGGATTGCGCTTCAGGATGTAATTACAAAACTGGATTCGCGATCATTTTATACCGTCTTTATTATTTATATATTGCAAATGATACTCAGCTATTATTTTGGACATTGGTATGATAAAAGAGCGAGTGGGCGTATGGATACGGAAGTAGGGGGAATGGAAAGTAATGATTTTGTAGTTGATTTTTTTGAGAAAGTAGCTGCTTTATCAGAACGAGATTCTCATAATATTACAGTGTACATTCTTTCTGTGAAAGAATGGAAAGGACTAAAAGAAACAGTGCAAGAAAAAAAATTGGAGGTGTTAGTACAAAAATTGGAGAGCACGATTGTAAAGACAATTCGTAAAGGCGATGTCGTTACGAAGTGGGATGAAAATAAGTATGTGATTGTGGCGATTGATAAAGGACATGAAAAGTCGACAATAACAAACCGATTAATGAAAAATATTGAAAGTGAAATAGAAAATGGTTTGTTAAGTATGACTCTATTATTTGGGGCTGCTAGTTATCCTATAGAAGGAAAAACGTTTGAAGAATTGTTAAGAAAGGCACAAAATCAATTGTACCAACATAGAAATTTGTAAAAAAATAAGTGAAATTTTGATTTGAAGAAATATGATATGAAGAAGTTTTGATTGTAACATTTTTTTGACTTTTATTACAAAAAGAACTTTTTTTGTAATAAAAGTCTTTAAAAATATATGAAATAGGCATATAATTATGATGGATGTGTCAATGCATTTTGCACAATGTGTTTCATTTTAAAAGTGTAGAGGAAAGCATACTCTACACTTTTCCTTTTTAGGGAATGGCAAGAATAATTGTAAGTTGTTGCAAGATAGCATTTATACTGTGTAAAATGAACGAAGAGATTATTTGATAGAAAGCGGGAAAGGGAATGATAGAATGATAGACGTGTGAGAACAACGAACATCTTTTATCAGGTGAATAATTACTGTTGTTCTTCAAATTATTATGGTTGTGATGAATTCCGTTGTACTTTTATGTAATACATAGTATGAATAGGTTTTAAAAAGTTCCAAGTAAAAGATGGATATGAAACTGCTATTTAGTTCGAAAACGGAAAATGTAATTTCAAGTAATACAATTTGTACAAGCATTATAAACAATATGAATGATTTTCGTGAAAAAGGTGCGAGTGTGGAGTTTATAGAAGGTTATATAATTTCATAGCTTTTTACACGATGATCGTATATAAGTAGGAGGAAAAAGATGTTGAAATATAGTAAATTAGCAATTGTAACTGCATTATCAATGACTTTACTAGCGGGTTGTTTCGGGCCGAAACCAGAAGAGGAATTATATGTTGCATTTGAAAATGCTGCAAAGCAAGAAAAAACAATGTTTGAAGATGCAAAAAAACTTGAAACTTTAGAGAAAGAGGGACAAGAATTATATAACCAGATTGTTCAAGAAGGAAAAGATAATAATCAAACTGTTAAGGAAAAACTAAACCAAGCAGTGAAAAATACAGATGAACGAGAAAAAGTGCTTAAAAAAGAAAAAGAATCTTTAAATAAGGCACAAGAAGAAGTGAAATCGGCAGATAAATATGTGAAGAAAATTGAAGATAAGAAATTGAAAGATCAAGCGGATAAAGTGAAAAGCACATATGAGAAACGACATGATTCATTTAACAAAATGTATGATAGCTATAATAAATCGTTAAAACAAGAAAAAGAATTATATACAATGTTACAAGATAAAGGTACGAAATTAAAAGATATTAGTGAAAAAGTAAAAGTAGTAAATCAGTCTTATAAAGATATTGAATCAGAAAAAGACAAGTTTAATGAATTTACGAAGTCTTATAATACAGAAAAAATTGCTTTTTATAAACAGGCAAATATTAAAATTAAAGAAGAGAAAAAATAAAACAGTTTGGCCTACAATTGGCCAAACTGTTTTATTTTTTTGTATAGGTACGACTATACCATGGGACAGGTTCACTTAATTTTTTTTCTTGTTTTAGCGCTTCAGGACCAATATAATCTTGAAGTGTTTTTTTTGCTACTGTTAAAGATAAGGTTGTTTTCGGATTTCGATAGGAGGATTCAAGATGACCGAGATGTGGTAGGATTCGAAAATCTTCTTTTGTAGGAGGAATATGGAAAAAGTAATCACCTAAACGTATAAGAACATCAGATTGTTGTTGGCTAAAACGTGGATTTCTAGAGAAATGTAATCCTTCTTTAATAGCTTTTTTTTCAGTAATTAAGCGTTCTAAAGCTGTCTTTTTTAACCAGTATAAATACTTCGGATTAGTTGCAGCTTTAGCATGACGATTCACAACAAAAATAGATTGAGCTAGTCGATTAATAGAATGTTGGTTTTGTAATTGAGATTGTGGTTGTGAAGGTTTCATATTAAATCTCCTTTCAATTTTTCATTATTATACCATAAGTAAAAGCGATTTTTATTATATGCAAAAAGTGATTGTATATATTTTCAATATTAAAGCAATATTGTTACAAAAAACAACTATTTTGTATAATAGTAATAGAATGTGTTTTAGAAATTTGATAATGAAAGAGTGAGAAGTTTGAAAGAAATATTAAAACAGCAATATGCCATTATAGATATTGGATCTAATACAATGCGTTTAGTTATTTATGAAAAGCAAAACGGAGGTTTTTATAAAGAGATTGAAAATACGAAAGTGGTTGCAAGGTTAAGGAATTACTTAGTCGATGGTGTGTTGATTGAAGAAGGAGTAGAGGTATTGTTACAAACATTATTTCAATTTCAAGAAAGTACACGATTCCATCAGTTGCGCCATGTACTTTGTGTTGCAACAGCAACAATTAGGCAGGCTGAGAATCAAGAGGAAATTAAAAAACTTGTTGAAGGACAAACAGACTTTACTCTTAGAGTATTATCAGAATATGAAGAAGCGCGTTACGGCTATTTAGCGGTTATGAATTCAACTTCGTTCTCGGAAGGGATTACAGTAGATATTGGTGGAGGAAGTACGGAAGTTACATACTTTCGAAATAGAGAGATTTTAGAGTATCATAGCTTTCCTTTTGGGGCACTTTCTTTAAAGCAACAATTTATTAAAGGGGACATACCTACTGAAGAAGAGTTGGAAAAGCTTCAAACGTACTTGGAATATCAATTTCGAACATTACCATGGTTAATTGATAAGAAATTACCCCTTATTGCAATTGGTGGTAGTGCGAGGAACTTAGTGAAAATTCATCAAAATTTAATTTGTTATCCTATAGCAGGAGTACATTTATACAAGATGAAAGAAGAAGATATTAAAAATGTGAAAGAAGAATTGGAAGGCTTGTCGTTCATAGAACTTCAAAAATTGGAAGGATTGGCAAAAGATCGAGCGGATACAATTGTTCCCGCAGTCGAAGTATTTCATACGCTTGTTCATGTTATAGAGGCACCAGCATTTGTATTAAGTAGAAAAGGATTAAGAGAAGGTGTTTTCTATGAAGAGTTGACAAAAGATTTGGGGATTTCATATTATCCGAACGTGGTCGAAGAAAGTTTGTATTTATTATCACATGAATATGAAATGGACATGGAATTTGTAATACAGCTTATTAAACATGGAAGATTAATTTGTCAACAGCTTGAAGAAACAGGGCTGATTTCTATGTCAGTAAAAGACTGGGAAGTGTTCCATCAAGCAGCGAAAGTATTTAATATAGGCAAATATATAGACGAAGAAGCGAGCCGTTTACATACGTTTTATTTATTAGCAAATAAAACAATTGATGGTATGATGCATAAAGAGCGAGTTAGATTAGCGCTTATTGCGTCTTATAAATCAAAAATGTTATTCAAACAACATCTGTCTCCGTTTGAAGGATGGTTTGATAAAAACGAACAAAAAAAAATTCGCCTATTAGGGGCTGTTTTACAATTTTCAGCAGCTCTAAATATAAGACAAAGATCGCTTGTTGAATCGATATCTATAACAGAAAGTAAAGAAGGATTAACATTTAAAATTGTATGTGAGCAATCGGCATTAGCGGAAAAAGTGCAAGCTGAAAAACAAAAAAAGCAGCTGGAAAGAGTATTGAAAACGAATATTAACTTATTCTTCGAATCAAAACACTAAGTTGTACGGATGTCTTTACAAAAAATTAACACTTTGGAATATTGTAATTTGTTAAAATGAAAGTAACTAAATTATAGTAAAAAAGTTTCAAGGGAAGTGTGAAGAGGATGGAAATGTTGAAGGGGAATATAGTCAATTTAAATGATACAGCTTATTACAACAATAGAGAACTAAGTTGGTTAGCATTTAATGAACGTGTACTACAAGAAGCACAGGATGAAATGAATCCGCTTTTAGAAAGATTAAAGTTTATTAGCATTTTTAGCTCCAATTTAGATGAATTCTTTATGGTACGTGTAGCAGGATTGAAGGATCAAGTGAGCGCTGGGTTTAACCAACCAGAAAATAAGGCCGGCTTAACACCAAAAAAGCAATTAAATAAAATTGCGATAAAGGCCCATGAATTAATGACTGTACAATATGATACGTTTAAAAATTATGTGTTGCCAGCGTTGGAGCTAGAGGGGATTGAGCGTTTAACATTCCATGATTTGACGAAAGAACAAAGAGAATTTATAGAAGAGTATTTTGATGAGCAAATTTTCCCAGTTTTAACACCTGTAGCTATCGATGCGTATCGTCCATTTCCTATGTTATTAAATAAAAGTTTGAATTTAGCTACTCTTTTATATGATGAGAAACAAGTGGAGGAAGAAAACCGCACGAAGTTAGGGATTGTACAAGTTCCTTCATTACTTGAACGTTTCATATTTTTACCGAGTGAAGGGCAAAAGCATAAATTTATTTTATTAGAAGATGTAATTAGTGGTTTTACTCATAAATTATTCACTGGATATAAAGTATCATCTGTTACTCGTTTCCGTATTACACGCAATGCGGATTTAACGATTCATGAAGAAGGTGCGAGAGATTTATTAAAAGTAATTGAAAAAGAATTAAAAAAGCGTAAGTGGGGAGCTGCTGTACGTTTAGAAGTTGGCAAAGAACACATTGATGAAAGAGTATTAGCGTTATTATATGAAGTGTTGGAAGTAAAAGATGAAGATGTGTATATAATGGATGGACCGTTAGATTTAACATGTCTATTTTCTTTATATAAAAAACTATCGCCTTTATATGAACATTTAGTATATCCGGCTCTTATTCCACAACGACCTCAAGATTTAGGGGATGCCGAAGATGTATTTGAAAAAGCAATTGAGCATGATATTTTATTACATCATCCGTTTGAATCGTTTCAGCCAGTAGTTGATTTTGTTCGTGATGCAGCAGACGACCCGAATGTACTTGCGATTAAACAAACATTATATCGAGTAAGTGGTGATTCTCCAATTATTCAGGCGCTAAAGGTAGCGGCTGAAAAAGGGAAACAAGTGACGGTATTAGTTGAGTTAAAGGCAAGGTTTGATGAAGAAAATAATGTGCATTGGGCTAAAGAATTAGAACAGGCGGGTTGTCATGTTATTTACGGTGTAAGTCATTTGAAAACACATAGTAAAATTACGCTAGTTGTAAGAAGAAAAAACGGAAAAATTGAAAGGTTCGTACATCTTGGAACCGGAAATTACAATGATGCAACCGCAAAGCTATATACTGATTTTGGTTATATTACATCACGAAAAGACTTTGGGGTCGATGCAACAAATTTCTTTAATTATTTGAGTGGTTATACAACAAAGCCGCATTTTCATCATTTATCGGTTGCACCATTTGATATAAGAGAGCAATTTAGCGATTTAATAGATGAAGAAATTCGTTATCATAGGCAATATGGAAATGGATATATCATTGCTAAAATGAATTCATTAACTGATAAACCACTTATTAAAAAAATGTATGAAGCATCACAAGCTGGAGTAAAGGTAGAGCTCATCGTTCGAGGAACATGCTGCCTACGACCTGGTATTCCAAATGTAAGTGAAAATATTCGGGTAGTTAGTGTTGTCGGGAGATATTTAGAACATAGCCGTATTTATTATTTCCATCATAATGGAGAAGAGAAAATATATTTATCTTCAGCTGACTGGATGACAAGAAATATGGAGAAACGTGTAGAAATATCTTTCCCGATATTAGATATTGAAATGAAGGCACGAATTAAGGCGATTTTACAGCTTACTTTAGCTGATAATGTGAAAACACGTGAACAAAATAAAGACGGTGACTATTATTATGTTATTAATAATGGGGCAGAAGAGATTGATAGCCAAGTGAAGTTATTTAAGATGGCGTATCAAAACACAGATGCCGAATAATGAGAACAAAGTAAAAAACCTCTTTTTTAAGAGGTTTTTTACTTTGTTCTCTACTTATTATAAAGGATGCGTAGAGAGAATACTTTTTATTATAAGCATGTTAATGGATTATGAATCGGTTAAGAAAGGAAATAACATTAGTAGAATTGTTGCGGTACATTAATAATAGAATGGTTGTTGACAAGGTCCGCCATAACAAGGATAAGGTGTCGGCGGTGGGAAAGGTGGTGGATATGGTGGGTAATACGGTCTAGGACCGAAAGCTAATGCTCCGCCAAGCAGTCCACCAGCAATACCAGCTAGAAATGGGACGCCAAAAAACGGAAAGAAGCGTGAGTCGCCTACTGGACCAATAGGTGCTGAACGGACTGGGATTGGTTGATAATATGGATACATGAACAAACCTCCTTTATTGGACTCACTTTTATCATATGGTAAATGAAACATGGATGAGCGCGTACAAGAAAGGATATGTAAGAAAATAGGCGAATGATTACGAATGTTGGAGTGTAAAAATTGTTATCTCAGGTTTTGCCATAAATCGGAATGGGACACGTGTTCTGCCAAGGCCGCGATTGACATAGAGAGCTAAATCTTGGATCGTATAGAAACCTTCTACATAGTTTTTAGCAAGTGCTGGGGTAATAATAGCGCCTAAAAAAGGGATTTGTACTTGTCCGCCATGGCTATGACCAGAAAGTTGTAAGTTAACTGGATATGTAGCAATTTGCGGTGCAATATCTGGTTCGTGAACAAGAACAATGTTATAAATGTTTTTCCGAGCGCGCTGTAGTGTCTCCTTTATTTTGGGTTTGCCTAATAGTATATCATCAAGACCGAAAATTGAAATTTCACTATTATCCAGTAGACGGATTCTCTTTTCACTGTTTAGTAACAGTTCAAATCCAGATTCACGCATGATGTGTTCGTAGTATTCCGTTCCATATCCGCCGTGATCATGGTTACCATAAATAGAAAATTTACCGAAGGGTGCTTGTATATTTTTTAAAATAGATGCAACGAAAGGAGTGTCAGTATACGTTTGATAATTATCAATGAGATCACCAGTAAAAAGAACAATGTCGGGTTTTACAGCATTAATTTTAGAGACGATTTGAGATAAATGTTGGAGAGAGAAATAGTATCCGAGATGTAAATCGCTAAATTGAAGAATCTTCATACCGTGAAAGCTTTTTGGGATGAGTTGTGATTTCAGTGTATGTTCTGTAAAAGAGAGCAGATGAGGCTCAATATATTTAGCATAATAGTATCCGATACTAGTCGTTATAAATGAATATAGGCAAGTACGCATTCCAGTTTTTAAAAAATCTCTTCTTGTAATTTTCTTCATAAAAATATGAGTATACCTATTTGGCTTATATTACATGTGTTCGTTACATTTACAGGTTACTCAAATCTCCTTTCGTTTTTTTAAAATATATTTTAAATCATGTAAAAGTAGTATAGATAACGAAAAAGTGAATAAAAAGAAATCTCTTTACGTTAAAATATCAGAAAAGTTTAAAAATATAAAGATTTCTATTAAATAAAATGATAAAATGAATGTGTATTCATTTTTGGAGGGGATATAATATGAAAGAAAAAGTAGTTATTGTAACAGGTGGATCGAGCGGAATGGGAAAAGGAATGGCGACCCGTTTTGCAAAAGAAGGGGCACGAGTTGTTATTACAGGACGTACAAAGGAAAAACTAGAGGAAACAAAATTGGAAATTGAACAATTTCCAGGACAAATATTACCGGTACAAATGGATGTAAGAAATACGGATGATATTCAGAAAATGATTGAACAGATTGATGAGAAGTTTGGACGAATTGATATTTTAATAAATAATGCAGCTGGAAACTTTATTTGTCCAGCGGAAGATTTATCCGTGAACGGCTGGAATTCGGTTATTAATATTGTGTTAAACGGTACATTTTACTGTAGCCAGGCTGTCGGAAAATATTGGATTGAAAAAGGTATAAAAGGAAATATCATTAACATGGTAGCAACATATGCGTGGGATGCAGGTCCGGGAGTTATTCATTCGGCTGCAGCGAAGGCTGGAGTATTAGCAATGACGAAGACACTCGCTGTTGAGTGGGGACGTAAATATGGAATCCGAGTTAACGCTATTGCGCCAGGACCAATTGAACGTACGGGCGGTGCTGATAAATTATGGATTTCAGAAGAAATGGCTAAGCGTACGATACAAAGTGTTCCGCTTGGAAGACTGGGTACGCCAGAAGAAATTGCAGGTCTAGCTTATTATTTATGTTCAGATGAAGCTGCGTACATAAATGGAACTTGTATGACAATGGATGGAGGACAACATTTACATCAATATCCATTTTAAAAGGGATAAGAAAAATGTGACGGAATTGTGACATGTGAAAGAAAAGTGTTTACAAGAGGTCATATATACGTTATATTTAAGACCTCTTTTTTCTTCATAGTAGAATTGCTAATTCCCCTTAGCATTTTACCCCTCTAATCCCTTCAGGAAAACTGAAGGGATTTTTTATTATTTTTCCGTAAATATCATGTTATAATTTTTGAAAAGTAAAGGGAGGGAAGCACGTTGATAGATGCATTAGATGTAATGAGTAACTTGGATAAAGTCCTTCCTTATTATCAAGCAATTTTTAGTGCTGATGAACATACTGTAATTGGATATGAAGTAGTAGGGCGTATTCAAACAGAAGAGGGCATACAAAGTTTAGCTTCTTTCTTTCATGATGACTCTATTCCAAGTGAGTTTCAACTAGAAGCGGATAACATTATAGTAGAAAAGGCTTTAAATCGTTATTTAGAAAGTGATCAAAAACTATTATTATTTATACATCGGAATGCTAACGTATTAATGAACGATGATGATGAAAGTTTGCTTCAACTTTTATTGATGTATGAAAAACAAGGTTTAAATTTGAAAAACATTGTTTTAGAGATTACAGAACATGAATGTAAAGAAGATATAGAGCAATTTAATCATTTGCTTATGTATTATCGTACATATGGTATTCAAATTTCGATTAATAAAGTCGGAACAGGTACAAGTAATTTAGAACGTATTAGCGTGTTAGCACCTGACATTTTAAAAGTAGATTTAACAAATTTAAGGCAAACTGCACTTTTACAATCTTATCAAGATATTTTATATTCTTTATCATTACTTGCTAGAAGAATTGGTGCGACATTGTTATATGAAGAAATAGATGCTTTTTATCAATTACAATATGCATGGAAAAACGGTGGTAGGTACTATCAAGGGAATTATTTAAAAGAATGCTTACCTGATTTTATTGAAACGAACGTTTTGAAAGAACGACTTGGTAATGAGTGTCATCAATTTATTCAACATGAGAAGAAAAAACTACAAAAGATTTATAATTTAACAGAAATGTTACGTGATCGAATTGGCGATGTTTTAGCGAAACAGAAAAAGAATGAAGATATAAATGATTGGTTATTACAATTTAGCCAAAGTGTATCACAATGTAGTTTTCGTATATTTATTTGTAACGAAGATGGTTTCCAACAATCAGGAAACGTTATGAAAAAAGATGGGGAATGGATTGTGATGCCTGAGTATTATATGAAGAACTGGAGTTGGCGCCCGTATTTTCTAGAGAATATTATGAAAATGCGTTTTGAGAATAAGGCAAGACTTTCAGATTTATATGCTGATATTGAAACCGGTGAGATGGTACGAACATTTTCTTTCCCGATTGATGATGAGAACTTTTTATTTATAGATTTATCGTATGAATATTTATATGAAGAAGATGTTTTATTTTAATGCACGAAGAGATTCGTGCATTTTTTGTTTGTTTTTATCATAAATTGGTAATAGTGAAAATGGTGCCGAAAATGCTGTCTATCGTTGTAAAGATTTTACGAACGAAACCAGCCCTTTCTTTGCATAATCATTGTTACAATGAATACTACAAAGACAAGTTTTCTTAAAAGGAAGGTGAAAAAATGAGAAAATATGGAATATGGTTAGTTCTATTTGTATGCGTTGCCTTTCTAGTTGGTTATAGTGTTACAACTGTTTTAGGAAAAGAGGAAGTGAAAGTCGATCGGAAAGAAGTGTTTGTAACGATACAAAAAGGCTATGAAAGCCAATTTTCAATTCGTGGGAAGCGTTTGCCGATGAATAAGATGATAGAAACGTTATCACCATATTTTACAGAGAATTTCCTTCAAGTATTTACAGATGAAAATAGTAGAAGTGATAAACAAAGTGGTGAATATTTACTTCCAGCAAAAGAAGCGCCATTTTCTTTTAATTCAGAAACGAAAATGTCATATGATGAAGAGCATAAAATTTTATATGTTTATGAGCGGGCGAAAAGTGGACAATATCAAATTATAACATTGCAAAGAGATCAAGGGAAATGGAAATTGGCTGGATATCATGAAAGTCAAGAACTTTTAACTGAAATAAAAAGGTTACAACAATTATAAAGTGAAACTTTAATCAGGGGCATATCCCGTTTAATATGAACTTGCCACAATCAGATGCATACTTCCAAAATATATCGGGATAAAAATAGGAATAGGTCTTTACCTATTCCTATTCTATATTAAGAAGTTGTTGTAATTTTTCAATTTGAAAACCAGCAACAACTTCTCCATCAATTACAACCGTCGGAGTTGAATAAGAGTCATAGTCATATAAAAGACGATTGCGAGCAGCGGCGTCTTTTTTTACGTCAAACTCTTCGTATACAACGTTATTATGCTTTAAAAATTCTTTCACAATAACACATGGCGGACAATCAGGTTGTGTGTAAACCTCAATTTTTTTCATTGCAATTCCTCCTTTTTACTGTTTTTTATTATATTCTTCCAGTATAAAAATCGCAATAAAGAAGGGAAAAGATGTTCTTTCTGTTTTTTCCTTCGTATTTCGACAAATTTTTAGTTGAGTTTCTGGCCAATAACCTTTATCCTAGAGTGTGGAACATTTTTTCTGTTATGACGGATAGAATGAGTATAGCTGTAAAACCTATTGGTAGGAAGATCAGAGAAAGGAGAGATTTCATGTCTCTACTCCAAGGAATTTTAACTCGACTTGTTAGTCTACAAGAACAAGCTGAAAGCGGTGAAGTAGCACAACGCTATTTTGAAGTGAACGGTGAGCGCAAATGTAGCGTGAAATTTTTCGATAAAAGTGAAATGTATGAGTTAGAAGTGTATCAACAAGGTGAAAAACCTCAAGTGTATCAATTCGATAATATCGACATGGTTGCAATTGAGATTTACGATATCATTTCTTGATACATATAAAAAAGGTGTTGCCATAGGGCAGCACCTTTTTTAGTTCTATTACTTTTAGTATATATGTATAAGGATTTTTCATTTTTCCTACAATGGTAATAAAGTGAAAGTGTAATTAGTAGGGTTTCTTCGTCATATTATACAGCTTATTATCCATCACCAATTGAGGACGGGTAGTAAATAGCGGGATGAAAATAGTGAGGAGGTGTGTTATATGGAACGTTTACCAGTTGTGATTTGTCCTAATTGTCACAATTCTGCTGAGATTATTCATGTACTAACGGCTCAATCGAATCAAAACGTAATTTATACGTGCCAAGTTTGCCATTATGTAATTCGGAATATTGAAACGAATAAAGGGTAGGGAGTTATAATTTTTGTTTTTGTCCCATACAATGAGAATACGAAAAGTCTGTCTAATTGAAAGGACGTGACTATGTGGCCGGTGAACATAAATTTTATAATGTTTCAGAGAGACATTTAAATTTTGATATGGTCTTTACCCGTATTTGTAATTTCATTAAAAAGGATCCGCGAAATTTATATCGTTTATCCATTGGGACAGACTCACAAGCACATCAAAAGGATACGAGGTTTATTACGGCAATTCATATTCATCGCGTTGGAAAAGGAGCCTGGGGGTGTTTACACCATCAATCAGTAAAAGATAAGCCAGAAACTTTACGTGAGAAAATATATTTAGAGACGCAGTTTAGTCAAGAAATTGCATGCCTATTTACTCCTAATCATATACAAACAATATGGGATTTATTGCATCCATATGCTCAAGATGGGGCTGGTTTTATAATGGAGATTCACTTAGATATCGGAAATGATGGTTTAACAAAAGAATTTATTCTAGATATGACAGCGAAAATTCAAGCGATGGGATTAACTGCAAAAATTAAGCCAGATGCTTATGCGGCGTTTAGTTATGCAAATCGATATACGAAATAAAAACAATTTATATATTTCTTTCACTAAAAACTGAATATTACATCTATTAAATAGGCTGAAAATTTTATATAATAATGGTAACGATGCGAGTATAAGGAGAGGGGTATATGAAAAGGGAATTTGTTTTAACAGAAGAAGAGGAAAGTTTGTTACTAGATATTTTATTTCAGCAAAATTATGCGAGTGAAATTTTAGCTGTGGAACTTACAGATATCGAGAATGGTTTAAAAAAGACAGACGTGATGCAATATAAAAAAATCACAAGGTTATTTTACAGATTAAAAAATAAAGGGTATTAAGCGCTACCGGAATGGTAGTCTTTTTTTTGTGTTATATGCTAAAATAGCTGTGTAATTTTGTTTTTTACTGAAAGAATGTAAGGACAAAATAATAATATGAAAACGCTGTCATAAAATGTGAATAGAGCCGGTAATTATAAGCAGGAAAAAGGGAAAATGGGGGATGTAATATGATTAGTATTCCAAAAGACGAGTTTCAACAAATTTTTGTAAAAGATTTAATGATTTCATCAGAAAAAGTAGCACATGTCCAAATAGGGAATGGTTTAGAGCATGCTTTACTCGTACTTGTGAAATCTGGATATTCGGCGATACCTGTTTTGGACCCGATGTACAAATTGCATGGGTTAATTAGTACTGCTATGATTTTAGACGGTATGTTAGGGCTAGAACGCATTGAGTTTGAAAGACTTGACGAAATGAAAGTAGAGCAAGTAATGAAGAAAGATATCCCGGTTCTTAAGTTAGAAGATTCGTTTGCAAAAGCATTAGAAATGACTATTGATCATCCATTTATTTGCGCTGTCAATGAAGATGGGTATTTTGAGGGGATTTTAACACGTCGAGCGATTTTAAAATTGTTGAATAAAAAAGTAAGGCAACATAATCGATAATGTGAGAAAAGTGACTTCATAGAACCGAAGAAGTCACTTTTTTTTCGTGCATATCAGTTGTGTATGTATTATATTTAAAAAGATAAAAAATATAAGCGTATGTAGTTAAATTACGGATGAAAAGCTTATTGAGATAAGGTGTATGGAAGCTAAGGAAAGAGGGAGAAAGTTGCAAATTGATGATTTTCAAATGATGGTTGTGTTAGCACAGGAATCAAATATGAGAAAAGCGGCGGAACGTTTATTTGTTTCACAACCTGCGCTTAGTCAACGATTACAATCTATGGAGAAACAATGGGGAATGAAGTTTTTTATTCGCTCTCAAAAAGGATTGACAATTACACCTGAAGGGGAAAAAGTTGCAAATTACGCAAAAGAAATGCTACAAAGGGAAGAGGATATTAAAAGTGAACTAGCTGTTTTTAGAACAGAAACTCATGGGACGTTAAAAATAGCTGTCGCATCAGTTATTGGTCAATATTGGCTTCCTCCTGTTTTGAAGAAGTTTGTACATAAATATCCTTCTGTAAAAATATCGCTGTTTACTGGCTGGAGTAGTGAGGTGCAAAAGCAATTTTATGAAGGAGACGTGCATGTTGCTATATTGAGAGGAACACAAGAATATAAAGGCCAGAAGCAACAATTATTTGAAGATGAACTTTATTTAGTGGATAAAGAAATAAAAGATATTTCGATGTTAAAAGAAACAAATAGACCATTTATTCAATTTAAAAGTGATTCGACTTATTATGGACAGATACAAAATTGGTGGTATGGTTTATTTTCTAATCCACCTAAGAGAACAATTGTCGTTGATCAAATTGAGACTTGCAAACAACTCGTTTTAAATGGTATAGGTTATGCTCTTTTACCTTCTACTGTTTTAAAAGAAGTACAGGAAAATATGTATAAAACACCTGTTCAATTAACGAGAGAAACATGGTTATTGACGAGTGAATCAGCTAGACAATTGAAGCAAGTACAAGCATTTTTAGAAATTATAGAGGAAATTCAAATGGAAAAATAGGATTATTATCTTGCTACTCGCCCTATCGTTTGGTAGAGTAACATTATAAATGGATTTAGGAGGCAACAAGAATGAAAATGATGGACGCTAACGAAATTATTTCGTTTATTCAAAAAAGTGAAAAGAAAACTCCTGTAAAGGTATACATAAAAGGGGATTTAAAAGAAGTAACATTCCCTGAAACGGTACAAGCATTTGTAAATAAAAAGTCTGGTGTATTATTTGGAGAATGGTCTGAAATTAAGACAATTCTAGATGAAAATAGCAAGTACATTGTTGATTACGTAGTTGAAAATGACCGTCGTAATTCTGCAATTCCAATGCTTGATTTAAAAGGTATTAAAGCTCGTATTGAGCCAGGTGCGATTATTCGTGACCACGTTGAAATCGGCGACAACGCTGTTATTATGATGAATGCAACAATTAATATCGGTGCTGTAATTGGTGAAGGGTCTATGATCGACATGAACGCGGTACTTGGTGGACGTGCAACTGTTGGTAAGAACTGTCACGTAGGTGCAGGCGCAGTACTTGCAGGTGTTATTGAGCCACCTTCAGCAAAACCAGTTATCGTTGAAGACGATGTTGTTATTGGTGCTAACGTAGTTGTGTTAGAGGGAGTTACAGTAGGTAAAGGTGCAGTTGTAGCAGCAGGAGCTGTTGTAACAGAAGATGTACCTCCATATACAGTTGTTGCAGGTACTCCAGCACGTGTAATTAAAGAGATTGATGAGAAGACAAAAGCAAAAACTGAAATTAAACAAGAGCTTCGTCAATTAAACCCAGAGAAATAAAAACAAAAAAGCGTAAGAGCATAAACAGGCTCTTACGCTTTTTATAGATAGAGGTGCAAAAATGGCAGTAAGCAAATTCGTTCAAATTCGTAGAGACTTACATAAAATACCGGAAATTGGATTTAAAGAGTGGAAAACACAACAGTATATTTTAGATTACATAGGAACGCTTTCGAATGAACATGTGGAAGTGAAAGTGTGGAGAACGGGTGTTATTGTTAAAGTAAAGGGAAGGAATCCAGAAAAAGTTATAGGTTATCGCGCAGATATAGACGGTTTACCAATTACAGAGGAAACTGGATATGAGTTCGCTTCTGTTCATGAAGGAATGATGCATGCATGTGGACATGACTTACATACGACAATCGGTTTAGGCCTCCTAACAGCAGCTGTAACAGAAAGAATAGATGATGACCTTGTATTTCTATTCCAACCAGCTGAAGAAGGGCCTGGAGGGGCTCTTCCTATGTTAGAGAGTGAAGAGTTAAAAGAATGGAAGCCGAATATTATTCTCGGCCTTCATATTGCACCTGAATACCCTGTAGGGACAATTGCTACAAAAGAGGGGCTATTATTTGCAAATACATCAGAGTTATATGTTGATTTAAAGGGGAAAGGTGGACATGCAGCTTATCCTCATACTGCAAATGATATGATTGTCGCAGCTAGTCACCTTGTTACACAGCTTCAGTCTGTTATTAGTCGTAATGTAAACCCACTTGATAGTGCAGTAATTACAATCGGAAAAATAACAGGCGGTACAGTTCAAAATATCATAGCAGAAAAGTCTCGGTTAGAAGGAACGATTCGAACGTTATCAGTGGAATCAATGAGTCGTGTTAAAAGTAGAATTGAGGCAATTGTTGCAGGTATAGAAGCTTCCTTCCAATGTGAAGCGGTTATTGACTACGGAGCGATGTATCACCAAGTATACAACCATGAAGCATTAACGAGAGAGTTTATGCAATTTGTAAGTGAACAAACTGATATGAAAGTAATTACGTGTACTGAGGCAATGACAGGTGAAGATTTTGGTTATATGCTTCAAGAGATTCCTGGATTTATGTTTTGGCTTGGGGTAAATTCAGAATATGGTTTACATCATGCAAAATTAAAGCCAGATGAAGAGGCTATTGAGAAAGCTATCGTATTTTTAGATCAATATGTAAAGTGGAAGGGAACTAGAAAGTAAATTTGCTCGCCAACTTGGTGGGTATTTGTTAGTTCCAAGGTGAAAACATCTTTTATATTTGTTTTGAATACACATCGGCATACAAATGGATAAAATAATGAGCAGTGGTTTTGAGCCGCTGCTCATTATTCGTTATCGCTTATTGAGAAGATGATTAGTTAACTAGCTTATATATGTTTACAATTCGTGTGGAAAGTGTGTAAAATCAAGGTGAAACGTAGAAAAAAGGGTGGGGAATTACGTGCAGATCAGCAGTGCGATTTTATGTTTTGTTTTATATACATATGTTATTATTGCGGCGGTTTATTTTGGGATAAGTTTTTATGCCTACCGTTTAGCGAATAATAATGAATATGAAGAGACATACAACTGGGTGAAAAGGTATTTATCACCTGTACTAGAAATTATGAATGGGTTTGTTCTTTTTTTATTTATTGGATTAATTGCTTTTTCAACGAGCTTAGTAGGAAATAAAACTACATTATTTGTACTAGGTATCATTATTTTTATGCTATTAGGAATTCGTATTGGTAATACGGTATTTTGGAATGAGAGAAAAGTAGATGGTTGGACGGGAATGCTAATACCGTGTATGCTAGCTGCTATCGTGACGAATATAGAACATGAATATTATCAGTTGCATTTTTGGCTCATAATTGTTTTAACAATTCTCTCTGTGTTGTATATAAGTACTGTCGTGCTAACATACATTGCAAATGAAAAGGGAGATGTAAAAGGTACGCATTTCTTTAGAGGGCGTGCATTGTTATGGAGTGTGCCAACGATGGCGGTTATAGCAATTATTGCGATATTAGTAAATGGATATCAATTTACGAATTGGCAACTGTTTTTAGAAAATTGGTGGATTTTCATTCTTTCGTTTATCGCTTTTTTAGGTGCAACGCATTATTTATTCCATCAACACCATTATATATTGGCATTGCTATTCGCATTTACACAACTATTATTTGCTTTCTTCGGACAAGAAACGTTATTATTCGTTTTTGAAACGTTTAGTTCATTTGGAAACATATTTGTATTTGGTATGTTAATTTTCAGTATCGCATTTTATTTACAACAGTATTTTTATATGCAAAAACAAAAATAAGAATGATATACAGGTTTTTGTAGCAAATCTAAAGTATGTTACAATAAAAATACATAGTATTCGATGTTATTGGAGGAATTCTTGTGGGTGAAAAAGAGAAAGAATTTGCTGTCATTGGGCTTGGGCGTTTTGGTGGAAGTATTTGTCGGGAACTTGCTCAATTAGGTATGGAAGTAATGGCAATTGACTCAGATGAGGATAAAATTAATGAGTTTGCAAATATAGCTTCACATGCTGTAATTGCAGATTCAACAGATGAGATGGTATTAAAAAGTCTTGGTATTCGTAATTTTGATCATGTAGTCGTTGCGATTGGAGACAATTTAAATTCAAGTATTTTAACAACATTAATTCTGAAAGAGTTAGGTGTAAAAAATATTACTGTAAAAGCTCAAAATGATTACCATGAAAAAGTATTAAGTAAAATAGGAGCAGATCACATTGTGCACCCAGAGCGTGATATGGGAAAAAGGATTGCAAATAATATTGCATCAAGTAATGTGTTAGACTATCTTGAGCTTTCAGATGAGCATAGCATTGTAGAGATTATTGCAAATAAAAAAATTGATGGTCATTCTTTAATCGAATTAGATATTCGTGCGAAGTTTGGATTGAATATTGTAGCGATTAAACGTGGTAAAGAAGTTATTGTATCCCCTCGAGCTACGGAAAACATTCAAGCGGGAGATATATTAATTGTAATTGGTCATGACGATGAAGTAGATCGTTTCAAGCACTTTTTAAGATAAGAGAAAAGGACAATACCATAAAGGTATTGTCCTTTTTCTTATATCTCCATAATGATTGGTAAAATCATTGGGCGACGTTTCGTTTTCTCATATAGGAATGGTGCTAATGTATCTGTAATTTCATTTTTAATTTCAGACCATTGTGTTGTTTTACGTTCCATTACTTTTTCTAAATGAGTTGTAATTAATGTTTGAGCATCATTAATTAAATCACTACTTTCGCGCATATAAACGAAACCACGTGAGATAATATCAGGCCCTGCTGCAACTTTAAATTCTTTCATATCAATGCTTACAACGACAATGACAAGTCCTTCTTCAGAAAGGATACGACGATCGCGTAATACGATATTACCGATATCTCCAATACCATTTCCGTCAATATAAACAGATCCAGATGGTATTTTACCAGCTACACTTGCTTCATCTGAACGTAAGGCAAGAACATCACCATTATCCATAATGAAACAGTTTTCTTCTGGAATACCACAATCATTTGCTAATTTCATATGCATACGTTGCATACGATATTCACCATGAATTGGCATGAAATACTTCGGTTTAATTAGACGAAGCATTAGTTTTTGTTCTTCTTGTCCACCGTGTCCACTCGTATGAATGTTTGACAGTTTTCCGTGGATTACATCAGCACCAGCACGGTACAACATATTAATTGTACGGCTTACACTAATTGTATTACCAGGGATTGGTGAAGAAGAGAACACAACTGTGTCGCCAGGAATAATTTGAATTTGACGATGGGTACCATTAGCAATACGTGAAAGTGCTGCCATTGGCTCCCCTTGACTACCTGTACATAAAATAACAACTTTATTAGCCGGTAGACGATTTAATTGAGATGCATCTATGAATGTATCTTTCGGACAGCGAATATAACCGAGGTTTTGTCCGATTTCAATCGCTGCCTCCATACTTCGGCCAAATACAGCCACTTTACGATTGTTTTCAACAGCCGCTTCAACGACTTGTTGCAAGCGATGGATATTTGATGCAAAGGTTGCGAAGATAATACGACCTTCTACTTTGCGGAAAATATCTTGAATACTATCACCAACACGGCGCTCAGACATTGTAAAGTTTGGAACTTCACTGTTTGTACTGTCAGATAAGAGACAAAGTACACCGTCTTTTCCGATTTCAGCCATTTTTGTTAAGTCCGCTGGTTCACCAACCGGTGTGAAGTCAAATTTGAAATCTCCAGTATGAACCACTTGTCCTTGAGGTGTTTTCACAACAACTCCGTATGAATCTGGGATACTGTGAGTTGTACGGAAGAAGGAAACAGATGTCTTTTTAAATTTAATAACATCATCTTCTTGAATTTCATAAAGCTTGGCTTTACGAAGTAATCCGTGCTCTTCTAATTTGTTTTTGATTAGTGCAATTGCTAATTTTCCGCCATAAATCGGAATGTTCACTTGACGTAATAAGTAAGGAATTCCACCGATATGATCTTCGTGACCATGTGTAATGAATAGCCCTTTAATTTTATCTTCGTTTCGCACAAAATAAGTGTAATCTGGTATTACATAATCGATTCCGAGGAGTTCGTCTTCTGGAAACTTAATTCCAGCGTCAATTATAATAATTTCATCTTGAAATTGAACAGCATATGTATTTTTACCGATTTCACCAAGACCACCTAAAGCAAAAACGGCTGCTTGATCATTCTTTAGAAATTTCATATGGCTATACGATTTCCGCTAATGTTAAATCAGCGTTTTCTTTTTCATATTCAAGATGATTGCCAGTCACAGACTGAACGAATTCGATATTATATGCGAACTTATTTAATTTTGTACGAACATCCTTCTCAGACGTAGCCTCTAAATATAAAACTTTTGTATTTTCACGTACTGGAACCTCAGTCATTTTTTCTTGATAAAATACTTTAAAAATCATTTGGAAAACCTCTCCTTGTCTATGTTTTGCATTATCTGTTACTTATTATAAAGCAAACAGTCACGATTTTCATGTTTTTTCGAATGAGAATGAAGAAAAAGCCCGAAATGGGCACAATTTAAGCGATCGTCTTTTTACGGACTAGATCTTTTAAATAACGCTTCAGCTTTTTCTTCAGCTTCTTCAGCATGATTACTCCTTCCTTTCCTTATTTTAAACATGCATATTACTAGTGAAAACGCCGTCTCTGATATAAGAAAGAGGATAAAAGTGAATGTTGAATCTTGTCTTTTCTCATACAGAGAAAGTTATTCTATAGTAACGATTAGTAGCCGTTAGTTATAGCTATAGTATGAGAAAGAATAGAAAAGAAAATTCATACGAACAAGTATCCACATTTTTTACTAATATATATATGCAGGTTTCATAAATAAGGTCAGAAAGTGAACGCTTTCTTCACAGATGTTTAATATGTTATACTTTTTTTTAGCATTTGAAAAGCGATAATCAAAATAGGAATATAGAGTAACAGAAAGGATTTTGACAAATGAATGATAAAATTGTCTTTTTTGATATTGATGGAACATTATTAGATCATGATAAGAAGATTCCGCAATCTACGCGAGACGCAGTAAGGCAGTTACAAGAAAAAGGCGTGCATGTAGCAATTGCGACAGGACGTGCGCCATTTATGTTCGAAGATATTCGTAAGGAACTTAATATCCACAATTATGTTAGCTTTAATGGACAGTACGTTGTATTTGAAGATGAGGTAGTATTTAATAACCCATTACATCCAGCTGCTCTACATAAGTTTACTCAGTTTGCAAAACAAGAAGGATATCCACTTGTATATCTTGATCATCAACAAATGAGAGCATCAGTGGAATATCATGATTATGTGAAAGAAGGTTTTGGAAGTTTACATTTTGAGCATCCGGCATATGAACCTGATTTTTATGAGAAGCGTAATATTTATCAAACACTTCTTTTCTGTGAAGTAAATGAAGAAGAAAAGTTTATAAATCAGTACCCAGACTTTCATTTTATTCGTTGGCATGCGTATTCAATGGATATTATTCCAAATGGTGGTTCTAAGGCAAAAGGGATTGAGAAATTCATTGAAAAGCTAGGATTTAACCGTGAACAAGTGTATGCATTTGGGGATGGCTTAAATGATTTAGAAATGATTGAAGCAGTTGGGACAGGTATTGTGATGGGGAATGGGCATGAAGACTTGAAAAAACTTGCAAATCATGTGACAAAGGATGTTAGTGAAGACGGTATATATCACGGTTTAAAATGGGCTGGATTGCTATAAGTGAATATGGAATCTATTTCATATAGTAAAAAGGCGGAAGAGTATATTCCGCCTTTTTTACTATCGCTCCAGAGGTTTTGAATCGTCAGGAGCGGCAAATGGATTTTCTTTATTAATATGGTCATAGAACATAACACCATTTAAATGGTCAATTTCATGTTGAAATACAATTGCTGGTAACCCTTTTAAACGTAATTTTACTTCTTCGCCGTTAATAGAAGTTGCTTTCACTGTAATTCTTGTATAACGAGGGACATAACCAGGTACTTCACGGTCTACTGATAGACAGCCTTCACCACTTTGTAAATATGTACGTTCAACAGAATGGCTAATGATTTTTGGATTGAATAATGCATGACTATATAACGTACCGTCCGTATCTGTTACATGAACCGCAATCATTCTTTTTGAAATACCGATTTGCGGAGCCGCTAATCCGATTCCAGGGCGTAAACTATATTTTTCAGCCATTTCAGGATCTTGGCTATTTATTACAAATTCAATCATTTCTTTAAGAGTATTTGTATCTTCTTCGCTCGCTGGTAGTACTACCTCTTCTGCAACGTTTCGCAAAATAGGATCGCCTTCGCGAATTACATCTTTCATTGTAAGCATATGTAATCTCTCCTTTCCCTTTTAGTCTACCAAAGGAGATGGAAAAAGTCATCGGCAAGTAAGGGGAAGATAGATCGGTTATGTAGGAATAAAAAGAAAGAGACGGCAGAGCCGTCTCTTTCTTTCCATAGTTGTTTCATTTTTACATTAGCGAATGCAAGCAGCACCAACGATAATTAAAAGAATAAACAACACAACGATTAAGGCGAAGCCGCGTCCAGACCCACCACAAGAACCGCCATAACCGTAGGAAGGATATGAACAAGTTGGATAGCAATATGAATATCCGTACATGAGATGACCTCCTTTATCATTTCCCGCTAATACTGCGGTTACTATAATGTATGGAGGGAAGAGTAGAAATGTATGGGTAATTACCTATAAAAGGAAGAAGAGTTTGTATATTTTTGCTAAGAAGAGAGAAAAACTAAAGGGAATTAAATCGTTTACATATTATTCTAAGAGAAAAAACAAGTTAAAAAGGGAATAATATAACAGTAGGTTAATGCTTACTAATACAGATGTGAAAAATAAAAACACGTTTGTGTGGGAGAAACCTGCAGATTATTTATAAAAAAACGTATTCAAAGTAATTGACATCGTAATTAGAATAGTTGTAAACTAAAAAACGTGATCAAGATTGTATTAATATGTTTCTGAAAAAACATTAGTACAGATTGTTAGGTACACAAAATTATTCTCAACCGACAAATAAATTTGTTGGTTTACATTGTTGCGGTTTCCATCTAGCTAATAGGTAGTGAAAGCGTTTCAGAATATGGTTCAAGAGAGGAAGAGGTGAACGGAATGGGTACTAAAACAAAAAAGACCCTATTTAATGTTGATGAGCAAATGAAAGCTATCGCAGCTCAATTTGAAACATTACAAATTTTAAATGAAAAAGGCGAAGTTGTGAATGAAGCAGCTATGCCTGAATTATCTGATGATCAATTAAAAGAATTAATGCGCCGTATGGTGTATACTCGCGTACTAGATCAACGTTCTATTTCTTTAAACCGTCAAGGACGTTTAGGTTTCTACGCACCAACAGCTGGACAAGAGGCTTCTCAATTAGCAAGTCATTTCGCACTTGAAGCAGAAGATTTCATCTTACCAGGATATCGTGATGTGCCACAATTAGTATGGCACGGTTTACCATTATACCAAGCATTCTTATTCTCTCGTGGACATTTCATGGGTAACCAAATGCCTGAGAACGTAAATGCACTTGCTCCACAAATCATCATCGGTGCGCAAATCATCCAAACTGCTGGTGTTGCGTTAGGTATGAAATTACGTGGTAAAAAATCTGTTGCAATTACTTACACTGGTGACGGTGGTGCTTCACAAGGTGACTTCTATGAAGGTATGAACTTTGCGGGCGCATTCAAAGCTCCAGCAATCTTCGTTGTACAAAACAACCGTTATGCAATCTCTACTCCAGTAGAAAAGCAATCTGCAGCTAAAACTGTAGCACAAAAAGCAGTAGCAGCAGGTATTTACGGAATTCAAGTAGACGGTATGGATCCATTAGCTGTATACGCAGCAACTGCTTTCGCTCGTGAGCGTGCAGTAAATGGCGAAGGTCCTACTTTAATCGAGACTTTAACATTCCGTTACGGTCCACATACAATGGCTGGTGATGATCCAACTCGTTACCGTACAAAAGATATCGAGAACGAATGGGAACAAAAAGATCCAATCGTACGCTTCCGTGCATTCTTAGAAAACAAAGGCCTATGGTCACAAGAAGTTGAAGAGAAAGTAATCGAAGAAGCAAAAGAAGATATCAAACAAGCAATTGCTAAGGCTGACCAAGCTCCAAAACAAAAAGTTACTGATTTAATGGAAATCATGTACGAAAAAATGCCTTACAACTTAGCTGAACAATATGAAATTTACAAAGAAAAGGAGTCGAAGTAAGCCATGGCTCAAATGACAATGATTCAAGCAATCACTGATGCTTTACGCGTTGAAATGAAAAATGACCCTAACGTACTTGTGTTTGGTGAAGACGTTGGTGTAAACGGCGGTGTATTCCGTGCTACTGAAGGTTTACAAGCTGAATTCGGTGAAGACCGTGTAATGGATACTCCACTTGCAGAGTCTGGTATTGGTGGACTTGCAGTTGGACTTGCACTTGAAGGATTCCGTCCAGTTCCAGAAATCCAATTCTTCGGTTTCGTTTATGAAGTAATGGATTCAATTTCTGGTCAATTAGCTCGTATGCGTTACCGTTCTGGTGGACGTTGGACTGCTCCAGTAACAGTTCGTTCTCCATTCGGTGGTGGTGTTCATACTCCTGAACTACATGCTGATAGCTTAGAAGGTTTAGTGGCTCAACAACCTGGTCTAAAAGTTGTTATTCCATCTACTCCATACGATGCAAAAGGTCTTTTAATCTCTGCGATTCGTGACAACGATCCAGTTATCTACTTAGAGCATATGAAATTGTACCGTTCATTCCGTCAAGATGTACCAGAAGGCGAATACACAATTGATTTAGGCAAAGCTGACATCAAACGTGAAGGTACAGATGTATCTGTTATCGCTTACGGTGCTATGGTTCACGCTGCATTAAAAGCTGCTGAAGAACTTGAAAAAGAAGGTATCTCTTTAGAAGTTGTTGACTTACGTACAGTTCAACCATTAGATATCGAAACAATCATCGCTTCTGTTGAAAAAACAGGCCGCGTAGTTGTAGTTCAAGAAGCTCAAAAACAAGCTGGTATTGCAGCTAACGTTGTAGCGGAAATTAACGACCGTGCAATTTTAAACTTAGAAGCTCCAGTTGTACGTGTTGCAGCTGCTGATACAGTATTCCCATTCTCTCAAGCTGAGAGCGTATGGTTACCAAACCACAAAGATATTGTTGAAGCTGTTAACAAAGTAATGAACTTCTAATTTTTACTTATTCATGTGCAAAAGAAATCAGCACATGCTGATTTCTTTTGCCATATTCCATAATAAAGAAATGAATCAGGGGGCTGAATTCCGTGGCATTTGAATTTAAACTACCAGATATCGGTGAAGGTATCCACGAAGGTGAAATCGTAAAATGGTTTATTAAACCAGGCGACGAAGTAAACGAAGACGACGTACTTCTTGAAGTACAAAATGATAAAGCAGTAGTAGAAATTCCTTCTCCTGTTAAAGGTAAAGTACTTGAAGTACTTGTAGAAGAAGGTACGGTTGCAGTAGTTGGAGATACATTAATTAAATTTGATGCTCCTGGATACGAAAACCTTAAATTTAAAGGCGACGATCATGACGAAGCTCCTAAAGCTGAAGAAGCAAAAGAAGAAGCTCCTAAAGCTGAAGCTACTCCAGCAGCAACTGCAGAAGTAGTAAATGAGCGCGTAATCGCTATGCCATCTGTTCGTAAATATGCTCGTGAAAACGGCGTAGACATTCATAAAGTAGCTGGTTCTGGTAAGAACGGTCGTATCGTAAAAGCTGACATCGATGCATTTGCAAATGGTGGACAAGCGGTAGCAGCAACTGAGGCTCCAGCAGCAGTAGAAGCTACTCCAGCAGCAGCGAAAGAAGAAGCACCAAAAGCACAACCAATCCCAGCTGGTGAATATCCAGAAACTCGTGAGAAAATGAGTGGTATCCGTAAAGCAATTGCGAAAGCAATGGTTAACTCTAAACATACAGCTCCTCACGTAACATTAATGGATGAAGTAGATGTAACTGAACTTGTTGCTCACCGTAAGAAGTTCAAAGCTGTTGCAGCTGACAAAGGTATTAAATTAACTTACCTTCCATACGTTGTTAAAGCTTTAACATCTGCATTACGTGAATATCCAATGTTAAACACTTCTTTAGATGATGCTTCTCAAGAAGTAGTTCATAAACATTACTTCAACATCGGTATCGCAGCTGATACAGACAAAGGTCTATTAGTACCAGTTGTTAAAGATACAGATCGCAAGTCTATCTTCACAATTTCTAACGAGATCAATGATCTTGCTGGTAAAGCACGTGAAGGTCGTTTAGCTCCTGCTGAAATGAAAGGCGCTTCTTGCACAATTACAAACATTGGTTCTGCAGGTGGACAATGGTTCACTCCAGTTATCAATCACCCAGAAGTAGCAATCCTTGGTATCGGCCGTATCGCTGAGAAACCAGTTGTGAAAAACGGTGAGATCGTTGCAGCTCCAGTATTAGCATTATCTCTAAGCTTTGACCATCGTTTAATTGACGGCGCAACTGCTCAAAAAGCATTAAACCAAATTAAACGTCTATTGAATGACCCACAATTATTAGTAATGGAGGCGTAATAACAATGGTAGTAGGAGATTTCCCAATTGAATTAGATACAGTCGTTGTTGGTGCAGGTCCTGGTGGATACGTTGCGGCAATTCGTGCAGCACAATTAGGTCAAAAGGTAGCGATCATTGAAAAAGCTAACCTTGGTGGCGTATGCTTAAACGTTGGATGTATTCCTTCAAAAGCGTTAATCAATGCAGGTCATCGTTATGAGAATGCAATGCATTCTGATGACATGGGTATCACTGCAGAGAACGTAAAAGTTGACTTTACAAAAGTTCAAGAATGGAAAAACGGCGTAGTTAAGAAATTAACTGGCGGTGTTGAAGGCCTTCTTAAAGGTAACAAAGTTGAAATCATTCGCGGTGAAGCTTACTTCGTAGATGCTAACACATTACGCGTAATGACTGAAGATGCAGCTCAAACTTATACGTTTAAAAATGCTGTTCTTGCAACTGGTTCTACACCAATCGAAATTCCAGGATTCAAATACTCTAAACGTGTTATCAACTCTACAGGTGCTTTAAGCTTACCTGAAATTCCTAAAAAACTTGTTGTAATCGGCGGCGGTTACATCGGTATGGAATTAGGTACTGCATATGCTAACTTCGGTACAGAAGTTACTGTAGTAGAAGCTGGCGACGAAATCTTAGCTGGTTTCGAAAAAGCTATGAGCTCTGTTGTTAAACGTGCTCTACAGAAAAAAGGTAACGTAACAATCCATACAAAAGCTATGGCTAAAGGCGTTGAAGAAACAGAAACTGGCGTAAAAGTTAGCTTCGAAGTTAAAGGTGAAATCCAAACTGTAGAAGCAGATTACGTATTAGTAACTGTAGGTCGTCGTCCAAACACTCAAGAAATCGGTCTTGAGCAAGTTGGAGTTAAAATGACTGACCGTGGCATCATCGAAATCGATGAGCAATGTCGTACAAATGTACCAAACATCTATGCAATCGGTGATATCGTTCCTGGACCACCATTAGCTCACAAAGCTTCTTACGAAGGTAAAGTAGCTGTAGAAGCAATTAGTGGCCATGCGTCAGCTATCGATTACATCGGAATTCCTGCAGTATGCTTCACTGATCCAGAATTAGCATCTGTTGGTTACACTAAGAAACAAGCTGAAGAAGCTGGAATGACTGTAACTGTATCTAAGTTCCCATTCGCTGCTAACGGTCGTGCATTATCATTAAACAGCACTGACGGTTTCTTACAACTTGTAACACGTAAAGAAGATGGTCTTCTTGTAGGTGCTCAAGTTGCAGGTGCAGGCGCTTCTGATATTATTTCTGAGATTGGTTTAGCTATCGAAGCTGGAATGACAGCAGAAGATATCGCTCAAACAATCCACGCTCACCCAACATTAGGTGAAATCACAATGGAAGCAGCTGAAGTTGCTCTTGGAATGCCAATTCACATTGTAAAATAATTTAAGTAATGAAAATAGCCCATCTCTTATTTAAAGAGATGGGCTATTTTTTATTTTATAATAAAAGTGGCTTGCAAGGTCTTTATACGTACTTGTCGAATGAATATATAATAATTTAATTGAATTGTTAGAACATATATAAATCCAAAAGCCATATATATGCTTTCGTGTAATATGTAATTGATTCAAACTTAATCCCATATAGTAATAAAATAGAGCATGTCAAAGGAGAAGGTTCCATGAGAATATTACATGTTATATTTTATCATTTTTTATTATGGAGTGGTTTTTCCGTTGTATTATCATTGTCAAATGGTGATAAGTTGCATTATAAAGTTATTCTATTTTTTGTATTTCTTTATTTAGCATATGTGATCGCATATTTTGTATTGCAAATTAGAAAGCAGGCATTATTCCTTACGTGTTCAAATTGCATACTTTTCTTAATTATATTTTCTATTTTTTAAATTAACGTTTATAGAAATACATTGTTCTTCCATTAAATAATTTTAACTCTCCTTCTAATTTCTTCGCTAGAAAACGGCAAAATTCATTTGCTTTTCCTTTATCACCAAATGTTGCATTAGGTGGTAAAGAAACTTGAATATAAGTTTGTTCCTTTTCTATACCGACACCAACATAAATGGAGTCATATCGATCGTGAGTAGATTGTAGTTTGAATGTTGTTGCTGATGTATCTAAAATTTCATACGGAAAAGCGGTATTTGTATAAGCGTAATTAATTTGAACACCAGTTTTGGAAGTAACTGTTTTATAATAATGAAAAAGTTGTTTTATATCATCTATTGAAACAGATTGTTGGTTGGATTTAGGTACAAGCGTAATAAAGGCATGTTGCATATAAGTTCCCCCTAACTTAGTAGAATACTCTCATTCTACATCCTGCTGAATTTTTTGACAATTAAAAGGAGTATTCCTTTTTTTGTTTAATATACTAATGAAAGGTGATGTAGAAAGGTGGAAACCGATGTTTGAAAAATTGTATGATGAGCATGAAAGTGTGAAGGTACGATTTTTGGGGTTTATGACACATGATACTCGTTATGATTTTGGTGTTATTTATACAAATATGTTTTTTGGAAAGCCACTTATTGTTTGCATGCAAACAGGAAGGTCTACTTTACTTGGACGAGATGATGTAGAGAATGTTCAACATTTGCAGGAAGTGTTCAAATTAGGTTCAGAAGAGGAAGCAGCTGAGTTAGCTCAGTTCTTCTCATTTCTAGTTCCATCTACATCTTTGCATGCGGAATACGAAGAATAAATAATGTAAAACAGTCGTACGTATAAATATGGCTGTTTTTTTGTTTAAATATCGCATACTAATTTAAAATTAAAATATTTAATGTGTTATACTAAAAACCTATTGACGCAAAAAGTATAACATATTAAAATAAAGACAGAAAGTTAAGCGGTTACAAAAAGTTTTTGGGATTATAAACTTAGGGGGAAATGAAAAATGGGAACAATCGTATGTCAAGATTGTGAAGGTACAATTGCACACTTCGAGGATGAGAAAGTAACGGTACTTTACGGGAAATGTGGATCTTGCGGATGTGATCACATAGAGCATACAAAAGCCCAATAATTGATAGGAAATGGACAGCTGAAAGTTTTTAGGACCATAAACTTAGGGGGAAATGAAAAATGGGAACAATCGTATGCCAAGTATGTGAAGGAACAATCGGACATTTTGAAGATGAAAAAACGACAGTGCTTTACGGAAAATGCGGAACAAATTGTGACTGTGCTAGTAGGGATAATGCGAAAGCTTAATGATAAATAAATAGATTACTATTAAAACTCAGGGGGAAATGAAAAATGGGAACAATCGTATGCCAAGTATGTGAAGGAACAATCGGACATTTTGAAGATGAAAAATCAACAGTACTATACGGGAAATGTGGATCTCATTGCGACTGTGACCATAAAGAACATTCAAAAGCTTAAATAAAAAAAGCGCCTACATATGTAGGTGCTTTTTTTAATAAACTGTAGTTGTGTTGCCAACTGTTGCAACAATTGCATCATCTCTAATCGGAATAAATCCTATGGATGTCTGTGGTGTGCTAGGAGAAGCGTGGTAGCTCATAAGACGGCTATCGATACGGGTAATAGTATCGGTTAAGAAAGCGGAAATAAAAGCGTAAGGGACTCGTCGTTCATTTAACGCGTATATAATTTCTTCTTTTGTTTTTACACCTACGCCATGCCCATAAAAAAAGAAATTTCCTAGATAGATTGTATTTTCTCCTTGCCACTCGATTGTAGCTGGGTTCACTTGTGGATTTTTAAAGTAAACGAGATCACCTGGGACAAGATCGCCACCCGTCTTTGTTATGAGCTTTAAATCTTGATCGTAGTCCCACGTATAAAGTAAAAGGTTTGCAAAGAGACGGTTGAAGGTTTCTTCGTCATACAATGATAGTAAAGCTTTGTAAAAAATAATAATCATTGCGGTGGCACATTCAGTTCCATATAGTTTTCCGTTTTTGAAAATATCTTGTATGGCAATGGAAGGGGGTATGTTTGGAAGGAGCTCGAATCCTCCAAGGGACGTTCTTTTCCAATACTGAGGGTTGCAAAAAGATTGTTGAAATGTGCGAAACTGAAATCCACTTTGAAAAAGTTCTAATGCAGAAGTAATAATATTAACGCGCAAGTTTAAATCAAAGCTGAGTTCATCAGATGTTCGGAAGGAATAGATTTCTTGATTTCCTGCCATGATAGATAAAATTTGTTGTTTCTCATTTGCAAATGGCTCATATTCATTTGTGATATAAGGATGTACAATAGAACGGCCTATTACAATCATAATAGTATCCCCACCTATACGTTACATTACATAATATCGTATGATAAAAGGCCAAAAGGGTGAAAGAAAAGCCTATCAACTGATAGGCTTGTACTCTTTAATCACGCGTAATGTTTGTAATGTCATATCTTCAGGACCTTGTACAGGTAAACCTGCTTCTAAGTTTTTACGAATATACTCTAAGTTATCTTGTGTAATAATTTCCCCCGGAGTAAAGATTGGAATCCCTGGCGGATAAACCATAACGAAATCAGCTATAATACGACCTGCTGCATTTTCAAATGGGATGACTTCTGTTTCCGAATAAAAAGCATCTCGAGGAGAAAGTGCTAAAACAGGTATTTCTGGAATTTCTACTTGCACTTGAACACCTTTATCAGCTTTATTTTTAAATGTTGCTGATAAATCTTGTAATGCTGCAATAAGTGTATTTGTCTCACTTTCTGTATCCCCAAAAGTGACAAGACATAGTATGTTGTATAAATCTGAGAGCTCTACTTCAATGTTATATTGCTCTCTAAGCCATACTTCAGCCTGATGGCCTGTAATACCTAAATCTTTTACAGATACAATTATCTTTGTAGGATCATAGTTAAAAGTAGCATCCGTACCTAGCATTTCTTTCCCTGGACAGTAAAGATGTTCGATATCATTTATAGCATCACGAACTTGTTCCGCTAATTGTATTGTTTGTTCTATGAGTACCGTTCCTTCTGTAGCAAGACGTTTTCTAGCGACATCTAGGGAGGCTAACAAGATGTAAGACGTTGATGTAGTCGTAAGCATGCTAATAATAGATTGAACATGTTTTACGTTCACAAGGCCTTCTTTTACATTAAGAATAGAACTTTGCGTTAAAGACCCACCTAATTTGTGAACACTTGTTGCTGCCATATCTGCACCGGCTTGCATCGCTGACATCGGCAGTTCATCGTGAAAATGAATATGAACACCATGAGCCTCATCAACGAGTACAGGGATATCGTAAGAATGTGCTAATTGTACAATCTGTTCTAAGTCCGCAGCAAAGCCAAAGTATGTTGGGTTAATAACAAGTAGGCCTTTCGCATCTGAGTGCTCTTCAAGTGCCTTTTTGACAGATTGAATTGTGATTCCATGTGAAATACCAAGTTTTGGATCAATTTCAGGATGCATGAAAATAGGTTTTGCACCTGAGAAAATAATAGCTGACATTACTGATTTATGCACGTTTCGTGGTACTAGTATTTTGTCACCAGGACCGCAAACGCTCATCACCATTGTCATAATTGCGCCACTTGTACCTTGAATAGAAAAGAAAGTATGATCCGCACCAAATGCAGCGGCTGCTAAATCCTGTGCTTCTTTAATCATACCTTTTGGATGATGTAAATCATCGAGCGGCGCAATATTAATTAAATCAATTGCTAATGCATTATGCCCAATAAATTCGCGAAATTCAGGATCCATGCCCTGTCCTTTTTTATGCCCTGGAATATGGAATTGAATTGGATTTCGCTTACTGTGCTCAACTAAAGCGGTAAACAATGGTGTTTCGTATTGGGACAATCTATACACCCCTTCTTTTTTTAATATTTATTAGAGTTTGTTTTATATAATCTTGTTCTAAAAAAGTTACGTTCTTTTTTAGAATGAGACTTGTTTTTCTGCCATTCACAAAAGCTTTTTTGAGATGGGAGCTTCACTTTATTTTCTATAAAACAAAAGCATTATATCACCAATAATTATAGATGTATAGAAAAAATATTTTTACAGTGCGTATGTTAAATAGTTATTTCCAATTAACTTATAGAGGAAGACAATTCCTTCATAAGGAATAAATAGTGTATAATGCAAAGTGGCTATAGTGAAGAGGAAAAAAAACCTTAAGATAGCATATTGAAATAAGAAGAAATGATAAATGAGGTGCAAAATGGAATATCAATATCCGTTAGATTATGATTGGTCAAATGAGGAAATGGTTACAATTGTGAAGTTTTATGAAGCGATTGAGAAAGCATATGAAAAAGGAATTATAAGAGAAGAATTAATGGGGTTATATCGTCGTTTTAAAGAGATTGTTCCATCGAAAGCAGAAGAAAAGAAAATTGATAAAGAGTTTCAAGAAGTAAGTGGATATTCTATATACCGTGCGATTCAGAAGGCTAAAGAAATTGAAGAAGAAAAGCTTGTGAAAATGTAAAAAATATTTTGAAAAATAAAAACTGAAGTGATATAATGTGATAACAACTAAAAACGGACAATATAAATTGTCCGTTTTCTACTATCGATTACAAAGTGCATATAAAGGAAGGAGTGATTGCATCGTAGATTCAATCTTAGCAAGGAATTGTTCGTTGGTCATTGCTGAAAACTCCTCTGGTGATATATGAATACCAACTAATAATTCTGCTTTTTTTACAGTAGCTAGACGTTCAATCATCTTTTGTAAATCATTTGTTTCAAGTGTTTTATGTAATTTTACACTTGGTTTAGTATGGTCAATGGACCAAACGAAGTCATTTGGAATATTTGTTTTTAAATCATTTATATGTTCTAAGAAGGCGTGAGCCGTCTCCACTTTTTGTGGACACTCATAGATTAAACCAAAGTATATGAAGGCATGAGTACCCCATAATCCAATTTGGAAATGTGGTAGCATTTTATATCCGCGTTTATTTGTTGAAAAAGCAACCCAAGTATCGTTTGGTGGATTGACTTGGCGACGTGCGTGTTTTGCTACATGATAAAAAAAGTTCTCATCAGTTTGTTTGGATAAATAAGCTGCAAACTGTTCCCCTAAAGCTTCTAGCTTAGGATGAATGTTCGTTTTAATTGCACTCATTCGTTCTTCGAGACCATCAACTGTAAAGACCTCAAAATCAGTTGATTTGAATGTTTGTAGTGTCATGATTGTTCCTCCAACTCCTATTTTGCTTTTATTTTAGCATAGCTTGTACTATTCATAAAAAAAACAGCACAAAAAAATTTAAATAAAAAAATATAATTTTGTTGCATAGATGATTTATCCAACATAGTATAGTATAAAACAAAAAATCAGAAAATTGAATCAATTCTAGTCCGAGGGCAGACGAATATTGGGAGGAGGCAAATAATATGAGACAGGTGATTAATGCGTTAAAGAGAACAGATGCTGAAAAGAGAATACCGGTGCTACGTTTGGAGCTAGATTATGAATTAGCAACTTTATATGATGCGATGATGGAAGATGATAAACAGAAAAAAGAAGAGTGTGTACAAAAGTTAGAAGTGTTAAGACTTGAAATGATTCGTTTAGAAGCGTAATAATAGTATATGTATAAAAAATTAGTTGGTGCGAACCTTATAAAGGGTTCGTTTTTTCTGTGAACAGTATAGATCGGAGTGTTTAAACATGCAAGAAGTATGGAAAGACATCGATGCACACGCCAAACAGTGGATTCGGGATGCGGGAGAGCATTTAATGGCATCAATGAAAAAAGCACTTATTATAGAAACAAAATCAAATGCAGCTGATTTAGTAACAAATATGGACCGAGAAATAGAACAGTTTTTAATTGGGAAAATTAAAGAAACATTCCCACATCATCATATTTTAGGTGAAGAGGGCTATGGAGACGAGGTAACTTCTTCTGACGGGGTTGTTTGGTTAATTGATCCAATTGACGGCACGATGAACTTTGTTCACCAAAAAAGAAATTTTGCAATTTCAATTGGAATTTATGAGAACGGTATCGGAAAGATTGGACTTATTTATGATCCAGTTCATGATGAATTATATCATGCGTTAAAAGGGGCTGGAGCATTTTGTAATGAAGTACCGATACCTTTATTAGAAAAAGGTACTGTAGAGCAAGGTATTGTAGCTTTAAATGCGATATGGCTTACCGACAATCCATTGCTTAATATGGAAAGTATGATGGCACTTGTTAAGAAAGCAAGAGGCACGAGATCATATGGCTGTGCAGCATTAGAGATGGTATACGTTGCAACTGGAAGAATCGATGCATATGTAACGCCTAGATTATCACCATGGGACTTTGGTGGGGGACAGATAATTGTAGAGGAAGTTGGAGGCAAGGTAACAACATTCTCCGGAGTGCCACTTTCTATCGTAGAGAAGAGTAGCGTATTAGTTGCGAAGCCAGGGGTGTATGAAGAAGTGTTATCGTTTATCCCGATTGGTGAGGGCTGATAATCAGTGGGGGATGAAGAAAAACCCCACTGATTAAAGTTTCACTTTATATCCAAGTAACAAAAAAAGTAAGAGGCTGTATACAGGCTTCTTACTTTTTGACGTTATTGCGATTTACGCATTTTTCTTTTTGTTACAAAACCGTATCCAACTGTAACAAATGTGCCGATAATGCAAATAATAATACCGATTGGACTATTTTCAGCAATCATAATGCCGATACCAATTAAGAAAATAACACCGATAATTGCAGTTAACAAAAAGCGATATTGAATGTGTTCCATTTCTTCACCCTCCAATCTCATTTTACTTTCACAAAAGTAAGAATACAACTATATTTTCATTCTTGATTTTATTTTAATTGCTATTGTATCCCCTTCGCTCTTATAATAGAGAAGGATTAAAAAGACATTAGGAGTTGGACATGTTGAAAAAACGACAAGATTTACGTAATATAGCAATTATTGCCCACGTTGACCATGGTAAAACAACACTTGTTGACCAGTTATTACGTCAAGCGGGGACTTTCCGTGCGAACGAACACGTTGAAGAGCGCGCAATGGATTCAAATGATCTAGAAAGAGAGCGCGGTATTACAATTTTAGCGAAAAATACTGCGATTCACTATGAAGATAAAAGAATTAACATTTTAGATACACCAGGTCACGCTGACTTCGGTGGAGAAGTAGAACGTATTATGAAAATGGTTGATGGTGTTTTACTTGTTGTTGATGCATATGAAGGTTGTATGCCACAAACACGATTTGTTTTAAAGAAAGCTCTTGAGCAAAACTTAACTCCAATCGTAGTAGTAAACAAAATTGACCGTGACTTCGCTCGCCCTGATGAAGTAGTTGATGAAGTAATCGACTTATTCATCGAACTTGGTGCAAACGAAGATCAATTAGAGTTCCCAGTTGTATTTGCATCAGCAATGAACGGAACAGCAAGCTTAGATTCAAACCCAGCAAATCAAGAAGAGAATATGAAATCATTATTTGATACAATTATTGAACATATTCCTGCACCAATTGATAACAGCGAAGAGCCACTTCAATTCCAAGTAGCACTTCTTGATTACAACGACTATGTTGGACGTATTGGAGTTGGACGCGTATTCCGCGGTACAATGAAGGTTGGACAACAAGTTGCTTTAATGAAAGTAGACGGAAGCGTAAAACAATTCCGCGTAACAAAATTATTTGGTTACATGGGATTAAAACGTCAAGAAATTGAAGAAGCAAAAGCTGGAGACTTAGTAGCTGTTTCTGGTATGGAAGACATTAACGTTGGTGAAACAGTATGTCCAGTTGAACATCAAGATGCGTTACCATTATTACGTATTGATGAGCCAACACTACAAATGACGTTCCTTGTAAATAACAGTCCATTTGCAGGTCGTGAAGGTAAATACATTACATCTCGTAAAATTGAAGAGCGTCTTCGTTCACAATTAGAAACAGATGTAAGTTTACGTGTAGATAATACAGAGTCTCCTGATGCATGGATCGTATCTGGACGTGGGGAACTACATTTATCTATCTTAATTGAAAACATGCGTCGTGAAGGTTATGAACTACAAGTATCTAAGCCAGAAGTAATTATTAAAGAAGTTGATGGCGTAAGATGTGAGCCTGTAGAGCGTGTACAAATCGATGTACCTGAAGAATACACTGGTTCTATTATGGAATCTATGGGTGCACGTAAAGGTGAAATGTTAGATATGGTGAATAACGGAAACGGTCAAGTTCGCCTTACTTTCATGGTTCCAGCACGTGGTTTAATTGGTTACACAACAGAATTCTTAACATTAACTCGTGGTTACGGTATTTTAAACCATACATTCGATTGCTACCAACCAGTACACGCTGGACAAGTTGGTGGACGTCGTCAAGGTGTTCTAGTTTCACTTGAAACAGGAAAAGCATCACAATACGGTATTATGCAAGTTGAAGATCGTGGTGTAATCTTCGTTGAACCAGGTACAGAAGTATATGCTGGTATGATTGTCGGAGAACACACTCGTGAGAATGACTTAACAGTTAACGTTGTGAAAATGAAACAACAAACTAACATTCGTTCTGCGACGAAAGATCAAACTTCAACAATGAAAAAACCACGCTTAATGACTTTAGAAGAATCATTAGAGTACTTAAACGATGACGAGTTCTGTGAAGTAACTCCAGAATCAATTCGTTTACGTAAAAAGATTCTTGATAAGAGCGAACGTGAAAGAGCTGCTAAGAAAAAGAAATCTGTAGAAGCGTAAAATAGTAAAACAGCTACCTTTAATTAAGGTAGCTGTTTTTTTATGTTTATTTTTTAGAATATTTACTCTTTTTGTGGACAGTATTTTTTTCACAGGTTACTCTTGTATTAAGTACATAAAGAAAAATGGTTTGATTTATGAGGAAGGGGGATAAATGGTGTTAGAAAGAATGTCGTTTTTTGCGAAGTTATGTAAAGTTGATGAAAATCCAGAGCTAGGGATGTGGTTACTGTATGGCGTCATTATTATATTAAGTGCACTTGTGTATAATTTAGGTTTTGCAAGAAAACTATCTATAATAAAAAATATAGTGATATATATATCGTTAGCGATTGGGTGTACAGTGTTAACTTTCTTTGCAGTTTTCTTACCTGTTGGAGAGGGGCTTGTTGTAGCAGCAATTGTACTTGGGATTTATAGGTTGCGATTACGTCAAGCAAGACAACAAAAAGCAGGATGAGGGGGGAGTTTTATGCGTTCCGTACAAGATGCGTTATATAATTGGTTAACAATTAAAACAGTTGCCGAAGCACGTCCGGATGATAGTGCTGCAAAAGAAACGTATTTGTTATTTCAAAATATGATATATGAAGAACATAAATTGAGAAATGTGGAAGTTAAGAAGAACGAGGAAATGTATTTAGTTACATATGAAATAAATGGAGAAAGAAAATCTGCAAGGTTTCCATTAGAAGCTATTGATTGTTTTTTGGATCAAATGAATCGCGAACCTGAAAAATATAAATAAGTCCTTTATCAATATTGATAAAGGACTTATTTATATTTTACCAATCGTCTTCGACTTTTTTATCACGATATAATCGGAAATTACCACTTGCATGACGTTCCATCGTACGTTCAGCAATTCGTTCCGAACATTCCATGCACATATATGTATGAATAGGGCGATTACGCAGTTTTTTTGCCATAGGATTTTCATCATCTAACATATCTTTTTTATCACAAATCATACATTTGACTCTCATTTCGTCACCTCAATACGAATTCTATCAGTATAAGTATATCATGGAAGTGTAATGTTTTTGAATAATAGTGGGAAAAAATAATATTTTCGCAATTCAAAAAATAGGTTATGATAAGGATATATGAAGTATATTTGGAGGTGGAAATATGGCGAATGTAGTAGAGCCCACATTAACAGATGATTTAGTACAAACGTTACGTAAAGAGTGTATTGTTATGGTAGCAACAACAGATTTTGAAAAACAAGTTCCTAACGTAAGTGCTATTTCTTGGGTGTATGCAGTGAGTAAAACTAGTATTCGATTTGCAGTAGATCAACGTTCACGTATTGTGGAAAATATAAGACATAGTACTGGAGTGGTATTGACTATAATGGCGAATGAATCCGTATTTTCCATAAGTGGTGTAGGTGAAATTTTGACTGATAGAATGGAAGACATTCCTCTAAAATTAACTGTAATAGAAGTAAATGTACAAGAAGTACGTGATGTTATGTTTTATGGTGCAAAACTTGCAATTGAGCCAACATATGAAAAAACGTATGATCTTCGTGCAGCTAAAAAGCTCGATAACCAAGTGTTAGCAGGAATGAAAGAATTATAAATGTGATAAATAAGAAAGTCAGTTATTAACTTTTGTAATTACTTATTGTGATTTTATGTTAATAATTATAATTAAAAGTAATATATTGAATAGAAATGAATAAAAAATAAATAAAAGGTTTAATGGCTATAAATTTCGATTCTACCTCGTTTATACGGTACATATAATTATAACAATGGTTCGTCCATATTTTATGGATGAAACCCTTGTTCTACAAATTTAAAAGTGGAGTCAGGGGGTAACAGGTTGGATAAAATTTATGTGTTAGATACGAATGTACTTTTGCAGGATCCTTTATCTATTTTTTCATTTGAAACCAATGAAGTAGTGATTCCAGCAGTTGTATTAGAAGAGGTTGATTCGAAAAAACGTTATATGGATGAAGTAGGACGAAACGCTCGTTATGTATCTAAGTTAATAGACAAATTTCGTGAAATAGGAAAACTGCATGAAAGTATTCCGCTAGAAAACGGCGGTACATTTCGTATTGAATTAAATCATCGTTCGTTTGTCCAACTACAAGATATTTTTGTAGAAAAAACAAATGATAATCGAATTTTAGCTGTAGCAAAAAATCTATCTTTAGAAGAACAAGAAAAAGAGGACGGGAAGTCTGTTATTTTAGTAAGTAAAGACGTGCTCGTAAGGGTAAAAGCAGATGCAATAGGTTTAAAGGCGGAAGATTATTTAAGTGATCGGGTTATTGAAGTGGAAAATATATATTCAGGATTTTTAGAAGGATATATATCAAAAGAACAATTGGATTATTTTTATGAAAAAGGCGAATTGCCTTTATCCGAAATTGCAAATCATCCTTTTTATCCAAATCAGTTTGTAGTAATGAAAGATGCGTTAGGTGGATCTAGTTCAGCACTAGGTATTGTGGATCATTTAGGTAAGAAGGTAAAGAAACTTATTTTTCCCAATGAACAAGTATGGGGAATACGACCACGAAATGTGCAGCAAATTATGGGATTAGAATTGTTGCTTCGTGAAGATATTCCACTAGTTACGCTAACAGGGAAAGCTGGTACAGGAAAGACATTACTAGCTTTAGCTTCGGGGCTCATGCAAACGGAAGATTTAGGGTTATATAAAAAACTACTCGTTGCACGGCCAATTGTTCCAGTTGGGAAAGATATCGGTTATTTACCGGGAGAAAAAGAAGAAAAGTTAAGACCGTGGATGCAACCGATTTTTGATAATCTAGAGTATTTATTTAATACGAAAAAACCAGGAGAGTTAGATGCTATTTTAGCTGGAATGGGTTCGATAGAAGTAGAAGCTCTTACGTATATACGCGGGAGAAGTATTCCAGATCAATTCATTATAATTGACGAAGCACAAAATTTAACGAAGCATGAAGTGAAAACGATACTAACGAGGGTAGGAGAAAAAAGTAAAATCGTATTAATGGGAGATCCTCAGCAAATTGATCATCCGTATTTGGATGAATATAATAACGGTTTAACATACGTTGTAGAGAAGTTTAAAGAGCAACGTATTAGTGGTCATGTAAAGTTTGTTAAAGGGGAGCGATCTAATTTAGCTCAACTAGCCGCAGATTTACTATAAAAAGGAGTGAGCAAAAGCTCACTCCTTTTCTTTAAATAATTGTAAATTTGCGGATGTTACGGATTGGATTTTGTCTATTAGATCCATCATTGTAATATAAATGAACAGGTCCATCTTCTTTTAATGGTTTTCCTTCTTTTGAAAAACCAAGAATAGCATGTTTGACAGTTTCTAATGGAAGCGTTATTGTATCATCTACTGTTTCGATCTCGACTTGCGTAGCGTCATCTGAAATTTCGGCATTAGCAAGAAAAGGTTGAAATGGTATACCAAACGTTCCAGTAATTAGCTGTTCTTTTTTAAATTTCTTTACACTTTGTTGTATCGGCGGGAAAGCAGCACCATCACGGATTTCGCGATCCCAATGTTCCGAAGTGTTTTTTAAATAAGCTTCTAGTTCTGAAGTGTTTTCTCTCGTTTCATCAAAGTAAGTTGTCAAATCTACTTTTCGATCATCAAAGATCCAAACGGTTGGATCGATAGTGATTGGAAAACGAACTTTTCCATTAATAAATAAAATTTCGCTCATTGTTGTTCCCCCATTTGTGTTATACTCCCACTTTTCAGTATAATAGTATTAGACACTATTGTCACAAAAAATGTTTCTATTGCAATTTATTAAAACTATCGCTAATATTAATAGATAGGAGAGAGTAGGACGGAAACGGAGGGAATCAATTTGGCGTCTGAGACAGTATCAAATCATCAGGAAAAGGCACTAGCCCTTCTACAAGCGGATGCGGAGAAGATTTTAAGACTTATTAAGGTGCAAATGGACCATCTTACAATGCCGCAATGTCCATTATATGAAGAAGTGTTAGACACACAAATGTTTGGACTATCCCGCGAAGTCGATTTTGCAGTTCGCCTTGGTCTTATTGCAGAAGAACAAGGGAAAGCAATGTTAGGAGAGCTTGAACGTGAGTTATCTGCACTTCATGAAGCATTTACAAACAAACAACAATAACGGGTTCAAATAAGGGGGCTCAAACTGAAAAAGTTTGGGCTTTTTATTTGTATAATAAAGCAGGAAGAACCAATGTACATATGGAATACAACAATAATTAAATTGAAACAGAGAGAGGAAATGAAATGAAAAGAGTATGGAAATCAATGGATTATTCATTATTACTTCCTCTTGTTATCTTATGTGTGCTGGGAGTTATAATGGTATATAGTTCTAGTTCCATTGTTGCGATTTCGAGGTTTGATAAACCAGCAAATTTCTTTTTTAAAAGACAATTAATTACTTTAGCTGCTGGGACAATAGTATTAATAATTCTTGTTATTATCCCATATAAAGTGTGGAGAAAACGAATCTTTTTATTGGGGAGTTATGGAATTAGTGTAGCATTATTAGCAGCAGCTGCCTTCTTTGCTAAAGCGGTAAATGGTGCAAATGGATGGATATTTGGAATACAGCCTGCGGAATTTGTTAAGATAACAGTTATTCTCGTATTGGCCCATTTCTTTGCGAAAAGGCAAGAAACGAATACGTCTGTTTTTAAAGGATCAGGACCAGTACTTTTAGGTGTTGGTTTAATCATGTTTTTAATTTTAAAGCAAAATGACTTAGGTACCGATATGTTAATTGCGGGAACAGTAGGAATTATGTTTCTTTGTTCAGGAGTTAATGTGAATTTATGGATAAAGAGATTCTTGTTAACATCTATAGTATGGGCTCCGGCGTTGTATTTTCTTGGGAGTTATAAATTAAGTCAATACCAAAAAGCACGGTTTTCTGTTTTTCTTGATCCATTTAGCGATCCGCAAAAGGATGGATTTCAATTAATAAATTCGTTTATTGGAATTGCTTCGGGAGGGCTAAATGGTAGAGGATTAGGAAATAGTGTACAAAAGTATGGTTACTTACCAGAACCACAAACGGATTTTATAATGGCAATTATATCTGAAGAACTTGGTTTTATAGGTGTGGCTATTATTTTAATCTGTTTATTACTTATAATTATTCGGGCCTTTAGAGTTGCACAAAAGTGTAAAGATCCATTTGGAAGTTTAATAGCTATCGGAATTGCAAGTTTGTTTGGAGTCCAAACATTTGTTAATGTTGGTGGTATGTCTGGATTAATACCACTTACAGGAGTTCCTTTACCGTTTGTTAGTTATGGCGGGAGTTCCTTATTAGCTAATCTACTCGCGATGGGGATATTACTCAATATTGCTAGTCATGTAAAACGACAAGAGAAACAACAGAACGAGACAGTTAAAGAAAGAGAACAAGGTGGACCACATCTTGTAGTTGTAAAATAAAACACATTGTGCTTTAGAGCATGATGTGTTTTTTATTTTTAAGTAGTTTTAAATATGATGTATTAATTTATCTTTAAGATAAATTGTATATCACATTAATAAAAAAGTGATATACAATTAAGTTGTTAGAAAAGGAAGAGGTATGCTATACTATTTTTGTGAGACAAATTGCTCAGAAAACTTATCATTTGTTAAAAAATAAGGTATGATGGATAAAAATAAAGTGAAGCTTTCTAAGTATAATATAATGTAGAAAGTGAAGAACTTCACGCTCTTTATGGTGTGTATATATTTTATCTCTAGAGTGGTAGGAAAGTAGAGGGGGAAAATCATGACAAAGCTGCAACGTATTCAAAAAGTATTGGTAGCTAACCGTGGAGAGATTGCAATTCGTGTGTTTCGAGCTTGTTCGGAACTGGGATTAAAAACAGTTGCAATCTATTCTAAAGAGGATAATGGTTCTTATCATCGTTATAAAGCCGATGAATCCTATTTAGTTGGGGAAGGAAAAAAGCCAATTGATGCTTATCTAGATATTGAGGGCATTATTGAGATTGCGAAAAGTAATCATGTAGATGCAATCCACCCTGGATATGGTTTCTTGTCAGAAAATATTCAATTCGCAAAACGTTGTGAAGAAGAAGGGATTATCTTTATCGGTCCAAAAAGTAAGCATTTAGATATGTTTGGAGATAAAGTAAAAGCAAGAACACAAGCGCAGCTAGCACAAATTCCAGTTATTCCTGGTAGTGATGGGCCAGTAGATTCATTAGAAGAAGTCGAAAAATTTGCTGAAAAGTATGATTACCCGATTATTATTAAAGCTTCCCTTGGCGGGGGCGGTCGTGGTATGCGTATTGTACGTACTAGTGAAGAATTAAGAGAATCGTATAATCGAGCAAAGTCAGAAGCAAAAGCAGCCTTTGGTAATGATGAAGTATACGTAGAAAAATTCGTTGAAAAACCTAAACATATAGAAGTTCAAATTTTAGCAGATGAAGAGGGCAATGTTGTTCATTTATACGAGCGAGACTGTTCTGTACAACGTCGTCATCAAAAAGTAGTAGAAATTGCACCTAGTGTGTCGCTTTCAGATGATTTGCGTCAGCGTATTTGTGATGCTGCTGTAAAGTTAACGAAAAATGTAAATTATTTAAACGCAGGAACAGTTGAATTTCTTGTAAAAGATGATAATTTCTATTTCATTGAAGTGAATCCGCGTGTTCAAGTAGAACATACAATTACAGAAATGATTACAGGAGTCGATATCGTTCAATCACAAATTTTAATAGCTGATGGACATGCATTACATAGTAAAATGGTAGGTGTTCCAAAGCAAGAGGAAGTTGTTGTACATGGATTTGCAATACAATCTCGTGTAACGACTGAGGATCCACTAAATAATTTCATGCCGGATACAGGAAAAATTATGGCATATCGATCAGGTGGTGGATTTGGGGTTCGTCTTGATACAGGTAATAGTTTCCAAGGTGCTGTTATTACACCGTACTATGATTCTTTACTCGTAAAAGTTACAACATGGGCGCTTACTTTTGAACAAGCTGCTGCAAAAATGGAACGTAACTTAAAAGAATTCCGTATCCGTGGTATTAAAACGAATATTCCATTCCTAGAGAATGTAGTAAAACATAAAAACTTCTTATCAGGGGAATATGACACTTCATTTATTGATGCGTCACCTGAACTATTCTTGTTCCCGAAACGTAAAGACCGCGGAACGAAAATGTTAAATTACATCGGGACAGTAACAGTAAATGGCTTCCCGGGGGTAGGGAAAAAAGAGAAACCAATTTTCCCAGATGCTCGTATACCGAATGTATTACACTCAGAGCCAATCCAAAATGGAACGAAACAAATTTTGGATGAGCGTGGAGCAGACGGATTAGTAAAATGGGTACAAGATCAAAAACGTGTACTTTTAACGGATACAACATTCCGTGATGCGCATCAGTCATTACTTGCAACGCGTATTCGCACAAAAGATTTACACCAAATTGCAGAGCCGACAGCGAGAATGTTACCGAACTTATTCTCAGCAGAAATGTGGGGCGGTGCAACGTTTGATGTTGCATATCGTTTCTTAAAAGAAGATCCGTGGGAACGATTACTAGATCTTCGTGAAAAAATGCCAAATGTTTTATTCCAAATGTTACTTCGTTCTTCAAACGCGGTTGGTTACAAAAACTATCCGGATAATTTAATTCAAAAGTTTGTGGAGTGTTCTGCCCAAGCTGGAATTGATGTGTTCCGTATTTTTGATAGCTTAAACTGGGTAGAAGGTATGAGAGTTGCGATTGATGCTGTACGAGATACTGGTAAAATTGCAGAAGCAACGATGTGTTACACAGGGGATATTCATGATCCACTGCGTAGTAAATATGATTTAAATTACTATAAAAATTTAGCAAAAGAATTAGAAGCATCAGGAGCTCACATTTTAGGTATTAAAGATATGGCGGGCTTACTAAAACCAAATGCAGCATATGATTTAGTTTCAGCATTAAAAGAGACGGTATCGATTCCGATTCACCTGCACACACACGATACGAGTGGAAATGGTATATTAACGTATACGAAGGCAATTGAAGCAGGTGTTGACATTGTCGATGTAGCAGTAAGTTCTATGGCTGGTCAAACGTCACAACCAAGTGCGAACACGCTATACTATGCGTTAGGTGGAAACGAAAGACAGCCAGATGTTAATATAGATTCATTAGAAAAATTATCTCATTACTGGGAAGATGTACGTAAATACTACGCACCGTTTGAAAGTGGTATGAATGCTCCTCATACAGAGGTATATATGCACGAAATGCCAGGCGGACAGTATAGTAATTTACAACAACAAGCGAAAGCGGTTGGCTTAGGCGATCGTTTCGATGAAGTGAAAGTAATGTACCGCCGTGTGAATGACATGTTTGGTGATATTGTTAAAGTAACACCATCATCTAAAGTTGTTGGTGATATGGCATTATTCATGGTTCAAAATCACTTAACAGAACAAGATGTTTTAGAGCGTGGACATTCTATGGACTTCCCAGGATCTGTTGTTGAAATGTTCTCTGGAGATTTAGGACAACCATATGGTGGTTTCCCGAAAAAGTTACAAGAAATTATTTTAAAAGGGAAAGAACCATTAACAGTAAGACCAGGTGAATTATTAGAACCAGTAGATTTCGACGCGTTAAAAGAAGAGCTATTCCATAAACTTGGACGCGAAGTGACGATGTTTGATGTAGTTGCATATGCATTATATCCAAAAGTATTTATGGATTACGAAAAAGTTGCTGAGATTTATGGAAATGTATCTGTGCTTGATACACCGACATTCTTCTATGGTATGAGACTTGGTGAAGAAATCGATGTGGAAATTGAACAAGGTAAAACATTGATGGTTAAACTAGTATCAATTGGAGAGCCTCAGCCAGATGGAAATCGTGTGCTTTACTTGGAGTTTAACGGTCAACCACGTGAGATTGTTGTGAAAGACGAAAGTGTGAAAGCGACAGTTGCACAACGTGTGAAAGGAAACCGTGAAAATCCAAACCACATTAGCGCAACAATGCCAGGAACGGTTATTAAAGTAGTTGTAAAAGAAGGCGATGAAGTGAAAAAAGGCGAATCTATGGCAATTACAGAAGCGATGAAAATGGAAACGACAGTTCAAGCGCCGTTTAATGGTAAAGTGAAAAAAGTATATGTTAACGATGGAGATGCAATTCAAACGGGTGACTTACTCATTGAATTAGATCACTAAAATAAAAAAGAGTTGTGGAAACACAGCTCTTTTTTATTACGAAAAAATACCTTGCCAATTCGGGCAAGGTATTTTCATTTATTTTGTTTGTTTAGAAATTGATGCAGCTTCTTTTGCATTCACTTTACTTCTTGTACCTAACATAACTAAATAGCATAGTACAGCAAACAAGCAAGAAATGAATAGGGAATGTAATAATGCCATTGATAAACTAGCATTTGTAAATACGACTAAAATTCCTACGATAGCTTGAAGTGTAACAAGGATAAATGAGATGATCCATCCCCAGTATACGACAGGCTGCTGTTTGTAATGGCGGATAGCGAGAATCATCGCGTATAGTATCCAAGCGAAAATTAACATCGCTGCAACTCTATGTCCCATTTGAACCCATTCATGTAATTGAGTTGGCATAGGTCTATTTTTGCTACATAAAGGAAAGTCTGGACAGGCTAAGCTAGCTCGTTCGTGACGTACTAAAGCCCCTGTGTAGACGACAATATAACTGTAAATTGTTACACCATAAATATGAAATTTCATTTTTTTGTCCATAATAAGTGAACGTGCATCAAATTTTTGGTCAATTTCAAAGATAAGACACGTTAATAAAATGACAGAAGCAAATGAAATTAAGGAAATACCGAAATGGATAGCAAGTACAGCTGGCATTTGCCCCCAAACAACCGCTGCGGCTCCCATTAATGCTTGTGCAACTAAAAATACGAAGGATAAAATTGCTAACGTTTTTGTTTCGCGCACATGTTTATAATATTTCCAGGACAAAATACAAAGGAGAGTAACAAGAATTCCTGCTGATCCTGATGTAAGGCGATGACTTAGTTCAATAATAGTTTCCATTGATAAATTAGATGGAACAAATTCACCGTTACAAAGTGGCCATGATTTACCGCATCCTTGGCCAGAGCCTGTTTTTGTAACTAAGGCGCCTCCTAATAAAACTATTAATAAATCAAGACTCGTAATGACTGCTAACCATTTAATAAAGCGTTGCAATCTCTTTCACCATCTTTCTGCTATGAAGTTATTGCGAAATATTTTCATTCCATTATGTATAGAATAAAACGCGCTAGTTCCTATGATATATAAAAAATAATAAAATAGCAAAGAAATGGAGGGGGAAGACAGGGAAGAGAAAACGGGTGTGGAAATAAGGTTTATAAGGAAATTTTTAGGTGAAAAATAGGCTATTTTGAAAAGAAATGGGGAGAATACGTGTTAAATATGACAAAAAAGTTTATTATAGAAGGTAACATCATGTTATGATATGGATAAGTAACAATTAAGTTTTTTATGTTCGACACAAAAAGTTCATGTTTTCTTCACAAAATGTTCGGGAAATATGATTTAATATATTGGAGTATGGGCGTAGATTAGTAGTAGAATGGGTTAACAATGTTTCTACTGTAATAATATTGCTATATAGAAGCGAAATATTTCAATTTGAAATAGGCGCAAAAAGAAAGATGAAAGTTTTAAGAGGGGGTTAAAGTGATGAACCATGCAACAAGTGAGCTGCATGATGAGTCTGCTGTTACAAGCGTACCGGAAACAACTCGGTTACAAGATTTAAAAGCGCTCGTTAAAATGGGGATTGTAAATTCAAATACACTTACTGTATTTACAGGATTTTGGTTGGCATTACACTTTAATGGATTAAGTGTAATGGACAATCTGGATAAGTTATTCTTTACAATCGTTGGTTCTGGATTAGTTATGGCAGGGGTATGTTGTTTAAACAACTACATTGATCGAGACATCGATCCATTAATGGAAAGAACAAAGACCCGTCCAACGGTTACTGGAAAGTATAAACCAGGATTTGCACTTACATTTGGACTAGTTATATTACTTCTTGGTTTTGTATTTTTATTATTAACAACACCAATGGCAGTCTTAATGGGATTTATTGGTGCTTTCACATATGTTGTTCTATATAGTTTATGGACAAAGAGAAAGTATACACTAAATACTGTTGTAGGTAGTATATCTGGTGCAGTTCCACCTTTAATTGGATGGGCAGCAATCGATCCATCTTTAGGCCATCCAATTGCTTGGATGTTATTTTTAATTATGTTTATTTGGCAAATCCCACATTTCCTTGCATTAGCAATGAAACGTGTTGATGAATATCGAAACGCAGGAATTCCAATGCTTCCTGTAGTTCATGGATTTGAAATTACGAAACGCCAAATTATGATTTGGACAGTATGTTTATTACCACTACCATTTTATATGAGTGGACTAGGGATAACATTTATGGTAATTGCAACACTGCTTAACATCGGATGGATCGTTTTAGGTTTTTATGGCTTCCGTAAGAAAGATGACATCAAATGGTCTGTGCAAATGTTTGTTTATTCCCTAAATTATTTAACAATCTTATTTGTATCAATGATTGTAGTTACATTCTTCTAAGACAACGACATAATTGGATTTCTTTACGTTGAGATTTACTTTACTTAACTATAAAGTACAATCTAATTCACAAGGAAAGTGGGGGTTGTTTGTATGAAGAAACAGTGGCGACTGCTTTCGTTCGTTTCACTGCTGGCTTTACTGTTAGGGGGATGCGGTAAAGCCTTTCAATCTACTTTAATTCCGCAAGGAGAAGTAGCAAAAATGCAATATGATCTGCTCTTACTAGCAAGTGCGATCATGGTAGGAGTAGTACTAGTAGTTACTATTATTTTCTTATATGTAATTGTGCGTTTCCGACAAAAGAAAGGTCAGGAAGATTATATTCCGGAGCAAGTTGAAGGGAATCATAAACTAGAAATTATATGGACAGTTATTCCGATTATTCTTTTGCTAATCTTAGCTGTTCCGACGGTTACATATACATTCAAACTTGCTGATGTAAGTGCGATGGAGAAAAAGAATATTGATAAAGATACTATCGTTGTTGATGTAACAGCGAATCTTTATTGGTGGGAATTTTCTTATAAATCAGAAAAGATAGTAACTTCTCAAGATTTAGTCATCCCCACAGGTAAGAAAGTGTATTTGAATTTGAAGGGTGCCGATATTAAACATTCGTTTTGGGTTCCATCTTTAGCTGGGAAAATGGATACAAATACAGATAATGTGAACAAAATGTGGTTAAAGGCAGATAAATCGGGCACTTATAATGGTTTTTGTACAGAATTTTGCGGCCCATCACATTCTTTAATGCAATTCAAAGTGAAAGCTTTAGATGAAAGCGAGTACAAAAAGTGGCTTGCTGATATGAAGAAAATTGATGGGAAGAAAGAAGTAGCTTCAACAAAGGCGCAAGAAGGCCAAGAAATATTTAATAAAAGCTGTATTGGTTGTCACGCAGTTGGATCTAATGATAGTAGACCACCTTCCGCTCGTATCGCACCAAACTTAGCAAACTTTGCGGATCGCGATACAGTTGCCGGCATTGCTGAAAACAATGAAGAAAACTTAAAAAAATGGCTGAAAGATCCTGAAAATATGAAACCAGGAAATAAAATGACTGGTAAATATGGCAACTTAACAGACGATCAAATTGATGCACTAAATGCATACTTACAAACGTTAAAAGTTGAAAAGTAAAGAGGGATTATTCGCGAAGGGGAGGTTGAAAACGTGAGTTCTGTAGCAAAAAAACAGGGGATGGGTGCTGTCATATGGGATTATTTAACGACAGTAGACCATAAAAAGATTGCCATTCTCTATTTAATTGCAGGTGGATTGTTTTTTATAATAGGCGGAATAGAAGCTCTATTTATTCGCCTTCAATTAGCGATTCCTAACAACGCTTTTCTTGTTGGGGATGCTTATAATCAAGTATTAACTATGCACGGTACAACAATGATTTTCCTCGCAGCTATGCCACTCGTGTTTGCATTTATGAACGCCGCTGTACCACTTCAAATTGGTGCACGTGATGTAGCGTTCCCGTTTTTGAATTCACTCGGATTTTGGTTATTTTTCTTTGGTGGAGTATTTTTAAATTTAAGTTGGTTTTTAGGTGGAGCGCCTGATGCAGGATGGACATCTTATGCATCTTTAGCTTTAGCCTCTAAAGGCCATGGTGTTGATTTTTATGTGCTTGGCTTGCAAATCTCCGGTATAGGTACATTAATTGGAGGTATTAACTTCCTTGTAACCATTATTAATATGCGTGCGCCAGGGATGACGTATATGCGTATGCCGATGTTTACGTGGACGACATTTGTAACATCTTCATTAATATTATTTGCTTTTCCGCCGTTAACTGTAGGATTAGGACTTTTAATGTTAGACCGCTTATTTGGAACAAGTTTCTTTAATCCAGCACTGGGCGGGAATACAATTATATGGGAGCACTTATTCTGGATTTTCGGTCATCCAGAAGTATACATTCTTATACTCCCAGCTTTCGGAATATTCTCAGAAATCTTTGCGACGTTTTCGAAAAAACGATTATTTGGTTATTCATCGATGGTGTTTGCGACAGTATTAATTGGATTTTTAGGGTTTATGGTATGGGCGCATCATATGTTTACTGTTGGGCTTGGTCCAGTTGCAAATGCTATTTTCTCAGTTGCAACAATGGCGATTGCGGTTCCGACCGGTATTAAAATATTCAACTGGCTCTTTACAATGTGGGGCGGAAGTATTCGTTTTACGACACCGATGATGTGGGCAGTAGCCTTCATTCCATCATTCGTAATGGGAGGAGTTACAGGTGTTATGCTAGCATCTGCACCAGCTGATTATCAATTTCATGATAACTATTTCGTAGTAGCTCACTTTCATTATGTAATTGTCGGTGGTGTTGTATTTGGTTTACTTGCAGGAGCCCATTATTATTGGCCGCTGATGTTTAATAAAGTATTGAATGAAACGTTAGGAAAGATAACATTTTGGTTATTCTTTATCGGTTTCCATTTAACGTTCTTCATTCAGCATTTCCTTGGCTTAATTGGTATGCCACGTCGTTACTACACATATCTTGAAGGTCAAGGGTTGGAAATGGGCAATATGATTAGTTCTATTGGAGCGGTATTTATGGCTCTTGGAACGATTGTTCTTCTATTCAATGTAATTAAAACAACAGTATCAAAAGAAAAGGCTGGTCGTGATCCGTGGGATGGACGTACATTAGAATGGACAATGCCAGCACCTACACCAGAATATAACTTTAAACAATTACCATTTGTTCGCGGGTTAGATCCGTTTTGGATTGAAAAACGTGAAGGGAATAAAGAGATGACAGCGGCGGAACCAGTCGGTGATATTCATATGCCAAATCCATCATTTTCACCATTTATCATTTCTTTAGGATTGTTTATAGCGGCATTCGGTGCAATGTATATGCAGGGTGGAAAAGATAAGTTTTGGTTATTAGTAGCAATTATTGGTTTAATCATTACGTTTGGTGCAATGTTCCTACGTTCAGTAATTGATGATCATGGATATCATATTCATAAGGAAGATTTAGAAGATAAGGGGGGCAAGGCGTAATGCATGTAGATGAAAAATTAACGAATGAAACATTTCCAGCAGAGCCTGAAAAAGCAACCCTTGAGGGGAAAAATAAGTTTGTCGGTTTTTGGTTATTTCTTGGAGGCGAAACAGTATTGTTCGCTTCCTTATTTGGCACATATTTAGCGTTAAAGAATTCTACAAATGGCGGACCAACATCTCAAGAGATGTTCCAAATGCCACTCGTTTTCATTATGACGATGCTTTTATTAACGAGTAGCTTAACGAGCGTATATGCGATGTATCATATGAAAAACTTTAATTTTAAGAAAATGCAACTTTGGCTACTAGTAACAGTGCTGCTAGGTTTAGGGTTTTTAGGATTTGAGATATATGAGTTTTATCATTATACGCATGAATTTAAGCATACTATGAGAAGTAGTGCGTTTGGTTCCGCGTTTTATGCTCTTGTTGGTACACATGGACTCCACGTATTGTTTGGGTTGTGTTGGATTTTAACATTAATCTTTAGAAATGCGAAGAGAGGTCTAAATTTATACAATGCACCGAAGTTTTATGTTGCATCGATTTATTGGCACTTTATTGACGTAGTTTGGGTGTTTATTTTCACTGTAGTATATTTAATGGGAATGGTGGGATAAACAATGGCGATAAAGCAAACGAATAATCCTAAAGTTGATCTTGTTTATCGGAAAAGAAAAAGTGCGGAGGAAATGAAGCATCAAGTTATTACATTTGCATTAATGATTTTTTTAACATTAGTTGCATTTGCGGCGGTAGCATATCCGAAAACTTTTAGTCCGACTTTTTCAGTACCATTTATTTTACTATTAGCGGTGGTACAAGTAATTTTTCAATTGTATTATTTTATGCATATGAGTCATAAAGGACATGAAGCGGCAAGTTTCTTTCTTTATTCTGGTCTGCTGATCGGATTAATTACAATTTTAGCTTTTATGACAATTGTGTGGATTTGAAAAGTGAAGAATAAGGGAGCTTGTGTTGACACAGCTCCCTCTTCATGTTATGTGAACGGATAACCTTAAGAAGGTAGGTGTGAAAATGAGTAACTTGTGGATATTTGGTTTTCAAGCGCTATGGAGTCCAATCTTTTTATTATTTATGCTTTCGATCCTCATTGGATATTTTTTAATTATTGGGCCGTATAGAATGCGATTTGAACATGCGACAAAGGTAAGTAAGAAGCAAGTTTTTTATTTTACGACTGGAATTGTTCTTTTGTATTTTGTAAAGGGAGGGCCTATTGATTTAATTGGTCATATTATATTTAGTGCACATATGTTTGAAATGGCAGTTATGTATATTGCCGTTCCGCCTTTGTTGTTGCTTGGTATACCAGTTTGGTTATATCGTTATATTACTTCTTTTAAGTTCGTTCAAATTATATTAAAGATATTTGCTAAGCCACTTATTGCATTGTTTGTATTTAATGGCCTGTTTTCTTTTTATCATTTACCAGTTGTTTTTGATGCAGTAAAACAAAGTCAAATTGCTCATCCTATCTGTCTCGCTATATTGTTCTTTACGGCAATCATGATGTGGTGGCCGATGCTAAATCCATTACCAGAATATCAAACGTTAAGTGATATAAAGAAACTTGGTTATATGTTTGCTAACGGTATATTATTAACGCCAGCTTGCGCGTTAATTATTTTTGCAACGGCGCCGTTGTTTGCAACGTATACGGATTCGGCTGCTTGGATGAAGGCGATGGAACTATGTGTACCAGCGGGAACTTTATCTGATTTAAATATAACTGGACCAGAATTTTTACACTGGATGCCGATCGTACAAGACCAACAAACAGGCGGCATCATTATGAAAATTGTCCAGGAAATAGTGTACGGTACAATTATTGGTTATGTGTTCTTTCGATGGGCGCGTCGAGAGCGTGAAAAGGATAAAGAGCAGTTACAACAATTGCCGCCGTATTTACAAACGAAGTAAAAAAGTGTATGGGTTTCCATACACTTTTTTAGTTTTACTAAACTTTAATAGATTGAATTTTCTAATTATTTATGTTAAGTTAGTGTAGGCATGTACTAAAAGTGGATATAAGATTTACTACTAGCTTTAATGCATAATAATTCCATGTGTAGTACAAGTTTTTTAGAGAGTTACAAATTTATATTGTTATCTTTAATAAAACAAGGACTATTTTAAGGGGGAATTTAAATGGGTAGTAGTGGAAGTATGGTAAAGCCAATTAGTGGTTTTTTAGCAGCATTAATACAATATCCAGTACCGGTAGTAGAGTCACGTGCAGACATTGATAAACAAATTAAACAGATCATAAAAACAATTCATTCAACTAAAGCAGGGTATCCTGGATTGGAATTGATAGTATTTCCAGAATATAGTACCCAAGGGCTTAATACAAAAAAATGGACTACAGAAGAGTTTTTATGTACGGTCCCTGGGCCAGAAACAGACTTGTTTGCTGAGGCATGTAAAGAGTCTGAAGTATATGGTGTTTTTTCTATAATGGAAAGAAATCCTGATGGTGGAGAACCGTATAATACAGCAATAATTATTGATCCACAAGGTGAAATGATTTTGAAGTATCGTAAGCTAAATCCTTGGGTGCCAGTTGAACCTTGGAAGGCTGGAGATTTAGGTTTACCTGTTTGTGATGGACCAGGAGGAAGTAAATTAGCTGTTTGTATTTGTCATGATGGTATGTTTCCTGAAGTAGCTCGTGAAGCAGCTTATAAAGGTGCAAATGTCTTGATTCGTATTTCTGGATATAGCACACAAGTTAGTGAACAATGGATGTTAACTAATCGTTCGAATGCATGGCAAAATTTAATGTATACATTGTCGGTGAACTTAGCCGGTTATGATGGTGTATTTTATTATTTTGGTGAAGGACAAGTATGTAATTTTGATGGGACTACTTTAGTGCAGGGACACCGAAATCCTTGGGAGATTGTTACTGCTGAAGTATATCCAGATCTAGCAGATCAAGCTAGATTAGGATGGGGTCTCGAAAATAATATATATAATCTAGGTTCAAGGGGATATGTAGCGACTCCTGGTGGGGTGAAAGAAAACCCATATACGTTTGTAAAAGATTTAGCTGAAGGTAAATATAAGGTTCCTTGGGAAGATGAGATTAAAGTAAAGGATGGAACTATTTATGGGTATCCAGTCAAAAAGACGATTCATTCTTAAGTAAGATAAATAGAACAAGCGCATCATATTGATGCGCTTGTTCTATTTACTCAATGATTTGGAATTCTTTTAACTCTTTTTCGATATTTTGTAGGAGTTGTTCGCTTTTTTGAATGACATTCGTTGGGAAAGTTTCACCATCACCATATTCAACGCCGTGAGGATAATAATGTTTACCTAATAAGGGAGGGAGTAGCTTTATTTCAGCGTGTCTGCTGCCAATGTCACCTTCAACAGCTAAACCTTGTACACGTAAATAATAAACATCATTTAATATTTCGAATTTATAATCGTATGTAACTCGTTCATAATCCCACTGTCCAGCAAGTACAAAATGGTTCTTTTCCATAATCTCTGTTAATAGTGTTAAATCAACGACTGCCCCATTAAATTTCATATTTGTAAATTGCATAAAATACCTCCTTTTTTAATGTTACACCATTATTTTTATAATAGTATGAATAATAAGAAAGTGCAATTCATATTGAGAGAAAAGGGATAATCCAGACTTTTTTTGCGAAAATATGATATAGTGAAAAGAGTACGGTACACACAAAAAAAGGAAAGAAAAGGATTTGTGTATATCTCAATTTTATGTTTTTTGCAGGAGGTATATCGATTGAAGAAATTATTGCGTATCGTAATGATTACAATTTTAATTTTAGCTGTTGATTTATACGGGAAATTACTCGTTTCACAATATATATTAACCCCATCTCAATCAAAGCAAGAAAATAAAATTGTGAAAAAGAAAAAACAAGTAAATGAAGACTCTTCTGATACGGTTTTAAATATGATTGGTGGGGACTCTGAAAATTTATTAGCAAAATGGGGCGAACCTTCTCGAATAGAACCATCTGCTTACGGATATGAATGGTGGGTATACAATCAAGATTTAGCTCAGTATGTTCAATTTGGGGTTGCTGAACGTAAAATTGTAACGGCGTATGTCGCTGGTGAGCAAGTTAAGGTGCCACCTTATTATATAAATGAAAAGTATGAAGATGTGTATAAAAAGAATCCACTTTCTCATGAGATTTCGTTAAAAAGAGGAAAGAATAGTTATCAATTTGAGTTATCTGATACCGAAGTGATGGAACAACCATTAGTACCAGTAGAAGATGGTTGGGCACAATTATATTTTGATCATTTTACGCATGAGCTTGTCGGTGTTCGTTATATGGATGACGAAACGTTATTACGTCAAAGACCGTATCAGCTCGTTTATTCGGGTGAATTATTAGCAGAACAACCATTAACTCCAGATAAAATGAAACAAATAGAGAATGGGAATATGCAACAAATTTTTGATTTAACAAATATTATTCGAAGCCGTCATAATTTACCGTTATTAGCGTGGGACCAACAAACGGCAGAGGTGGCAATCGGTCATAGTAAAGATATGAAGGATAATAATTACTTTTCACACGATTCACCTACATTAGGTACGTTAGGAGATCGTTTACAGCGCGGGAAAGTAGGATTTCAACTTGCCGGTGAGAACATAGCGGCGCAACATAGTGATGGGGTTGCGGCATTGCAAGGTTGGTTAAATAGTGAGGGACATCGAAAAAATTTATTGAATGAACAATTTACAGGATTAGGTGTTGGTGTATACGATAAGTTTTATACACAAAATTTTATTCGGAAATAAAATGAAACTGTAAATTGTGGATGGGAATCTTCCCCTATGCAAATAGTAGGATAAAAAGGTGCATGAATCGTCTAAAAATAGGCGAACCATGCGCCTTTTTTTTTCTTATTATATAGTAGATATACATGAAGAGGTGAGGATTATGCCGACAACAAAAGGACCGTTACATCCATCGGTTCAACAGTTTAAAGAGTTTGTAAACCATCACCCTAAAATGGTTCATGAAGTTCGAAGTGGTCATAAAACTTGGCAACAGTTTTATGAGGAATGGTACTTACTTGGTGAAGAAGATCCAATATGGGCAACTTTTAGACCGGATGGAGCGCCTGCTTTTTCTTCGGTAAAAGAAAAGAAAAAAGAAAAAGGAAAAGAAAAGGATACTCGAACTGAAGAGGAAAAAACTGCTGATGTGATGGGACAAATGCTTTCTTTCTTTAAAAAGTTAGACGTGGAACAAATGCAACATCATTTAGCCAATGTGACGAGTGCTATTGGGAGTGTGCAACAAGTTTTTCAACAATTTCAAGGAAAACGCACGCAGCAAGAAGAGAGTACTTCAGAAAATAATCCATTTTTCTTTCAGAAGGATTAGGAGGAAAGCGGATGAGAGCAGAAATTATGGAGTTTATAAAGGCTGATGAGGATTTATCTCGCTATATTAGGGAGCAACCTTACTGGTATAGAAAACTAACGCGAAACCCTGAAGAAAAAGAGGCATTTGAGTTAGCAGCTATGCAACATTTCAAAAAAACGATACCAGATAAAGTTGAGAAATTTCAAAATCAATTGGCAGTTGCTTCCATTATGATTGATATGTTTCAGTATATGAAGCAGCAAAATGCAACATAATTGGAAGGGAAAACTATGTCCGTCATGCAGAACTTTTGATACAATAGAAGCGGATTATTTAAAAAGGAGTTGCAGCATGAGCATGACGGAAATTTGTTTAGTACGACATGGACAAACTGATTGGAATTTTCAAGAGATTATTCAGGGACGTGAAGATATTCCGCTTAATGAAGTGGGGAAGAAGCAAGCGAGTCAAAGTGCAGCTGCTTTGCAAGCGGAGGCATGGGATATAATTATAAGTAGCCCATTAATTAGAGCGCAAGAAACAGCTAAGGAAATTGCAGAGGCAACTGGATTACAATCAATTTTATTAGATGAGCGATTTGTTGAACGTAATTTTGGTGAAGCTTCTGGGAAGCCAGTTGCGACTGTTAGGGAATTAATTGCAGAAGGTAAAGTAGAAGGTATGGAGCAAGATGAAGAAATTGTAGCTCGTTGTTTTGCTGCGGTAAAAGATGTTGCAGAAACTCATTCTGGCAAACGTATTATTATTGTAGCCCATTCTCATGCGATAAAAGCAATTTTACATGCAATTGCTCCGGAAGATATTTCGTTTAAGACACCGTTAAAAAACGCATGTATTAGTTATGTGAATGAAAATAGTGGGAAGTGGGATGTTGTTAAATACAACATCGCGGAACATATTAATGTATAAATGTGTACTGAAATTATTAAAAAATAGTTAGAATGATATCTTTCTGTTTAGTGAGACACTTCAATTAGTAGTTCTATTCTAAATGTGGTATGATAAATACTCGGAGGTGTCTCTCATGATTGTAGCGACGCTAGAAAGCGTATTAATATTAGATAAGGCAGAGCAGCTTGCAAAAGCGATCATCTGTTCAGATATAGCAGAAGATTACCGTAAATATTATAAAGACTTGCATGAAGATATGGAAGTTCAGACGTTAATTCAGCAATTTACAGCGATGAAAGAACGATATGAGGAAGTGCAACGTTTCGGTAAATATCATCCTGACTATACTTTCGTTTCGACGAAAATGAGGGAATTGAAGCGTTCTGTAGATTTACATGATAAGATTGCAGCTTTTAAACGAGTAGAAACGGCTTTACAAAAGTTGTTAGATGAAGTGAGTGTAGCAATCGGTTCTGAGGTGTCCTCTTCCATCAAAGTTCCAACAGGAAATCCATTTTTTGATGCTGGTGGCTGTGGTGGCGGTTGTGGTACCGGCGGAGGTTGCGGTTGTAAAAAAACGGGGTAAATCACCCCGTTTTTTAGAAGATAGAAGAAAACGTATACAGAGTTTGTCCTGTAATGTCATAAATTTCTGATTGGTTTTCATAAAATATAAAATATATGTTTTTAAAAGGAGAAGATGGAGAAGATTATGTTCGGGCAACGACAAAGTATGATTGTTTATTTACATTCATTGAAACATGCCAAGATTTTAAGAAAATATGGTAACATACATTACATATCAAAACGTTTAAAATATGCAGTAGTATATTGTGATATGGAACAAATTGAGCATATGATGCAAAAGTTGAACAAACTTCCTTTTGTGAAAAAGATAGAACAGTCGTACCGCCCGTATTTAAAAACGGAATTTGAAAATTCACGTCCTGATCGGGCAAAAGAATACGATTATAGCTAATAGAAAAAATCCCCTGCTAATTTTAACAGGGGATTTTTTATTTGAAATAACACATTATTTCATTGGAGGAATAAAATTATTCATTCGTAAAATACCAATTAAATGATTGAAAAACAGTTCTTTTTCTGGGAAAGTTGTGGACGGTTTTACCGTAAAGGTAGTCACTTTTTTTCCAAGTTGTTCTGCCGTTTCTTCAAATAAAATGACGCGTTTACTTTTTTTATTTTCAAGTACAGGAATGCCTTCACGACATATGTATAATGGTTGGAAATCACCAGTAGTAGTTGGTTTTAATATTACAACAAGTGAGCACACTTTTTTTTCATTTTTAATTGTTTCAAATTGTAACATATGTGTTATACGTTCTTGATTTGCTTTGGCAATTTCAAGTAATTCATATAAATCAGAGTAGCCCTCTCCGAGTTCTATAAAGCGTTGAATCATATCTTTTCCTCCTCTTTCTTTTACTGTACCATCTCACTTTTTAAATGAAAAGTAGACAAAGAAAAAAAACCCTGCAAAGCAGGGCCCTTCTTATACTAGCATGTACTAGTAAGAAGGCAAAGGGAGAGGAGAAACCGGAGGAAGAACTTATGGGGAAACGTAAGTCTTCTCCGCGGTTGGCAACAACATCGAAGGTGATGTTGTTATAGTTATTTATGTCCAATCTAAATGAAGATATACATGATGAAATTAAATTTTATGTTGGGCTTTTTATTTTTCTTTTTTTTATTTTATGATAGGATAAAAAAGATAAAGTGAAACGAATAGTTCGTGTTAGCGAATGGTGAGATGAATACATAAAAATGCAGAGCGGTTATTTTAAGCTAAGTTCTTCTAGTCTTCGTTGGAAGATGAATGGAATCGTAAAGTTTGGTAGCGGTTACCGAATGGAGAAAGGCTTTCTATAATTGCTCGATAGATTGAAATAAAGGTAGTGACAACAGATGAGAGTAGTTTCAGGAAAATGTAAAGGACACCCACTTAAAGCGGTGCCAGGTAATACAACGCGTCCAACGACTGATAAAGTAAAAGAATCCATTTTTAATATGATAGGCCCTTATTTTGATGGGGGTGTCGCTCTTGATTTATTTGGTGGTAGCGGTGGTCTTGGAATCGAAGCTATAAGTAGAGGGATTGATAAAGCAATTTTTGTTGATCGAGACAATAAAGCGATAAAGGTAATCCATCAAAATTTAGAAAGTTGTAGAATACAGGAACAAGCTGAAGTATATCGGAATGATGCAGAACGTGCGATAAAAGCACTTATAAAACGTGAAATATCATTTGATCTTATATTAATTGATCCTCCATATAAAGATCAAAAAATTGTATCTTTAATTAGTGTAATGGATCAACATGGATTACTACATAACGATGGTTTAATTATGGCGGAGCATGGTAATGATGTAGTTTTACCTGAGGCTATAGGAAGACTTGTAAAAGTGCGAGCTGAAAATTATGGCATTACAGCGATATCGATTTATAAGTATGAAGGTGAGGGGACGGAATGACAAGTATAGCTATTTCTTCGGGAAGTTTTGATCCAATTACCCTTGGGCATCTGGATATTATTAAAAGGGGAGCAAAAGTATTTGACGAGGTATACGTAGTAGTTTTAAACAACTCGTCAAAAAAACCGTTCTTTTCAGTGGAAGAGCGTTTAGATTTAATTCGAGAAGCAACAAAGGATATTCCTAATGTCAAAGTAGATTCACATAGTGGACTACTAGTTGAGTATGCAAAAATGCGTAATGCGAACGCGATTTTACGTGGATTACGAGCAGTTTCTGATTTTGAATATGAGATGCAAATTACTTCTATGAATCGAAAGTTAGATGAAAACATTGAAACCTTTTTTATTATGACAAACAATCAATACTCATTTTTAAGCTCGAGCATTGTGAAAGAAGTTGCGAGATATGGAGGAAGTGTAGTAGATCTTGTACCTCCTGTTGTAGAACGTGCTTTAAAAGAAAAGTTTCAAACCCCGTTAAAGTGAACGGGGTTTTTCTTTGTTGCTCCGAAAAAATAATAAGATGACATATACATATAAGCAAAATAATGTAAATATCGGTCCGTAGTGTATAAAAGATGTCCAAATTTCATGCAGAATAGAAGAATGATTCGATAAAAAGACAGGGATATCTTTTTGCATAGGTGAAAAAGAGCTTACTTTTTCATAAAATGGTTTCCAAAATATAAAAGTAAAAATAGGGGCAAGAATACTTTGGATAATTCGTGCGAAAAAATAGGGCTTAAATCTAATGTCTGTTTCAGCTAATATGCTAGCGACTTGTGCCTGAATAGAAAGGCCGCTAAATGCTAAAATAAAGCTTGTTACCATAGCTTGCTGCAGGAGGGGTGTTTCAGTTATTTGACTAATCATTTGGCTTCCAAGTGTCATTTCAAACATGCCAGATAATATGGGGATACTAAATTCAGTAGTTAGTTGGAAGAATGATAAAATATGTTGCATAATAAAAGAAAGGGCTGCTGTAATATGAAATACAGTAATCATTTTATTTAAAACAGAGAATAAAATAATAAATCCACCAATCATAAGTAGCGTTTGAATAGAAGAAACGATAGCGTCCCCAAGTAATTTTCCTATTGGTCTTTTTTCTTGCATACGTGTCTCGTGTAGAATTGAAAAAGGGTTTTGAAAAGGGTGTTTTTTAGTAACATGTTTATCATGCGTGGAACTGTTGTTATTGCCATAAAAACGCATCAGTAACCCGACAGCAAAATTACTTACATAATGTGCAGCAGCTAATACGATTCCTAATTTCGGATTATTGAAAAAACCGATAGAAACAGCGCCAAAAATAAAAAGTGGATTGGATGAGTTTGTAAAAGATACGAGGCGCTCTGCTTCAATTTGTGTTAGCTGATTGCTTTTGCGCAGTCTAGCGCTTAATTTGGCGCCAGCGGGAAAGCCTGAAGCCATTCCCATTGCCCAAACAAATCCGCCTATTCCTGGAACGCGGAAAAGTGGTCGCATAAGTGGTTCTAATATAACGCCTATAAATTTTACAACACCAATACTAATGAGAAGTTCGGCAATGATGAAAAACGGTAAAAGTGAAGGGAATACAACTTCCCACCATATATTTAACCCTCGAATGGAAGCTTGTAAAGCAGCTTGGGGGTGGAGTACAAGAGAAAAGGTTAAAAAAAGTGTTGATATGGTAAGGAAAGCCGTTTTCCATTTTTCATACATGTAAGTAAATCCCCCTTTGTCCCAAAAAACGTTCATTTCAGTATACGTGGATACGTAGTGAATTTAGACCATAAGTATGAAAAAGGAACGAAAAAAATTAAAGGGTGAGAAAAGTGAAAAAACCGAAAATTGGCTTAGCTCTTGGATCTGGGGGCGCAAAAGGTTTTGCTCATATTGGTGTTATAAAGGTTTTAAGGGAAAATGATATACCGATTCATATGATTGCAGGAAGTAGTATGGGGGCTTTAGTAGGTACATTTTATGCGGCTAGTTCAAACGTTGAAAGACTGTATAAACTGGCAAATGTTTTTAAGAGGAAATATTATTTAGATTTTACGGTTCCGAAAATGGGATTTATTTCTGGAAAACGTGTCAAAGATATGATTAAAATGTTTACATATAATAAAAATTTAGAAGAATTAGATATCCCGACGGCTGTTGTGGCTACTGATATCTTAAAGGGGGAAAAAGTAGTTTTTACAAGTGGTCCAGTTGCAGAGGCGGTGAGAGCAAGTATTTCTGTACCTGGAGTGTTTGTGCCAGAGAAAATAGATGGACGATTATTGGTAGATGGCGGAGTAATTGATCGCATCCCAGTATCGGTTGTGAAAGAGTTAGGTGCCGATATTGTCATTGCTGTTGATGTATCCCCGATTAAAGTAAATGGAGAGGTTACGTCTATTTATGATGTAATTATGCAGAGTATTGAAATTATGCAACATGAGCTTGTGATAAATCGGCAAATTGCATCTGATTTAATGATGCGACCAGCTGTAGAACAATTTAGTTCCCGGGCTTTTACAAACATTGAAGACATTATTCGAGTTGGAGAGGTAGAAGCGGAAAAGCATGTTGCAAATATTCATTTATTAATTGAGCAGTGGAAGGAGAAACATAATGTTTAAGCGTTTTCGGTTTATATATGCAATTTTAATAGGGGTTATATTGGCAATGTTACTTGTTTATGTACGTCTGCCGTATTATGTAACGAAACCAGGAATGGCTGCCAAATTAGAGCCTTACGTTCAAGTCGAAGGGGGAACAAAAGAATCAGGTGATTTTATGCTTGTTACGGTTTCAATGGGACCGGCAAATGTAGTGAATTTAATAGCGGCACAGTTTAATAAATATACACATATTTCAAAAGCGGAAGAAATATTGCAAAAGGGTGAAAGTGATGAAGAATATCAATTTCGCCAAAATTATGCGATGAAAGATTCGCAAAATGCAGCGATTTATAATGCTTATAAACGTGCAAATCGTACTGTTTCTTTTGAAAATAAAGGTGTGTTGGTTGCTGGTGTAGCGAAAGGGATGCCTTCAGAAGGAAAGCTTAAACTTGGAGATGTTATCATTGCCGTCGATGGAAAAACATTTGAAAAGACAGAACAATTTATTGAATATATGACAGGGAAAAAAGAAGGAGATACAGTAAATATTGAGTACAAGAGGGATGGGAAACAGTTAAAAGAAAATTTAAATGTAAAGACTATTCCGAATGGAAATGGACGTGTTGGTATAGGTGTTTCTATCGTTACGGAAAGAGAACTAGTGGTAGATCCGAAAGTGAAAATTGACTCTCATGAAATAGGCGGACCATCGGCAGGCCTAATGTTTACATTAGAAATATATAATCAACTGGTGGAAGATGATTTAACAAGAGGGCATGAAATAGCTGGAACAGGGACGATCAATGAAAAGGGAGAAGTTGGCCCGATTGGTGGTATTCAGCAAAAAGTGGTTGCTGCAAGTGATGCTGGTGCTGAAGTGTTCTTTGCACCAAATGAAAAAGGTGCGGAGAAATCGAATTATAAAGATGCACTTGAGGCTGCGAAAGATATTAAAACGAAAATGAAAGTTGTGCCAGTTGATACGTTGGATGATGCATTAATGTATTTGGAAAAAATGGGCAAGAAATAAAAAAATCTCTCTGAAAAGAGAGATTTTTTTATAGGAATTTTGCAGTTGTTTCATCGTAACGAATTGGGTGATGTGTTGCATCTTGTTTTAGTAGTTGTGTTCGTAATGGTTCTTGTATGATGGAGAAATATACAGAATTGGCTTTTCGATCTATGTGTAAAGTAGGGTGGTCAAATGTTTTTGTATGGGTAAGGATTGGAAGCTCTATTTTTTTCTTGTTTTTTGAAAGGTACGTTTGTCCTTTTTGTGACATGCCTAATAGACGAATGTATGGTGCATGTTGCTCTATATTTGCGCAATGTATTTCTTCTTTTGTTGTATTTGTTAAAATATGTGTACAAGCTCTTTGTAATCTAGTCCACGTATAACGTTTCGTTTTTAATGCTTCCATGAATGAATGGAAGGAGGAACTGGTTTGTATTTTTGATAAAATACGATGCTCTAAACCTTCCTCAATTTCATATATATGTCGTAAGTCTTCTGGAGACATTGTCATAAGTTTGTATTTAAAAAATGAAAAGTATTGTTCCCAATTATGTAATGTCCCGTAGTTTTGTTTATAACTTGCTAAAAGAGAAGCAGTCGCTTTTGGGATGAAAGGCTCAATTTCTGTAAAGGAACTATTTTCATTAAAAAGTTGTTTGCGAATACTTGTTGCGCTTGCAATATGTTGGTCGTTAAATGTTTCATCATGATAATGAGATGCGAACCTTTTTATCGTTTGTGCTTGCATAGAACTATTTTGCATTAGAATTGCTTTTATGTATTGGAAGCCTAAAATGTTATTTGGTTGTGACATGTCTATATTTTTTTCAGAAGATAAAATGTGTAGGAAAGCTTCAGATGTAGCTTTTGCGTAACTATTACCTGCGTTCATAAATTGCTTTACAAGACGATTAAAAGTCTCTTCTTCATTTTTCTGCACAGAGATGGTGTTATAAAAATTTTCGATTTGTCCATCTTCACTGCCGAAACAAATTTCAGAAACGTGTAGGGCGTTTAAAATAGAAATAGCGCCATTTGCAAAGGTTTCGGCCTTTTGCGTTGAAAAGGCATAAGGAAGCTCTACAACGAGGTCTACACCGCATGCTAAGGCCATTTTGGTACGATACCATTTGGATACGAGTGCTGGCTCACCACGTTGTAAAAAAGGGCCACTCATAACAGCGATTGTAATATCAGAGTGTGTTAACTTTTTTGTTTGTTGCACATGATAAGCATGACCGTTATGAAAAGGGTTATATTCAACAACAATACCACTGGCTTTTATGGTAATCTCTCCTTTCGATGTAGCATCTTTTTGAAAAACGTGATACTCTATATATTATTTACTATGATGACTTCATTATAGTGTAAAGAAAAAACTTACACTATAAACGCATTATACCACTTGTTATACGGGTTTTAATCCTCTTCATTTTCAATGATGACCACATTTTGACCACTTCGACCACTTTTTAATACATTTCCTAGCATTTCAGTTACTTCAATTTGACGCTCTTCATAAACATCAGTATAAATATTTAAAGTTGTAGAAACATTTGTATGACCAAGCAATTTTGAAACAACCTTTGCATTTGCGCCAGAATCGATTAAAATAGTTGTAAACGTTCTTCGGATATCGTGGAATCTAATATACGGTACGTCAATTGCTTCGCACAAAGCTTTCATTTGGTAGCGTATCGTATATGGATGCACGATTTTTTTATTTCTTGTGCAAATTAACAAGTTGAAAGAGTTCTCCTTCTTATGACTTTGATATTCTAACAACTCTCCCATTAATTCTTCTGTCATGGGGATTATACGATTAGATGCTTCAGTCTTTGTCTCACCTAATTCATACTTTCCATCAACAAGCGTTAATGTTCTTTGTACATGAATAGTCTTGTTTTTGAAATTAATATCATCCCACTGTAAAGCTAATACTTCTCCGATCCGCATGCCTGTATGCAAAGCTAAAACAAACGCAATATAATAGCTTCCTTGTATTTTTGCATACTCCATAAACTTCATGGCTTGTTCAACTGTCCAACTAGCTTGCGACTTCTTTTTAACTTTAGGTCGCTTAGCTTTCTTAGCAGGATTAGAGTTAATCATTTCTAGTTCTACGCCTTTATCGAGGATTTGTTTTAACATAACATCAACAGATGAAATGTATTTCGTAGTTAGACCCTCTTTAAGTAGCTTCTGGTGAAAATTATGAACGGTCAATGGTTTTATATCTGATAACCTCTTCTCACCAAATTCAGGCATAACACGTGAGCGTAGAATGCGTTTGTATTGATACAACGTTGATGGTCTACATGATGATTCTTTCTCTTGCATCCAGATTTCTACGAGCTGAGAAAAGCGAATATCACTATTCTCGTAATCCCCATTTGCTAAATCATTTGTGACTCTAGCCACTTCTTCTTGAGCAGCTTTCTTTGTTTTAAAACCACCTTTAGTGATTTGTTTCCGTTTACCTGTGATAGGGTCTTTGCCGACATCCATGGTAAAAGACCACTTCTCACCACGTTTACGAAAGTATGCCATGATTTTTCACCTCGTCATAGTCGTTTTCTAGATACAAGCTGTGATATGTGGTAGTGGTATATGAATAATAACATGAGATAATAAATTATGTAAAAAAATGATGAACATGTGCAAAAGAAATGATAAATATGTGAAAAAATTCTACATAAGAAGTAAAAAAGAGCTATAATTAGGAAGTAAAGTGGGAATATGTTTTTTGTCAGATCAATTGTCTTTAAAGATGTGGATATAGATATAAACAACAAAATGCGGTTTTGAATTTCTTGGATAAGGAGTATGTAAATGCAATATATTATTTACTGTGATGAATCAGAAAAGAATGGCAAGTTTTTTGGGAATTTTTACGGTGGAGCACTTGTAAGATCTATTCATTTCCATGAAGTAAAAGATGCTTTAGCGGCAAAGAAGGCTGAGCTTGGTTTTTCTGGAGAGGTAAAGTGGCAAAAAGTTACTGCAAATTATCTTGAAAAGTATATGGAGCTTATGAAATGTTTTTTCGATTTTATAAAGCAAGATAAAGTAAAGATAAGGATCATGTTTACTCATAACAAAAACCTCGCTACCAATCTTACAAAAGAACAACGTGACAAGGAGTATTTCTTGTTGTATTATCAGTTTTTCAAGCATGCTTTTGGTTTTCAATATTCAAATAACACAAGAAATTCTATTTCTTTGTACACATATTTTGACCAATTGCCTGATACCAAAGAAAAAAACCGTGAGTTTATAGATTACATCTACAAGCTTCAGTATATGGAGGAGTTTAAGAAAGCGAACTTATTCTTCAATAGTAAGGATGATATCGCTGAAGCAAAATCTCATAACCATGATATACTTCAATGCTTAGATGTAATTTTAGGAGCCATGGAATTTAGGCTGAACGAAAAACACAAAGCTAAACCAGAAGGTCAAAGAACACGTGGAAAAAGAACTATTGCCAAGGAAAAATTATATAAGTTCATTAATCAAAATATCCGTGAAATATATCCGAATTTCAATATTGGAGAAAGCACAGGTAAATCTAGTATTGGGGATAAATGGTTACATCCATACAGACATTGGAAGTTCACACCATCTGTTGGAAAAGTGGACAAGCATTATGTAGGAAAAAAGAAAAGATGAGCCCCACTCAATCTAGTAAGTAGCCCACGTGGAACGTAAGCCTTCGATTAGAGTCAAGCTCATCTTCTGCTTTTCTAATGCTAGTATATCCTGTTTAATTATTAATTACAATCATTTTTAATAATTTTGTTTAGTGTTTTTTGTATTCTATTGCAGTATTTACTAGCACTGTGTGTAAAATAGTGTAATTTATTGTTCTTAAAATCATTTGAGTGCAATGGTAATTTTCACTTCCAAATACATAACAGTTTGAAAAAAAGAGCTAAAAAGCTCTTTTTTTGTTTTAGTAAATTTACAGATATAAAAGAAGTGAGTTACAATATTTGTATATTAAATAAAGGAGGGGAAAAGTATGAGGGAGTTTACAAAGGATCCTGGTGGTCACAAAGTAGCTGATCCTGGTGTAGGTTGGCATAACGAGCCAGGCGGTGGTGGTTTGAAATGCAATGAAGACCCCGGAACAGGTTGGAAGACAATTACTGAACCAGGTTTATAAGAAAAGGGGGATTGCGAAATGGAAAGGTACATAAAAGATCCAGGTGGTTCAAAGGTGATTTCCGATCCAGGTACAGGGATAGGGATTTTCAATCCAGGACCTGGTGGCGGGTATACAACTGATCCAGGTGGAGGATGGAGAAAAGAACCAGGAGGTTTAAGAAAATGAGAAGGGATAACTTTGATCCAGGTGGTTTAGGCGGAAGTCAATTGAAGTATGATCCGAATCCAGGTGGAGGATATCGAAAAGATCCAGGTGGCGGAATGGGTATGTATGATCATGGAGCAGGTGGAGGATACATAAAAGATCCAGGCACAGGAATATAAAAAAGAGAGCTAAGTGCTCTCTTTTTTTGTTGATAAAAATCTGTTAATTTTTACCGTTGCGATTGGAAATGTTTTCTACTACAATCGACTCATAACAGCTCGTTATGAGTTTTAAGGAACTTTGCATATAAAACGAGTTGTTTACAGAATTGTTCTCGTTGAGATTCATCCAGGCCTGCGAAAACCGTTTGAATTTCATCGAGGGCATTTGCTATGTTCTTTTCATGTGGTGTACTCGTTCTACCCATTAACGCATCAACAGAAACACCTAAATACGTTGCAATACGATCGAGGGTGTCGAGATCAGGTTGATTATAGTTAGTTTCTAAATTGCCAACTTGACTACGACTTAATTGTACTTTTTCGCCAAACTCTGATTGAGTAAGGGAACGACTTGCTCTAAACTTTTTTAAATTTTCTCCAAATGTATTCATAGTTTTAGTATAAATACATGAGAATTTTTAGACTATACATGTCACGAAATCTGTCTGTATAATAGTAAATGTCACATAAATTGACAATTAGCTCAAAAATATATAGAACAAATGTTCTTTTGGTGGTAAAATATTCTTAGTGAAAAAATAGATTTTTTGAAAAAACTTTCTCAACATGATTTGACTATAAATGGAATGAAGATTCTAAATCTTGTGATAAACTGATTTTAAAGAATAAATTAGAACAAAAAAGACCCATAGCGCAGCAAAAGTAGTGTGCAGCCACTCTTATGCTGTTCCCCTAATACGGTAGGGAAAACACTTGCCATGAGTCAGCACAAGTATAACATATTAAATTCAAAAAAACTTAAATGGTATAGTTTTTCTATTGAGAAAATTCAGGGAAGGTGTCTCGCGTTCAAAGGAGGCTTCATTATGAATAAAGTATCTAGTTTAAGCGGTATTATTTTAGAGGATGAATTAAATTCATTAAAGCTTTCAAAAATAACAAATTTATCGCAATCAAATTTATGGAAAACACTGAATGGAAAAGTACCTATGACTTTTGCAAAATTAGTTAAGATATTAAATGGTCTTGATTCTGAAGAACAGAAGATGGAAGTAGTTAAAGAATTTTTAAAGTGTACTGATAAAGAGGCAGATATAAGAACTGCAATGTATTATTTATATTTGTCAGGTTATACAGAGTTACTTCAAGACCTCGTGAAGAAAGAATATAAACAATCAGTAACTAATAATTACAGAGATGTATTCCGTGTTTGTTTAGATAGACAAACACATTCATTAAGAGCAGGAGCATTTCTTAAAGAAATTGAAATATTACGTACAAAGGTAAATCTAAATAAAACAGGTGTGAATATTCTTGTGAACACCTTAAGTGTATATGGCTATTTTGATTTAGGAGCATATAATGTATTAACAGTTATACAAGGAATGATACAAGAGAAAATTAATGGAATGCCAAAAGGTTTGGAAAAGACATTAAATGAAGTTGAATTAAATATAATTTGTGCATATGCATATTTAATGCAAGACGAAGTAAAAACAGCAAGGGAATTGTTACATAATGTGCTAGAAAAACAAGAGATTCCACGTTTAATGAAAGCTACAGCACTAAGTATATTTGCTGAAAGTTATATTTTTTGTGATCCTGATAAAGCATTGCATTTTTTTGAACTATCACTTTCAGAATTAAGAAAAATAAAAAATAACAAATCATTACTAAAAAGAAAGTTAGTGGAAAATACGTCTGCTTTTTGTTGTATTATTCATAATATTCATATAAAATCAGAATATATACATGATAATGCTGAAATTGCGTTACAGTATATCCGTCAAAACAAGAAAAGCGAAGCTTGTGAAATATTAAATCGGATTAGTAATCGAACTGCAATCCAAGATTTTTATTTATCTGTTGCAACGAATGATGAAGAACTGCGCAGAAAAGCATATCATCGGTTTTTAAAGGACGGAAACTTATTCTACATAAAAATTTTTGATATTTTAAAGTGAGGGATAGTGACAATGAAAAAAATAATTGCTGGTGTAGTTATTGCATGTACGCTCGCATTATCAGTGATATCGATTGGTTCGGTACCAAATAAAGATGATCAAGCTGCAGGAAAAGTAAAAGAAACACAATTAATGAAAATGGATCCGGGTACTTTAGGATAATAAATAAATGAAAATGCCATTGCATCTAAGGGTGCAATGGCATTTCGTACGTTTAAGGGGTTATTCATTTTCTACATTTTGATATTTTTGAATAATTAAGATGATGGGGGGACCGACGATGGAAAATGTACTAGAGAGCACATTATGGGAAATGTTAAAATTAGGAGTATTAACTACAGATGAGAATGAAAAAAAATTGGTAGAGAACATAAAAAATATAGTTAAAAAAGAAAAAAATGATTGTTAGCTCAATTGCTGACAATCATTTTTTGTTATGGCCTACAGCAGCCTTCATCATATCTAGTAACATATCTTGTTTTTCTTTTGGCATTTTTTCTAACATGTCAATTAGCTCGTTAAATTCTTTTCTTAATTCAGTGAACTGAACTGCATTTAATTCTGGATCATCAGATCGACCTAATAAATAATCGACAGATACGTTTAATACATCTGAAATGATAACTAAAGTTTCGTTAGATGGCGAACTATAGCCTGTTTCATAATTAGAAATTGTAGTTTTTGTTACTTTAGTTTCTGTATCCATCTTTTCTTTTATCTTTAATGCTAATGTATCTTGTGTTAATCCACGTTTTTTTCTAGAAAGTTTTATCCTTTGCCCTAAAATAGTCATAAATTCACCCCATATATATTATATCCAAAACTGTAAACTGTTTTTCTAATTTGAAAGTACAACTAAATTGTACTTTGTTTGTAAAAGTTTTGCATTAGTTTTTTGAAACTTTGTTTAAAAATCCAAAAAACTCAAATATTATTATTGACAGTACAAAAAACTTGGATATATAATGAGTGTAATAAGTTCAAGAAAGTTGGATTTTAGGAGGTGTCATCATGGGAAAGAAACGACATAATTTAATTAAAGCTCGCAAACGTAAAAATTTTACCCAGGAACAACTAGGGGCATTGATAAATAAACAGAAAACGGTAATCAGTAATTGGGAAACTGGCTACGCAACTCCAACATTAGATGATGCAATGCAAATAGCGCAAATATTAGAAGAAGACATATATAATCTTTTTTTAGGTGCTGAAGTTCAAGAAAGTCAAACTTCATTTTAAAAAGTTCAATTGTAGGATGAATTAAATAAAAAATGAAAAGGAGCTAAAAACATGTACCAAATAAAACAATTACCGTTCTCACTGAAAGCAGAGGATGTACAAGAATTCTTAAATATTTCTCGATCAGCCGCATATGCACTTATGAAGAGAAAGGACTTCCCAACGATCGTAATTGGAAAAAGTAAACGTGTTAAAGCGGAAGACTTTCTTAAATGGGTAGAAGCACAAAAGGTGGGAACAAATGCTAGTTAAAACAGAATTTCAGGTGTTTAACAAAATTAACGTTTGATAAATAAGGAGGTGATTTAGTGGAAGATACAACATCGTTAGTAGTATTCGCAATGTTTATCGCATGCAGTGTATGGTTGCTTTACATTACTTACGAACCGATAAAACGATGGGCTTGGAGTGATGGAAAACAAAATAAAAAGACCCATGGCAGTGGGTCCTTTGAAAAAAATAAGTTGTTATAAGTATATCACGGAAAGTAGGGAAATAGTACATGGATTTAATTGAATATCAAGTGCTATTACCTAGTAAGTTCTGGGACTTAGCAAGCAGCGAAGATGGATTAAAAGAAATGATTCAAAAGTATTTCAAGATTGGTTATCCGCATTATGAAATACAGCGTATTATCCAAAGCGGACAAGCATATGTGGCGATTTGTACGAGGAGGTAAAACAATGGGGATTTTTAGAGTTAAGAAAGATGTTAATTATTCAGTTATTCATAATACACCATTACGCGATGAGAAATTAAGCTGGAGAGCAAAAGGGTTATTAGCATATATGCTTTCTTTACCAGATGATTGGACGTTTCATGCAACTGAACTCAGCCAACACGCCAAAGACGGAAAAGAAATAACCACCAAAACTATACAAGAATTAAAAAAAGCAGGGTATTTAAAAAGGTATCCTGTTCAAGATCCAAAAACAGGGAAAATATCACATTGGGAAACAGCAGTTTACGAAGTCCCATCCACAGAGCCGGAAAACCAGTCAGTGGAAAAACCAGTCAGTGGAAAAACCAATCAATGGGAATCCAATGATAGGGAAACCAGTGATATGGAAAACCAGTCAGTGGAAAAACAGTCACTACTAAGTACTGATAATTTACCAAGTACTAATAAACAAAATACTAATATACAAAGTAGTAGTAGCATCTTCTCTTTCTACGAAAATAATTTTGGGATTTTAAATTCGTTCATAGCCGAAAGTATTTCGCAATGGGTAAATGATACAAGTGAAGAACTTGTACAAGCAGCTATGGAACGTGCTTTGAAACAGCAGAAGAAATGGAATTATGCTGAGGGCATTTTAAAACAGTGGGTCAACAAAAATATTCGCACTTTAGCTGACGTGAATGCAGCAGAAATAGAGTTTAAAAACAAAGGTAAAAAAGGAGAGAAAAACAATGCAAGCGTTAGGAAAAACAGTAGCTTCATCGAAAAATACGATTTTGAGTAATTTTACTCAAAGATACGTGTTATCTCCTAATAGATGTACAAATGTTTTCTTGGTCGGGAAAGACAAAATTAAAGATGTTTGTAATAAACGATTACTTATAGATACAGAAACAAGTGAAGAGTTTTGTCCGCAATGCAGATCGGTAGAGCAAGAAGACCAACAACTTGCAAAAGAAACATTAGCTATCAAGAAGAAAAACGAAATTATTCATTTATACGATTCGTTTTCAGATAACAGTCTTATAAATCCTAAGTTAAAAAAAGCTACTTTCGATAGCTATATACCACCTACACCGGAATTAGCCAATGCTAAAGATGTAATGATGGATTTTGCTAAAAATTTTGACCCTAATAATCCTAATAGCATTGTAATTACAGGTAGCTATAGGGTCGGAAAAAGTCATTTATGTGTAGCGGCTACAAAAGAAATTATGAGAAAAGGTTATAGTGCAATGTTCATTGAAATGAATGCACTTTTTACAAAAATTACGTCTACATGGAATAAAAATAGTGAACTAACAGAGGACAAGTTAATGTCTATTATTGCAAATGTGGATGTACTTGTACTAGATGATTTTGGAGCTGAGTTTACTGAAAAAGATGCTGAGGGAGTAACTTGGAAGAAAACGAAAACAAAGGACATTCTGGAACGCAGGTTAGGCAGAACAAACTTATTTACGACAAACTTTGGAGTTATGGAGTTAGCTGAAATGTACGGAGAACGTGAATTTAGTCGGATTATGGAAGATACTCAAGTATTGAAAATGTACGGTGAAAATTACAGTTTACGAAACTTTAAAAAGGAGGAATAAACATGTGCGCATTATGCCATGATACAGGAATTATTTGCAAAGAGATTTACCCAGGTGTAATTGAACGAAATGGTTGTAACTGTGAAGTAGCAATAAAGCAGCAAGAAGAAAATGATAAGCGTTGGAAAGCGTATTTAATTAAATTCGAGTCAATGAAACAAGAATTACGACGTAAACAGCAACAAAAAGTTAGCTAACAAGAAAAAGGGGGATTTCAGTCGTATGAAGTCTACGAAAGTCGAAATCGATGTTACTGATAATAAAATTTATGTGGTCAAAAATGGCGAAGTTACGCCACTGAATCCTCCAGTAACAGGGTTCGGGGAGCAAGTAATCACTTGGCAAGGTGGAAAAGTTGATCGTGTATCAACTACAATCACAGAAAAAATCAAATAACTGGGGATGCGATTATGAAGCAATTAACAATTGACGATGTTATGGGTAGTTTCGACTATAACGCGATAAGTACCAGTGAAAAGTTTTTGAATCCAAGCTATGAAGTGCATTTCTACGATAAAGAGGAACGACAAAAAATGGATTGTTTTGATGCCAAAACTGAGACCGACGCTTGGAATGCAACAATAGAAGAGCATGGGGAAGGTATTCAGAAGATTAGGATAACTCATTCGAATCGTACCAGAGCTGAATTTTTGGCATTGGATTAGGAGGGAGAAGGAATGACCTTAAATCGTTGGTTAACAAATAAAGAGTATTGGATAGCTCATTCTAATGGTATTAGCAGAAGAACGCTTTATATGAGGGTTTACAAATACGGATGGGAATTACAAGAAGCATTAACAATACCACCAAGAACATACTGGCATATTGGAGAAGGGAAATTTAACAAGCTATTAAAAGTAGCGAAAGAAAACGGAATTATTCCAAGTACATTTTATGGAAGAGTCAATAGCGGATGGGACCCACAAGATGCAGCAACTATTCCTGTTCGTAAATTAAATGAAAGAAAAGGTTTGGCTAAGGTAGCGGAAGAAAACGGGATTAGCGCTAGCACATTTAGATCAAGGGTAGCTACTTATGGATGGGATCCAGAGAAAGCAGCTACAACACCAGCTAGGAGAAAAAAAGCAAAGAAAAACATTAGTTAAAAGGAGTAGATGAAAATGAAAACAATGGAAAACGGTGTATTTGGAGTAACAAAATTAATCAGTAAATCAAAGGAAGGACAAGCTGTGATGAATATTAACCAAATTTGTGAATTAGATCAATATCAAGAAGCAGCATTACGTACATGGAATACAAATAATGATTTCGGTGGACGTATTTTAAATGCAGCATTAGGTCTTACGGGGGAAGCTGGTGAGGTTGCTGATATTGTAAAAAAAGCTATTTTCCATGGTCATGGATTTGATCCGGCTCATTGTTTAGGAGAAGAGAACGGGAATACTCATAAGTTGGCTTTAGAGTTGGGTGACATTATGTATTATATCTCCATTATGGCTCATGAGATGGGGTATACCTTAGAAGATATTGCTCAAATGAATATATCGAAATTAGCAACAAGGTATCCAGAAGGGTTTAGTCGAGAAGCAAGTCAAGCACGTGTCGATGTAAAGTAAGACCAAATTTGAATTTTATTAAAAAGGGAGATGAAGAAAATGACTGTAAAAACCATTACTGTTCCTAATAGAGATTTACAAGGATGGTTACATGGAACGAAAAATGTAACCGTTGAATGGAGTTGTCCAACTTGCGGGAAAGAAATGGGGAAACCGAAATTGGAAAACTTTTGTGAAGATGGAGTATGGTATGTCGTTCATAAATGGGATAACGATTGTGGTCATATTGCTAAGTATACAGATTTAAAAGAAGTTTAATCAAAGCGTTATTTTAGCTAAAAGAGTATCTAACATAAGTTAAATACTCTTTGACTTAAAATAAATCTTTAGATATATCTCTAATTGAATAGTTCTCGCTAAAATTTACAATAGCTGAAATCTTGTGTTGTTTATCGTCAGCAACGTGTCCGGATAGGTAAACTTCATGTGTTCTATATTCTTTAGGCGGCTCAATTTTTTCAATTACAATATCAAGGTGCTTAGTCTTTTTAAAGTAACCGATAGTTACTAGTTCAGCAGTTTCTTTTACCGCTGGCCATTCTTCACGATATTCTTTTGGAATAAATTGAGACGATACCAAATGTATAAATACAATCGGAATAGTAAGAAAAGTTATACTTAAAATTCCGTAGCGTAATAATTTTCTTTCCATTAAGTGTCACCTACTGATGATGTTTTATTTAGTCAATCTCACAATCTGTTATGTTAAACCAGTATTAACCAATTAACTATCTATTTAGGTGACAATAGTATTACAAATTTGTAAGGTTTATAAGAAAAATAGAACAATGAAATTTAATAAAATAGTTATTTTAATTGGTTTACCCCATTGGGGTGCGCTCCAATGGGTAAAAGTCGATCACTCACTAAGGAGTATCTATAGCATTGTAACATATTACCAATTATGTTGGCGATTTAGATATATAGATTAAAAATTTAATAAAAACTAGTGATTAGTTTTTACACTCACTAACATTAAAAAACATAACATATTTTGTAGTAAATTAAGGGGAAGTGAGTTGAATAATGATGTTCTATTCATATTTTAATAATCAAGCTAGACTGCGCCCATATGCCACTGGAGGTATTACGTATGGTGCAGCGCAAAGTACAATTCAAGCTGTTCAACAAGCATGGCAAACACAACAGCAAGCGCAACAGCAAGCGCAACAGCAAGCGCAACAGCAAATGCAACAAGGTATACAACCGTATTACTCATCTATGGATTATTGTTACCCAATGTATAATATTACACCATCAGGAATTTCTTTTTCAACGATTGCATATGGGACTGTATATAATTTGTAGATACACAAAGCGTAATAAAGTTGAATATTTAAATAAGGGTGCAAGTAGCGCTCTTATTTAAATAATTTGTCTCTAATGAAGTAGTATCTAATACATGATTTCTAGTTTTTAATATATGGTAAATATCCGAAAAGAATTTGTATAAATAAAGAAACTAAAAAAGAGCACCATTAGGGCATATGGTACTCTTTGACCAAGAACTATATTGTGTATTTTTTATAGTCCATATAAGTATATGGACGTTGAAAATAAAGAGTGAATCAAATTTTATGAAAAATCTTATTGTATGAGAAAAAATAAAAGAATCCGTTTGCTATAAACGGATTCTTCTCTCAAGGGCTGCAAGAAATTCAAGGTAACTGGACCAGAGCACCATATTGAATTCCTTGTGATATTAATGTATTCAAAGAAATCTAAAAGATGAATGGGAATTAAATAAAATCCTTATTGGATAAAAAAGGCTAGGACTTCTCCTAGCACTCAATAAAAGGTTATGTCGCATGAAAAACAAGATAATAAGCGAATGTAACTGCCTATTTCAAATGTATTATATAACGATTTCTGTACCAATGGCTAGAATAACCGTAATGTTTACAAATACTTAACGTAGGTATGAAAAATTTTATAAATAATAAAATCTTCATTTGAGAGAAAGGAAGAATTTGAATGAAGGAAATTGAGGAATTAAAAGATCGTCTTAGAAATGAAATGGTAACTCGTATGGATGATTCGGACATAGTTGATATATTAACTGTTTTGCAAAGGGCAGAAGAAGAAATTGACGATTGGAAACAAAGTCACGACAAGGTAGCAAGAGCATTAGAAAAAAGTGAATGTGAGCATAAAGAAACCATGCAAGTTCTACATGCATTGCATGGCAGATACAATAAGCAAATTAAAGTGAGTCTAGCTGATTTAGAACCAGGAAAATTATTTAGATTTGGAAATACTATTGGTTTCAAATCCGAATATCAAACAGGTAGAGCAATTGAAGCCTTTATAGTCGGTAGTGGAGAAATGTTTTGGGGTGGTACAAACACAGCGAATGAGCAAAGAGAGTTAATGGTATGTCCTATTAATTAGAAAATTTTAGAGTGAAGCTGAACAAAAACGCTATTTGAATAAAAAGAAGTTAGATAGGGATGAGAATAGTCATCTCTTATGCTGGGGAGGTTAACGGATATCTAATTTAATTAAGGGTGAGTATATATTGAAAAGTAAAGTGATTAGTTTGTTTTTTGGAATTATAATGGTGGTTTCATTTTTAAATCCGTTAGATACCAAAGCAGTTAATATTGATGATCAAGATTTTTATGATTCTTATAATACTTTATTAGCACCATATGCAAGTCAAGTTATCAGAAATAGGCTGGGACCAGATCATCAGTACAGTTTAACAGACACAAAAATTATAAAAATTGAACGATTCCCAAAAGAAAATTTCAATTTTATTGTTACAGTTCAATATGAAACTTATACAGGGGCTCATAACCCTCCGAATGGCATAGAAACCATTACTTTTAATATAAATCCAAGTGGAGTAAAGGTTGTAAATTTTATTCATAAAAATGCTTAAAGAAAAAGTGATATTCTTCATACATTGATGAGAAGAATATTTAAATTAATAAATGTTTTGTAAGGAATGAAAAAGAGCACTGTGAAAGTGCTCTTAGAGAGGTAGGGTCAATCTACTATTGGCCGTTGTTCACAGTTAATATATGAACGTTTGCCTAAAAAGTGACAACTAACAAAAGAACAGTTAGAAAAAATCTAACTGTTCCATTGCAACTTTTAAAAAATAATGTGGGAGTTTCAAAAATGAAACTATCTGTAGTTTATACAAGTAAAACAGAATTATACAGCATGAAAAGGAGCACTACATAAGTGAGTGCTCATCGATAAGGAGGTAACTTTTTCTAGATAAACACCCTTAGGTAAAAAATATGCTGGAGGAGTGGGAAATAAAACAAAAAGTTTATTGAAGTGAAAATAAACAAAAAAGAGTGCCTAACTTACAGAAACTAAGTATGTTATGAGTGGCAATCTATAGGGAGATGGGAATTTTTTATTTAAATAATAAAGCAGCTAGCTCAATGAACTAACTGCTTTATTGTCCAACAAGAACAATACCACAATGCAATGTAACTTAAGGTTACAACTATAGTATGAGTAGAAGCAAAAATATTATGCAAGAAAGTTAAAAAATCATTAAGCACAACAAGCAGCTAGTTAATAAAACTAACTGCTTGTTGTACAAAAGAAAATTAGTCCCTACAAGTAGATGATATGTAACTTTAGGTTACAGCTATATTATAAGCAGAATTAAAAATATTATATGGAAGTGAAAATGAGTTAAAGAAAAATTTCATTTTATAGAAATAAGGAAACTAAAAAAGAGCACTATGCATCAGTGCTCTTTAAGATAGGAGGTAACACTTTGAGCTGGATGGTTAGGTTAAAAGTATATGATGTAGAAAGGGAATAAGACCTAAATTTTATTATTAACTCAATATAAAAGAGCAGTTAACAAAAGCTAACTGCTCATCCCTTAGAGAAAGGGAAAGAACATTACAGAGGTCACTGTGAATTCAAGCTGTATCAGCCTATTTATAGTATGCGACATAATATTGATTTTTATTCAAGGAGGTAGAGAGAAATGAATAATATTAGTCTGCTACTACTTGATCTTGGTCTGCAACATCAGCATCGAATGTATTTGTCGCACTAACACCGCTAAAATTATTGCCAATAAAGGCATTATTCGATGAACCTGAACCATTATAAGATTTTGTATTTTCTTTTGGAGAAACGTTATAAAAATCACCTAAGTTGAAAGAACCGTTACTGTTTTGTACGACAAGGTTTCCAAGAATAGCTGGCATAGCTTTCACCTACTTTCTTAGGGAGTATTTAAATTAGTATATGGTGTATGTGTCTAGAGGTTCATTTAAGTTTGAAAATTCCAAGATATAGCTTATGAAAAATTTAATAGAATAATCCTTTGAATAGAAAGTGAGAAAAACATGTTACCAAATAACAAGATTTATAAACATTTATTCTCGTTACTTATCGCACTTAATGTGGGATTAGCAATTATAGCAGTGATACAGCAGAAATGGTGGGATGTAGCAGACACGTTAGGTGGAGCGACACTTTTGATAGCTATTGTACTTGTAATTGATAATGGTCAAGTTAATAAATGGTCAGCAATGCTGTTCACGATAACAGCTATCGAGAATGGATTAGAGGTTGCAAATCAGTTTTTATTACAAAATTATTTAGATTCACTTTGGGATATAGCTGCCATAATACTGTGTGTGTATTGGATGAGGCAGTATTACGTTGAAGAATAGAAAGTGAGGTTAGGAGAATGAAAGCTTTGAAGAAAAGAAAAATCAGAAAAGCAATTGCTCGTCGTGCAAAAGATGTGGAGAAGTATCAAGTTAATAAGGCATGGAGAAACATCTTTGTACAAGCTGGTATTTTAAAATAAAGAACTTAAATAAAGGAGATTGTGAATATGATTGGTTTAGAACCTTATAATTGTGATATTTGTGGTGAAGATGAGTCAGTTAAGGTTGAAATTGATGATATAACTTTAGAAAGACGAGAAGTTTGTGATGAATGCGGATTTATACATGAAGGGTTAGCGGAATGGGAATTTGAAAGTAATGAAAAGATTGTAAAAATGATTGAGGAATCCAAGAAATAAAAGATATTGTCCGGCTAGAAAACTAGAGGACACCAATTCTTTAAAGCAGCAATTAAAGCTGTTTTAGGAATAGGTGTCCTTTTTATTTTGAAAAAGGAGATGGGAAAATATGAAGGCACTAAAAGACCAATTACGTGAGTGGAAAAAGCAATCGAATCACACAAAAAAGAAAACTAAGAAAAAACGAAAAGAGAAATTAAGCACTCGTGATATTGAAAGTTTAATGGGAATTCATGGGCCACGTTATGAACGTAGACGCGGAGCTTTAAGACAAAAGTAATTTAAAAATAAAAAGGAGTGGTCTTACATGACTAAACAATTATCTTTCTTGCCCAAAATCGATAGAGTAGCAACGCAGAAAAAATTAGAAGGTGTTCTGGAAAGCGTACGTTTATATAGACAGTTTGGAATGATGCGTGAAGAAATGAAAGTCACTCCTTCTTATGAAATTAGATATCACGGACCTACAAATGATGTGGGAAAGCCATTAGAAGATGTAGCGATGGCTAATATACAGCAAAGTAAACGAGAAGAGTGGATTAAGCAAACATCATTTCGCATTGACCAGTTTCTTAGTCGTTTAGGAAATGGGCGTGCTGGAAAGGACCAAAGAAACATTATTATTAAGCGTTATTTAGAAGATGAAGATGTATGCGATTATATGGTGTATAACGAACTTGGCATGAGTGAGCGTACTTATCGACGAGTTAAGGCTAGAGTGTTTTATAAACTTGCTTTTGCTCTTAGATTAGAAGTGTATGAGACTGAAGAAACTGGAGGTAATGAATAATGAATTTTGTTCAGCCGATACGTGATCCAGAGCAAATACAGCAGTTAAAAGAATATTTTAAGGAAAAGAGTTTACGTAATTACATTCTCTTCATTATGGGAATCAATACAGGCCTGAGAATCTCGGATATTTTGAAACTGAAGGTAGGAGATGTTAAAGGCAGTCATATATCCATGAGGGAAAAGAAAACGGGGAAGCAGAAACGAATACAAATTACCGCATCTCTTAAAAGGGAGCTTAAATGGTTTATTGAAGAAAGAGAAGATCATGAGTATTTATTACAAAGTAGACAGGGGAAGAATCGTCCTATTGGGCGCAGCATGGCATATAAGATATTAAGTGGAGCAGCGGCAGAGTTTGGTTTAGATGAAATAGGGACACATACGCTGAGAAAGACATATGGGTATCATATGTACATGCAAACAAAAAACATAGCATTACTCATGGAGATATTCAATCACTCGTCAGAGAAGGTAACATTACGTTATATAGGGGTAAACCAAGATGCAATGGATAAAGCAATGACTAGGTTTAAAATCTAAGCATTGCTTTTTCTTTTTGAATCTATACAGTTATCCATAAATTTTGTACTGTGTAACTCAAAAGGGAAAGTTTAATTAAGTCAATGATACCAAGGGATTTGGCGAAGGGGTCAGTTACACACAATATAAGATATGGGTAAGTCATATGTTAATATTACTTAAGGGAGTGTGATACACATGGAGCTAATTAAATTCTATAAGTTTATGAAAACTGAGCCGTGCCCATGCGGCAGTGGGAAAAAGTACAGAGCCTGTTGTATGAATAAAAAAGATCAAGAATTACCGTTTGAAAAAGTACCTTATAAAAACAGAGAGGGAGCATTTAAAAATTATGCATATAAGTTAGATAAAGAATTGAAAATCAAAGAATGTTTATATCCAAATTCTGAACAATGTGAAGGTAAAATAAAGAGTGCTCATTCACTACAAAATAATGGTGTCTTGTCAAAAATATCAGAGAATGGTCATGTAGTAATCCCGAATACAGACTACGGAAAAGATGATTTAATTTATGATGTTAAAGACGTGAGTAAAAACAAAGCAACAACTTTTACTGGTTTTTGTGATAAACACGACACCTTAGTTTTTAAAGATATAGAAACTAAAGAAATAGATGTTACTTCCAATAAACAATGCTTTTTATTTGCATATAGAGCATTCGCTTTAGAATTACATAAGAAGAAAGAGGCACTGAAATCTAGACAACAATTATTCGAAGTAAGACCAACCTTGTCGAAAGAAATAGAGTTCATAGCGCAGTACAGATATGCAGAGTTAGCTCTAAATGATTTATCAGTGTACAAGAAGTTCTTTGATAAAGCTTTAATTAATGAGAACTATGATCTGATTCAATCCACAACATTTACGTTCGACTATGAGGTAAGTATGGCGGCTTGTGGAGGATTTACGTTAACTTATGATATTAAAGGGAATAAAATGAATGATATACATTCTATGGAAGATGAAAGATTAAAGACATTATTCTTCACCATTATTCCTAATAACGGGAAAACATATTTCATTTTTAGCTGGATAAAGTATGATAATGTCTTTTTCAAGGATTACATTCAACAATTAGAAGATTTAACAGAAGAGCAATTTAAAACATATATTAATAATTTTTTGCCAAGTTACACAGAAAACTTAGTGATAGCACCTAGTTTGTGGAGTAGTTTTACAAAACATCAAAAGGATGCATTCTTTAAGTTGTTTTCTGCTGATGTTGAGACAAACGACAACAGATTAAAAGCAAATCTATTGAGAAGTACATCATACGATTTGCTTGTAAACCATGTGAGGGAAGAAAAAGTGGCAGAGTCGTGACCGCTTTTTGGCAGGAAATGTGCCGGTTGTTTTGGAATTCACGTGATATATTTGTATTGTGAGAAGTGGCGGAAAACATTTTTCACATTCCTTTATAACTCAAATGGATCGTTAGGCTATGGGTGATGGTTAAGGATTGAATGAAATGTTATTTCTTGTTTTCAATTCCAAATTCAAAATCTGTTGTTTAGACGAGGAAGGGCTTTTGCTCTTCTTCCAGTTCCTTAATATTGTTGATGCATATCAGTGGTTCATCATTAGGTGACTGGAAGAAGAATAAAACTTCACGTACCGCAATTAAAGTACAAATTAATAATCTGTAAAAAAGCATCCATTCGGGTGCTTTTTATTTTGTTAAGGAGTGAAATAAATGAAACTAACTAAACAAGAACAGGCGGTTATAATCAGTACATTCATTTCGATGTTAGGAACAGATCTTGTAAATGAGCGTATCGATAAACAAAAATTAGAGAGTGTGCTTCCTATCTTTAATGAGATGGAAGATAATACAACGCCAAAGCAAAGAAGAGAAGCGATGATTAGTTTGCTTGGTAAGACGGTAGATGAATTCTTAAAGCAATAGCCATAAAAAAAGGAAAAGCAACTCGCATGGGGGCGAATCACTTTTCCTGATGGCAATGTTAATTTCATTATAGCAATTTGTATTTATTTGTAAATATATAATTTGAATATTCTTTAAAAAGAGGTGGGGGTAGGTGCAAGTCTATTGTTCGAACTGTAATAAAGATTACGACATGCAACCACAAGTAACACAACTTCCTAATCGTATTGAGAAGTGTTTCTTTATTTGTCCTCATTGTGGCCATGAACATGTTGCTGCATATGTGAACGATAAGATTCGTAAGCATCAAGCTGACATTGCAAAGTGTCATGAGCGTATTAACAAGAAGAACCTTGCTATCGAGGATGAAATGAAACGGTTAAGAAAGAGAATGGAAGGTGCCAAGTAAACCATTTAAGCCGTGCAAGTCGTTAGGTTGCAACGAACTAACACGGGATAAGTATTGCGCTAAGCATATCGAAAAGGAAAAAGAAACAGTAAGATATTACGACAAACATATTCGAAACAAAAACTCACGTTCATTCTACAACTCAAGACTGTGGAAGGATATGCGTGAGCTTATTTATCGTAGAGATCATGGTCTATGTGTTCAGTGTAGGAGCAAGGACATCATTAAGATAGGTGATGTAGTTGATCACATCGTACCTATTCGTGTTGATTGGTCAAAACGATTAGAACCATCTAATTTACAAACGCTTTGCCATGCTTGTCATAACAAGAAAACAAAAGAAGACGAAAAGAAAAACAAAAAATAATTCAAAAGAAAAAATTCATAAACAACCCCCCACCATGAAAAAGCAAAAGGCGACTCTCTGGAGACCGCCGCCTAGCTTTCCGTGCAAAAAGTTCGTTTTATTCTACAAAAGGGGGTTCAGCCAAGGGAGGTGGTTCTCATAGGAAGAAAAGCGAAGCCGATTCATTTGCATTTATTAGAAGGTAATACAAATCGATTGACAAAAGATGAAATTGAACAACGATTAAAAGCTGAAAAACAGTTGCAAGCAAAAAAAGACAAGGTAAAGCCACCAACGTGGTTAGATTCAGTTGCAAAGAAAGAGTTTAGGAGAATTGCTGGTGAATTACTAGAGCTAGACGTTATCACAAACATAGATGTAAATGCATTAGCAACGTATTGCGATGCTTATTCTGACTATGTTGAATGCACCAAAATTATCCGAGAAGAAGGACTTCTTGTTGAATATACCAATAAGGCAGCTGAAACCAATAAAGTTCCACATCCATTACTTACAAAGAAAAAGCAATTGCATGAACAAATGAAGGCTTTGGCTGTTGAGTTTGGTCTTACACCGAGTGCAAGAGCCAAAATTGTCATTCCAAATATAAAACAAGGTCCGAAAACAAATGTAGAAAAGGAGTTTGACGTATAACATGATCAGACAATGGATGCTGGACTACTGTGATGACGTACTAAATGATGAAGTTGTTGCTTGTCAGAAGCATAAACAGGCTTGTAAACGATTTTTAAGAGATATTGAGCGTGAAGGGTCTGAAGATTTCCCATATGTTTTTAAGGAAGAAAAAGCACTTCGTTTCCTAAAGTGGATGTCTCTGTTTAAACATACAAAAGGAAAATTAGCAGGTCAGAGAATTGAACCACATTCGATACAAATCTTTGTATTTAGCAATATTTACGGATGGGTTCATCGTAATACGGGATTAAGGCGATTCAAAAAGGCATATTGGCAAGTTGGACGTAAAAACGCAAAGTCTCAATCTTTAGCATGTGTAGGTTCATATGAAGCGATGGCATTTGGTGAAAATATGTCGGAAGTATACATTGGAGCAACGAAAACGGAACAAAGTAAAATTGTTTGGAATGAAATTAAAGCGCAAATGAATGGATGTGAAGATTTAAAAGGAAAGTTCAATATTGCGTATGGGAAAATTGAACACCTTAAAACTGATTCTTTTATTTCAGCGCTATCAAAAGATGCAGGTAAATCTGGTGATGGACTGAATGTTCAGTGCGGAATTATTGATGAATATCATGCACATCCTACTTCTGAAATTTATGATGTTCTGGTGTCAGGTTCGGGTGCTCGTCCGAATCCGCTTATGATGATTATAACGACAGCTGGTTTTAATTTAAGTCATCCTTGCTATCGTGTAGAGTATCAATATGTTTCTAAAATTTTGGATCCTAATATTGATATTGAAAACGAAGAATATTTTGTCATGGTTAATGAATTAGATAAAGATGATGAGATTACGAATGCAGAAGTGTGGGAGAAAGCAAATCCAATTCTATGTAGTTATGAAGAAGGACGTACTTTCTTAAAAGGAGAACTCCAATCAGCCCTTGATGTACCTGAGAAAATGCGTAATTATCTCACGAAAAACATGAATAGATGGGTGGATATGAAAGAAAATGGCTACATGGATATGCAAAAATGGAAGGATTGCAAGGAAACGGTGGAATTATCCGAATTAAAAGGGTTGGAATGCACAGTAGGTGTCGATTTATCAGCAAAAATTGACTTAACAAGTGTAGATTTTGAATTTAAAAAGGATGATACGTATATTGTGATTAGTCATAGTTTTATGCCGGAAGATACCTTGCATGAGAAAAGAAAAACAGATAAAGTTCCGTATGATCTTTGGATACAGCAAGGGTGGATTACAACAACACCTGGTGCGGTAGTTGATTATGAATATATAAAAAAACATATTAAAACTATGGAAAAAGAGAATAAATTCAAAATAAAAGAAATATGCGCTGACCCTTGGAATGCTACGCAATTCATGCAAGACATGGAAGCAGAAGGGTATACAGTGGTGGAAATACGTCAAGGAATGGCGACTTTATCAGGTCCTACAAAGGATTTTCGTGAACAAGTTTATCAGAAAAAAGTCATCCATAATAACAATCCTGTATTAAATTGGGCTGTTAGCAATGCTATAACAAAACAGGATGCCAACGAAAACATCATGTTGGACAAGTCAAAAGCAACAGAGAGAATCGACCCGATAGCGGCTGTAATTAACTCGCATGTTCGATGCATGCTTAATTCTGGTGAGATGGACTTAAATTCCTATATTTTAAGTCAAGATTTCTCATTCTAGGAGGAATCACATGCGATTCTTATTATTTTTTATAAGTATTTTAGAAGATATTCTATTGATTTCAGGGTTGTCCATTATTGTAGGGACGACTTTTTTTGTTAATCCGATTTATGGATGGTATCTATTAGGGATTATTCTCACAATGCTGGGGGTGGTAATGATAAGAAGATAGAAAGGAGGTGAAACATTTGATTTTTCGGCGGTTATTTAGAAATCAGGATACGACAAATTTAAAAAATCCTTCTCCTTGGTTTAAAAGTTTATTTGGATATCAAGCCGCAAGCGGTGAAAAGGTAACTGTTGAGTCCTCTTTAGGTGTTCCGACGGTTTATCGGTGCATTAACATCCTTGCGAATAGTGTTGCGATGCTTCCTTTTCAAACGTTTAAAAAGACAGCGAAGGGAAGGGAACGGGATAAGGTACATCAAGTGTCTTTTGTTCTAGAAAGAAGACCAAATCCTTATCAAAGTCCATTCAAATTCAAACATTTAATTGAAACGCACCGTAATACATGGGGAAATGCTTATATAAATATTCATTGGGGTTTGGATGGAAGACCAAAAGAATTATGGGTACTGAATCCAGCTGTTACAACGCCCACAGTGGATCTAAAGACCAATAAGCTATGGTATTTCACTAGTTTGCCAGACGGCACACCTATAAAAATACCTGATGATGACATTATACATCTTACTACATTGTCTACTGATGGTTTAAAAGGGAAACCACCTATTCAAATTGCAAGGGAGTCTATAGGCAGCTCACAAGCGGCACAGAAGTTTAAAGGCAAGTTTTTTACAAACGGTGCAGCGCATAGTGGAATATTAAAAACGCAACAAGCACTAGGTAAAGAGGCGAAAGAAGTACTTCGTGATGCATGGGAAGAGGCAAATACAGGATTAAATAATGCTCAAAGGATTGCCATTTTAGATGCTGGTTTAGAATTTGAAAAGGTTGGGATGCCTTTAAAAGATGCTCAATTTATTGAAGGTATGAAATTTGATAAAGGCGAGATTGCAAATATCTTTAATATTCCTTTGCATATGATTAATGAGTTAGATCGTGCTACTTTCTCCAATATTGAGCAACAAGCGTTGGATTTTATTCAAAATACATTGAGCCCAATTCTTATTCAGTATGAGGAAGAGTTTTCTTATAAAACATTTTCATTTCATGAGCAAAAACGATATTACTTGAAGTTTAACCTAACAAGCTTATTACGTGCTGATTCTAAATCACGAGCAGAATTCTACAAAATCATGTTAGATGCTGGTGCTTTTTCGATTAATAAGGTGCTGGAACTAGAAGACATGGACGGGATTGGGGAATACGGTGATAAACACCGCGTTGACTTAAACCATGTATCTATTGAAATTGCCGATGAATACCAATTAGCAAAAGCTAATGGAGGGGCACTACAGAAGGGAGGTGAGGACAATTAAGGACGTATTTACTATTAAAAATCAAACAGAATCGTCAGCAGATCTATTTATCTATGGTGACATCATAAATAATACAGGTTGGAAATGGGATGATTCTGATATTATGCCGGATGATGTAAAAAATATTTTAGGCCAATTAGATGATAAAAGTAACCTTAATATTTATGTAAATAGTGGCGGTGGTTCTGTATTTGCTGGTTTAGCCATTTATAACATGCTAAAGCGCAATAAAGCGCAAAAAACTGTTTATGTGGACGGTGTTGCAGCTTCTATTGCCTCAGTAATTGCCTTAGCTGGTGATCGTGTCGTCGTTCCTTCTAACGCATTCTTAATGATTCATAAACCTTGGACATTTGCAGTCGGAAATGCAATTGATTTCCGAAAAGCAGCAGAGGACCTTGATAACATTGAATCAGGAATCATGAATGTATACAAAGAGAACTTAAAAGAAGGTGTTGAAATTGAAGAGATTCAACAATTAGTAGATGCTGAGACCTGGTTAAGTGGTGAAGAAGCTGAAAAATACTTCAATATAGAAGTTGTGGAGGCAAAAGAAGTCGCAGCTTGTAGTAGTGATTACTTTGATAAATATCAAAAAACACCAAATAAGATTGTAGCAAAAGCTCCTTCTATTCCAAAGAAGGACAATAATGAACAATTAAAAATACAAAATGCACTAGACCTGTTAGAACTATAGGTCTATTTTTTGTGCCAATATAAGGAGGACATACCGAATGGATAAACGTGAACAAGAATTACGTCAAAAAGTTGCTGATTTAAAAGCGAAAGCAGAAGAATTTAACAATAGCGGTAAATATGAAGATGCAAAGGCAAAAATTGAGGAAGCGAAAAACGCGAAAAATGAACTGGATAACTATCTAGCGATGATGCAAATCCAAGTTTCTGACCCAGTAAATTCACAAGCAGGAGTTTTGCCTCCAGCATCAGTTAAAAATGAAGATCCATCGTATAAAGAAGTATTTATGAAAGCTATCCGTGGTCAAAATTTAAGCCATGAAGAAGCATGCGTTATGCAGGAATACAAAGCGGCCTTATCTGAGAATTCAGGTAAAGATGGCGGCTATATTGTTCCAGAAGATATTACGACAACAATTAATCAATTAAAACAAACGGTTGATAGCTTAGAACAATATGTAAATGTACAACCTGTATCAACAAACAAGGGAGCCCGTACGCTAGAGAAACGTGCAGCATCTACACCTTTTGCGCCATTATCTGAGTATGGTAAGCCAAATGCAATGCAAGAAATTGCTTCTCCTGAATTCGATCGTTTATCGTATGCTATTGAAGATTATGCAGGCTTCTTACCGGTGCCAAATGATTTATTAGATGATACAGATCAAGCTTTAGAAGAATATTTACGTCAATGGATTGCGAAAAAATCTATTGCGACTCGAAACTATCTGATTTTACAAGAAATCAATAAACTAACAAAAGTTGATTTAAAGGATTATAACGGCCTTAAAACAACATTAAATGTTACACTAGATCCAATGTTTGCAGCAGTAGCGAACATTTTTACAAACCAAGATGGATTTAATTACTTAGATCAATTAGAAGATAAAAATGGTCGTCCACTACTTCAACCAGATCCAACAAATCCAACTCGTAAGTTATTTTCCGGTAAGCCCGTTATTGTGTTGTCCAATAAAACAATTGCTACAGATAAAGACGGAAAAGCACCTTTCATTGTTGGGGATTTAAAAGAGGCAGTTATTCTTTGGGATAGAAAACAATTATCTATTGATATGACCAAAGAAGGCGGAAATGCTTGGAGAACAAATACTTCTGAATTCCGAGCAATCGAACGTGAAGATGTCACATTATGGGACCAAGAAGCAGTTGTGTATGGGCAAATTACGGTTGCGCCTAAAACTGGAGCTTAATAAGCTAGGGGGTGTCCTTCTTGGTACTAACATTAGAGGAAGCTAAAAAGTATCTTCGCGTGGATGGTGATGAGGAGGACGATCTCATTACATCTTTCGTAATAGCAGCTGAAATCTATATTAAAAATGCTACAAGTAAAAATGTGGACTTAAAAAGCGAGCTTGCTAAATTGGCGGCTCGTATTTTAATTTCCCATTGGCATGAAAATCGGGAAGCAGTTGGAAAAGCAGAACAATTAGCATTTAGTTTGCAATCGATATTAGTTCAGTTGCAGTATTCTGGTGGTGATTCAAGTGAATCCAGGTAAATTAGATAAACGTCTTACATTTCAAGTGAAAGATGATGAAGCAAAGAGCCCAGACGGTGATCCAATAGAAAGATATAAGGATTCTTTTACTGTATGGGGCTCTTTTATTTTTTTAAAGGGAAGAAAATACTTTGAAGCAGCCGCAGCTAACAGCGAAGTGCAGGGTGAAACAGAAATCCGATTTCGCGCAGATGTGAATGCTGACATGAAAATCAAGTATAAGAATACGATTTATGACATTCTTTCGGTTATTCCAACTGAAAAACACACATTATCAATCATGTGGAAGCGTGGTGGAATGAATGGCTGATGGTGTAGATTTGTTAGGTTTTGATCGTTTGGTTACTGAATTAAATCAAATGGGGTTACGTGGAGAGGAAATAGAAGATAAAGCTCTTGCAGCCGGTGGTGAACAAATTCGAAAAGCTATTGCAGAAAGAAGTGAACCGAGGAGTTCAAGTCCTAAGAAACCTTCCAAAAGTGAACCTTGGCGTACGGGCCAACATTTGCTGGATAATATACGAGTTACGAAGGCACGAATGGAAAATGGTGTGAAAACGATCAAGATTGGAATAGACAAAGCGGACCGTTCTCCATATTTCTATGGAAAGTTTTTAGAGTGGGGTACTTCTAAAATGCCAGCACATCCATTTATAGAACCAGGTTTTAACGCTTCTAAAGCCGATGCGGTACGTGCTATGACGGATATCTTGAAAAATGAAATGGGGCTGAATTTATGATAAATTTACGCCCTGAAATTGTGCAAGCTCTTGGAAATAATCAGGAGCTTGTTTCTTTATTAGGCGGAAAACGTGTTTATTATCGTAAAGCCAAAAATGCTGAAGAGTTTCCACGGATTACGTTTTTTGAATTAGATAATCGACCAGATGGATTTGCAGATAATGATGAAAGCGAAAGTGAAATCACATTCCAAATCGATATTTGGTCAAAGGGTAGTACAACAGCAATTCATCAAAAAGTGAATGAAGTCATGAAAAGTATTGGCTTCTCACGTTATGCGGTTGCTGATTTATATGAAGATGATACAGAAATATTTCATTACGCGATGCGATTCGCAAAAGGAGTGGAGTTATAGATGGCTGGAGAAGTGATTAAAATTAGTTCGACTGTCGGTGTAGATAGCCTTGTTTACGCCAAGTTATTGAAAGATGATGCAACAGGTGTTGAATACAGTGCAGTAAAAGAAATGGAAGGTGCTGTAAAGATTAAAACATCCAAAAAGGTAGCTTCGGAGATTATGTGGAGTGACAATAAAAAATCGGAAATCGCTGAGTCGGATGGAGAAGTAGAAGTGGAAATCGAGCTTCGTAACATCTCGTTAACAACAAAAGCAGATATTGAAGGGTATCCAGAAGTTAAAGACGGTGTGTTAGATGAGAGACGCGAAGGTGAAAAGCCGTATCTAGCAATCGGATGGCGTTTCTTAAAGGCTAATGGAAAATATCGATATGTTTGGTTATTAAAAGGGAAGCTTTCACAAGAGGAAGAAGAAGGCGAAACTAAGAAGGATAAACCAAACTTCCAAACAACGAAACTGAAAGGTTCATTTATTGAGCGCGATTTTGATGATAGACCCAAATTTACAGCAGATGCCGACGAACCTACATTTACCAAAGCGGTAGGAGATAACTGGTTTAAAAAGGTATATGAGAAGCCTGTGGCACAACCGCCAGCAGGAAAGTAAGAGGGAGCAAAAGCTCTCTCTTTTTTATTAAATTTAGGAGGGAAAAACTATGAAATTAACTTTAATGATTAATAAAGAAAAACAAACTTTTAATATGCCAGAATTTATTCCAGCCCGTCTTATCCGTCAGGCTCCTGAGTTGGCTGAAATTCCAAACAATCCTGGTCCAGAAGATATGGATAAAATGGTTAAATTCGTGGTGAAGGTGTACGATGATCAATTTACATTAGACCAATATTGGGATGGGATTGATGCTCGTAAATTTTTATCAACAACTTCAGACGTAATTAATGCAATTATAAATGAAACTGTGGAAGCAGCTGGTGGTAATCCTGTATCTGGAGAAGAAGAAAACCCAAACGCGTAGAGGGAGGAGGGCTAACGTTCAGTGAGTTTATGGACGAGCTCTACCTCTCTTTATTACGTCAAGGGTATAAACATCATCATATCGATAATGAAATGGATATTTGGCATTATTTAAAGCTGAATCAAAAGAGTCGTGAACAAGGTGATTCAAATAGTGAAAATGCAAGCTCTAATGAAATAGAAGTTCCGGCAGAAAACATTATTTAATGAGGGGGTGAGACTATGGCAAATGAAATGAATAATTTGGTCGTTAGGCTTTCCCTTGATAATGTAAACTTCCGACAAGGTATCGCGAATTCAGGGCGTGCAGTCAGAACATTACAGAACGAATTAAAATCTGTGAGTACAGGTATGGGTGGTTTTGCTAACGCTAGTCAACAAACGCAAGCGAAAATGAATACACTCAGTAGGCTCATTGATGCGCAAAAAGAGAAAGTTAAAGCGTTACGACAAGCCTATGATCAAAATAAGGCTAAATTAGGTGAAAATGATGCAGCAACTCAACGATATGCTTCTCAAGTTAATAAAGCAGTTGCTGATTTAAATAGATTTGAAAATGAACTCAAACAAGTGAATCGTCAGGCACAACAAACAGCACTGGATAAATTAAATAATTCATTGAAGTCTTTACAAGCTGAATTCCAAGCGGTTACAACAGGAATGCATGGATATACCAATGCTACTGAACAAACTCGAGCAAAAATTGATGTACTTTCTCGTATGGTAGATAAGCAAAAGGAGAAAATCAGGGAGCTTCAGTCCGCTTACAATCGTGCTAAAACAGAAGAAGGTGCAGCAAGTCAATCAGCTCAACATTATGCTGAACAAATTCATCGAGCTACCGCTGAACTTAATCGATTCGAAACTGAATTACGTCAGTCAAATCATGAACTAGAACAACAAGGTAATCGTCTTCTCAATTTCGGAAACCGTATGGAAACATTGGGAAATCATTTGCAAAATGCAGGAATGCAAATTGGTATGGTGTTTGGCGGAATGACTTACGCTATAGGGCGTGGTTTAAAATCAGCGGTTACTGAATCAATGAACTTTGAACAACAGATGGCTAACATTAAAGCAGTATCTGGTTCTACTGGCGAAGAAATGAAAAAGTTGAGTGAACTGGCTGTTAATATGGGTGAAACAACAAAGTATTCTTCTGTAGAAGCAGGAAAAGGTATTGAAGAATTAATAAAAGCTGGTGTCAGTTTAACAGATATTATTAATGGAGGTCTATCAGGTGCTCTGAACTTAGCAACGGCTGGAGAATTAGATTTAGGTGAAGCGGCAGAAATTGCATCAACAGCGTTAAATGCCTTCAAAGCGGATCATCTTTCAGTAGCAGATGCAGCTAACATATTATCAGGAGCGGCAAACGCATCGGCAACTGATGTACGTGAATTAAAATATGGTCTTGCTGCCTCTTCAGCAGTAGCGGCAGGAGCAGGGATGACGTTTAAAGATACCGCGACAACTTTAGCAGTATTCGCTCAAAATGGTTTAAAAGGTTCAGATGCAGGGACATCCTTAAAAACGATGCTTATGAGGTTAAATCCATCTACTAAAGAAGCATATAACAAAATGCGTGATTTAGGTCTTATCACATATAACGCTCAAGCAGGGTTTGATTTCCTGGTAAAAAATGGAGTTACTCCAGCATCTAGAAGTGTGGGAGATATCGAAGTTGCATTAGAAAAATATGTAATGAAAACTGAAGGAGTTACAAAGTGGAACGATAAATGTGATACAACATTCCGTGAGTTAGCAACAAGTTCCGCATTCTTATCATCAAAATTTTACGATCAACAGGGACATATTCAAAGTCTAGAAAATATTTCAGGAACACTTCATGAGTCTATGAAAGATTTAACAGATCAACAAAGAAGTATGGCGTTAGAAACATTATTTGGTTCTGATGCCGTTCGTGGTGCGACTATTCTCTTTAAAGAAGGAGCAAAAGGGGTTAATGAAATGTGGGATGCAATGTCCAAAGTTACGGCTGCCGATGTTGCAAAAACAAAGATTGATACCCTCCAAGGAAGAATCGTTTTATTAGATTCAGCGTTTTCTACTATGAAAAAGACAATTGGTGATGCACTTGCTCCTGTGGTGAGTGTGTTTGTTGCTGGTTTACAAAAACTTGTTGACGGATTCAACTCTTTACCTGGACCAGTACAAAAGGCCATTGCAATTACAGGTGGTATTGTTCTGGCGCTAACAGCTGTGGCTACAGCAATAGGTGTGGTTTTAGCAGCATTTGGAATGATTGCTTCAGGAATTGGTTCTTTATCTGTTGCATTAGCATCAGTCGGTGGGATTGCTGGAATTGCGGCTGGAGCAGTTGGATTCTTAGGAAGTGCGCTTGCCGTTTTAACAGGACCAATTGGTCTAGTAGCAGCCGCTCTTATCGGAACTGGAGTTGTTGCGTATAAAGCATATCAAAAAGCAACTGAAGACAGTATTGCTTCAGTTGATCGCTTTGCTACAAACACAGAAGGGAAAGTAAGCTCCTCGACAAAGAAAGTTCTTGGTGAGTATTTCAAACTGTCTGATGGTATTAGACAAAAGTTAACTGAAATTAGATTGAATCATGAGGTAATAACAGAAGAACAGTCGCAGAAGTTGATTGGTCAATATGACAAATTGGCTAATACAATTATTGAAAAAACCAACGCAAGGCAGCAAAAAGAAATTGAAGGACTTAAAAAGTTTTTTGCTGATTCGTATGTATTAAGCGCTGAAGAAGAGAACAAACGAATCGAGCAGTTAAATCAGCACTATGAACAAGAAAAGCTAAAAACACAAGAAAAGGAAAATAAAATTAAAGAAATCCTGCAAACAGCCGCTAGGGAAAATAGGGAATTAACAACATCTGAACGTATCTCATTACAAGCATTGCAGGATGAAATGGACAGAGTTGCTGTTGAGCATATGTCTAAAAATCAAATGGAGCAGAAGGTTATTCTTGAAAATATGCGTGTGCAGGCTAGTGAAATTTCAGCTAGACAGGCAGCGGAAGTTGTAGAGAATAGCGCCAAAGCAAGAGATAAAGTTATTGAAGATGCAAAAAAGACTCGTGATGAAAAAATTGCAGAGGCGATTCGCCAACGTGATGAAAATAAAACAATCACTGCTGATGAAGCGAACGCAATCATTGCAGAGGCAAAACGTCAGTATGATAGTACAGTTTCTACAGCTCGAGATAAGCATAAAGAAATTGTGAGTGAAGCAAAAGCGCAAGCTGGTGAACATGCAAATCAGGTAGATTGGGAAACTGGCCAAGTAAAATCGAAATATCAAGTTATGAAAGATGATGTTGTCCGAAAAATGAAAGAAATGTGGTCAGATGTTACCAACAAATATGAAGATATGAAAAACTCTGCAAGTAACAAGGTAGAGGAAATAAAAAATACAGTTTCGAGAAAATTTGGTGAAAAAGTCCAAGCTGTAAAAGATAAGATGAACGAAGTGAAAAGCGGTATCGAAGAAAAATGGAATACAGTTGAAAAATTTTTCAGTTCTATAAATTTACGTTCCATTGGTAAATCAATTATAGAGGGTCTTGGAAGAGGGATAGATGATGCTTCAGGAGGTCTATTTAGTAAGGCTGCTGGAATTGCAAACGATATTAAAAAGACTATTTCCGGAGCACTTGAAATTAATAGTCCATCTAAGGTTATGATTCCAATTGGTAGTGCGGTTCCAGAAGGTGTTGGAGTTGGTATGGATAAGGGGAAACGGTTTGTTGTGGATGCAGCAAAAAATGTAGTCGGAACCGTTAAGAAACAGATGGGGAATATGCCATCTGTTTTTGATTTTGGATTCCAAACGAATCAATATAGTATCCCACGCAATACATTTAGCGATTTTAACGGATATGCACAACCGCAATTAGCTTATAACAATTTACCTACTGCAAAAACAATATTCCCGAATAGATCGGGTGGAGAACAGGAACTGAATTTAACTGTAAACATGACCAATGTTTTAGATGGAAAAGAACTTGCAAATGGAAGTTATACCTATACTACAAAGCTTCAAGATCGTGAACAAAAAAGAAGAGCGGAATTTTAAGGGTGGTGAGCACGTTGGGGAAACTTAGTTTTACTTTTAATAATATTAGAAAAGATTATATTCAAATGCTAGTTGGAAGAAAACGTCCTTCATGGGCTCCAGTAAAAAGAAGATTAGTAAGAGTCCCTCATCGCGCAGGGGCTCTTTTACTTAATACAGAAACGGAGGAACGTCGTATTGACGTTCCTCTTGTTATTAAAGCGAAAAAAGATATGGCGGATTTACAAAAGTTAAAAGAAGATTTAGCGGATTGGTTATATACAGAACAACCTGCTGAACTTATTTTTGATGATGAGTTAGACAGGACTTATTTAGCATTAATTGATGGTTCTGTTGATTTGGACGAAATAGTCAATAGAGGTAGAGGTGTTATTACTTTTGTTTGTCCAATGCCGTATAAATTAGGGAAAAGCAATACTCACAAATTTACACAAGAGTGGTCTACAGAAACAACTTCTTATTTTACTAATAAAGGAAATGTAGAAGCTCCAGCATTAATTGAAATGACGGTAAAAAAACCAAGTACCTTTTTAGATGTATGGTTTGGAGAGTATCCGCATAATCGTGATTATTTCAGAATAGGCTACCCTCTGACTGTGGAGCAAACCACGGTACAAGAACGAGAAAGAGTCATGTGGGATGAAATGGCTACTCCTGTAGGATGGACACCTGTTACAGGACAAGTTGAAGAAATGAAGGGTACAGGTAGTTTTAAATCAAGAGATGGTTACGCATTATATTGCGAAGATTATGGGCAAGAGAAAGGTTTCCACGGAGCAATAGCTAAGAAAAACATTCCAGGTGGCCCTATTCAAGATTTCGAAATGGAAGCATGGGTGCGTTTGAAATCTAAAAGTATTGGAGAAATGGGGCGTGTTGAGGTATTGCTTTTGGATGATACAAGTAATATTGTTGCGCGAATCAACATGAACGATTTATATTGGGATGCTGAAATCACAAAAGCATACATGCGTATTGGGAATGCCGGAACACCTAACAGTATAAGAAAATTAGTAGATACAAATGGAGCACATCCTAATACATTCAATCAATTTTACGGTAGGTTACGTATAGCAAGACGAGGTAAAGAGTGGTCTGTTTATGTAGCGCGTTTCAGAGATGGTACTGAAATCGATGATGCATCACTTCCAGTGAAGTGGGTTGATGAAGTAGGAAATCCAATGACAGAACGAAAAATTGCACAAGTTATGATTGCGATATGTAAGTGGGATAATAACCAACCTGTTGATGTAATACAAATCGATGATTTAAAGATTTGGAAAGTAAACAAAGTCCCATCTAATGCACAACCATATATCTTTGACACTGGAGATAAAATTGTTATCGATACTGAGCAAAGTCTTGTCACGATCAACGGGAAAAATGCAATCAATTTAAAAGAAATCTTTAGTAATTTTCCTATCGTAATACGTGGTGAAAATCGTATCGATATCATGCCACCTGATGTAAATGCAACAATTAGTTATAGGGAGAGATATAGATGAGAACACCAAGCGGAATTTTGCATGTTGTGGATTTTAAAACGGATCAAATTGTTGCAGCTATCCAGCCAGAAGACTATTGGGATGACAAACGGCATTGGGAACTTAAAAATAATGTTGATATGTTGGATTTCACCGCTTTCGATGGAACAGACCATGCAGTTGCGTTACAACAACAAAATCTCGTTTTAAAAGAAGTTCGCGATGGAAGAATCGTACCATATGTTATTACAGAGACTGAAAAAAATTCTGATAATCGATCCATTACCACATATGCTTCAGGAGCTTGGGTTCAAATTGCAAAATCAGGAGTTATAAAACCACAACGTATAGAGAGTAAAACAGTAAATGAATTTATCGATATGGCTCTTATAGGTATGAAGTGGGAACGTGGTCAAACAGATTATGCAGGATTCCACACAATGACAATAGATGAGTTTCTGGATCCCCTTACTTTTTTAAAGAAAATTGCGTCACTGTTTAAATTAGAAATTCAATATCGCGTAGAAGTTAAGGGGTCACAAATCATCGGTTGGTATGTGGATATGATTCAAAAGCGTGGGCGTGACACAGGTAAAGAAATAGAATTGGGAAAAGATTTAATTGGTGTAACGCGTATTGAGCATACACGTGATATTTGCACTGCTTTAGTTGGATTTGTAAAAGGTGAAGGCGACAAGGTAATCACTATTGAAAGTATTAATAACGGTCTACCTTATATCGTAGATGCAGATGCGTTTCAAAGATGGAATGAGCACGGACAACATAAATTCGGTTTTTATACACCAGAAACAGAAGAATTAGACATGACTCCAAAACGTTTACTAACGCTTATGGAAATAGAATTGAAAAAGCGTGTCAATTCCTCAATCTCATATGAAGTGGAAGCACAATCAATTGGTCGTATTTTCGGTCTAGAACATGAATTAATCAATGAAGGCGACACAATCAAAATTAAAGATACAGGGTTTACACCAGCATTATATCTTGAAGCGAGAGTAATAGCTGGAGATGAATCTTTTACAGACCCAACACAGGATAAATATGAATTCGGGGATTATCGCGAGATAGTTAATCAAAATGAGGAATTAAGAAAGATTTATAACCGTATCCTCAGTTCATTAGGCAATAAACAAGAAATGATTGATCAGCTAGATAAATTGGTTCAAGATGCTAATGAAACAGCTAGTAATGCAAAAAAGGAGTCAGAAGCAGCAAAAACACTAGCTGAAAAAGTACAAGAGAATATTAAAAATAATACGGTTGAAATTATAGAATCCAAGAATCCGCCAACAACAGGTCTTAAACCTTTTAAAACGCTTTGGCGAGATATTAGTAAAGGAAAGCCCGGCATTTTAAAAATATGGACAGGTACAGCGTGGGAATCGGTTGTACCCGATGTTGAATCTGTAAAAAAAGAAACATTAGATCAGGTTAATAAAGATATTGAGTCCACAAAAACAGAGTTAAACCAAAAGGTTCAAGAAGCGCAGAATCAAGCTACAGGACAATTCAATGAAGTACAGGAAGGTTTACAGGGTGTCAGTCGTACAATTTCTAATATCGAAAATAAACAGGGTGAAATTGACAAGAAAGTAACTCAGTTTGAACAGGATTCTAATGGATTTAAAACTTCTATCGAAACGTTAACGAAAAAAGATACTGAAATAAGCAGTAAATTAAATACAGTAGAGCAAACCGTAGAAGGCACAAAAAAGACGATATCTGATGTACAGCAAAAAACAAGTGAACTAAAGAAAACAACTACTGAAATAGAAGAAAAAGCTGGGAAAATCAGTGAGAAGTTGACGAGTGTAGAAACAAAGGTTAATAGCGATAAAGCTGGTGGACGTAACCTTTTATTAGGTTCAAATGTTAAATATGAAAAAACAGACTATCTAATCAATCAATATACTCTAACTGAAAATTTCTTTGCGGGTGAAGAGTATACCTTTGTAATTAAAGGGAGTGTCCCACAAGGACAAAAATTTGGAATTTGGCAGAATGGTGGGTCTAGCAATGTTGGATATGCAACAAGTGTTTACGCGAATGGAATAACTTATGTAACCTTCAAAGCAGTTGCAGCTACAAGTGGAAATGAACGAAAGTTAAGCTTATATAACTATCCGAGTAGCACTACGAAATCTATTGTGGAATGGGTCGCCTTGTATAAAGGGAATAAGCCGCAAGATTGGACAGCGCCGCCTGAAGAACAGGTAACAACGGATGAGTTCACTCAGAAAACAACTGAAATTGCAAAAAGCGTGGATGGAATTAAAGAAACAATTACAAAAGTGGAAAACAATCAAAGTGGATTTGATAAGCGTGTTGCAACTGTAGAAAAGGATGCAAATACCATTAAACAAAATGTCTCTTTAATACAAAATACGCAGACAGAACAAGGGAGACAATTACAAGAGGCGAAAGCTGGTTGGGAAAATACTGCGAAAGCACTTGAAGGTAAAGTTGAGCTTAAACAAGTAGAGGATTATGTTGCTGGATTTAAGATTCCTGAGTTGAAGCAAACAGTCAATCAAAATAAACAAGATTTATTAGATGAATTAGCTAATAAACTTGCAACTGAGCAATTTAATCAAAAAATGACTTTGATTGATAATCGCTTTTCTATCAATGAACAGGGTATCAATGCTTCTGCTAAAAAGACAGAGGTATATACAAAAGAGCAAGCAAATGGGCAATTTGCTACATCATCTTATGTAAGAGATATGGAAACCCGTCTTCAGTTAACTGAAAAGGGCGTTAGCATATCTGTAAAGGAAAATGATGTAATCGCAGCATTCAATATGAGTAAAGAAAACATTAAGTTAAATGCAGCACGAATAGATTTAGTTGGTAAAGTTAATGCTGAGTGGATTAAAGCTGGATTGCTGAGCGGTTGTCAAATTAGAACATCAAACACTAATAACTATGTTAGTTTAGATGATCAATTTGTACGTTTATATGAAAGCGGAGTTGCTAGAGCATTTCTTGGTTATTATCGTAGACAAGATGGTGCAGTGCAACCGACTTTCATCTTAGGTTCAGATGAAAGGACTAATGCTCCAGAAGGCACTTTGTTTATGTCTCAAGCAGGTGCAGGATGGCCAGGGGCTTATGCGAGCATTGGTATTAGTGATGGTATAGTTGATGGCTCAGTTCAAAAGTCTGTGTATTGGGAGTTGCAAAGGAACGGAATAAGTGTTCTAAATGCTAATGATTACCAAGCGTTTTATACAGGGAATGGGAATTGGTATTTTAGACGAGGAAAACCGGGGTTATATCAAACTTCGTTAGTCCTTGAAGATAACGGTTCAGATGCAGATTTAAGGTTGCCAAACATTACATTACGTAATAGCCGTGTGGCTGGATATACAGGTATTATTCAAGTAAAGTCATCTGTTACTCAAAATGGCTGGGGATCTGTTCAAGGTAATTTCATGAGCCCTTCATTACGAGAATATAAATCTAACATTCGTGATGTTTCTTTTTCCGCCTTAGAAAAAATTAGAAGCCTTAAAATTAGACAATTTAATTATAAGAATGCTGTAAACGAACTATACCGGATGAGAGAAGAGAAAAGTCCCAATGATCCACCATTGACAACAGAAGATATTAAAACATACTACGGAGCAATTGTAGATGAATGTGATGAAGCGTTTATCGATGAAAGTGGTAAAGGAATTCATTTGTATTCATTCGCATCCATTGGAATTAAAGGGTTACAAGAAGTTGATACAACAGTACAGGAACAAGAGGTAGAAATAGCAAATCTAAAATCACAAGTAGCTAATCAAGAAAATCGGATAGTCCGATTAGAAGAATTATTACAACAATTAATCGATGAGAAACCAGAGCAGCAGTTATAAGCTGGTCTTTTTTTTATTGCCTAGAAAGGGGTGGTTAAGGTGGAAGGGTTACAAGAAGTAAGAAGTGATGTTCAAGAAATCAAGCAAGAAATTAAAGAAATAAGATTAGAAGTGAAAAGCTTAGAAATACGAACAACAGGTAACGAAAAAGACATTATTAATATCAATAAGCAGTTAGATAAAATCAGCGCCAATACTACCTGGATTTTACGACTTATAGTTGGTGGAATTATTGGTGGTATTCTCACTTTCTTAATGAAAGGGGGTGGTATGTAATGGTTAGTTTAGCTGTAATGATTGGAATTGTAGTTGGTCTCTCACAAATCGTAAAAACAATTGGATTACAAACAAAATATGTTCCGTTATTAAATTTAACGCTTGGCATTGTGCTAGGCGTTTTATTTTTGGACGGAGATATCAAAACAAAGGTATTTCAAGGAATCATCATTGGTCTATCAGCAAGTGGATTATTTGACCACACAAAAATTATGAAAAAGGATGCTGATATAAAATGAAAAAAACATTAAAACATATTCCTTCTGTACTCTTTGCTGTTATTTTAGCTTTATCCGTTGCAACAAGTGCTTTTGCTGATAGAACACTGATTATTCCTGATTTACCTAAACAATCATACCGTTATGGTGTAGGTGCTTATGAGGGCGTTGTAGCACATTCTACAGCAACACCAGAAGCACCAGCTATTAATATTCAAAAATATGAGTCTCGTACATGGCGTTCGGCATTCGTACATTATGCAGTTGATTGGAATGAAACAATCCAAATTGCTGATACGAAATACATTGCTTACGGTGCAGGACCAGGAGCAAATAAACGATTTGTTCACGTAGAATTATGCGAAACAAGAGATTATGAAAAATTCAAACGAAGCTATGATAAGTACGTTAAGTTATTGGCTAAAATCCTTCGTGACCGTGGAATATCAGTAGAAAAAGGATTGTGGACTCACTACGATGTGACGAAATATCTTGGTGGTACAGATCATGAAGATCCACTTGATTACTTAAAGTCTCATGGCGTTTCAGAAGCTCAATTCCGCGCTGATGTACAACGCGCATATAATAACTCTAGTGTGGAAGTTTCCGTTCCTGATAAGCCGTCTAAACCAGCAGAAGTTCCAACGGCTGTAACAGATGGTATTGCTTATATTGAAGGTTACAATGTTAACTTACGTAAAGGACCTGGTACAAGTTATTCTAAGATTCGACAGCTAAATAAACCGGAATCTTATGTTGTATGGGGTGAAAAGGATGGTTGGTTAAATCTTGGTAGAGAGCAATGGATTAAGAACGATCCATCTTATGTGAAGTTTAGTAAGAAAAGCACAGTAGATTCATCAATTGTAGGTAAGCGTGTTGTTTCTAAAGTTAATAATTTACGATTCTATGATGCTCCATCTTGGCAGGAAAAAGATGTTGCTGGTTCTGTAGATGCAGGATTAGGTTTTACAATTGATGCAAAAATAAACGTCAATGGATCCCCGCAATACAAAGTGCACAATAGTAAAGGTAAAACATACTATGTCACAGCAAGTGAAGCCTATGTGTATGTGAAGTAAAAAGACAAGAGCCGTCCTGTTGGGCGGCTTTTTATACTTTATTTTTTAGAAGCTCTATATCCAGCAGCTTTTGCATCAGCTTCAGAACAGAACGTTTCTTCAGCATTTGTTTTATCATAGAACTGTTGACCAGGCATATGGTAAATTTTCTCGCCTCTACTATTTTTATTACCTTTAATAGTGCAAGTTCCATTTTGTTCTGTTACTTGATTTGTTTTGGGTGGAGTAGCAACTTCTTGTTTCTTTTGTTGCTCTTGTTGTTTCTTGAATTCTTTTTGTTTTTGCTGTTCTTCTCTTTGTTTTTGAAGTTCCTGTTGTCTTTTTTGTTCAGCTTCTTGCTTTTTTAATTCTTCTTGTTGCTTCTGAAGATCTTGTTGTTTTTTTTCCTCTTCTTTTACTTCCTCAGATTGTTTTGATTCCTCTTGCTTAATAACAGTAGAGGCTTTTTCGGATTTATCACTATCCGAACTTTTTGTACAAGAGCCTATTAAAATAATTAATAAAATGATGATACCTAAACAACCTAAACATCCACACCCTCGGCGTTTTTTTTCTTCTTTTTCATTTGTTGCTTTTTCCATTTCTATCCCCCTAAATATTGAAAATTTCAATATTTAGTATAACAGATATCGAAAGGGGATTATTGAAAAGTTTTTATTGAATGCATAACTTTTTAATAATTTGAAATTGAAAAGTGGTATTGTAAATTCACAATAATGATACTTGATTACAAAAAAAGTTGTTTTAATTATAATAAGGTGGTTAAGAACTTTAAAAAGGTAGAGGACAATGTTGAAACGGGTAATAGTAAAAAACTTTGTCATTTATCAAAATTTTTTCAGAAGGTATCGGTATATTTTCAAAATCTATCAATATTAAAAACACCCGACATCTTTCAATCAACAAAAATCGGGAAAGATATTTTTATTTTGTCCATAATGTGTTTGAAAGGAAGGATTTAGAATGGATTGGTTAGAGAGAATGAATCGCTCGATGAATTATATTGAGCAAAATTTATCGAATGAAATAGATGCAAAAGAAGTAGCGAGGTTAGCTTGTTGTTCAGAGTATCATTTTCCTAGAATGTTTTCGTCTATTACAGGTTTTACTTTGTCGGAATATATAAGGCGTAGACGTTTATCACAAGCTGCATTTGAACTTCAAAATGATAATTTCATTCGAATTATTGATCTTGCGCTGAAGTATGGATATGATTCACCGGACGCATTTAGTCGGGCTTTTAAAAGCCTTCATGGGGTGACTCCAACAGAAGCGAGACGTAAAGGGGTTGAATTAAAAGCCTTTCCGAGAATTTCCTTTCAAATCACGATTAAAGGGGATGTGGAGATGGAGTATAGAATTGAAGTGCTAGATTGTAAGGTTGAAATTGTAGGAGTGAAAGAAAAAGTCATAACTGAGGCTGCCTTTCGTATGATTCCGACATTATGGGAGGAAGCAACAAAAAGTGGATTATTGAAACGACTTATAGATATGTCATGGGAAAATCCGCAATGTAAATTAGAAGGTCTTTTAGGTGTATGTGGAAAGCAAGCTGCTATAACAGATGAAACATTTGAGTATATGATGGGATGCCGTTACCAAAGCGAATATACTATTGGCATGGAGAAGATTGTAATCCCTAAAAGTACTTGGGCTGTTTTTCCAAATGTCTCTGATGCATGGAAACGCCTCTATACAGAATGGCTACCTACCTCTGGATATGAGTTGGTAGATCTTCCTTGTATTGAAAATTATTTAGCACCTGATCGAAATCCGAGTAGTGAACTTTGGGTTCCAGTTATTCAAAAATAATGATAATGTGTGATGAGATATGGTTGATGAATGCTCAACTAGATGATAAATGGTGGTATGAAGTTAAATAAAACAAAAGAATAGTTTGATGAACAAAAATAAGAGCCGTCCTGTTGGGCGGCTTTTTTTATTGCTCAATTACTGTTGCACTAATTTTAGGCATTCCTGTTTTATCTTTTTCGTCGTAGGCACCATAGATTGTTACTATTGATCCTTTAGATATTTTTAATCCGTTTTTAAGTGTTATTTCATTTTCGTTCGTTTGCACTCCACTTTGGACAATTTGAATAGTGTACATGCCTTTGCCGTTATTTTCGTTTGTACTTATGACAAATGAGGGTAATGCTGAAGACTTAAGTAATAAATCTACCGTTCCGGTGGCTTTAAGCCTTTTTCCTTTTTCGTATTGATCTCCATTTGCCTTAACAAAACTAACTTCTTCAGCATCTTGCTTTATCTTCTTATTTAACTCATCTTGAGATGTTAAATCTTTTTTAGTTTCTGGTTGCGATTTGACGTTCGTTTTTTCGCTTGATTCACTTTGTTTAGAAGAATCACAAGCTGTTAGGCCTAATAATAAGGTACTTCCAATGCAAATACTTATAAGTTTTTTATACATTTTCATTCTCCTCCTCTATCCAAATTTCTTCCATGTGCAATTTTAATTCCTTTGCAATTTTATAGGCTGTAAGAAAGGTAGGTAGCGTCGTGTTATTAACAAGTGAACTCATTGTAGTTTGACTAATTCCAATAAGTTTTGAAAATTCCTTTTGACGTATTTCTCTTTCAGCAAAAATAACACGAAGTTTACATTTTAATCGCACAATATCACCTCTTTAATTATATACAATTCGCATATGGAAATGTGTCCTCCTTTAATTTAATTAACGAACATTTAGAAAAGTTTAAATGGACAGGCAATATAACTCTTTCTAAGTCATATACCTATATCAAGACCACGAGGAATACCAAGTGGAACTAAGGACATCAAGAGGGGAGAGGATTACATGCGTTGGCAGTATAATCACTTGAATACAACTCCATATCTTCATCCGTCCAAAGAATTACGTTCAATGTACAATGGATCAAGATCAAGAGCAGAGACAGAATCAATTTTAAATCACATGAAAAACCATGAAGTTTATGATCGAAAAGAATATAAAGGATATTTCAGTTTGTCGCAGGTATTAGAAGAAGATCTATATGGCGAGGAAGAAGATGTTTTAAACTGGGAAATTCTAATGGATTGTTATGATGTGGTCCTTACAAGAAAAGGTATTGCCTTTCGCGAAAAGGAAGAGGAGGAGTAATCCATGACACTTGCAGGGGAAGCGGTAATTATTTGGACAGCGACAGGGTTGTCAGTAATTGCTATGAAGACAGCAGAAAAAATGGGGAAAAGTGTTCCATATTGGCTTCCACGTGTAACCTTGTACACAACACTTACAGGCTCGTTTCTATACCTTCTACGTTATGTTCTAGTTGCATTTCTATGAAGGAATACAATGTGGAAGGTCAGGACAACAGGAAGGGTATAAGAAAAGGTCCGTTCCGTTATATTCCAAAAGAGTGCAATGATATCCTTATAGGATATCTAAGGGGGAAATGTTTATGTTCGAGTTACTAATAGTTCCTACAGCAGCATTAACATACGCATTAGTAAATGATAAATTCAAACGAAAAGATGAGGATAAAAAGAAGATTCAAGTCTTTTTTGAGGTGAGTGGAATCGCAATCAAAAGAGAAGATAAGCTACATTATCCCAAGTTTCAAAATCAAGTGGATGATGATCGTAGCACAACATATGTTTACACATTACCTGTAGGTATGCCGAGTAAAATTATTCAGAAGGTCGAGGATGTTGTAAGTGAGGGGTTAAATAAACCTGTTCGGATTCATTATGATAACTATAAATTAAGTATTCGAGTATTTCATAAAGACATACCTAATAAGTGGGAATGGTCAAAAACATTAGTTGAACAAGGAAAATGGCTTGTACCTATAGGGCAAAGCTTAGAAGAAACAATTTATCATGATTTTGATAAAACACCACACATGACTTTAGGTGGTTTAACACGTATGGGGAAAACCGTATTTTTAAAGAATGTAATGACATCTCTTATTACAGCACAACCGGATCATACGCATTTATACATCGTCGATTTAAAAGGAGGTTTAGAATTCGGGCCATATCAAAATTTAAAACAAGTTGAATCTATAGCAGAAAAGCCAATTCAAGCATTTCAAGTTTTAAATACCATTATTGAGAAAATGGAAGAGAAAATGTTCCATATGAAGGAAAGACATTATACAAACGTTGTAGAAACAAATATAAAAGAACGTCATTTCATTATAGTTGATGAAGGGGCTGAACTTTGTCCTGATAAAAGTATGGGGAAAGAGCAGCAAAAATTATTAGTAGCTTGTCAGAGAATGCTTTCTTATATAGCAAGGATTGGTGGGGCGCTTGGCTTCAGGTTGATTTTTTGTACACAATATCCGACTGGAGATACATTGCCACGACAAGTTAAACAAAATTCAGATGCAAAGCTTGGATTTAGATTGCCGACACAAACGGCTTCTCAAGTGGTTATAGATGAATGTGGATTGGAATCGATTAAAAGTATACCTGGACGCGCTTTGTTTAAAACGGATAGGTTAACAGAAATTCAAGTACCTTATATTTCTAATGAAATGATGTGGAATGTACTAAAACAATATGAGGTGGAGAAACATGAAAATACAAACACACATCAAATTGAATCGTCAGATGATGATTCTGACCTCGATTAGAAAGCTGAAATTTGCTACACGTAGGCATTTAATGGCTATCCATGATTTAGGTGGTATAAGAAATGCAAACCGTATATTAAAGGATTTAGGTACATTTGTTAACAGTACCGTGTACAAAAAAGAATATGTATATTACTTAAATAAAAAAGGGCGCGCACTATTCGATGATACAGAAAAAATAGTACCGACAATTCGATTAGCACACAGCCTTATGAGAAATGAGGCGTGGCTCTATCTGTTTTGTCCGGACGACTGGCAGATAGAAACACCTATACGTTATAAAATAGATGATAACAAGAAGACAATTATTCCAGATGTTAAATTCCGAGATGAAGAAGGGATTTTAAATGCTGTAGAAATAGATCGGACGCAGATGATGAATGTAAATAGTGAGAAGCTGAAAAGGTATGGAGAATTTACTATGTATTATAAAAATAAATATAACGGAAAAGTACCAATTATTCATTTTTTTACAGTTACCAAATACAGAGAAAAGAAACTGGAAGAGTTAGCAGCTAAATATGATATTTTTGTAAAGGTTTATGTAATAGAAGAATTTTAATCACAAAATTAATTATGGGCATATATATTAAGAAGAGAGCGGCGCATAAAACGACCACTCTCTTTTGACCACGTAGACCACATTGACCACAACTTGTACCACATTTATTATTTACTTTATGTCCATTTTGTCTAAAATAGAAAATATAGCTGGACAAGAATACACGTTTTATCACATAATGGACACAATGCATCTTTAGAGGTGTAAAGAAAAAACATTGACAAATATAAAATGGCTAGCTATAATTTTGTTTGTTGCCTTGAGGTGATATGATATGAAATGGTCCATCCATCAATTGAATAAATTGAGAAATAAAGGATTGACATTGGATGAGATGGTAGATGTAAGTGAGCTAAAAGAGGTCGAGAAAGATATTCGTGAAATTAATCCTGTTCACGTAACAGGAAGAGTTGATTTTGGCTCCGGTAAGTTTACGTTCCATCTACATATAACTGGAAGCATGGTTTTACCATGTTCTCGCTCTTTAGTAGATGTGACATTACCATTTGACATTAAAACAACTGAGGTGTTCCAAACTTCACAAGAAGAATTTGAAACTGAAGCTGAAATTCATTGTTTAGAAGGAGAAGTACTTGACTTACTGCCCGTAATCAAGGAAAATATACTTTTGGAGATTCCAATGCAAATTTTCAGTGATGATGTTTCTGGTGGAGCACCGACGCAAGGTCAAGACTGGCAAGTGATTTCGGAAGAAGACAAAGAAAAGCCTGTTGATCCAAGATTGGCAGGACTTGCAAAGTTTTTTGACAAATAATCGGAAGACTGGTTCAGGCCTTCATATGAAAATAACTATTTCTTTTAAGGAGGTGGGAAGAATGGCTGTACCTTTTAGAAGAACTTCTAAAACAGTAAAAAGAAAGCGTCGTACGCATTTCAAATTATCAGTACCTGGTATGGTAGAGTGCCCAAGCTGTGGTGAAGCGAAATTAGCTCACCGTGTATGTAAAGCATGCGGTACTTACAAAGGTAAAGAAGTAATCAGCAAGTAATTGCGGGAAAATAAACGTAGAAGATATCTTCTACGTTTATTTTTTTGTCTTATTCTTCATTTGTTGTATTCTATCTTTTCTAGTAACTGCATATGTTTAATAAAAAATGCATAGGGAGGACTAGAGAGATGGCGACAACAAGACAAGATGCTTGGACTGATGATGAAGATTTGCTTCTGGCAGAAGTAGTACTCCGGCATATTCGAGAAGGTGGAACGCAATTATCTGCCTTTAAAGAAGTGGGAAGACATTTATCACGTACACCAGCAGCATGTGGCTTTAGGTGGAATTCTTACGTTAGAAAGCAATACAAAGAACGTATTGAAGAAGCGAAGCAACTGCGTAAAGTGGAAAATTATGAAGTGAAAGAGACAAAGGTATTAGAACCTACGTCAATTACATTGAATGATGTTATTGATTTCTTGCAAAATTATAAAGATGAAAACTCTTTAGTGGTGTTGCAACAGCAAATTGAATCGTTACAAACAGAGAAAGAGAGCCTGTTGGAGCGATTATCAGTATATGAGGAAGAATATAGAACATTGCTTGATTATATTGATCAAAAAAGAAGTGTAATGGTAGCGGAAAGAAATAGCGCTCGTTCGAATGGGAAATTAGAGAAGTTAAAGAAATAAAAAAACAGCTGCTATGTAGCTGTTTTTTTTATTTCTTATGCAGACTCTTCATTTGTAACCGCATTCAAATTTGTTTCTGGGTGCCAAACGTAAAAATCACCATCAGGTACTGACACAGGTTGGAAATTTAATTTATCCCAAAAACCAGCTGAATGGATACGTGCGATCGTTTTAATTGGGAACTGCAGTCCCTTCGCATAATTTACAAGCATTTCTCCGAATCCTTGTTTTTGGAAAGTTGGTAATACTTCAAGTTTATAAAGTTCTAGGTAAGTACCTGTAATTTCGAATGGTTCCCCGCCGTTCCTTTTCATGTATAGACTCATACGTGCAATGAGTGATCCGCCGTAATAAATACCGTAAAATGGAGATTCACTATTGTTTTCAATAATGTTTGCTTGTAATTCTTCTAACATGGATAGTTCTTGAGCTCCGCAGCCTTTAAATTTTTTAAACTCGTCTAATGTTTTATAATTGATGAGCAAGCGCTCAACTTTTGGGAATCCCATAACATCACATCCTTTTTGTCTCGTTGAATGCAGAAAAGTGAAAATATTTATAATAATATTATAACTCATTTTTTTATTTTTATGAAGATGATAGTGTATTTCTTTTATTATTTTTTTGAGGATTTGCTAAACTAAGAGTAGAAGCATAGTAATAAGTAGTATATACATATTGAAAGAAGAGGTGGCATTTGATCATCTTTAGTTAATTATTATTCCGTATGAATCGGGGGTTCGCGGAATAAAAGAGGAGGGGAAAAAGGGACTTATGTATCGTGTTCAAATGAGTTCCTTGTGTGAAAATGAAAATTGGAGTTGCGGGACCGGGAGCTATTGGTCTATTGTATACATTTTATTTACAAAAAAGTAATCAAGATGTTACGTTGTTTACAAGGACAGCTAAGCAGGCTGACGAATTAAATATAACGGGTGTAACTTGTATTAGGGAGGGGAAACGTGAAACGGTATTCCCGCCAGTATTACCAATAGAAAGTATGCTAGACCAGCAGCTAGATTATATATTTATTGCTGTTAAGCAATATCATATAACTGACATACTACCTTTTGTGCGAGGGAAATCCTCAGTAGTCTTTTTGCAAAACGGAATGTCACACCTTCATGCTATGCAGAAAATAGAGAATGAAAATATTGCAGTTGGAATTGTAGAGCATGGTGCGAAAAAAGAAGAAAGACATATCGTTTATCATACAGGGATAGGTGTAACGAAGTTTGGAATCGTGCGCGGTCGGTCTATACATTTTGAAAAAATATTTAATTGCTTTCCTTTTCCGCATTTTCCAATTCGAATAGAAGATAATTGGAAGGATGTTATGCACAAAAAATTAGTAGTGAATGTATGTATCAATCCATTGACGGCATTATTACAGGTCAAGAACGGAGAATTGATCACGAACCCGTTTTTTTATCAGATGATGGAGCAAGTATTCCAGGAAGTCGTTTTTCTCGTTAAAGAAGAAAAAGAAATGGTATGGGAAATGGTACGTCATGTATGTGAAAGAACATCTCATAATACATCATCTATGCTGGCAGATGTAAGGGCGAATAGACAAACAGAGATTGGTGCGATTGTTGGATATGTATTAGAAGAAGCTAAGAAACAGCAACGATCCGTTCCGACACTTCAATTTTTGTTCGATGCAATAAAAGGGTTAGAAGTAAAAGTATAAGTGTAATTCTTTGCTTTTATGTGAAACATTGACTACAATGTGGATTGGTGAGAGAACAGGATACGAAAGGAAGAATTATATGGAGATAAAAGAAATCTCTGTTCCGCAACAAGGTGTTGTAGCGGACTATATGAACGGTAAAAAAGAGATACAGTCGTGTTTTGATTATATGTTAACAGAAGATGCTTTTAAACAGCGTGTACAAGATTTGCGTGAGAGGGAGTTTTTCCGCCAAGATTTAGTAGCGCATTTATTAGAATATAATACAAAATTACAAGCGGGAGAAGCTACAATTCAAAATGTAAAAGCGCTTGAAGATGAAGATACATATGTTGTTATAGCTGGACAACAAGCTGGGTTATTAACTGGGCCACTTTATACGATTCATAAAATTATTTCAGTTTTACAGCTTGCGAAGGAAAAGGAAGAAAGTTTAGGCGTTAAAGTTGTTCCTGTTTTCTGGATTGCTGGTGAAGACCATGATATGGATGAAATTAATCATACTTTTGTAACGAAGAATAAAAAAATAAAAAAGACTATTTTTCATGATCGTAATCCGAAAAAGGCGAGTGCTTCAGAGTCTGAGCTTTCTTTGGAAGACTGTAGAAAGTGGATTGAAGAAATTTTTAAAACATACCCTGAAACGAATTTTACAAAGGATGTACTGAGATTTATTGATGATTCTTTACGGAAATCGAATACGTATGTAGATTTCTTTGGTCACCTTATTATGAAAATGTTCATAAATTCTGGTTTAATTCTTGTCGATTCGCATCATCCTGAATTAAGAAAATTAGAAGTGCCGTTTTTTAAACAAATTGTAAGTAAGTATAAAGAAGTGCAAGAGGGGCTTCATAACCAACAGGAAGTAATTAAAGAATTAGGATATAAGCCAATTATTGAAACAAAGTCTAATGCAGTACATATATTCATGGAAATTGATAATGAGCGAGTGTTGCTTGAAGACAATCAAGGGAAGTTTGTTGGGAAGGATGGGACGTATTCCTTTTCATATGAAGAATTGATTGAAGAGATGGAAAGAAGCCCAGAGCGCTTTAGTAATAATGTTGTAACACGCCCTCTTATGCAAGAGTATGTATTTCCTACGTTGGCGTTTATTGGAGGTCCAGGGGAATTAGCTTACTGGAGTGAATTACAACAAGTCTTCCATACTATCGGTTTCCGAATGCCGCCTGTCGTTCCTCGTATTACAATTACTTATATTGAGAGGGATATAGCGACAGATTTACACGATTTACAATTGCAAGAGAGTGATCCGTTTTTAAATAACGTGGATAAGTTGCGTGAGAACTGGTTATCTAATCAAATAGAGGAACCGATAGATGAACGATTTGTAGAGGCGAAAAAAGAAATAATGAATATTCATACGTCATTACAACAGTTTGTGAAGGAAATAGATCCTGGATTAAGTGCATTTGCAGGGAAAAATGAGTTCAAAATTAATGAACAAATTGAACTGTTGGAAAGAATGTTGAAAAGAAATGTTGAGAAAAAACATGAAGTGGAACTAAATAAATTCCGTCGTATACAATTTGCAATCCGTCCATTGGGAGCGCCACAAGAGCGTGTGTGGAATGTATGTTACTATTTAAATCAGTTCGGTTTAGATTTCGTTGATCGTGTAATGGAAAAACCGTTTTCTTGGAATGGAAAACATCACGTTATAAAACTATAGAATCTTGCTCTTAGGAGCAGGATTTTATTTTTATTCCGTTGAATTTACTGTGAAGTGAAATTTTTCTGAATTATTAATTTTAATAAAGCTAATATCGTAATTATGCAGGATACTTAAATATATGACAAAATAGCACAAAATGTAAACGTATTATTATCTTTTTCGACAGTTTTTTATTTAAATTCCCGCAAAAGATGATAAAATTTAGTATATAATAAAAGAAAATGGCGATTTGTATAGTATGCTGCCTTTGTAGGCAAGTTAAATGAGTCGTTCTTTCATAGTATTTCGTTCTCTAGTCGTGAAATATGCGTTTAGAGGAGGAGATACATTCAACATAATTAATTGGAAAAAGAGTAGGTGCAACAATGTTTAATCACGTAACAGTGCTTTTGAAGGAAACAGTAGATGGCTTAGATATAAAGCCAGGTGGTACATATGTAGATTGTACACTGGGGGGAGGAGGACATAGTTCTTATTTATTATCCCAATTAACTGAAGGCGGAAGATTAATCGCGTTTGATCAAGATGAGATAGCAATTCAAAATGCGAAAGAAAAATTCTCTTCATACGGTGAGCAGTTCATAACAGTAAAGAGTAATTTCCGTTACCTATCTGAAAAACTACAGGAATTAGGTATAACAGAAGTAGACGGTATTTTATTTGATTTAGGTGTTTCATCCCCGCAATTAGATACACCAGAGCGTGGCTTTAGTTACCATCATGATGCACCGTTAGATATGCGAATGGATCAAGATGCCCCATTAACAGCCTATGATGTTGTAAATAGTTGGTCATATGAACAACTTGTAAGAATTTTCTTCCAGTATGGCGAAGAGAAATTTTCAAAACAAATAGCAAGAAAAATTGAAGCGTATCGTGAGAATAAAGCTATTGAAACGACAGGGGAATTAGTAGAACTAATTAAAGAGGGTATTCCAGCTCCTGCTCGTAGAACGGGTGGACATCCTGCGAAGCGAGTGTTCCAAGCGATCCGTATTGCGGTAAATGATGAATTGAAAGTATTTGAAGAAGCGTTGGAATCTGCAATTGAGATGGTCAAGCCAGGCGGAAGAGTTAGCGTTATAACATTCCATTCTTTAGAAGACCGTATTTGTAAAACGACGTTTAAGCGAAATAGTACAACGCCACAATTGCCACCAGGATTACCAATTATTCCTGATGAATTTAAGCCAAAATTAAAGCTTATTACAAGAAAACCGATTTTACCTTCTGATATAGAGTTAGAAGAAAATAATCGAGCGCGTTCTGCGAAATTGAGAATCGCTGAAAAACGATAAAAAGGGGAGAGAGGTATGAGTAACTTAGCTGTAAAGTACAAGCAACAAGCGCAAGAAGAGGTTCAGATTCAAACGCCCCCACAGCAGATGGTTCAGCCAAAAGCTAAAGCGAAGATTACAAGAATCGAAAAACTGTTGTATGTAGCGTTTATTGGCTTTTTATTGTATGCCTGTGTAGCATTTATTGGAAATAAAGCAGGCCTTTATCAAGTTAATGTAGAAGCTGCGACAATAGAACAAAAAATTGTACAGCAGCAAAAAGAAAATCAAGAGTTACAGGCTGAAGTAGAGAAGTTAAGTCGTTATGAACGAATCGCTGAAGTTGCAAAAAAACACGGGCTAGAAATTAATGCGAATAATGTGAAAGGCCTCAAATAAGGCAATAGGTGTGAAGGGAAAATGAAGAGAAATATGACTAAATTTCATACCAATAAGGGAGCAGGGTATTTTATGATTTTATTCCTCCTGCTCTTTTTGCTGTTATTAGCCCGATTTTTTTACATACAAGCGACAGGAACAGTGCATAATCAGGATTTGGATAAACTCGCTCAGCAAAAACATAGTAAAACAGGAGTTCTCGAAGCAAATCGCGGGACGATTTATGATCAAAACGGTCATGTATTAGCGCAAGATGCAAACTCTTATAAACTTGTAGCGGAACTAAAAGGTGCGAAGCCGGTTGAGGATAAAGAGGATACCGCCAAGAAAATTGCGGGCGTACTCGGAAAAGATGAAAAGAAGATTTTAGATACGTTAAATAAAGAAGGTAGAAGTCAAGTAGAATTTGGGAATTTAGGTAAGGGCTTGACGAAGGAACAGAAGGAACAAATCGAAGCATTGAAATTGCCAGGCATATCTTTTATTACAGAAAATGCAAGAGTGTATCCAAATGGTGATTTCGCATCTTATGTTGTAGGTTACGCGAAACCTGATGATAAAGGAATTGCTATAGGACGATTTGGTTTAGAAAAGAGTTTGGATAAGTATTTAGGTGCTGCTAATGGAAAAGTAGCTTATACAGGTGACCGTAAAGGAGTATCTCTTGACGGTGGAAAAGTGAATGTAAAGGCACCTAAAAATGGTGATAATGTTTATTTAACGCTTGACCAACGTATTCAAAGTTATTTAGAAGACGCGATGAAAGAAGCGAGTAAACATTATGAACCGGAAAGCTTAATAGGAATTGTTGCGGATCCAAAAACAGGGAAAATATTAGCGATGTCTAGTAAACCTAGTTATGATCCGAACCAGGAAATTAATGAGTATTATTATAATGATGCAATTGCAAATGCATTTGAACCTGGATCAACAATGAAAATTTTCACGCTAGCAGCAGCTATTAATGAAGGTGTGTATAAGGGACAAGATTATTATCAGTCTGGTACATATCAAGTCGGGAACCGCAAAATAAAAGATCATAATGGCGGCGCTGGATGGGGATCTATCACATTTGATGAAGGGGTAGAGCGCTCTTCCAACGTAGCGTTTGCTATTTTAGGTGATCAAAAACTTGGTCCAGACCGTTTCCGGAAATATATCCATGCTTTCGGATTAGATGAAAAAACGAATATTGATTTACCTGATGAAGGTTCAAATACCATTTTATTCGATCAGCAAATACAGCAAGTAACGACAGCTTTTGGACAAGGTTCTACTGTAACACCAATTCAGCTTGTACAAGCTGCAACTGCTATTGCGAACGATGGGAAAATGATGAAACCTTATACAATTGATAAAATTGTAGATCCGATAACAGGGGAAGTAAAATTAGAACATAAGCCAGAAGAAGTGGGCAAACCGGTTACAAAAGAGACAGCAGCGCAAGTAAGGCAGTTATTAGAACGTGTTGTTACATCACCGAAAGGAACAGGAACTGCTTATAAAGTCGATGGATATTCAGTTGGTGGTAAAACAGGAACAGCGCAAATTCCGGATGGAAAAGGTGGCTATATGACAGGAAGAGAGAATTATATATTCTCGTTCTTAGGTATGGCACCTATGGATGATCCGCAACTTGTTGTATATGTAGCTGTTAAAAAACCGAAGTTGAAAGATGATGAGAGTGGTGCACAACCTTTAGCTGATATTTTTAAATATGTAACGAAGAATAGTTTAGAGTATTTAAAGATTAAGCCTAATGAAGTGAAAGATCCGAAGAAATATGTGAAAGAGCAGCAAACTGCTGTTCCAGATGTAACGGGAAAAACGATGGAAGAAGCGAAAAAAGCTATTGATAAAGCAAAACTTCGCCCAATCGTATTAGGTGAAGGGAAAGTACAGCAACAAGTACCGAAAGCGACTGAACAAACATTGAAGGGTGACCGAGTGTTCTTAGTGGGAGATCAACCTACAATGCCAAATATACAAGGCTGGGCACTTCGTGATGTTATGAATTTAGCAAAAACATTAAAGCTTAACTTAAAACCTACTGGTACCGGATACGTAACTGAACAAAGTGTGCCAGAAGGAACATTGTTGCAACCTGGTACAGAGTTAGGTGTAACACTTGTGCCGCCACTTGAACCACAACAAGAAGCAGAAAAGCCGTAATGGTAAAAGAGAAGAAGTTCTAATTAAATAAGTACAAGCATATATTGGAACAAGCTAGGCGTAAGGGAGGCTTGTTCCAATATGCGTGTATCAAATGTAACAGTTAGAAAACGACTTATTTTTATACTCATATCAGGTATACTTATTTTCACTATCATCGATATTCGTCTTGGATATGTGCAATTTTTTCTTGGGAATATGTTAACGGATCGTGCGAAAGATTCATGGAGTCGTAATATTACTTTTGAACCTGAACGTGGAAAAATTTTAGACCGAAATGGTGTGGAACTTGCCACGAATAAAAGTGCTCCAACTGTCTTTGTTGTACCGAGGCAAATTGAAAAACCAGCAGAGACTGCAGAGAAGTTAGCTGCAGTATTAGGTGTGGAAAAAGATGAGATTTATAAGAGGATTACAAAAAAAGAATCAATTGTAAGGTTAGATAAAGGCGGAAGGAAAATATCACATGATAAGGCGAAAGAGGTAAGAGGATTAAGTTTGAAAGGTGTTTATATCGCAGAGGACTCTATCCGGTACTATCCATTTGGCAACTTTTTATCACACGTATTAGGGTTTGCAGGTAGTGATAACCAAGGTCTTATGGGACTAGAAAAGTATTATGATAAAGAGCTGAATGGTGATGAAGGTCATGTGCGCTTTTTTGCAGATGCAAAAGGGCAAAGGATGCCTAATGTTGGTGATGATTTCAAAAAACCAGAAGCTGGTTTGAATTTAGGTTTAACAATTGATGCACGTATTAATAGAATTATGGAAAGAGAAATGAATATTGCAGAGTCGACATATAATCCAGATGGTATGATTGCGATTGCGATGAATCCGAAAAATGGTGAAATTTTAGGTATGTCGAGTCGGCCGAGTTTTGATCCGGCAGATTTTCAAAGTGTTTCTCCAGAAGTGTACAATAGAAATTTACCAGTATGGAGTACGTATGAACCTGGTTCAACATTTAAAATCATTACGTTAGCCGCAGCTTTGAATGAAAATTTAGTAGACTTAGAGAAAGATACGTTTTATGATGATGGAGCAGCTGAAGTTGGTGGAGCAAGATTGAAATGCTGGAAAGCAGGAGGCCACGGTAGCCAAACGTTTTTAGAAGTAGTTCAAAACTCTTGTAACCCAGGATTTATCGAACTGGGTGATCGTCTTGGTAAAGACCGATTGTTTAAATACATTCGTAATTTCGGCTTTGGACAGAAGACAGGAATCGATCTGCAAGGTGAAGGTAGTGGGATTTTATTTAATTTAGATAAAGTCGGTCCAGTCGAGCAAGCAACAACTTCATTCGGTCAAGGTGTTTCTGTTACGCCAATCCAACAAGTAGCGGCGGTAGCAGCGGCTGTAAATGGTGGAACTTTGTATCAACCGTATATAGCTAAAGAATTTATTGATCCGAAAAACAATCAAGTTGTAAGTAAAAAGACACCTGTGGAAAAAAGAAAAGTTATTTCCAAGGAAACTTCAGAAAAAGTTCGGTATGCATTAGAGAATGTTGTAGCAAAAGGATCTGGTAAAGGTGCTTTCATTGATGGGTATCGTGTAGGTGGAAAAACAGGTACGGCTCAAAAAGTGAAAGATGGTAAATATTTAGAGAATAATTATATTGTATCTTTTATCGGTTTTGCTCCAGCAGATGATCCGGAAATTGTTGTTTATGTTGCTGTTGATAATCCGAAAGGTGTAACGCAATTTGGTGGAGTAGTAGCAGCTCCAATTGTTGGGAATATTCTGCGGGATGCACTTCCTGTTATGGGAGTGAAACCGAGAAAAGAACAAGTTGAGAGAGAATATAAATGGGGCGATACACCAACTGTGGAAGTTCCGAATTTAATTGGTATGAAAAAGAAAGACTTACAGACGCAACTCGTTGATTTGAAGCTTGATATAAGCGGAGATGGAGAGAAAGTCATTAAACAGTCCCCGGAAGCAGGAGCTAAAGTGAAAGAAGGCTCAAAAATTAGAATTTACTTCGGGAATTAAAGGTAACCTAGTACGTTTTATGGTACAATTGGTGGAAGTGAGTTCTTTATAGAAGAGTTACTTAATTTGAGACCGCAAGAGTCTCGGTTATAAATAGGTCTATTTATTAGACACAGTAGCACTTACCTCCTATTTTACATAATTAGGAGGTAACGTGTTGCTTATTAATAAAAGAGATAAATACACAATGTAGAGAGGGTTTAGTGAAATGAAGTTGCATACACTTGTATCATGTTTGCATGATTTTCCAGTTGTTCCAAAAGAAAATCCAGAAATCACATCTATAGAAGCTGATTCACGTAAAGTGAAAGAAGGAAGCTTATTTGTATGTATGAAAGGATATACGGTTGATAGCCATGATTTTGCTAAGCAAGCAGCGGCACAAGGAGCGGCTGCTATTGTTGCGGAAAGACCAATTGATGTTGACGTTCCAGTTGTACTTGTGAAAAATACTTTTCGTTCGTTAGCGGTTTTAGCTGATTATTTTTATGGTCAACCAACACACAAGTTACATTTAATCGGTATTACAGGTACAAATGGAAAGACAACAACATCGCATATTATGGATGAGATTATGCGCGCACATGGTCATAAAACGGGGCTAATTGGAACGATTAATATGAAAATCGGTGATGAAACATTTGAGGTGAAAAATACAACACCAGATGCACTAACACTTCAACAGACGTTTGCAAAAATGGTTGAACACGGTGTGGATAGCACAGTAATGGAAGTTTCGTCACATGCTTTAGATCTTGGCCGTGTACACGGATGTGATTACGATGTAGCAGTGTTTACAAATTTAACACAAGATCATTTAGACTATCATAAAACGATGGAAGAATATAAACATGCAAAAGGGTTGCTATTTGCGCAACTTGGCAATAGTTATAATCATAATCGTGAAAAATACGCGGTATTGAATAACGATGATGCTGTAACAGCGGAATATATGAGAAGTACTGCAGCAACTGTTGTAACGTATGGAATTGATACAACAAGTGATGTTATGGCAAAAGATATCGTTATGACAAGTGGTGGAACTACATTTACGCTTGTAACACCGTATGAGAGTGTAAATGTTACGATGAAATTAATTGGGAAATTTAATGTATATAACGTACTAGCTGCGACAGCGGCAGGACTTGTTTCTGGTGTAAGTTTAGAAACAATCATTGATGTAATAAAGGAACTAGCTGGAGTTCCAGGACGTTTTGAAGTAGTTGATGGTGGACAAAATTATACAGTTATTGTTGATTATGCACATACACCAGATAGCTTAGAAAATGTATTAAAAACAGCAAAACAGTTTGCAAAAGGTGACGTATATTGCATCGTCGGTTGTGGCGGTGATAGAGATAGAACGAAGAGACCAATCATGGCAAGTGTTGCAACACGATATGCAACTCACGCCATTTACACTTCAGATAATCCAAGAAGTGAAGAGCCAGGAGCTATTTTAGATGATATGGTACATGGTGCAAATGGAAATAATTATGAAGTAATTATTGATAGAAAAGAAGCGATATACCATGCAATTGCTAACGCAAAAGCCGAAGATATTATCATTATTGCTGGTAAGGGTCATGAAACATATCAAATTATTGGTAAAGATGTTCATCATTTTGATGATCGTGAAATCGCTAAAGAAGCAATTACAGAGCGTTTAAACAACGAAGAGTAACAACGTGAGAGGAGGACTACATGTGCTTGAGCAAGGTTTATTAGTAACGGCTGGGGTAGCATTCTTAATTTCTGTTGCCCTTTCGCCATTGTTTATTCCATTTTTAAGAAAATTAAAGTTCGGACAGAGTATTCGTGATGAGGGACCAAAATCACATCAAAAAAAATCAGGGACACCGACAATGGGTGGTATCGTCATATACGTATCTATGATGGTAACTTCACTTATTATGGCGATTAAGTTTAATCATTTAGGTGCAGAGGTATCGTTATTACTATTAGTGACATTTGGTTACGGATTGATTGGATTTTTAGATGACTACATAAAGGTAGTTAAGAAGAGAAATCTTGGTTTAACATCAAAACAAAAATTAGTAGGTCAGCTTGTTATTGCTATTGCGTTCTTTTTAATTGGAAAAGGGCAAGCGTTCCACACATACATCATGATTCCGGGAACGGATGTTAAGTTTGAATTAGGTTGGGCGTATTTTGTACTTGTACTATTTATGCTTATTGGTGGATCAAATGCAGTTAACTTAACTGACGGTTTAGATGGTTTATTATCAGGAACAGCTGCTATTGCATTTGGAGCATTTAGTATAATTGCTGTGGCACAAGAGCAATTTGGAGTAGCGATATTCTGTATGGCAGTTGTAGGAGCTGTACTTGGATTTTTAGTATTCAATGCGAATCCAGCAAAAGTGTTTATGGGAGATACAGGTTCATTAGCTTTAGGTGGAGCCATTGCAGCTGTAGCAATTTTATTAAAACAAGAATTGCTACTTGTAATCATTGGCGGAGTATTCGTAATGGAAACTTTATCGGTTATTATTCAGGTTATTTCGTTTAAAACAACAGGAAAACGTGTCTTTAAAATGAGTCCATTACACCATCATTATGAATTATGTGGTTGGTCAGAATGGCGTGTTGTTGTGACGTTTTGGTCTGTAGGATTTTTATTAGCTGTGTTAGGAATTTATATCGGGGTGTGGATGTAATTGAAAACTGTAACTGAATTTCAAAATAAGAATATTCTTGTATTAGGCATTGCAAAAAGTGGTTATGCAGCAGCTACATTGCTACAAAAGTTAGGGGCAAATGTTATTGTAAATGACGGAAAGCCTTTAGCAGAGAATGTACTTGCTGCAGAATTACAAGCAAAAGGAATGGATGTTGTATGCGGTGGTCATCCTTTAGAATTATTAGAGAGAAATATTTCTCTTGTAGTAAAAAATCCAGGAATCCCGTATTCTAATCCAATATTAGTTGCTGCGAAAGAAAAGCAAATTCCAATTGTTACGGAAGTTGAATTAGCATATCGTATTTCAGAAGCACCATTTGTTGGGATTACGGGGTCTAACGGTAAAACGACGACGACAATGCTTACATTTGAAATGCTAAAAGAAGGACAAAAGCATCCCGTAATTGCAGGAAACATTGGAACTGTAGCGTGTGAAGTTGCACAGGATGCGAAAGAAAATGAAGTTGTAGTTACAGAACTTTCATCGTTCCAATTGATGGGAGTAGAATTGTTCCAACCTAAAATTGCTGCGTTTTTAAATTTATTTGAGGCCCACTTAGATTATCATGGGACGAAGAAAGAATATGGTTTAGCAAAAGCGAATATTTTTAAAAACCAAACAGAAAATGATTATAGTGTAATAAATGCAGATGATGCAGATGTGATGGCTTTATCTGCTTATAGTAAAGGTCAAAAAGTACTGTTCTCAACAACGAAAGAAATTGAAGATGGTGCGTGTATAAAAGATAATGCTCTTTATTTTAAAGGTGAAAAAGTTGTTGAAGTAGGCGATATCGTTTTACCTGGTCAACATAATTTAGAAAATATTTTAGCAGCGATGAGTATCGCAAAATTATCGGGTGTTTCTAATGAAGCGATTACGGCAGTTTTAAAACGTTTTACAGGTGTAAAACATCGTTTAGAATACGTAACAACTATAAACAACCGTAAGTTTTATAATGACTCAAAAGCAACGAATATGTTAGCGACAGAGAAAGCTTTATCTGCGTTTACACAACCGACTGTGTTATTAGCAGGTGGGCTGGATCGTGGAAATGAATTTGATGATTTAATTCCGTATTTCAAAAATGTTAAAGCGATTGTAACATTTGGACAAACAGCTCCAAAATTAGTAAGAGCTGCAGAAAAAGCGGGATTAGATACAATTGAAAGTGTCGATACTTTAGATGAAGCTGTAGTGAAAGCTTATGCTCATTCTACAGATGGCGATGTAATTCTTCTTTCTCCAGCATGTGCAAGCTGGGATCAATTTAAAACATTTGAAGAAAGAGGAGACATTTTTATACAAGCTGTGCATAAACTTATATAAAGTAAATCAAAACATCAGTAGGCTAACACCTACTGATGTTTTGTTACATAGGGCAAAAGTTTCTGCCTAAAGAGGTGGTGTTTATGGGTAATGAAGAAAACGCCTGATTTTATTCTCATCATCGTTACACTTGCGTTGTTAACAATCGGAATGATTATGGTTTATAGTGCGAGTGCGGTTTGGGCCTCTTATAAAATGGGGGACTCATTCTTTTTTGCAAAAAGGCAATTGCTATTCGCAGGTCTTGGTGTAGTGGCTATGTTTTTTATTATGAAAATTGATTATTGGGTGTGGCGTACGTATTCAAAAGTAATTTTGCTAGTTTGCTTCGTTCTTCTTATTCTCGTTCTTATTCCTGGAGTAGGTCTTGTTCGAGGAGGAGCGCGAAGTTGGATTGGAATCGGGGCATTTTCCATTCAACCGTCCGAATTTATGAAGTTTGCGATGATTATTTTCTTAGCGAAATTTTTAGCGGAACGACAAAAATTAATTACCTCTTTTAAACGTGGTTTACTACCAGCTTTAGGTTTTGTATTTCTTGCTTTCGGAATGATTATGTTACAGCCCGACCTTGGTACAGGGACGGTAATGGTTGGGACATGTATCGTTATGATATTTATCTCAGGAGCAAGAGTCTTTCACTTTGCAATGTTTGGTTTGCTTGGTGTAGCAGGATTTGTAGGGCTAATTGCATCAGCACCGTATCGGATGAAACGTATTACATCATATTTAGACCCGTGGTCAGATCCGCTTGGAAGTGGATTTCAAATTATTCAATCGTTACTCGCAATTGGACCAGGTGGATTATTCGGGCTTGGACTTGGACAAAGTAGACAAAAGTTTCTTTATTTACCTGAACCGCAAACAGACTTTATATTTGCAATCTTATCCGAGGAATTAGGTTTTATTGGTGGTTCATTTGTGTTATTATTATTTAGTCTATTATTATGGCGTGGGATTCGTATAGCTTTAGGAGCGCCAGATTTATATGGTACGTTTTTAGCAGTAGGTATTGTGGCGATGATTGCGATTCAAGTAATGATTAATGTTGGTGTTGTAACAGGATTGATGCCTGTTACGGGTATTACTTTGCCGTTTTTAAGTTATGGTGGATCAAGTTTGACATTAATGTTAATGGCAGTAGGTGTATTATTAAATATAAGTCGCCATTCTCGCTACTAAACCCTGTTTTATAAGACAGGGTTTTTCGTATGTGTACGAAGAAACAATATGTATATAGAAATAAATACGACTGTAATAAGAAAAAGAGAAGCGGAGGAGTTAGTAGTGCGTGTATTAGTAAGTGGTGGGGGCACTGGAGGTCATATTTATCCGGCTCTTGCTTTAATAAGAGAAATAAAAAAATTAAATCCGGAAGCAAGGTTTTTATATATTGGTACGGAGAATGGATTAGAGAGCACAATCGTGCCCAAAGCAGGTATACCGTTTCAACCTATTGTTATAAGTGGATTTAAGCGTAAAATATCGTTAGATAACGTGAAAACGGTGATGCGTTTTCTAAAAGGTGTACAAGATAGTAAACGATATATTCGTCGTTTCAATCCAGATATTGTAATTGGAACAGGTGGATATGTATGTGGACCTGTTGTATATGCTGCGGCAAAATTAGGTATTCCAACTATTGTACATGAACAAAATAGTGTACCTGGTGTAACGAATAAATTTTTAAGCCGCTATGTTGATAAAGTTGCAGTTTGTTTTGAAGCGGCTGCAGAACATTTTCCGCAGTCAAAAGTGGTCATGACTGGAAACCCACGAGCGTCAGAAGTAATGGATCAAAATGGAATGAAAGGAAAACGTTCAGTAGGTTTATCTCTTCCTAAAAAATCCGTGCTTATTTTTGGTGGCAGCCGTGGGGCTAGACCAATTAACGATGCTTTCGTAGAGGCAATTGAACAGTTTGGAAATAAAAGTTACGAAATATTGTATGTAACAGGTGAAGTTCATTACGACAAAGTGATGGATGCAGTGAAGCAAAAAGGGAACCCGAATAATGTTATTATTAAACCTTTCATTCATAATATGCCAGAAGTACTTACAGGTGTAGACCTTGTTGTCTCAAGAGCTGGAGCAACAACACTTGCAGAATTAACAGCGTTAGGTAAGCCAAGTGTGTTAATTCCGAGTCCTTATGTAACAAATAACCATCAGGAAAAAAATGCACGTTCTGTTGTCGATAAAGGAGCAGCAAAAATGTTGCTTGAAAAAGATTTAACAGCTGAAACACTTATTCGTGATATTGACGAGATTTTATTAGATGCACAAACATTACAAAATATGAAGCTTGCTGCTGGGCAATTAGGTATTCCAGATGCAGCAAATAAGTTGTATGAAGTAATGAATAAGCTTGTAAAAAAATAACGTTAGGTGAACGCCCTGCATACTACTGTAATAAGGATGCTTAGTATGGGGGAGATTGTTTATGGAGCAATTAGTAAATGAGCTTATAGAAGCAAAGGTTGGTCGTGTGTTAGTGGATGAACCGTTAGCACGTTATACAACTATGAAAATAGGTGGACCAGCTGATATTTTAATTGTGCCAAAGCATGTTGCCGGTATTGAAAAAACGTTGCAGTTAGTAAAGAAATATAAAACAAAGTGGACTGTAATTGGTCGCGGTTCGAACCTTCTTGTATCTGATCTAGGGATAGAAGGTGTCGTTATTCGTTTAGGAGAAGGATTAGACCACTTAGAAGTCGAAAAACATAGAGTAAGAGTTGGTGGTGGGTATCCCCTGATTAAATTATCAACTTTACTTAGTCGTCAAGGGTTAGCTGGTCTGGAGTTTGCAAGTGGTATTCCAGGAAGTGTTGGCGGTGCAGTGTATATGAATGCAGGAGCACATAAATCGGATATATCAAACATATTCTCAAAAGCTCTTATTTTGTTTGAAGATGGAACAATTGACTGGTTAACGCATGAAGAAATGGAGTTTTCCTATCGTACATCTGTATTGCAAACGAAACGTCCTGGTATTGTTTTGGAAGCTGAGTTTCAATTGCAGATAGGAGAGCGTGAGGGAATTGTAAGTGTCATGCAAAAGAATAAAGATTACCGTCGTGAAACACAGCCATGGAATCACCCTTGTGCAGGAAGTGTGTTTCGGAATCCAATTCCATACTTTGCAGGAGATTTAATAGAGAAGGCGGGGCTTCGTGGTTATCAAATAGGTGGAGCTCAAATTTCTGAAATGCATGGAAACTTCATTATTAATACTGGTGGAGCTAGCGCGCAAGATGTATTATCTTTAATAGCATTAGTAAAACAAACAATCAAGGATAAATTTAGCGTAGAAATGCATACAGAAGTAGAAATCATTGGAAGATAACGGTTATTCGTTCCGCTCATTATCATTTATGTTATAATAAGAAGATAAGAACGGCATGAGGAACATGCCGTTCTTTATGTTACGTAGGGGGATCGTACATGAAAAATAGTAAAGTGATTAAACTACAGGATCGTGTACCAAAGTTAAAAAATCAACAGAAAAAAAACAAGAAAGATGTTAATCATCGGTTGATTTTATACATATCAATTTTATTTTTATTAGTTCTCTTTTTAATTTATTTTCGGTCTCCGCTTAGCAATATAAAAAAGATAAGCGTGTTTGGAAATCATTATATGACAGATGAACAAGTGATGAAGGAATCAGGTGTGACATATGATACAAGTTATTTCCGAGTGACAGCACATAAAGCAGAAGAAAACTTAACGAAACGAAAAGAAATTAAAGCAGTAAATGTAAAGAAGCGTTTTCCAAATAAAATTGACGTTCATATTGAAGAATATTTAACGATTGGTTATATAAACAAAGATGGGAAATTACAACCGTTATTAGAGAACGGGAAAACACTTGATGTACTCCCGAACGGAAAACTTCCTGTTGCAGCGCCAATTTTTGAACCTTTTAAAGAGGAGAAAATGAAGGAGTTAATTGCTGAGCTTGAAAAATTAACACCAACTATTTTAAGGTCTATTTCTGAAATTCGTTATTCACCGACAAATGCGAATGAAGACCACCTTACTTTATATATGAATGAAGGGTATGAAGTGAGCACTACGATTCAAAATTTCGCAAAACGTATGGAAGCTTATCCACTTATCTTAAAAACAATTGAGCCAGGCAAAAAGGTATTAATTGACTTAGAAGTAGGGGCGTATACGAAAGAATTAGGAGCAGAAGAAAAAAAAGAATAGAATGATAGTTTTCACTACGTTATTGTAGAAAAAAACGAAACGAACGTTCTGCTTGGTGCATAGGAATTTACAAGAATGGTTCATTTGATGAAAAATATGTAAAAATTCTTAGATTCATACTAGGATTGGTACAAGTTTCACTTTTCTATGAGTACATCTTAGTGTAGACTTATACTTGGCGGTAATCTTTACACTTGAAATAGAATTATTTCAAGATAAGCAGTTATTCACAGTTTACTGCAATATTCTTAAATGAATGTTAAATAAAAATAAGAAAAATATAGGGTTAAAAAAGGGAAACGTATAAAGACGTTGAATATTTTTCTTATAAATAGTAAAGTTGCGATTGTTGTTCCATATATTGAGTTGTATGGTATAAATAAAGAAGGAGGTGCCAAAGAATGAACAGCAATGAAATATATGTTAGTCTTGACATCGGTACATCCAATGTTAAAGTCATCATTGGTGAAATGGTTAATGACAGCTTAAACATTATTGGTGTTGGAAATGTAAAATCAAATGGTTTAAAGAAGGGATCGATAGTTGATATAGACGAGACTGTTCGATCAATTAAAAAAGCAATTGAACAAGCTGAGCGCATGGTGGGAATCCACATTGAGCAAGTTGTAGTAGGTGTCAATGCAAACCAGGTACAGCTACTTCCTTGTCACGGAGTAGTCGCTGTTTCAAATGAAGATCGTGAAATCGGGAATGAAGATGTCTTACGCGTTCTAGATGCAGCACAAGTTGTGTCAATTGCTCCAGAACGTGAGTTTATTGATGTGGTACCTCGACAGTTCATTGTAGACGGTCTTGACGAGATTAACGATCCGCGCGGGATGATCGGTGTAAGATTAGAAATGGAAGGTACACTTATTACAGGCTCGAGAACTTTACTACATAACCTACTTCGTTGTGTAGAAAAAGCAGGTCTTGAAATTGTTGATATTTGTCTTCAACCTTTAGCGGCTGCAACAGTTGCTATATCTTCAGATGAAAAAAATAGAGGAGTAGCCCTTGTTGATATGGGGGGAGGATCTACAACTTTATCTATTTTTAAAGATGGAGAGTTACAAGCGACGAGCGTATTACCATTAGGTGGAGACCATATAACGAAAGATATTGCGATTGGGTTGAAAACTTCAACAGAAAATGCAGATCAAATTAAGTTGAAATATGGACATGCTTTTTATGATACAGCGTCTGAAGAAGAGATGTTTACGGTTCCTATTATGGGAAGCGATCAAACAGAACAATATTCTCAGTTGGAATTATCGGATATAATAGAGGCTCGTGTAGAGGAAATTTTAATGTTTGTTCAAGATGAAGTGCGTAAGTTAGGGGTAAAGCAAGTAGCTTCTGGTTATGTACTAACTGGTGGAATTGCTTCTATGCCAGGTGTTCTTGATCTTGCATATGATATTTTACATGAAAATGTTCGTATAGCAACTCCTGATTATATTGGCGTGCGTGAGCCCCAATATACAAGTGGAGTAGGATTAATTAAACATTCTTATCAAAAAGCTAAGTTGCGTGGGAAAAATGTGCAGGAAAAACAAGAGCATTTTGAACCAGTACCAGCACCAGCTCCAACGCCGGTACAACAGCAACCTGCGAAACAAAAAACGCGTAATCAAAACAATAATAATCAAAATGATGACCGTATGATGTCAAAAGTAAAACGTGTATTCCGTTATTTATGGGATTAAAATTGGACACGAAAAATGAGGTTCTAGGGGGATTTCGACATGTTAGAGTTTGATACTACTCAAGATCAATTAGCGAATATAAAAGTTATCGGTGTCGGCGGTGGCGGAAACAATGCTGTAAACCGTATGATTGAACACGGTGTACAAGGTGTAGACTTTATCGCTGTGAATACTGATGCACAAGCATTAAATCTATCAAAAGCTGAAACGAAAATGCAAATTGGTGGAAAATTAACACGTGGACTTGGTGCAGGTGCAAACCCTGAAGTAGGGAAAAAAGCTGCAGAAGAAAGTAAAGAACAGATCCAAGAAGCACTTCGTGGTGCTGATATGGTATTCGTAACTGCTGGTATGGGCGGCGGAACTGGAACTGGTGCAGCTCCAGTTGTTGCTCAAGTGGCAAAAGAATTAGGTGCATTAACAGTTGGTGTTGTAACACGCCCATTTACATTTGAAGGACGTAAGCGTGCAACACAAGCGGCATCTGGTATTGCGGCATTTAAAGAAAATGTAGATACACTTATTGTAATTCCAAACGATCGCTTATTAGAGATTGTTGATAAAAACACGCCAATGTTAGAGGCATTCCGTGAAGCAGATAACGTATTACGTCAAGGTGTTCAAGGTATTTCTGATTTAATTGCAACACCAGGTTTAATTAACTTAGACTTCGCAGACGTAAAGACAATTATGTCTAATAGAGGTTCTGCTTTAATGGGTATTGGTTCTGGTAATGGAGAAAATCGTGCTGCTGAAGCTGCGAAAAAAGCGATTTCTAGTCCATTATTAGAAACATCTATTGATGGAGCTCAAGGTGTTATCATGAACATTACGGGTGGAGCTAACTTAAGCTTATATGAAGTACAAGAAGCGGCAGACATTGTAGCTTCAGCTTCAGATCCAGAAGTAAATATGATCTTCGGTTCGGTTATTAATGAAGGATTAAAAGATGATATCGTTGTAACTGTAATTGCAACTGGTTTTGATGATACAATTGCAACTCAACCACCAAAACCAATTATCCGTCCGAATGTGAATCACACGCAACAACAGCAACAGCCAGTAGCTCAACCACCAAAACAACGTGAAGTAAAACGTGAAATGAAGCGTGAAGAGCCAGTTGTACATGAGCGTCATTCAGATTCAGATGATATCGATATTCCAGCATTCTTACGTAATCGTCGCAGACGATAAAAGAAAAGGAGCATTTATGCTCCTTTTTTGTTTTATACAGGGAAAAGATCTGCCTAAGCAGGTCTTTTTTATTTTATATATTTTAATCTATTCCGCTATTTGCCGGATAGCACGATTGGTGCGTGGCGATTAAAGTTTCACTTTATATGTAAGTAAAAAGTATATAGCATTCTATGAAACATATACTTTTATTTTTTACCGACAGATTATGTCTAGAAAGCACAAAATAACAAAAAAACACCTCCGCAAATTGACACACTTTCCTATTGGATATGCATTATACTAGTCTCAACTTAAAAAAAGAGGTGAATTGTTTGGTTGTTTACGCCGACGTTGTTTGGTTGTTAAACGCCTGCATTGATTTTCTTTTACTTTTATTAACGGCTACCGTGTTAAAAAAGAAGATCAAAAGATGGAGGCTTGTGTTAGGGGCATTGATAGGTTCAACCATTGTTATTTTTGCCTTTACTCCTTTTGCTTCTATGATGACACATCCGATTATGAAACTACTGTACTCGTTACTTATTGTGTATACAGCATTTGGGTTTACAACATTTAGAAATTATGCACAAACTGTTTTTACTTTTTACTTTGTAACCTTTATGGTTGGCGGAGGATTAATGGGCACTCATTTCTTTTTGCAAACGAATGAAATGGTAAATGGGTTGGTTCAATCTCAATCAATTTCTTACGGTGACCCAATTAGTTGGTTGTTCGTTATTTTTGGTTTTCCAGTCATTTATTATTTTTCTAAAAAGCGTATTGAAAGCGTAGAGGTTACAAAAATACACTATGATCAAATTGTGAAATTGAAAATTCAATTAGCTGAAGAGGAACTAGAACTCGCAGGTTTAATTGATAGTGGGAATCAACTTTACGACCCGTTAACGAAAACACCTGTTATGATTATGCATATTTCATCATTAGAACATTGTTTGCCAGCTTGGTTAACGGAACAAATTTATTCCAAAACACAGATTCCTCAAATACCAGAAAATGATTCTGGGTGGGCGACAAAATTACGCTTAATTCCTTTCCGAGCAGTAGGAGTAGAGAATCAATTTTTATGGGCAATTAAGCCAGAAAGTGTACAAATTTATCATGAAGGTAGTTCTATTGTCGTGAATAAAGTATTGATTGGATTAAATACACAACAGTTGTCAACCAATGGAGAATATCAATGTATTGTGCATCCGAAAATGTTAATTTCGCAAAAAATGGTAATTGCTTAATAATGGGAGGCGGGATAATATGATGAAATTAAAATTTTATTTAGTATACCTTTGGTATAAAGTATTGTTGAAATTAGGAATTAAGACCGATGAAATTTATTACATTGGTGGAAGTGAAGCGTTACCACCGCCGTTAACGAAAGAAGAAGAGGAAGTTTTATTAAATAAATTGCCAAAAGGAGATCAGGCGGCAAGGTCGTTACTGATTGAACGTAATTTACGGCTAGTCGTATATATAGCAAGAAAGTTTGAAAATACAGGGATAAATATTGAAGATTTGATTAGCATTGGAACAATCGGGCTTATTAAAGCGGTAAATACATTTAATCCAGAAAAGAAAATAAAATTAGCAACATATGCCTCACGTTGTATCGAAAATGAAATCTTAATGCATTTACGCCGCAATAATAAAAATCGTTCAGAAGTTTCTTTTGATGAACCACTTAACATCGATTGGGACGGGAATGAACTTTTATTATCAGATGTATTAGGGACAGACGATGATATTATTACAAAAGATTTAGAAGCTACTGTTGATCGTCATCTTCTAATGAAAGCATTACATCAATTGAATGATCGTGAAAAACAAATTATGGAACTTCGGTTTGGGCTCGCTGGAGGAGAGGAAAAGACGCAAAAAGATGTAGCAGATATGCTTGGGATTTCACAGTCATACATTTCGCGTTTGGAAAAAAGAATCATAAAAAGGTTACGAAAAGAATTTAATAAAATGGTGTAAAGAATAAGACCAGCCGTTATGTAGGCTGGTCTTATTCTCTTTCGTTGTATGAGGAGAGACAACGAAAATGAAAAATGAAGAGAAAACCGCATGCATAAAATCCCCTTCAAAGGAAATACTTTACACTGTACAGCAACTCCCGATAGGAGGGAACACTTTGACGAGAAACAAAGTAGAAATTTGCGGTGTTGATACAGCTAAACTTCCCGTACTAAAAAATGATGAAATGCGTAAATTATTTCGTGAAATGCAAAGTGGAGAGATAAGCGCAAGAGAGAAATTAGTGAATGGAAACTTACGTCTTGTACTGAGCGTCATCCAAAGATTTAATAACAGAGGAGAATATGTTGACGATTTATTTCAAGTTGGTTGTATCGGACTTATGAAATCCATTGATAATTTTGATTTAGGCCAAAATGTAAAATTTTCAACGTATGCTGTGCCGATGATTATTGGGGAAATACGCAGATATTTGCGTGATAACAATCCGATTCGCGTATCTCGCTCCTTACGAGATATTGCGTATAAAGCGTTACAAGTAAGAGAAAAGTTGATTGCAGAAAATTCAAAAGAACCAACAGCAATGGATATTGCAAAAGTGCTTGAAGTGACTCATGAAGAAATCGTTTTTGCTTTAGATGCAATTCAAGATCCAGTTTCATTATTTGAGCCGATTTATAACGATGGGGGGGATCCTATCTTTGTTATGGATCAGTTAAGTGATGAAAAGCAAAAGGACGAGCAGTGGGTTGAAGAGTTAGCTCTAAAAGAAGGAATGAAGCGTTTAAATGATCGTGAGAAAATGATTATTCGAAAACGTTTCTTCCAAGGAAAAACACAAATGGAAGTTGCAGAAGAAATTGGGATTTCTCAAGCACAAGTGTCACGTTTAGAGAAATCAGCTATTAAACAAATGAATAAGACGATTCAAGGATAAGGTTTCACCATTTATGGTGAGACCTTTTTATATGTCATATAGTTTGTTTGCGCTCATAGTAGGATAGTTGTGTTCATATAATGAAAATAATATGAGGTTGGTAAGAGGGTGCTTCCTGTTCATTTGTGAAACAATTTTTTTTCGATTCGTCATATATAAGGGAGAGGATGAAAGTGATACAAATTTCGGAATTGCAGATGAAAGATATAATAAATGTTTCAGACGGAAAAAGGCTGGGTAATATTGGTGATATTGAAATTGATATGAACACAGGGAAGATCGATTCTATTATTATTTCTAAACAGGCACGTATGTTTGGGATTTTTGGGAAAGACGTAGAAATTGTAATTCCTTGGAAAGAAATTGTGAAAATTGGGGAAGATGTCATACTTGTTAGAGTAAATCCTGTTAATTCTGTAACAGAATCAATACAAACACCGACAATTTCATAAAGAATATTACAAATTCCTCTTTTTTTTCTGTTAGGATTATGAAAAAATAAAAGTATGGTAAAATAGACAGGAAGTACCATGCTTTTTTATGTTATTTTAATTAAAAGGAGCAGCCTTATGAGAGAACCATTTAAATATGTGGACGGTATACTGTATTTAGAAGCGTGGAAAGAACTTGGAAACATTACTGCTGGATTTACGACAAAAGATGGTGGGGTAAGTACGGGCTCCTTTCATGCAATGAATTTAGGATTACATGTGAATGATATTGCCGAGAACGTTCATGAAAATAGACGCATTTTAGCAAATAAGTTACAAAAACCATTAGAAAACTGGATTTGCTCTGAACAAGTTCATGATCATCATGTTGAAAAAGTAGGACAACAGGAAAAAGGAAGTGGCGTTTATTCATATGAAGACGGCATTTCAAAAACAGATGGCATTTATACGACTAATAATGATGTTCTTTTAACATCTTGTTATGCGGATTGTGTTCCACTCTATTTTTATGCACCATCACATGGTATGATAGGACTTGCGCATGCTGGATGGAAAGGGACTGTAAAAGAGATTGCAAAAGAAATGATTCAAAAATGGAATGCAGAAGGGATTTCGAGTGATGAAATTCATGTTGCGATTGGACCAGCAATTGGATCTTGTTGTTACGTTGTTGATGATCGAGTGTTAACAGCAGCAGAGCAAGTAGTAAACGGTTCTGTTCCTTATAAAAAAGTTTCAGACGGACAGTACGCAATTGATTTAAAAGAAATTAATCGTATATTATGTGTACAAGCAGGCATAAAAGAAGAGAATATTGTAATGTCATCTCTTTGTACAAGCTGTGAAGAACAACTGTTTTTCTCTCATCGTCGTGATCAAGGTAAGACAGGGAGAATGTTGAGTTTCATAGGTTTTAAGGAGGATGAAAGCAAGTGACAGTACAAAAAAATTTAACAACTGTAAACGAAGCAATTAAACAATCTTGCGCGCGAGCGGGACGTTCTTTGCAAGATATTAAACTCGTTGCAGTTACAAAAACGGTAGGAATTGAAAAAACAAACGAAGTAATTGAAGCAGGAATTATCGATTTAGGTGAAAATAGAAATGAAGGTTTCTTACAGAAGTATGAACATTTCGGTTCAAAAGTGAATTGGCATTTTATTGGATCATTACAAACGAGAAAAGTAAAAGAAATCATTAATGAAATCGATTATTTACATTCATTAGATCGTCTTTCACTTGCAAAAGAAATTCAAAAACGTGCGGATAAGAAAGTGAAATGTTTTATTCAAGTGAAAACATCATCTGAAGAATCAAAGCAAGGATTGGCAATAGAAGAAACCGTTTCTTTTATTCAAAGTTTGCAAGAATTGGATAAGATTGAAGTGGTTGGACTAATGACAATGGCTCCGTTTACAGAAGAAGAGGAAGAAATCAGACGCTGTTTTAAGACATTACGTATGCTACAAACAAAGGTGCAGGAGTTAGAATTATTACATGCGCCATGTAAAGAATTATCAATGGGAATGTCTAATGATTACACCATTGCAATTGAAGAAGGTGCTACATACATTCGTTTGGGGACGATTTTAGTAGGAAAAGCGTAAAAGGAAGGAGAATCTTATTATGAGTTGGTCAAAAGTAAAATACTTCTTTTTTGATACACCTGAAGAAAAAGAAGCAGCTCAATATAGTTATGAAAAGGAGCAAACGGACATGAAGAAGCAGCAAGATCCGCCAGAACAACAAGATGTTACGTTTCCAAAAGCGCAAACGAAACAAAATGTTGTGAGCATTGAAACAGCGAAGCAATCCTCAAAAGTTGTTTTATTAGAACCACGCACATATTCGGAAGCGCAAGGAATTGCGGACCATTTAAAAGGTAGACGAGCTGTTGTAATTAATTTACAACGAATGTCTACGGATCAAGCTGTACGTATCGTTGACTTTTTAAGTGGTACTGTATACGCTATAGGCGGGGACATTCAAAAAATAGGACCGAAAACATTTATGTGTACGCCTGAAAATGTAGATATAGTTGGTGCAATTTCAGAGTTATTCGGTGAAGAAGAAGACACAAATATAAAGAGGTGGTAATACGCCATGGAAACAGTTTTAAGGCTTTTAGTTACTGCTATCGAGATTTACTCGTGGGCACTTATTATTTACATTCTCCTATCATGGTTCCCAGGTGCAAAGGAATCAACTTTCGGAGATTTTCTTGCCCGTATTTGTGAACCGTATTTAGAACCATTTCGCAGATTTATTCCGCCGCTTGGTATGATTGACATCTCACCACTTGTTGCGATTTTTGCGTTGAGACTTGCTACAAGTGGTTTAGTAACTTTATTCGGCTATTTCTTATAGTAAGAGGTTAAATACATGAGCATCTACGAGCATTTTAGACCTGATGAAGTGGTCTTTGTGGATAAAGTGTTAGAGTGGAAGCGAGCAGCAGAGTACCATCAAGTGAAGTTAACAGACTTTCTTGATCCAAGACAACAACAAATTGTCACGATGGTAATAGGACAAGGAGATGTTGCTGTACAATTTGATGGTGCAACGTCTCAAGCAGAGCGCAAAAGAGCACTCATTTATCCGGACTATCTAGTAATAAATGAAGAGGAATTTCAAGTAGAAGTATTGGAAATTGACTATCCTTCCAAGTTTTATACGCTAGAGCATAGGCAAATATTAGGTACATTTATGTCTCTCGGTTTAACGAGAGAAAAATGTGGTGATATTTTGCTTCAAGAAGATCGTGCCCAAATTGTAGTCGCGAAAGAAGTTGTATCTTATATTGAGATGAACTTACAATCTATAGGAAAAGTGAAAGTCTCCTTATCACCAGTGCAAAGGGAAAAAATTCTACAGATACAAGAAACGTGGGGGGAGAAATCCGGAACGGTTTCTTCACTTCGTTTAGATGTTATGTTAGCTGAAATGTTACATATATCTAGGCAAAAAGTACAACCTTTCATAAAAAATGGTTTAGTAAAAGTGAATTGGAAAACAGTGGAGCAAACCTCTTATGAATGTTATCCAGGAGATGTTTTTTCAGTGAGAGGATATGGACGCAGTAAATTGTTTTCTGTAGAAGGTAGAACAAAGCGCGACAAATGGAGAATTTTGTATGGTATACTAAAATGATTGGTTTTTTAGAAGGAAATCCTCCTATTTTGTCGAAGAAAAGATATAATTGAAAGAGGAAATTTAGATAACTACTTGGAGGTGGCGTTGTGCCGTTAACACCATTAGATATTCATAACAAAGAATTTGGTCGCGGATTCCGTGGCTATGATGAGGATCAAGTAAATGAGTTTCTTGATCAAATTATCAAAGATTATGAATTAGTCATTCGTGAGAAAAAAGCTTTAGAAGAACAAGTTGCACAATTAGAAGGGAAGTTAGATCATTTCTCTAATATTGAAGATACGTTAAACAAATCTATCGTTGTTGCACAAGAAGCAGCGGAAGAAGTAAAACGTAATGCCCAAAAAGAAGCGAAATTAATTGTACGTGAAGCTGAAAAGAATGCAGACCGTATTATTAACGAAGCTTTAGTAAAATCAAGAAAAGTTGCTTTTGATATTGAAGAGCTAAAGAAACAAGCGAAAGTATTCCGCACTCGTTTCCGTATGTTATTAGAAACACAGCTTGAAATGTTAAACAACGATGATTGGGATAAGCTAATTGAGTTAGAAGACGAAGTAGACGAGCTGTTGAAAAAAGAAGAAACAGTGTAAGCTTGACGTTTTTCTCATTATTACATATAATTTTAAACAACATATTTATTAAGAAAAACGAAGATAGGGATAAGTACCTTTTTCATACCTTATATAGCGAACTGAGGATGGTGTAAGCTCAGGATAAGGAGATAATGGGAATATCACCCTGGAGTTCCGCGCTGAACAAATAGAGTAAGCGTAGGCGTATATTCGCGTTAAGAATATAAAGAGGATTGTATACATACGTATAGAATCTACTAGGGTGGTACCGCGGGAGACTTTCTCGTCCCTTTTTGGGATGAGAAAGTCTCTTTTTTATTCCGTTTTTTAGGTCTTTCTTTTATACATGTAAGGAGGAATTGAGCATGGAGTACAAAAATACATTACTAATGCCAAAAACAGAGTTCCCGATGCGTGGGAATTTACCAAAACGTGAGCCTGCAATGCAAGAAAAGTGGGCGGAAATGAATATTTATGAAAAGGTACAAGAACATACGAAAGGTCGTCCTTTATTTGTACTGCATGATGGACCTCCATATGCGAATGGTGACATTCATATGGGACATGCATTAAATAAAGTATTAAAAGACTTTATCGTTCGTTATAAATCAATGACTGGTTTCTGTGCACCATATGTCCCAGGTTGGGATACACACGGTTTACCAATTGAACAAGCTTTAACAAATAAAGGTGTGAAGCGTAAAGAAATGACAGTTGCTGAGTTCCGTAAGTTATGTGCAGAGTATGCATATGAACAAGTAGAACGTCAGCGTGAGCAATTTAAGCGTTTAGGTGTACGTGCTGATTGGGATAACCCATACATTACTTTAGAGCCAGCATATGAAGCACAACAAATTAAAGTGTTTGGTGATATGGCGAAAAAAGGTTATATCTATAAAGGACAAAAACCAGTTTATTGGTCACCAACGAGTGAATCAGCTTTAGCAGAAGCTGAAATTGAATACCAAGATAAAAAATCTGCATCTATTTACGTAGCATTTCCTGTAAAAGATGGAAAGAACGTATTAGAAGGTGATGAGAAATACATTATCTGGACAACAACGCCTTGGACGTTGCCTGCAAACTTAGGTATTTCTGTTCACCCAGAACTTGAATACGCTATTGTAAAAGTAAATGATGAAAAATATATTATTGCTTCTGAACTATTTGAGACAGTTGCAAAAACGTTAGAGTGGGAAAACGCTGAAGTTGTGAAAACAGTAAAAGGTAGTGAGCTTGAGTATACAGTTGCAAAGCATCCATTCTACGATCGTGATTCATTAGTTATGCTAGGAGATCACGTAACAACAGATGCAGGTACAGGTTGTGTTCATACAGCACCAGGACACGGGGAAGATGACTTTATTGTTGGTAAAAAGTATGGCTTAGAAGTACTTTGCCCAGTTGATGATAAAGGTGTATTAACAGAGGAAGCACCTGGATTTGAAGGCTTATTCTATGATAAAGCTAACAAGCCAATTACAGAAAAATTAGAAGAAGTAGGCGCATTACTGAAGCTAACATTCATTACGCATTCATATCCACATGATTGGAGAACGAAAAAACCTATTATTTTCCGTGCGACAGCACAGTGGTTTGCATCTATTGAAGCATTCCGTAAAGAGTTATTAGAAGCTGTTGCGGAAACAAAATGGGTACCAGCATGGGGCGAAACTCGTCTTCATAACATGGTTCGTGACCGTGGTGACTGGTGTATTTCTCGTCAACGTGCATGGGGTGTGCCAATTCCTGTATTCTATGCTGAGAATGGTGATCCAATCATTACGGATGAAACAATTAACCATGTAGCTGATTTATTCCGTGAACACGGTTCTAACGTATGGTTTGAGCGTGAAGCGAAAGATCTATTACCAGAAGGATTTACACATCCAGGTAGCCCAAATGGTGAATTCCGTAAAGAAACAGACATCATGGATGTATGGTTCGACTCAGGTTCTTCTCACCAAGCGGTATTAGAAGAGCGCAATGACTTACAACGTCCAGCAGATTTATATTTAGAAGGATCTGACCAATATCGTGGTTGGTTTAACTCTTCATTATCGACAGCAGTTGCTGTAACAGGAAAAGCGCCATATAAAGGCGTACTAAGCCACGGTTTCGTATTAGATGGTGAAGGACGTAAAATGAGTAAGTCGATTGGTAACATCGTCGTACCGAAGAAAATTATGGATCAATTAGGCGGAGATATTTTACGATTATGGGTATCTTCTGTTGACTATCAATCTGATGTACGTATTTCGGATGATATTTTAAAACAAGTAGCAGAAGTGTATCGTAAAATCCGTAACACATTCCGTTTCTTGTTAGGAAACTTAGACGACTTTAAGCCAAGTGAAAATACAGTAGCTATAGCTGAACTTCGTGAAGTAGATCGTTACATGTTAGTGAAATTAAATGACTTAATTACAAAAGTAAAAGAAGCATATGAGACATACGACTTCGCTGCTGTATATCATGCAATTCATAACTTCTGTACAATTGATTTAAGTTCATTCTACTTAGACTTTGCAAAAGACATTTTATACATTGAAGGTGCGAACCATGAAGATCGTCGTGCAATTCAAACTGTATTATATGATGTTCTTGTTGCATTGACGAAACTTGTAACACCAATCTTACCGCATACAGCTGATGAAGTATGGCCATACATTCCAGGTGTAACAGAAGAAAGTGTACAATTAACTGATATGCCAGAAGCTACACAATTAGATGGTGCAGAAGCATTAAAAACAAAATGGGATGCGTTTATGACATTGCGTGATGACGTATTAAAAGCGTTAGAAGTAGCTCGTAATGAAAAGGTAATCGGTAAGTCATTAAATGCAAGTATTACGCTATATCCAACTGCAGAAATGAAAGCTATGTTAGAGTCTATTAACGAAGACTTAAAGCAATTATTCATCGTTTCTGAGTACAAACTTGGTGGCATGATGGAAGAAGCGCCAGCAGATGCACCGAAGTATGAACATACAGCGGTTGTTGTTGTTCAAGCAACTGGTGAAACATGTGAACGTTGTTGGGTAGTTTCAGAAACAATTGGTAAAGATGCTGAACATGAAACATTATGTGAGCGTTGTGCAACGGTTGTTAAAGAAAATTATGTAAAATAATAAGGGGTGACTGCACGTAAAGTGCAGTCATTTTTTTGGTTAACAGTATATTGAAATAACTTTCACTCTCTTTCCTATGAAGGAAAAATGTGTGAGAGGTAAGCATATAAATTTCGGACACACTAATCGTACATTGCAACTGGGAGGAATGTACACGTGAATGAAATGTATATGGAAATCAAAGAAGAATTGCAATTGATGCGAAAAGAGTTACAAGAGAGGCTAGCTAAAGAGGTTATGTACAAATATAATACAGAGTTTAGCGAAGAGCTTGGGTATGAAATTAAGGAAGAGATAAAGAAAAAACTTTTATTACATGATATAAAAGAGGATTTAAAAGATGTAGAACGTGCATTATTTAAAATGGAAATAGATATGTATGGTATTTGTGAAGATACAGGGAGAGTAATGTCGGTAAAACAAATGAAAACGATGCCGACTGCACGTACCATTCATGAATTTTTCTATGAAAAAGTAAATGTATGAATGTGCACAACGATATTATATTACCTTTTTTAAATTTATTTTATTCTTCTATAAAGGTTCATTGTGAAAAGGTGGCAGCTATGCTAAAATTTTGAGGTACACTGTCTTTGTGGGGGAAATGAAAATGATATATTATGTAATAGCGTTATTTGTCATTGCCATCGATCAAATATCGAAATGGCTAATTGTAAAGAACATGGAATTGGGTACGAGTATTCCGATTATCGATAATGTATTATACATAACATCACATCGAAATAGAGGAGCTGCTTGGGGTATTTTAGAAAATAAAATGTGGTTTTTCTACATTATTACAGTCGTTTTTGTAGCATTTATCGTATTTTATATGAAAAAATATGCAAAAACAGACAAGCTTCTAGGAATTTCATTAGGTCTAATTTTAGGCGGAGCAATTGGTAATTTTATTGATCGTGTATTTAGACAAGAAGTAGTGGATTTCATTCACGTGTATATTTTCTCGTATAACTATCCAGTATTTAATATCGCTGATTCAGCATTATGTATTGGTGTTGTATTAATTATTATTCAAACATTATTAGAAGGCAAGAAAACGAAGGAGTAATTGAATGAGTGAAGTAGTACAAGTAACAGTTGCAGAAGAACAAAAAAACGAGCGAATTGATAAATTCGTTGCAGGAATAAATAATGAATGGTCACGTACACAAGTACAACAATGGATTAAAGATGACGTTGTTACAGTTAATGGAAAAGCTGTAAAAGGGAATTATAAAGTTAGAGAAAATGATGAAATTACAGTGACGATTCCTGAGCCAGAAGAGTTAGATATTCAGCCAGAAGATATGAACTTAGAAATTTATTATGAAGATGCAGATGTACTTGTTGTTAATAAGCCGCGTGGTATGGTTGTGCATCCAGCACCAGGTCATACAAGTGGTACACTTGTGAACGGTCTTATGCACCATTGTACAGACTTATCAGGCATTAATGGTGTGATGCGTCCGGGTATCGTGCATCGTATTGATAAAGATACGTCTGGTCTATTAATGGTTGCTAAAAATGATATGGCACACGAATCACTTGTAAATCAACTTGTAGCAAAAACAGTAACGAGACGTTACAAAGCGATTGTACACGGTGTTATTCCGCACGATAAGGGAACGATTGATGCTCCGATTGCTCGTGATAAGAAAGAACGCCAAAGTATGACGGTTGATGAAAATGGTAAGCATGCTGTTACGCATTTCCAAGTGTTAGAGCGATTCAAAGATTTCACACTTGTAGAATGTCGCTTAGAAACAGGGCGTACACATCAAATTCGTGTTCATATGAAATATATTGGCTATCCACTTGCAGGAGATCCAAAGTATGGACCAAAGAAAACATTAGATATGAACGGACAAGCACTTCATGCAGGTATTTTAGGCTTTGATCATCCTCGTACTGGTGAATATATTCAGTTTGAGGCACCGATTCCAGAAGTATTTGAAGATGCATTAAATATTTTACGGAAATAGTATTGACAAATCATAAGAAAACTGAGATACTGACAACAGTTAAATAATGATCCTTTAACACAGCCCCGTGAGGTTGAGAAGGTAACGGTTTGAAATGCATAGGGTATGCTATACCCTTTTTCAAAAGTCCTCTCGCACACGCTGAGAGGACTTTTTTTATACCATTACTCTCACGCAAGAAAAAAGCTTGGAGGTGTAGAGCATGCAAGAGAAAGCTGTCGTTTTAGATGACCAAATGATTCGCCGCGCTTTAACACGAATTAGTCATGAAATTGTGGAACGAAATAAAGGTGTCGATAATTGTGTTCTTGTCGGAATTAAAACTCGTGGAATTTTTATTGCACAACGTTTGGCAGAACGAATTGGTCAAATTGAAGGAAAAGAAATAGAGGTTGGAGAGCTAGACATTACGTTATATCGTGATGATTTAACGCTACAATCGAAAAATAAAGAACCACTTGTAAAAGGTTCTGATATCCCTGTAGATATTACGAAGAAAAAAGTTATCCTTGTAGATGATGTATTATATACAGGTAGAACAGTTCGAGCAGCAATGGATGCTCTGATGGATTTAGGTAGACCATCACAAATCCAATTGGCGGTTCTTGTTGATAGAGGTCATCGTGAACTACCAATTCGCGCTGATTATGTAGGAAAGAACATTCCAACATCAAGTGAAGAGCGTATCGAAGTTGATTTGCAAGAGACAGATCAACAAGATCGAGTAAGCATATACGATAAGTAAAGCCCTTTTAAATGTAGTCCTGTGAGGCTGCCAAAGGGTCTTGGCTTTCATATGTCAAATTTGGCATACGAAAGTGTAGGACTCTTTGTGCACAGGCACAAAGAGTTTTTTTATTGCAAAGATTTAAACTGAAGGAGGATGTAACAATGGAACAAAAGCCAGTGTTAGACGTTAATGAAGTACCGAAACCGGGAAAATGGTTATTTTTAAGTATACAACATTTGTTCGCGATGTTTGGATCAACAGTGCTTGTTCCGTTTTTAACAGGATTGAATCCGTCAGTAGCATTAATATCAAGTGGATTAGGAACGTTAGCGTTTCTTCTTATAACGAAAGGTCAAGTACCTGCCTATCTAGGATCATCATTCGCCTTTATCGCACCGATTATAACAGCAAAAACGGCAGGTGGACCGGGAGCAGCAATGCTTGGTGGGTTGCTAGCAGGGCTTGTGTATATCTTAATCTCAATCGGAATTAAGAAATCAGGATCAAAGTGGATTATGAAATTACTACCACCAATCGTAGTTGGCCCGGTAGTAATGGTAATCGGTTTAGCATTAGCACATACAGCAGTTAACATGGCGATGAACGGTGCGGATGGCAAATATAGCTTTACACACTTTTCAGTGGCATTAGTAACATTAGCAATTACAATTATCTGCTCAATATTCGGAAGAGGATTTTTCAGTATCATACCAGTGTTACTTGGCATTATCGGCGGATATATTTTCGCTTACTTCCAAGGGCTAGTAGACTTAAAGCCGGTAGCTGAGGCAAAATGGTTTGTTGTACCAGATTTCACAGTACCATTTGTAACATACACACCAGAGTTTTCATGGAAGATCGTACTCTTGATGGTACCAGTAGCACTAGTAACAATTTCAGAACATATCGGACACCAAATTGTACTAGGAAATGTTATTAAAAGAGATTTAATTGAAAAACCTGGTTTACACCGTTCAATCTTCGGTGATGGAGTAGCAACATTAATCGCATCACTAATTGGTGGACCACCGAATACAACGTATGGTGAAAACATCGGTGTGCTAGCAATTACAAGAGCGTACAGTGTATACTTATTCATCGGTTCAGCTGTATTCGCAATCATGTTCGGATTTATCGGTAAGATTTCTGCACTGATTCATTCGATACCAACACCAGTTATGGGTGGTGTATCCATCTTACTATTCGGTGTAATCGCATCAAGCGGATTACGTATGATGGTAGACGATAAAACAGATTTAAGTGACAAACGAAACTTAATGATTGCATCAGTAATACTAGTAATCGGTATTGGTGGAGCGGTACTTCACGTAGGAGAATCATTCCAAGTAGAAGGAATGGCACTAGCAGCAATTGTAGGTGTACTGCTAAATTTACTACTACCGGAAACGAAACAAATAAAACGATCTAAGCAGATTGCTTCATAATAATAACCTTTTAATTCAGTCCTGTGAGACTGGAAAGGGTGGCTTCTTTCTTGCACCCTAGTCTCACATGACTAGGGTATTTTTATGCAAAGGTTGTTATAAAAATACAAAAGTGGTAACATAAAAATCAGAAAGATGAGGGATGACGATGAGCCATTTGTTAACGATGAGTGAATTATCGGAAGTAGAAATTTCAGAAATCCTAAAAGACGCAGAAGATTTTGCGAATGGGAAAGAAAGCAAAACGACAGAGCAAACTTTTGTTGCAAACTTGTTCTTTGAGAATAGTACGAGAACAAGATTTAGCTTTGAAGTTGCTGAGAAGAGATTAGGACTTGATGTTTTAAACTTTTCAGCTGATGCATCTAGCGTACAAAAAGGAGAAACATTATACGATACGATAAGAACACTAGAATCAATCGGAACAAAAGCAGTGGTCATCCGCCACGAGCAAGATCGCTACTTCGATGAACTAAAAGATCAGGTGAATATTCCAATCTTAAACGCTGGAGATGGATGTGGAAACCACCCAACGCAGTGCTTACTCGACCTTCTTACAATTAAACAAGAGTTTGGAAGATTTGAAGGATTGAAGATTGCGATAGTAGGAGATGTTCGTCATAGCCGAGTAGCACGTTCGAATGCAGAAGCATTAACGAAACTGGGTGCAACAATTTACTTCGCAAGTCCAGAAGAGTGGAAAGATGAAGACAACACATTTGGAACATACAAACCATTAGATGAGCTTGTTCCAGAAGTGGATGTAATGATGTTACTTCGTGTACAACATGAGCGTCATGATCATTATGAAACAGACATTATGAAAGAGTATCATGAGAAACACGGATTAACAGTGGAAAGAGAACAGCGTATGAAAGAAGGAAGCATTATTATGCATCCAGCTCCTGTAAACCGAGATGTTGAAATTGCAAGTGAACTTGTTGAGTGTGAGCGTTCACGCATATTTAAACAAATGGAAAATGGAGTTTACGTAAGAATGGCTGTACTAAAACGCGCCTTACCAAATGTATTAGGAGGAATGAAACATGAATTACTTGTTTAAAAATGGTCGTTATATGAATGAAGAAGGAAAAATCGTAGCAACAGATCTTCTCGTACAAGACGGTAAAATCGCTAAGGTAGCAGAAAATATTACGGCAGATAATGCTGAAGTAATCGATGTGAACGGAAAGTTAATCGCACCTGGATTAGTAGATGTACATGTACACCTTCGTGAACCAGGTGGTGAACATAAAGAAACAATTGAAACAGGTACACTAGCAGCGGCAAAAGGTGGATTCACTACAATTTGTGCAATGCCAAATACACGCCCAGTACCAGATTGTAGAGAACATATGGAAGACTTACAAAATCGTATTAAAGAAAAAGCGCATGTTAACGTATTACCATATGGAGCAATTACAGTACGTCAAGCGGGTTCTGAAATGACAGATTTCGAAACGTTAAAAGAACTTGGAGCATTTGCTTTCACTGATGACGGTGTAGGCGTACAAGATGCTAGCATGATGTTAGCTGCTATGAAACGTGCAGCGAAATTAAATATGGCAGTAGTTGCGCACTGTGAAGAGAATACTCTTATTAATAAAGGTTGTGTACATGAAGGGAAGTTTTCTGAGAAACACGGATTAAACGGTATCCCATCAGTATGTGAATCTGTACATATTGCAAGGGATATACTGCTTGCTGAAGCGGCAGATTGTCACTATCACGTATGTCACGTAAGTACGAAAGGCTCTGTACGTGTAATCCGTGATGCAAAGCGCGCTGGAATTAAAGTAACAGCAGAAGTAACACCACATCACCTAGTGTTATGTGAAGATGATATCCCATCAGCTGACCCTAACTTTAAAATGAACCCACCGCTTCGTGGAAAAGAAGATCATGCAGCATTAATTGAAGGTTTATTAGATGGAACAATCGATATGATCGCAACTGATCATGCACCGCATACAGCAGAAGAGAAAGCACAAGGAATTGAAAGAGCACCATTCGGAATTACTGGTTTTGAAACAGCATTCCCGCTTTTATACACAAACCTTGTGAAAAAAGGAATTATTACATTAGAACAATTAATTCAATTCTTAACAGAAAAGCCAGCTGATACATTCGGCTTAGAAGCAGGTCGCCTGAAAGAAGGTAGAACAGCTGATATTACAATTATTGATTTAGAACAAGAAGAAGAGATTGACCCAACAACATTCTTATCAAAAGGAAAAAATACACCATTCGCAGGTTGGAAATGCCAAGGATGGCCGGTAATGACAATCGTTGGTGGTAAGATCGCATGGCAAAAGGAGAGTGCATTAGTATGAAAAGACAACTTATCTTAGAAGATGGAACAGTATTAATTGGAACAGGTTTCGGAGGAGAAATCGAAAAGTCAGGTGAGGTTGTATTTACAACAGGAATGACTGGATATCAAGAAACATTATCTGATCCATCATATTGCGGTCAAATTGTAACATTCACGTACCCATTAATCGGAAACTACGGCATCAACCGTGACGATTTTGAATCGATTCACCCATCTGTAAATGGTTTAATCGTAAACGAAATTTGTGATCACCCATCAAACTTCCGTAATGAAATTTCGTTAAATGACTACTTAAAAGAAAGAAACATCCCAGGATTAGCAGGGATTGATACGAGAAAATTAACGAGAAAAATTCGTCAATACGGTACATTACGCGGACGCCTTTGTAATATGGATGCAGATGTAGAATACATCGTGAGTCAATTAAAAGCGACAGTATTTACAGATCATGTGAAACGCGTATCAACGAAAGATCCATACCCAAGCCCAGGCCGCGGACATCGCGTTGTACTAGTAGACTTCGGTATGAAACATGGTATTTTAAGAGAATTAAATAAACGTGATTGCGATGTGATTGTAGTTCCTTACAACACAACAGCTGAAGAAATTTTACGCCTTAGCCCAGATGGGATTATGCTAAGTAACGGACCTGGGGATCCAAAAGATGTACCAGAAGCAATTGAAATGTTAAAAGACATTATCGGTAAAGTTCCTTTATTCGGAATTTGCCTAGGACATCAATTGTTCGCTCTAGCATCTGGTGCGAATACAAGTAAGTTAAAATTCGGCCACCGTGGGTTAAACCATCCAGTAAAAAATCTTGCAACTGGAAAAGTAGCAATTACATCTCAAAACCATGGTTACGCAGTAGAAGAAGAATCAGTTGAAAATACAGAACTTGAAATTACACATGTTGCTTTAAATGATGGAACAGTAGAAGGCCTTCGTCATAAGAAGTTCCCTGCATTTACAGTACAATACCATCCAGAAGCTTCAGCAGGACCAGAAGATGCAAATGATTTATTCGAAGATTTCTTAACAATGATTGAAAACTTCAAGAAAGAAGGGGAAGAGTTATGCCAAAACGCCTAGACATTAACACAATTTTAGTAATCGGATCGGGACCAATTGTAATTGGGCAAGCAGCGGAGTTTGACTACTCTGGTACACAAGCTTGTCAATCTCTTAAAGAGGAAGGTTACAAAGTAATCCTTGTTAACTCTAACCCAGCAACAATTATGACCGATACTGCAACAGCAGATAAAGTATACATTGAGCCTTTAACATTAGAATTCGTAAGCCGAATCATTCGTAAAGAACGTCCAGATGCAATCTTACCAACATTAGGTGGTCAAACAGGTTTAAACATGGCTGTTGAACTTGCAAAATCAGGCGTACTTGAAGAGTGCGGAGTTGAAATTTTAGGAACAAAATTATCGGCAATCGAGCAAGCGGAAGATCGTGATTTGTTCCGTACATTAATGCAAGATTTAAATGAACCAACACCACCAAGTGAAATCATTCATAACCTTGATGAAGCATATAGCTTTGTAAACGAAATTGGTTATCCAGTAATCGTTCGTCCAGCATTCACATTAGGCGGAACGGGCGGCGGAATTTGCCATAACGAAGAAGAGTTAATTGAAATCGTAACAAGTGGTTTAAAGCATAGCCCAGTAACACAATGTTTATTAGAGAAAAGTATTGCTGGTTGTAAAGAAATTGAATACGAAGTAATGCGTGATTCAAATGATAACGCGATTGTAGTATGTAACATGGAAAACATTGATCCAGTTGGTGTTCATACAGGGGATTCAATCGTTGTAGCACCGAGCCAAACGTTAAGCGACCGTGAATACCAAATGTTACGTAACACTTCATTACGAATTATTCGTGCACTAGGAATTGAAGGTGGATGTAACGTTCAGCTTGCACTAGATCCATATAGCTTCCAATACTATGTAATCGAAGTAAACCCACGTGTAAGTCGTTCATCTGCATTAGCATCTAAAGCAACTGGATATCCAATTGCGAAATTAGCAGCGAAAATTGCAGTCGGCTTAACATTAGATGAAATCGTAAACCCAGTAACACAAAAAACTTACGCTTGCTTCGAGCCAGCATTAGACTATGTTGTTTCAAAAATTCCACGCTGGCCATTTGATAAGTTTGAATCAGCGAACAGAACACTTGGAACGCAAATGAAAGCAACTGGTGAGGTTATGTCAATCGGACGTAACTTAGAAGAATCATTATTAAAAGCGGTTCGTTCTTTAGAGCTTGGCATTTATCACTTAGAATTAGACCACTTAAAAGAACTTGATAAAGAAACAATGAAAAAACGCATTATTAAAGCAGATGATGAGCGACTGTTTATCATAGCAGAAGCAATTCGTCAAGGTGTAACGAAAGAAGAAATTAACGAATGGTGTGAAATGGACTTCTTCTTCTTACAAAAAGTTGAAAACATCGTAAATATGGAACGCGAAGTAAAAGCGAATGTAGGAAATATGGAAGTACTACAAACCGCAAAAGAAATGGGCTTCAGCGATCACTACATCGCAGCAGCTTGGAACAAAACGGAGCGCGAAATTTACGATATGCGTAAAGAAAATAATATGACGCCAGTATTCAAAATGGTAGATACTTGTGCGGCAGAGTTTGAATCTGCAACACCGTATTACTACAGCACATACGCTGAGGAGAACGAATCAATTGTAACAGATCGTAAGAGTGTAGTAGTTCTAGGATCTGGTCCGATCCGCATTGGTCAAGGTGTTGAGTTTGACTATGCAACAGTTCACTCAGTATGGGCAATTAAAGAAGCTGGATATGAAGCGATTATCATTAACAATAACCCAGAAACTGTTTCAACAGACTTCAGTATTTCTGACAAATTATACTTTGAACCATTAACGATTGAAGATGTAATGCACATCATCGATTTAGAAAAGCCAGAAGGTGTTATCGTTCAGTTTGGTGGACAAACGGCGATTAACTTAGCGGCAAAATTAGAAGAACATGGTGTGAAGATTTTAGGAACATCACTTGAAGACTTAGACCGTGCAGAAGATCGTGATAAATTCGAAGCTGCTTTAACAAAACTTGGTATCCCACAACCAGTTGGTAAAACAGCAACGACTGTAGAACAAGCGGTAGCAATCGCAGAAGAAATTGGTTACCCAGTATTAGTAAGACCATCTTACGTACTAGGTGGACGTGCGATGGAAATCGTATATCGTCAAGAAGAACTACTGCACTACATGAAAAATGCAGTTAAAGTTCACGCAGATCACCCAGTATTAATCGACCGTTACATGGTCGGTAAAGAAATTGAAGTAGATGCAATTTCAGACGGTGAGAATGTATTCATTCCAGGTATTATGGAACATATTGAACGCGCTGGAGTTCACTCTGGTGACTCAATTGGAGTATATCCACCACAAAGCTTATCTGAAAAATTAAAAGAACAAATTATTGAACATACAATTGCACTTGGAAAAGGATTAAACATTGTTGGATTACTAAATATCCAGTTTGTAGTATTCGAAGATCAAGTGTACGTAATTGAAGTAAATCCACGTGCGAGCCGTACAGTACCATTCTTAAGTAAAATTACAGGTGTACCAATGGCAAACGTTGCAACGAAAGTTATTCTAGGGCAAGACCTAGTAGAGCAAGGATACGGAACGGGCTATCACCCAGAAGAGAAAGAAGTATATGTAAAAGCTCCGGTATTCTCATTCGCGAAACTACGCTCAGTGGATACAACATTAGGACCTGAAATGAAATCAACAGGGGAAGTAATGGGTAAAGATTTAACGCTTGAAAAAGCATTATACAAAGGGTTAGTTGCTTCTGGAATTAACATCCCAACGCACGGATCAGTAATCATTACTGTAGCGGATAAAGATAAAGAAGAGGCGATGGAAATTGCAAAACGTTTCCATGAAATCGGCTATAACTTATTAGCAACAGCTGGAACAGCAAAATCGTTAACAGAGCAAAATATCCCAGTACAAGTTGTAAACAAAATTGATTCTGAGGACTACAACTTACTAGATATTATCCGCCAAGGAAAAGCACAGTTTGTAATCAATACATTAACAAAAGGCAAACAACCAGCGCGTGATGGTTTCCGCATTCGCCGTGAATCAGTAGAAAATGGTGTAGCTTGCTTAACATCACTTGATACAACGAGAGCAATCTTACGAGTATTAGAATCTATGACATTCTCAGCTCATTCAATGAAAGAAATTACGCAAACAAAGCGTCACGAGGTGGTACATGCATGATGCAAAAGCAAAATATGATCGTCGTTAATCAAAAAGAAATCGCAAAGAACATTTACGAATTAGTGCTTCAAGGAACTTTAGTACAGCAAATGAACGAACCAGGGCAGTTTGTACACATTAAGGTAGCAGAGGGCATTGCGCCCCTTCTGCGCCGCCCAATTAGTATTTGTAATGTAGATCAAGAGAAGAACGAATTTACAATGCTATATCGTGCGGAAGGACAAGGGACAAAAACATTAGCAACTAGAAAACAAGGTGAAATGGTAGATGTATTAGGACCATTAGGACACGGTTTTCCTGTAGAAGAAGCAGAAGCTGGTCAAACAGCTTTACTAGTAGGCGGGGGGATTGGTGTACCACCACTTTATGAACTATCACAGCGCCTCGTTGCAAAAGGTGTACGTGTGATTCACATCTTAGGTTTCCAAACGAAAGATGTCGTTTTCTATGAAGAAAAATTTGCAGAGCTTGGTGATACGTACGTTGCGACAGTAGACGGTACACACGGTACAAAAGGATTTGTCACAGATGTAATTGATCATTATGGAATTGACTTTGATATTCTTTATTCATGTGGTCCGTTAGCGATGCTTCGTGCATTAGAAGGACGTTACAAAGAGAAAAAAGCCTATATTTCATTAGAAGAACGTATGGGCTGTGGTATTGGAGCTTGTTTCGCATGTGTATGCCACTTACAAGAAGATCCAAGTGGACATTCTTACAAGAAGGTGTGTAGCGACGGACCAGTATTTCCAATCGGGGAGGTTGTACTATGAACAGATTGCAAGTTGAATTACCAGGATTATCATTAAAAAATCCAATTATACCGGCATCTGGATGCTTTGGATTTGGTCGTGAATATGCACAGTTTTACGATTTAAGTGTACTAGGATCAATCATGATTAAAGCGACGACAGAACAACCACGCTATGGAAATCCGACGCCTCGTGTTGCTGAAACACCGGGTGGCATGTTAAATGCAATCGGACTTCAAAACCCAGGATTAGAAAAAGTAATGAATTCTGAATTACCATGGTTAGAACAATTTGACCTTCCAATCATTGCAAACGTTGCAGGTTCACAAGCTGAGGATTACGTAGCGGTTGCAAAGGAAATTTCTAAAGCGCCTAATGTCCATGCACTAGAATTAAATATTTCTTGTCCGAACGTAAAAACAGGTGGTATCGCCTTTGGTACAAATCCTGAAATTGCTGCTGATTTAACGAAGCGAGTAAAAGAGGTTTCTGAAGTACCTGTATACGTGAAGTTGTCACCGAACGTGGCAAACATTGTAGAAATCGCAAAAGCGATTGAAAATGCAGGTGCCGATGGTTTAACGATGATTAATACATTGCTTGGTATGCGTCTAGATTTAAAAACAGCTAAACCAATTTTAGCAAACCGTACAGGTGGATTATCAGGTCCTGCGATTAAGCCAGTAGCAATTCGTATGGTACATGAAGTAAGCCAAGCGGTTAACATTCCAATTATCGGAATGGGTGGTATTGAAACAGCGGAAGATGTAATCGAATTCTTCTACGCTGGCGCAAGCGCAGTTGCAGTAGGTACAGCGAACTTTATCGATCCGTTCGTATGTCCGACAATTATTGAAGAGTTACCAGCGTTACTAGATGAATTAGGATTTGATCACATTTCGGAATGCCAAGGAAGGAGCTGGAAGCAAACATGTCACAGTCGTTAATCGTTGCATTAGATTTTCCAGGGAAACAAGATGTAGAACAATTCTTGCGCCACTTTGAAGGGGAAGAGTTATTTGTCAAAGTTGGTATGGAGTTATTTTACAAAGAAGGCCCTGCGATTATTACGTACTTAAAAGAAAAAGGACATAAGATTTTTCTAGATTTAAAACTTCATGATATTCCGAATACAGTAAAAAGCGCTATGCGTAGCCTAGCTAGTCTAGATGTTGATATGGTAAATGTTCATGCTGCTGGGGGAAGCAGTATGATGAAAGCTGCGATTGAGGGATTAGAGGAAGGTAAGCAAGAAGGAAAAGAGAGACCGATTTGTATTGCAGTTACACAACTAACAAGCACTTCGGAAGCTATGATGAAAAAAGAGATCGGCATTGAGAAAACGTTAGAAGAAGCGGTTGCTCATTATGCAAAACTAACGAAAGAAAGTGGACTTGATGGCGTTGTTTGTTCAACACTTGAAGTTCCAAAATTACGTGAAGTATGCGGAAATGAATTTGTAACAGTAACACCGGGGATTCGTCTTGCGAGCGATGATGTAAATGACCAGGTGCGCGTAGCAACACCGAAACGTGCGAGGGAACTTGGCTCAAGCTATATCGTAGTTGGACGTAGTATTACAAAAGCAGAAAATCCGCTTGAAGCGTATAAAACAGTAAAAAAACAGTGGGAAGGTGTAACAGTATGAAAAAAGAAATCGCATCGCATTTATTAGAAATTGGAGCAGTATTTTTACAACCGAATGATCCATTCACTTGGTCTTCAGGTATGAAATCACCAATTTATTGTGATAACCGTTTAACTTTATCTTATCCAAAAGTACGTCAAGCGATTGCAGCTGGATTAGAAGAGTTAATTAAAGAGCACTTCCCAACTGTAGAAGTTATTGCAGGAACAGCAACTGCTGGTATTGCGCATGCTGCATGGGTAAGCGATCGTATGGATTTACCAATGTGCTACGTACGTAGTAAAGCAAAAGGTCACGGTAAAGGGAACCAAATTGAAGGAAAAGCTGAAAAAGGTCAAAAGGTAGTAGTAGTAGAAGACTTAATTTCAACTGGCGGTAGTGCAATTACATGTGTAGAAGCACTTCGTGAAGCTGGCTGTGAAGTATTAGGAATCGTATCAATCTTCACATACGAGCTAGAAGCAGGAAAAGAAAAACTAGAAGCAGCTAACGTAGCATCATACTCTTTAAGCGACTACAGTGCATTAACTGAAGTAGCAGCAGAAAAAGGTATGATCGGACAAGCTGAAACGAAAAAATTACAAGAGTGGCGTAAAAATCCAGCTAACGAAGCTTGGATCACAGCGTAACACGAAAAAAGACGACTGCGGGGGAACGCGGTCGTCTTTTTATATCACTGTTAAAACTTCATGTAAAGAGCATATAGTAGGAATATTGTACTTGAGTTGCGAGTTATCCCGATTTAACCATATCCCTTGCATTCCAGCTGCTGTACTACTAATTGCATCTGTCTTTAATCGATCACCAATATAATAGCAATCTTTTATTTCAAAATTCGATTGTAATACAGTTCTTTGAAAAATTTCAGGGTTTGGTTTTGATATGCCAAGTTCACTAGAAGTAAATATATATTTAAAATATTGTAGAATGTTTAGAGTGGTTAACTTTTCGACTTGTTGCTCATAGTCACCATTGCTAATGATACCTAATGTGTGCCCTTCTTGCTGCAAGGCGTGTAATGTATAGTGTACATCTTCAAACGCCGTCCAGTTGTTCTTATATAGTTTTATATATTGATTGAATTTGTGCTGAGATTCTTCGGGTGATAAGTTTACTCCATATGTTTTAAATAAATGATACATTCGCATCCTTTGTTGTTCTTGAAAAGATAATTCCTTGGATAAAAATTTGTTGAAATATGCTTCTGATAATTCATGCCAGACTTTTGTCGCCTCTAATTCATTACCTGAAAAAATAGTACTATATACTTGAAAGAAATCTATAATACCATTTCTTTCAGCAGCCTTATAATCAAGTAAAGTTCCATCAATATCAAAGAAAATCATATGATAATCTCCTTGCTAATAACTATTTAGCGTTTTCCGCAACCTCATATCCTCTTACAAACAATAGCGTCATATAAGAAATAATAAATGAAAAGATACTGTACATGCCAACCCAAAAGAAGAATTTTGGAGTAAAGGCGATAACACCTATTATTAAAAAACTAGCAAACGTTACAATCGGCATGACGTAATACGTTTTCGTCTTGCGGGTTCCAACAACAGAAACGATAAAGATAAGTAACGGACAAATTAATAAGACGAAAATCAATTCATTCATAGTTATGTCCCCTTTTCGAATGGAAGTAATCTGTTTCTCGTAAACGTTTTAAAAAAATACTCTCTTAATATAACTTCGCTAACATGTATATAATCCCTTTTGAAAGTCAGTAATAAATGCTGGATTTCACAATAAAATACGTAAGCAAGAGAAAACTTGCTTACGCTATAGAAGAAACATCGCAACGATCGTGGTGACAAGTAAACCGATAACAACCGGTAAAAAGTTTCGGTGTGCAAGTTCAAATGGATCCACTTTACAAATTGCAGCGGCAGGAATAAGTGCCCAAGGAATTAACGTCCCGCCTCCGGTCCATATGGCAGCAATTTGCCCGAGTGCTGTTAATGTAGCTGTGCCATGCCCAAGTGCTGTTCCGAAAAGATTGGCAATGGAACCAGCAAGTGATATACCAGAAAAGCCAGATCCATCTAAACCTGTTATGACACCAACGATAGTTAATGTTCCCGCCGATACATATTGATTTAAAGGAACTGTTTGAGACAAAGCGATTCCTAAGTCGTTAATGATTCCGTGCGAACCTTTCGGTAAATAGTCCCCGATAATTTTCACAAAGCCGCTATCCCCTAAATAAAAGAGTGCAGCGATTGGAATAACTGGTCCGAAAATTTTAAATCCAAATTGGAGACCTTCTATAAAATAATCGGTCGTTTTATTCAGTCCATTGCCTTTATAGGCGATGAGAGAAATGATGATAATCATAATAACAGTCGTCCCGCCGATAAGTGCAGTTGCATCGCTTCCTTGTAGTTTAAATTGAATCATGCAAAGGATATCAATGATATATACGATAGGGATACATATAGCGAGCCATTTCTTTATGTGAGGGGATAATAAAATAGTAGTTTTAGATGGTTCCGTTGATGAAACAGAGTCTTGTAACGATGGTCTTGTATGAAACTCTTTTCGTAAGAAGAAAAAAGCGACAGAAGTTGTCACAACCCCCATAACGATAACGAGTGGAACACTTGCAGAAACAACGCTAGAAACAGGAAGACCAGCAGCGTCTGCAGTTAATTTTGGTGCACCTTGTATAACGAAGTCGCCGGATAAAGCAATCCCATGACCGAATAAGTTCATAGCAATTGCCACTCCAATTGGTGGAAGACCGACACGTACAGCAACCGGTAATAAAATCGCTCCCATTAAGGCAACAGCTGGAGAAGGCCAAAAGAAGAAAGAAATTGTCATCATTAAAAGGCCGATAATCCAGTAGGCGAGGGTAGGGGTACGAATCATCTTTGTAAATGGTGAAATCATCGTATCATTTATGCCGGTATGAATGAGTAAATTGCTCATGGATACGATAATGGAAATGATTAATATAGTTGGTAATAGCTCAGTAATAGCGTAAATAAAACTTTGAAAAATGCCGCTAACGGCAAGAGGGATAGAACTTGTAGCAGTTAATGCTAATAAAAAGATGAAAACGATACAAATAATCGTCGTATCCTTTCGGAAAATAAAAAAGATAATAATAGTGAGTAAACAAATAACATAGAGAGCGTGTAATAGCGTTAATTCAACTCCCATAACATTCACATCCTTAGGCAATCGTGTAGTTTATTGTATGAAAGTAGGGAAAGTATGTGAGTATAAGAAACAGAAAAAAAGTAAAATTTCATGTACTGCAATGGTAAGAATAAAAAATGGATGTTACAATACAATTAATCCTAAAAATGGAATTAAAGGAGGGCTTATGCGCAAAATAATTGGGTTTTGGGGCTTTATCCTCTCTTGTAGTCTATTAATCATTTTAAATATGTTTACAAGCAATGAATGGATCAGTATTATACCTGTTTTTTGGTTTGTACTTATACTTTTATATAACTGGGATGATATGAAACAATATAGCAAGAAAAGTATTGGAATTATGATAGGTATCATCGTTGTTTGTTCATTATTCGTAGGAGTTATTTTAATAGAGGGTCAGAAACAAATGGAGAAAATGTCTATTTTTCAAGAATGGATGTCGTCTGCAAAAAGTCTTTATATTGTAATTGTAGTAGTTATTTTTCTAAGAATTGTTATAAGCATAGCAAGTTACATATTAAAGGAGAAGTAGAATGGGGGAGTACGAATGAGAGAGAAAATAGGTTATTATGGTGTGCTCGTTTGTTTACTATTATCAGTTATTTCAGGGCAATTTTTTAAAAGTGAATGGGTACCAGTTATATTATGTATAGGAGTATTGATTTTTGCACCTATGTATCGCTGGAACGAATGGAAATCATATAGCAGAAAAAAGAAAATTGTTTTCAGCATCGAGTTTGGTATTATAATTAGCACGATTCCATTTTTGTTACTGAAGGGAAATGAAATAATAGATGGAATTGTAATGTTTCAAGGATGGTTATTTTTTGCGAAATTGTTATATTTAACATGCATTTTAATAGTGGTAGCGCTAGTCGTTAAAAAAGTAAATGAAAAGCTATTCGCTAACGAATAGAAAATGCCACCAAATAAGGTGGCATTTTCTCATTTTATTGAATGAGCTTTTTGCATCTTTTTAACTAAGCGAATTTGTCCGCGATGATTGATTTCATCTTCAAATACGTGAAACCACTTAAAGTAGTTATTTGCTGGTTTGTCATACCAAAAGTCTGTCGTTTTAAATAGCCATTCATCAGGTAACGATTGAAAAGTCTCGATCGTTTTCGAACGTACTTCTTGTAATGTGTTTATGTAAAATTCTATAGAGTTTCCTTTTATTTTCTCGCGTCCAAGATCCCCTAACTCAATAGCAGGTAACCAACGTTCTAACTCAGCCTCCGTTGGTTCACGGTCTTCAAAAGTATGAATCTGGTAGTAAAATTCAATAGCGGCCATATGGTACAAAAGCATGCCAATTGAGTTTGCTTCCTCATCATATAAATAATCAAGTTCTTCAATTGTTAAACCTTCCACGGCTTGCATTGTTGTATAGCGAGCGTAATCCATCATGGAAACAAGTTTTGAAAATTCAGGCTGTAAACCATCTATTTTATCAATTACAAAGTTCAATTAAAATTCCCCCTCTTTAAACGATGACTCCAGAGAATGAATTCTATGTGCAACGAAAAACTCCTTTAAAAAAGGCTATGATTTCAACACGGAATAACAATTAGTTCCCGAGTTGATTTTGTAATCACTTCATATCCATCTTTTGTAATGACGATATCGTCTTCAATTCTACAACCGCCCCAGTTCGGTATGTAAATACCTGGTTCAACTGTAACGACCATACCCTCTTCTAAAGTAGCCTTACTTTCTTGGGATAGGCGGAGAGGTTCATGAATTTCTAATCCAAGACCATGACCAGTAGAATGTCCAAAATATTGACCGTATCCATGCTCAGTAATGTAGTTTCTCGTTATATCATCGATACGTTTTGCAGTTTCTCCAGGTTTAATCGCTTCAGTCCCGCGTTTTAATGCTTCAAGTACAATATTGTATATCTTTTTGAATTCTTCTGATGGTTCTCCAATTGCTACAGTACGTGTTATATCGGAACAATATCCGTCGTAAAGTGCACCGAAATCTAATGTAACGACGTCGCCTCGTTCGATTATTTTATTGGATGCAACTCCATGAGGAAGGGAAGAACGGACGCCAGAAGCTACGATGATTTGGAAGGAAGAGGATGTAGCCCCTTTTTTTCGCATGAAAAATTCTAACTCATCTCGTACATCATTTTCACTTATTCCTGGTTTTAGAAACGTAAGGATGTGGTGAAATGCTTCGTCCGCAATATTAGCTGCGATTTTCATTGTTTCTATTTCAGGCGTGTCTTTAATGATACGAATATTTTCGATGATTTCGCATACTTGAACCATTTCTACATGTACGTATTTTTGTAAGTTCTTATATTGTTGCAATGTCATGTTGTTTTCTTCAATTCCGAGTTTTTGAATGTTTAATTTCGATACTTGATTTGCAATTTCTTTTTCTAAATTTCCTTCATGCATAATAATTTCAGCATCTTTTATTTGTGATTTCGCTTGATCAACATAGCGAAAATCAGTTATAAAAACTGCTTTATCCGCAGAGAGTAAGACGACGCCAGCGCTACCTGTAAAACCAGTTGCATATTGGCGGTTTTCTTTTTTGGTAATAAGCAATCCGTCAATTTCGTAGTTTTGTAGTTGATTTTGGATTTTATTAATTTTTAAAGTCATGTTATTCCCCCTATTCACAGTATTGAATAAAGCAAATAGTGTGCCAAGATGTATATTTGAAGAAAGTATGGTAGGGGCAACATATATTTTAGGGGAGGGGAGATAAAAATATTGATTGGAGTTGCACTTGTATGTTATTTACATGTTGTAAAAAAATTTATACAAATGTGAAATGAAACTGTCAAATTTTTTGACAATATGGAATGGATATAGCAACTAAATTGACAACATATAAAAAATGCGTTGCTTATAAGCAACGCATTTTTGTATTTACGCTTTTAATTTCATTACAGTATCAGCATCTGGTGTTACATAAACTGTTTGCTGATTGTCGTACGTAACAAAACCAAGTTTTGCACCACTCGGTTTTTTCACATGGCGTATTTTGGTGAAATCAACAGGTACAGAACTAGACTCTTTTGCTTTACTGTAATAAGCAGCAATTTTGGCAGCTTCTAGTAAAGTTTCTTCAGCAGGTTCTAAAGAACGAATGACAACGTGAGAACCAGGTATATCTTTCGTATGTAACCAAATTTCATCACGACGGGCAAATTTCGTTGTTAAATAATCATTTTGTTTATTGTTTTTACCGACGAAAATCTCTGTGCCATCACTTGCTACATATTTATCTAATACTGGTTTAGTAGGCTTTTTCTTTCCGTTTTTCGTTTTACGATTGCGCATATAACCTTCTTCAGCTAATTCCTCACGAATTTCTTCAATATCTTTTGAAGAAGCAGCTTCCATTTGTTGAAGTAAGCTATCAAAATAAAGAATTTCTTCCTTTGTTTTTTCGATTTGTTCTTCTACAACAACAACGGAATTTTTCGCTTTTTGGTACTTTTGGAAATAGCGTTGTGCATTTTCAGATGGCGTTTTTAAAGGATCTAATGCGATCTTTACAGTTCCACCATTTTCATCATAATAGTTAACGACTTCAATATCTTTATCGCCTTTTTTCAAAGCGTACATATTGGCTGTAAGTAGTTCTCCAAATAGTTGATATTTATCTGCTTTTCCAGCATCTTGTAATGTTTTTTCTAGTTTAATGAGTTTTTTCTCATTTTTATTTTTTTCGTTTTGCATAAAGCGCTCTAAATCATGAGCTTGTTGTTTTACACGGTCACGCTCTGCTTTTCCAAAAAAGAAACGGTCTAGCAATTCACTAACAGATGAGAATGTCTTGTCTTCTCCAGCTAAGTGCGCAAGAGGGAAAAGATAAAAGAATTCTTTCCCATTTGAAGTAGTCATTGTTGGTGAATATGTATGAGTTAATAATGGTTTTTGTATGGAGAAAAATGCGTCAGCTAATGCTTTTTCATTTACCATACCTGCTTTTTTCACTACTTCTTTTGCGAATAACGGTGATATTCCGGTAAAGGTTCCGACTAGCTGTTTATCCATGTTTCCAGATAGAAAGTCTAGCGGTCTAATAAATTCATCATTTGTTTCGATCTGAAGTGGGTTAATTTTATGTTGTGCTGGTGGTGCAATATATTCAGCTCCAGCGTATACAGTTCGATGTCGGTTTACTGCTAAGGAAACGTGTTTTAAGCTATCTAAAATATTGTTTGTTTTTGTGTCTACTAAAATGATGTTACTATGTCGTCCCATAATTTCAATTACTAATGTTTTTAGCGATTCATCACCAATTTCATTTCTGCTACGAACGGTAATTTGAATAATACGCTCTAAATCAATTTGTTCAATTTTTTCAATGAATCCACCTTCTAAATGCTTACGAAGAAGCATACAGAACATTGGTGGAAGTGCAGGTGAATCATAATTTTGATTTGTTAAGTGTAAACGTGCATATGTCGGATGAGCGGAAAGAATCAGTTTTTGATTTTTTCCGTTTGCTCGAATATGTAATAAAATCTCGTATTTTGAAGGTTGATATATTTTTGAAATTCTTCCCGTGTAAAGAGAATTTGCAATTTCATGTGTAATCGCTCTTGTAAATAATCCATCGAATGCCATAAATGAACACTCCTTTCTAACTAAAAGTTAATTATAGCATTTTTTTGGACGAGGCTGAATAAGCTTTCAATAGAGTATGTCTGGAATCAGGAGGTCGATAGCAGGATGAACTGGTATGGAATGCGTGCACATGAAGTGGAAGAAAGAACGAATACGAATGTGAAGGTTGGACTTACAGAGAAAGAAGCAGAAGGGCGAATAAAAAAATTTGGTACAAATGAACTAGATGAAGCAAAAAGGCCTTCTGCACTAATGGTATTTTTGGCGCAATTTAAAGATTTTATGGTGCTTGTTTTGTTTGGTGCAACAATCGTTTCGGCTTTTTTAGGGGAATACATTGATTCTATTGCGATTGTGGCAATTGTTATTATCAATGGTATTCTCGGATTTTTTCAAGAAAGAAAGGCTGAAAAGTCCTTGGAAGCTTTAAAAGAGCTAGCCGCCCCACAAGTAACTGTACTGCGAAATGGAAAGTGGGTAAAGGCACCGTCTAAAGCACTCGTTTTAGGTGATGTTATTAAATTTTCTAGTGGCGATCGTATTGGAGCTGATGTACGTCTTGTTGAGGCGTCGAGTTTATATATTGAAGAATCAGCTTTAACAGGAGAGTCAGTTCCAGTGCAGAAGAAAGTAGAAGCGTTGCAAGGGCAAGATGTTTCAATTGGTGATCAAAAAAATATGGCTTTTATGGGTACGATGATTACACGAGGGTCTGGAACAGGAGTCGTTGTAGCAACGGGTATGAATACAGCGATGGGCCAAATTGCAAATATGTTGCAAAATGCAGAGCAAATGGAAACACCATTGCAAAGAAGATTAGAGCAACTTGGGAAAATATTAATTATTGTGGCTCTTATTTTGACAGCGCTTGTCGTGTTAGCTGGTGTGTATCAAGGGAATGAAGTATATCATATGTTTTTAGCTGGCGTGTCGCTAGCTGTTGCTGCTATTCCAGAAGGGTTACCAGCAATCGTTACAGTAGCTTTATCGCTTGGTGTACAGCGTATGATAAAAAAGAGAGCAATTGTAAGAAAGTTACCAGCAGTAGAAACGTTAGGCTGTGCTTCTGTCATATGCTCTGATAAAACAGGAACGATGACGCAAAACAAAATGATGGTAACACATATGTGGTCAGGTGGAGAATTGTGGAAAGTGACAGGCCAAGGGTATGAACCTAATGGCTCTTTTATGAAAGGTGAAAAAGAAATTAATCCAGCTAAGACGAAATCACTTTATCAACTACTTACATTTGGTTCGCTATGTAATAACGCAAATATTATTCAAAAGAAAAAGGCGTATGTATTAGATGGAGATCCAACTGAGGGGGCGCTTGTAGCTGCAGCAATGAAAGCGGGGATAACGCGTGAGGCGCTGAAAGGGAAATTTGAAATTATTCGTGAATTTCCGTTTGATTCAACTCGAAAAATGATGAGTGTTATTGTACGAGATCGAGAGGGGAAAAAGTTTGTCGTTACGAAGGGAGCACCAGATGTCCTTCTGCAAATGAGTCAAACGATTTTATGGGGGGATAAGCAGCAACCATTAAGTGAGTTGTATAGAAAAGAAGTACAGGCGGCTATTCATAGCTTAGGTAGTCAAGCACTTCGAACAATTGCAGTTGCTTTTAAGCCTTTAAAAGTAACAGACTCAATTGAACATGAAAGAGACGTTGAAAAAGATTTTATGTTAGTTGGAATACAAGGAATGATTGATCCGCCAAGACCAGAAGTAGAGCAGGCAGTAAAAGAGTGCAGAGAAGCTGGTATTCGAACAGTGATGATTACAGGTGATCATAAAGTGACTGCAATGGCGATTGCAGAACAATTAAGTATTTTACCACCAGGTGGACGCGTTGTTGAAGGGGTAGAACTCGCAACTATGGATGTAGAAGAATTAGAAAATGTTGTAGAAGATACGTATGTATTTGCTCGTGTATCACCAGAACATAAATTAAAAATTGTTAAGGCGTTGCAAAATAAAGGGCATATAGTGGCGATGACAGGTGATGGAGTAAACGATGCTCCGGCTATAAAAACTGCGGATATTGGGATAGCGATGGGAATTACAGGGACAGATGTTGCAAAAGAAGCTTCATCTCTCGTATTGCTGGACGATAATTTCGCTACGATAAAATCAGCAATTAAAGAAGGTAGAAATATATACGAGAACATACGTAAGTTTATTCGTTATTTATTAGCATCGAACGTTGGAGAAATTTTGGTCATGTTATTTGCCATGTTACTTGCACTACCGCTGCCGATGGTTCCAATTCAAATTTTATGGGTGAATTTAGTTACTGACGGTTTACCGGCGATGGCGTTAGGTTTGGATAAGGCCGAGGGAGACGTGATGAAGAGAACGCCGCGTCATCCGAAAGAAGGGGTATTTGCTAGAGGGCTTGCCTGGAAAATTATAAGCCGTGGCTTTCTAATAGGAGCAGTGACGTTAGTAGCATTTATTATTGCGTATAATCAACATCCAAATGAACTGAAATATGCACAAACTGTAGCGTTTGCAACATTGGTACTTGCTCAGCTGATTCATGTATTTGATTGCCGAAGTGAGCATTCTGTTTTCCACCGCAATCCGTTTGGAAATGTGTATTTAGTAGGAGCGGTTATCATTTCATTACTACTCATGCTAGTCGTTATATATTATCCACCGTTACAACCGATTTTTAGCACGATGCCAATACAAGCGAGAGATTGGTTGTTAATTGGAGGTTTATCGTCAATTCCGACCTTCTTATTAGTAGGCTCTTTATTAACAGGGAAAAAGGGGAAGAAAAAGCCAATATTATATAAGAAGGGATTAAACTTGAAATAGTCAATGATATGAAAATGTGATATAATTTACAGAAGGTAGTAGAGCCTTGTCTCTATTACCTTTTTCATTGAGTTATTTCATGGCTTGGATGTGATAAAAAATGATTTGTAGTATGACAGGATTTGGAAGGTCGAAAGTAGAGAGTGATACTTTTCAAATTACAGTAGAAATGAAATCGGTGAACCACCGTTTTCTAGAGATGAGTATTCGACTACCGAAGCAAATGACGGTATTTGAAGACAAAATTCGTAAAATAATTGCACAGCAAGTTCGCCGTGGACGTATTGAAGTGTCTATTAGTATAGCGGGTGAAGGGCTTGTTGAAAGAAAATTAAGTGTGAATTGGTCGCTTCTTGAGCAGTACCAATCAATTATGGAAGATATAAAAGGAAAATTTCAATTACAAGATTCTATTACACTCGAGCAATTAATGGCAATGCCAGAAGTAACAGCGATTGAAGAGGTAGAAAACGTAAATGAACAATTTGAGAACAGTTTATATGAGGCTGTTCGCCAAGCTGCTCATATGTTAAAAACGATGAGAGATGGCGAAGGAGAACGATTACATAAAGATATAGCGTATCGCTTACAAGAGATTCATAATTGTGTAAATGCTATTATTCCGCATGCACCAATTGTTACACAAAAATATCGTGAACGATTAGAAAATCGCTTAAAGGAATTACATAATCAAGATCTAGATGAACAAAGATTGCTAACAGAAGTTGCAATCTTTGCTGAGCGTTGTGATATTCACGAAGAGTTAGTTCGTTTGCAAAGTCATTTAGAACAATTCCGTGAAACACTGCAGATTGAAGAGCCTGTTGGAAGGAAAATGGATTTCATCGTGCAAGAGATGCATAGAGAAATTAATACGATTGGTTCTAAGGCAAATGACTTAACAATTTCAAAATATGTTGTAGAAATGAAAAATAACCTTGAAAAAATTCGTGAACAAGTACAAAATATTGAGTAGCTTTCAAAAAATAGATAAAGTTATACGTGGTGGAGAAATCGGATAGACTTACTAGGAGGCGCAAACTATGGCCATGAGGTTTTTAAATATTGGATACGGAAATATTGTATCTGCTCATCGAATTATTGCTATTGTAAGTCCGGAGTCAGCTCCTATTAAACGAACAGTACAGGAAGCACGCGAACATAATGCTTTGCTTGATGCTACGTATGGGAGAAAAACAAGGGCGGTTATTGTTATGGATGATGGGCATGTTGTATTAAGTCCAATTCAGCCAGAGACGATTGCACATCGTTTGAATAATAAAGAAGATTTAAGTGAGGAAGGGTAGGTTTTACATATTTATGAGAAGTAGAAGAGGATTGCTCATCGTTCTTTCAGGACCTTCTGGGGTTGGTAAAGGAACGGTTCGAAAAGAGCTGTTTAGTCATGAGGATACACGTTTTCAGTACTCCATTTCAGTAACGACACGTAAGCCACGTGAAGGTGAAGTGGATGGTGTGGATTATTTCTTTAAAGAGAGAGAAGAATTTGAGGAAATGATTCGTAATGAAAAATTACTTGAGTGGGCTGAGTTCGTAGGTAATTATTACGGAACACCAATTGACTATGTTGAAAAAACATTACAAGAAGGAAAAGATGTATTCTTAGAAATTGAAGTGCAAGGAGCAATTCAAGTTAAGAAAGCTTTCCCAGAAGGTGTATTTATTTTCTTAGCACCTCCAAGTTTATCTGAACTAAAGAACCGAATTGTCGGTCGTGGTACAGAAACTGAAGATGTTATTGAAAATCGTTTAACGGTAGCGAAAGAAGAAATTGATATGATGGACGCTTACGACTACGTTGTAGAAAACGACCAAGTTGAACTAGCTTGTGAAAGAATTAAAGCAATTGTGGTTGGCGAACATTGCCGCCGCGAAAGAGTAGCAAAATATTATAAAGAAATGACGGAGGGTCTATAATTATGTTAAATCCATCAATTGATTCATTATTAACAAAAATCGATTCTAAATATACACTTGTAACAGTGGCTGCAAAACGTGCGCGCGAAATGCAACTTGCTAATAACTGTGTTGTAGAAAAACCAGTTTCTCATAAATGTGTAGGTAAAGCATTAGAAGAAATCGATATGGAAGCGTTAAGCTACGTACCAAGTGAAGATAAAGTAACTGAATAAGACTTTGTCTTCGACAATTTAAAACATAGACTTTATAATTTTCTATGTAACGGTAACAACCTATTTACAAGTAGGTTGTTATTTTTTTACGGTAGGGAAGAAATATTGATACTGATGAGCTGATAATCTTGTTTCAGTATTATAAGTTTGAAAAAGAAAGAGGACGAGCCATATGCTAAAAGGGAAAAAGATACTTTTATGTGTAACAGGAGGCATTGCGGTCTTTAAAGCGGCTGCGTTAACGAGTAAATTGACACAATCTGGTGCTATTGTAAAAGTAATGATGAGTGAGTCGGCAATGAAATTTGTTACACCTCTTACATTCCAAGCGCTTTCTCGCCATGATGTATATACGGATACATTCGATGAGAAAGACTCAGCTGTTATTGCTCATATCGATTTAGCAGATTGGGCAGATGTTGTACTTGTTGCACCTGCTACAGCCAATTGTATTGGAAAGTTAGCTAACGGTATTGCAGATGATATGATTACAACTACTTTGTTAGCTACTACAGCCCCAGTGTGGATTGCACCTGCTATGAATGTGCATATGTATGAAAATAAAATTGTTCAAAAAAATATGATGACGTTAAAAACGTTAGGATATACATTTATTGAGCCTGGAGAAGGTTTTTTAGCGTGTGGTTATGTAGCGAAAGGAAGATTAGAAGAACCTGAAGCGATTATCGCACGGTTAGAAGAGGCTTTTTCAGAACAAAAACCATTGCATGGAAAAAGAATATTAATAACTGCTGGTCCAACACGTGAAAAGATTGATCCAGTTCGTTTTATGACCAATTTTTCTTCTGGAAAAATGGGATATGCGATTGCGGAAGTGGCAGCGAACTTAGGGGCTGATGTTATACTCGTTTCGGGACCGACAGCATTAAACCCGCCATTACATGTAACTACGGTGCAAGTGGAATCTGCACAAGATATGTTAGAGGCGGTTATTCAACATTATGAAGACGTGGATGTTGTTATTAAAACAGCAGCAGTTGCAGATTATCGCCCGAAATACGTTCATGATAATAAAATGAAAAAGAAAAATGGCGATGCTGTAATTGAACTTGAGAGAACAGTAGATATTTTAAAAACGTTAGGTGAGATGAAAGACAAACAGTTACTTATCGGTTTTGCGGCTGAAACGACAAACGTAGAGGAATATGCAACGAAAAAATTACGTGAGAAAAATGCGAATATGATTGTTGCAAACGACGTAAAGGCGCAAGGAGCTGGATTTGGTACAGATACGAACATTGTAACAATGTATAGAAAAGATGGAGAAGTTATAGAGTTGCCACTTTTAACGAAGAAAGAGGTTGCTCGTGAAATATTAAAGCAAATTGAAATGATGTTAGAAGATGATCGTCTATGAAATTTGCAAGTGTAATTGTTGATGTACCTGCACGTCAGACAGATCGACCATTTGATTATATTATCCCTAAAAAATGGGAAGATATTGTCCAGACAGGCATGCGTGTAGTAGTTCCGTTTGGCCCAAGGAAATTGCAAGGTTTTATTATTGGGATTAAAGATTCGGTTGAAGTAGAAAGTAAGAAGTTAAAGACAATTCATGAAATTTTAGATGTAACACCCGTTTTAAATGAAGAGTTGTTAAAGCTAGGGTATTGGCTTACAAGTGAAACGTTATGTTATATGATTTCAGCTTTTCAAGTTATGCTTCCAACGGCGATAAAAGCAACATATAAAAAACGTCTACAACTTCGTAAACAAGAAGAAGTAGCACCTGAACTACTGTTTTTATTTCAGGACAAAGAAGCGATAGATTGGGAAGCGATTGAGACGCAGCCACAGCTATACCGCACGATTCAACAAGAAATTAAACATGGTACGATTGAAGTTGTTTATCAAGTAAAAGATAAAGTACAAAAGAAGAAACAAAGAGTCGTTCAACCGGAGTTGCCAGAAGATAAATTAGAATTAGCAGCATTTGAACTGAAAAGTAAAAAACAACAAGATGTCCTCTATTATTTTGTGGAAAATTATAAAAGTGTACCGTTGAAAGTAATAACAGAAGAGTTACAAATAACAGATGCTCCAATTAAAGCACTTGTTAAAAAGGGACTACTCTCAGAAAAGTATGTGGAAGTGTACCGAAATCCGTATGACGATGACGATTTTGAACAAACGAAACCATTCCCACTTACTGAGGAACAAAAGCAAGTTATTACACCGATTTTATCATCAATTACAAATGAAACTTACAATCCATTTTTACTATATGGTGTTACAGGAAGCGGAAAAACAGAAGTATATTTACAATCTATAGCAGCGGTGCTCGAGAAAGGAAAAGAAGCTATTGTACTTGTTCCTGAAATTGCACTAACGCCTCAGATGGTAGATCGTTTTAAAGGTAGATTTGGCTCACAAGTTGCAGTTCTTCATAGTGCGCTGTCTGTTGGAGAAAAATATGATGAATGGCGTAAGATTTTAAGAAAAGAAGTGAAAGTCGTAGTTGGTGCACGTTCAGCTGTATTTGCTCCTTTTGAAAATTTAGGGATTATTATTATTGATGAGGAACATGAATCGAGCTACAAGCAAGAAGATAATCCGAGGTATCATGCAAGGGATGTAGCTGTGTGGAGAGGACAATATCATAAATGCCCTATCGTTCTTGGTAGTGCAACACCGACGCTTGAATCGTTTGCAAGAGCGAAAAAAGGTGTGTATGAATTACTGACGATGGAAAAACGTATGAACGAACAAGCTTTACCGACAGTAGAGATTGTTGATATGCGTGAAGAACTTCGTGACGGGAATCGCTCCATGTTTTCAAAGGCACTGCATGAAAAAATAGCAGATCGGTTAGAAAAGAAAGAACAAATGGTGCTCTTTTTAAATAGAAGAGGTCATTCTACATTTGTTATGTGCCGTGATTGCGGGTATGTTGTACAATGTCCGCATTGTGATATCTCGCTGACATATCATAAAATGAATCATCGTTTAAAATGCCATTATTGCAGTTACGAAGAAAATATGCCGACTGCGTGTCCTGCTTGTCAAAGTACATACATTCGTTTCTTTGGTACAGGTACGCAAAAGGTCGAAGAAGAAATTACAAAACTATTTCCAGAGGCACGAGTCATTCGAATGGATGTAGATACGACGAGTCGTAAAGGGATGCATGAGAAATTATTAAAGGCGTTCGGGGAAGAAAAAGCAGATATATTACTTGGAACACAAATGATTGCAAAAGGGTTAGATTTTCCGAAAGTAACGCTTGTTGGTGTTTTAACTGCTGATACGATGCTTCATTTACCTGATTTCCGGGCGAGTGAAAAGACTTATCAGTTATTGACGCAAGTAAGTGGACGAGCAGGCCGACATGAATTGCCAGGGGAAGTTATAATTCAAACGTATACGCCAGAACATTATAGTATAGAGTTAGCAAAGAACCAACAATATGATGTGTTTTTTGATCAAGAAATGCAAATGAGGCGAACGAGACAATACCCACCTTATTACTATGTTGTACTTGTGACGGTATCTCATCCAGAATTATTAAAGGCAGTACAAGTGACGGAAAAAATTGTCGGTCATTTACGGACGCACTGTTCGCAGCAAACGATGGTGTTAGGACCGGTTGCTTCAGCAATTCCAAGGATAAAAGATAGATATCGTTATCAATGCATGATAAAATACAAACGGGAACCAAACTTAAAGAACGTGCTCAAAATGGTAAATGAACATTATCAAGCAGAAATGCAAAAAGAGCTACAAATCTCAATTGATTTTAATCCAACAATGTTAATGTAGCGGAGGGAAATATGGCAGTTTTAGAAATAGTAAAGCATCCAAATGAAGTGTTAGAAACACCGTGTGAAAGAGTAATTAACTTTGATAAAAAGTTAGTGAAATTGTTGAAAGATATGCATGAAACAATGTTAATTGCGGACGGAGTCGGTTTAGCTGCGCCTCAAGTAGGGGTAAGCTTGCAAGTGGCGGTAGTTGATATCGGTGATGATACTGGGAAAATTGAGTTAATCAATCCATCGATATTAGAAAAACGTGGTGAACAAGTAGGTCCCGAAGGCTGTTTAAGCTTCCCGGGACTTTATGGTGAAGTGGAACGTGCGGATTATATTAAAGTGCGTGCGCAAAATCGTCGAGGCAAAGTATTTTTACTAGAAGCAGAAGGGTTTTTAGCGCGTGCAATTCAACATGAAATCGATCATTTACACGGTGTGTTATTTACATCGAAAGTGACAAGATATTATGAGGAAAACGAATTAGAATAGGTATTAAAAGGAGCGGTTTTTAAATGATAAAAGTAGTATTTATGGGAACACCGGACTTTTCAGTGCCGGTGCTTCGTCGTCTTATTGAAGATGGCTATGATGTAATAGGTGTTGTGACGCAACCAGATCGTCCGGTAGGCAGAAAGAAAGTATTAACACCTACACCTGTTAAAGTGGAAGCAGAAAAACATGGTATTCCAGTGTTACAACCGTTAAGAATCCGTGAAAAAGACGAATATGAAAAAGTATTGGCATTAGAGCCGGATTTAATTGTAACAGCTGCGTTCGGTCAAATTGTACCAAATGAAATTTTAGAAGCACCAAAGTATGGATGTATTAACGTCCACGCTTCTTTACTTCCTGAACTTCGTGGTGGTGCACCAATCCATTATGCAATTATGGAAGGGAAAGAAAAAACAGGTATTACAATTATGTATATGGTAGAAAAATTGGATGCTGGTGATATTTTAACGCAAGTAGAAGTGGAAATTGAAGAGCGTGAAACGACAGGCTCGTTATTTGATAAGTTAAGTGAAGCAGGGGCACATCTTTTATCTAAAACAGTACCTTTACTAATTCAAGGTAAGTTAGAACCAATTAAACAAAACGAGGAAGAAGTAACGTTTGCATATAATATAAAACGTGAGCAAGAGAAAATTGATTGGACAAAAACAGGTGAAGAAGTATACAATCACATTCGCGGATTGAATCCATGGCCAGTTGCTTATACAACTTTAGCAGGACAAGTTGTTAAAGTATGGTGGGGAGAAAAAGTACCTGTAACGAAATCAGCTGAAGCAGGTACGATTGTTGCGATCGAAGAAGATGGTTTCGTTGTAGCAACTGGTAATGAAACGGGTGTTAAAATTACAGAATTACAACCTTCTGGTAAAAAGCGTATGAGTTGTGAGCAATTTTTACGTGGCACAAAACCTGAAATTGGAACGAAGTTAGGAGAAAATGCATGAGACAAAATGTTCGTGAATTAGCTCTTGATGGTTTAATTCAAGTAGAAAAAAGTGGTGCATACAGTAACTTACTTTTAAATAATCTAATTGAAAAAAGTACAATTGATAGAAAAGATATTGGTTTATTAACTGAAATTGTATATGGAACAATTCAACGTCGTGATACATTAGATTATTATTTACAACCTTTTTTAAAAAAGAAGGTTGAGGCATGGGTAAGGGTATTGCTTCGTTTATCGTTATATCAGATGATCTATTTAGACCGAGTACCAGAAAGAGCGGCTATTCATGAAGCCGTTGAGATTGCAAAGCGCCGTGGGCATAAAGGAATTGCTGGTATGGTGAACGGTGTATTACGTTCGATTCAAAGAGAAGGTGTACCTTCTGTAGATGAAATCAAAGATCCGGTAGAACGCTTGGCAACTGCAACAAGTCATCCAGTTTGGCTTGTCCAAGAATGGGCTTCAGAATATGGTTTAGAAACTGCTGAGAAAATGTGTGAAGTGAACATGTTACCGCCTGTACCAACAGCGCGTGTAAATGTTGATAAAATAACAGTAGAAGAAGCAATTACATTATTAGCTAGTGAAGGTATAGAAGCGAAGCGTGGCGATTTATCAGATGATGCAATTCAAATTGAAAGAGGGAATGTAGCGCACACAGATGCGTTTAAAAAAGGTTTTCTTTCTATTCAAGATGAAAGTTCTATGCTGGTAGCACGTGCCTTAGAACCAGATGAGGGAGATGTAGTTCTTGATAGTTGTGCTGCTCCAGGTGGAAAAACAACGCATATTGCAGAGCGATTAAAAGGAACTGGTCAAGTCATGTCCCTTGATTTACATGCACACAAAGTACGTTTAATTAAACAACAAGCAGAGCGACTTGGTCTAGGAAATGTCGAAACTAAGGCATTAGATGCTAGAAAAGTACAAGAACACTTTGCAAATGAAACGTTTGATAAAATATTAGTAGATGCCCCATGTTCTGGATTTGGTGTAATTAGACGTAAGCCTGATATTAAGTTAGGTAAAGATAAAGGCGATAGTGAAAGACTATCGACGATTCAACTTGCAATACTAGAAAAAATCGCACCGTTATTAAAACAAGGTGGTCGCCTTGTTTATAGTACGTGTACAATTGAGAAAATAGAAAATGAACAAGTAATAGAACGATTTTTACAAGAGCATCCTGAGTTCGAGTGGGATACTACGATAAAAGAGCGTATGCCAGAAAAGTTAAGTCCGTATATTGATGAAGGTCAAGTACAAATTTTACCGCATTATTTTGCAACAGATGGCTTTTATATTGCTTGTTTAAGGAAGAAGGTGTAGCATCGTGGAAACGACTGTGAGAAAACAAAAGAAAAATTTAGAAACGAAAAAACCATCAATTTACTCTTTACAACTTCATGAAATGCAAGATTGGTTAAAGGAGCAAGGAGAACCAAAGTTCCGTGCTGGACAAATTTTTGATTGGTTATATAAAAAACGTGTAAAAAATTATGAGGATATGTCAAACCTTTCTAAAGGATTGCGTGAAAAATTGTCGAATTCCTTTGATATTACTACTTTAAATACGTTAGTAAAACAAACGTCTTCGGATGGAACAATTAAATTCTTATTCCAATTATATGATGGATATTCTATTGAAACGGTATTAATGCGACATGAATATGGAAATTCCATTTGTGTAACAACACAAGTAGGTTGTCGTATTGGGTGTACGTTCTGTGCTTCAACGCTTGGCGGTTTAAAGCGAAACTTAGAAGCTGGAGAAATTGTAGCACAAGTAGTAGAAGTGCAACGTGCACTTGATGAATCAGAAGAACGTGTAAGTTCTCTTGTCGTTATGGGAATTGGAGAACCATTTGATAACTATGATAATTTAATGGGATTCTTACGCATCATTAATCATGAAAAAGGACTTCATATTGGTGCGAGACATATGACAGTTTCGACAAGTGGAATCATCCCGAAAATTTATAAGTTCGCTGAAGAAGATTTACAAATTAATTTTGCGATTTCACTGCATGCTCCAAACTCAGAATTACGTTCAAAATTAATGCCGATTAACCGTGCTTATAAGCTACCAGATTTGATGGAAGCTATTAAATACTATGTAAATAGAACAGGGCGTCGTATTACTTTTGAATATGGACTATTTGGAGGCGAAAATGACCAAGTTGAGCACGCTGAAGAGCTTGCTGCGCTCTTGAAAGGTGTAAAATGTCATGTGAACTTAATTCCGGTAAACTATGTACCTGAACGTGATTATGTACGTACGCCACGTGAACAAATTTTCTTATTTGAAAAAACGTTAAAAGATCGTGGAGTAAATGTAACGATTCGCCGTGAACAAGGTCATGATATTGATGCAGCCTGCGGTCAGTTGCGTGCGAAGGAGCGCAAAGAAGAGACGAGGTGACGAGATGAAAGCCGTGTTTCTATCAGATAAAGGAAAAGTTCGTCAACATAATGAAGATAGTGCAGGAGTTTTTCACAATTTAGATGGAAATATTTTAGCGGTAGTAGCAGATGGAATGGGAGGTCATCGAGCTGGTGATGTAGCTAGCTCGATGACCATTCAATTATTCCATGATTATTGGAAGCAAACGCATAATATGAATGAGCCAAAAAAAGTAGAAGAGTGGTTACATACTAGCGTGGGGATTATTAATGAGCGTATATATGAATACTCTAAGCAACATGTAGAATGTAATGGTATGGGAACAACACTTATAATAGCGATTTGTACACCAAATTTTGTGACGATAGGTCATATAGGAGATAGTCGTTGTTATATGATATCAGAGGGGGAAATCTCGCTTGTAACGGAAGATCACTCACTTGTTAATGAACTTGTGAGACATGGTGAAATTTCAAAAGAAGACGCAGAATATCACCCGAAAAAGAATGTTTTGTTAAGGGCATTAGGAACAGAAGAGAAAGTCGGATTAGATGTGAAAACATTAGTGCTAGAGGAAGATGATCAGTTACTTCTTTGCTCTGATGGACTATCTAACAAAGTTTCTATTGCTGATATGCAACAAGTTTTACAGTTAAATGAACAGCTAGAAACTAAGGGACAACGTCTCATTCAATTGGCGAATGATCGTGGCGGGGAAGATAATATCACCCTTGTTCTCATTGATTATGCGGGTTCGACAAACGAAAGTAGGTGAAGTGCAACGTGCTGATTGGAAAACGCTTAAATGACCGTTATAAGCTACTGAAAATGATTGGTGGCGGTGGAATGGCCAATGTTTATTTAGCTCATGATGATATACTAGGCCGAGATGTAGCGGTGAAAATATTAAGACTCGACTATTCAAATAACGAAGAGTTTATTAAACGTTTCCATCGAGAAGCGCAGTCTGTTACAACGTTGTCGCATCCAAATATTGTGAATATGTATGATGTCGGAGAAGAAGATGGTATATATTATCTTGTAATGGAGTATGTACCAGGACAAACATTGAAGCAATACATAATTGAGCAAGGAATGTTACCGATAGGAGAAGCTCTTGATATTATGGAGCAGTTAACATCCGCCATGGCACACGCCCATCATTTTGAAATTGTGCACCGCGATATTAAACCGCACAATATTTTAATTCGAGCTGATGGAGTAATAAAAGTAACAGATTTTGGAATTGCGACAGCTACAAGTGCAACAACAATTACACATACAAATTCAGTACTCGGTTCGGTGCATTATTTATCACCAGAACAAGCACGTGGCGGGATAGCAAATAAACAATCAGATATTTATTCCCTAGGGATTGTTATGTTTGAGTTGTTAACAGGAAGACAACCATTTTCTGGCGAATCTGCTGTTGCTATAGCTTTAAAACATTTACAAAGTGAAATTCCGTCTCCAAAAAGATGGAATGAAAGTATTCCGCAAAGTGTCGAAAATATTATATTAAAGGCAACTGCGAAAGATCCGTTTCATCGATATCAATCTGCTAATGCGATGAAACGAGATATTGAAACTGCGCTATATCCAGAGAGGATAAATGAGCAGCCATTTTACATACCGGAAGATATGGAAGCGACAAAAGCGATTCCGGTTATTCAACAGGAACAATTATTCGAAAATGTAACTGATGAAACAATTGTTTTACAAGGAAGTAAAGTGGATGAACAGATAAGAAAAGAAGAAACGGATTTAAGTAAGAAGAAAAAACGAAGTAATAAATGGCTCAAAGTTTTAATTATAACATTTTTACTTTTAGCGATCGGAATAACGTTAGCCCTTACTGTTATTCCAGGATTCTTTATTCCAAAAGATGTAAAAGTCCCTGATGTGGCTGGTATGAAATATACGACCGCAGTAAATACATTAGTTGAAAAGGGTTTTGAGGTTACGGAACCTAATATTGTATATACAGATGATGTTGAAACCGGTGATGTTATAAAAACAGACCCTGTGGCAGGAAGAGTCGTGAAAGAAAACTCTAAAATTACTATCTATCAATCAGGTGGGAAAAAGAAAAGTAAGATGATTGATTTCACAGGAAAAGATTTAGAGAGTATAAGAACAGAGTTAGAAGAGAAATATAAACAAGTTACAGTATATTATATTGAAGATGATAGGCCAAAAGGTGCAATCGTAGAGCAATTTCCGACGTCTGACCAAATGGTGGTAGAGGCCGAGCAAGAACTGAAAATCTGGGTGAGTAAAGGTCCTTATCAAATTAGACCGGGTGATTTTTCAAGGTGGACTGAAAATAGTGTAACTGGTTATCTGAATGAGAGAAAACTAACTCCAGATATAAAACGAGAGTATTCCGATACTGTTGATAAAGGACTTGTAATTTCGCAATCTCCAAAACCGGGAACGCCGTTAAAAGAAGGGGATAAAGTGACGATTATCATCTCAGAGGGCCCTAAGCCGAAAGTAACGAAAACCGTGAAAGTGGATAATATTTCTATTCCGTATGAGTCTTCTATAATAGGTGAGAAAAAACCGCAAACGATAGAAATTTATAAAGAAGATATGCAACAAAAAATGGATAGACCAATTGAAACTAGAACAATTTCAGAGTCGGCAACTATTTCATTAGAATTTGTAATTCAAGAAGGTACAAAAGGACATTATAAAATTGTACGAGATGGTGTAACGATTATCGACAAAGAAGTACCATACCCAACTCAATAATAATGAATTCCATTTTATCTCCAAAGAGAATGGAATGTATTACTTCTGCCTGTTATGCTGTCTACATATAGTGGACTGTATAACAGGCAAAAATATATGATTCAAAAAGATATAAAAGTGATACTGTTATAAATAATATTTTAAATTTGATGGTAGATTAAATATATTAATGTGTATATATGACGGGTTTTGAAATCTTTATTTAAAGAATGATAATCCATTCAATATGAATTCCAGCTTCACTTTATACAGAATAAAGGAGAATTATATGCCAGAAGGAAAAATTGTAAAAGCTCTAAGTGGATTTTATTATGTGCAGCATGAAGAAGGGATTACACAATGTCGCGGGCGTGGTGTGTTTAGAAAAAATAAAATTACACCACTGGTAGGAGACCAAGTTGTTTTTCAGGCTGATAATCCAAGTGAAGGATACGTGCTTGAAGTATTTGATCGAAAAAATGAACTTGTTAGGCCTCCTATTGCTAATGTTGATCAAGCAATTCTTGTTTTTTCAGCAGTAGAACCAGATTTTAATCCGGGGCTGTTAGATCGATTTTTAGTGCTGATTGAATATCATAACATTAAGCCGATTATTTGCATTAGTAAGATGGATTTAGTTGATGAAAAAATGAGAGAAACTGTTGAATCTTATGCAAATGACTATCGTGAGATGGGATATGATGTATTATTTACTTCTATAAATACATCGGAAAGTATTGATATTTTAAAACCGTTCTTAGAAGGTTGTGTTTCCGTTGTTGCGGGGCAATCTGGTGTTGGAAAATCTTCTATGCTTAACGTCTTACGTCCAGAATTAGAACTGAAAACGAATGATATTTCCTCACATTTAGGACGCGGGAAACATACGACAAGACACGTAGAATTAATTGCGATTGGAAGCGGACTAGTTGCAGATACACCTGGTTTTAGTTCACTCGATTTCATAGATATAGAGGTAGAAGATCTTACATATTGTTTTCCAGAGTTGAAAGAAGCGAGCCAATACTGTAAATTTAGAGGGTGTACACATCTTTCTGAACCGAAATGCGCTGTGAAGGCTGCGGTTGAAGAGGGGAAGATTACAGAATATCGTTATAAGAATTACAAACAATTTGTAGAAGAAATTAGAGAGAGAAAGCCGAGGTATTAGTTATGATTAAAATTGCACCATCGATCTTATCAGCAGATTTTTCAAAATTAGGGGAAGAGATTAAAGATGTAGAAAAAGGCGGAGCGGATTACATTCACGTCGATGTAATGGATGGACATTTCGTACCAAATATTACGATTGGACCATTAATTGTAGAAGCAATTCGTCCGATCACATCGTTACCGTTAGATGTACATTTAATGATTGAAAATCCTGATAACTATATCCCGACTTTCGCAAAAGCGGGAGCGGATATTATTACTGTTCATGTAGAGGCGTGCCCTCATTTACATCGTACAATTCAGTTAATTAAATCTCATGGCATTAAAGCAGGAGTTGTATTAAATCCGCATACGCCAGTTTCAGTGATTGAGCATGTATTAGAAGATATTGATATGGTATTACTTATGACAGTAAACCCTGGATTTGGTGGGCAGAAATTTATTCATTCTGTATTACCGAAAATTAAACAAGTTGCAGAAATGGTTAAAGAGCGCAATCTAGAAGTAGAAATTGAAGTTGATGGTGGTGTAAACGCTGAAACAGCAAGACTTTGTGTAGAAGCAGGAGCAAATGTACTTGTAGCTGGGTCAGCGGTATACAATCAAAAAGACCGCGGTGAAGCAATTCGTGTCATTCGTGGATAATGAATGAACAAGTCTTTATCCCAGTGAATCTTCTAGTGTAGTAAGTTTTCACTATTTATAAAGGATAGAGAAAAAATATATAAAAAGGCAATCTACCGAATGGCAGATTGCCTTTTTACAATAGAAGGGGAAGGAAACATGATTATTCATATTTTAGCGGGAGGACCTGCGGAATATTGTGCAGATTTTTCTCCATATGAAAATGAGAAAGTAGTGTGGGCGGCAGTTGATAGAGGAGTATATCGTTTATTAAAAAGAGGTATTACTCCTGCTGTTGCGTTTGGAGATTATGACTCGGTTACTGAAGAAGAATTAGCATGGATGGGGCAACAAACAAATGATTTACATATTGTTCCTCGTGAAAAAGATCAAACAGATTTAGAAATTGCGATTAACTGGGCGTTAGAACAAAAGCCGGCACTCATTCGTATTTTTGGTGCTACTGGCGGAAGACTTGATCATGGTTTAGCGAATATACAAATGCTTTTAAAAGGATTAGAAGTAGGAATAGAGATGTGTATTGTAGACAATCAAAATGAAATAAGTGTAAAAAGAGTGGGTACACATATAATTGAAGAAAATAAAAATTTCCCTTATGTATCTTTCGTGCCAGTTACTGAAATAGTGGAAGGGATTACATTACTTGGATTTAAGTATCCTCTAACGAACAAAAAAATAGAGTGGGGATCCACACTTTGTATTAGTAATGAACTCGTTGAGGAAAAAGGTACTTTTTCATTTACTTCTGGCATATTAATGGTGATAAGAAGCACTGATTAAAGAAACAATTTTGCTCCTTACATCATATAGTGACCAAGTGGAGTAATGGGGATTAGGAGGGAAACCATGAGATTTTATACAATTAAGTTACCTAAATTTCTTGGTGGAATTGTTCGTGCCATGTTAAATACCTTCAAAAAAGATTAAAAAAAGCACCTATTACCGGTGCTTTTTCCATTGGTATAGTAAAAAAAGAGCCTAGCGGCTCTTTTTTTTATTATTAAACACGTTCGATTTTGCCAGATTTTAATGCTCTAGCAGAAACGTAAACACGTTGAACTTTTCCGTCGATGCGTACGCGAACTTTTTGAAGGTTAGCGCCCCACTTACGTTTTGTAGCGTTCATTGCGTGAGAACGAGAGTTACCAGAACGAGCTTTTCTTCCAGTAATAGCACAAACACGAGCCATTTATATTTCCCTCCCTTGATACCTTACCATACGTAATTTTTCAATGTTAGTCTTTTATGCGATGCTAAAAACACTACTATAATTTAACACAACTAAAAAGAGAATGCAACACTGTAGAAAAAAGAAATCAAGAAAAATTACTTGACACTATATGTCAATGAAGAAAAGTTGAAATCAAGAAAAATTGCTTGACATATTATAGTGATACATGTTGTATAATAACAATGGACTATTTTGCTCATCATAAAAAAGTGTAGTTTTCAACATAAAATATGAGAGTGAAAAAGAAAGAACGATGGAATTTTCTTTAAAAAGATTATATGATAGTAACTAAAGTAGTCTAACTCACTTTCACCATTTATGAAGGGGGAAAACGAGATGTCAATTGAAATTAAAACGAAGTACGGTCAAATTGATATTAGTACAGATGTAATTGCAACAATTGCTGGAGGTGCCGCGGTAGATTGCTACGGTATCGTAGGTATGGCATCAAAAAATCAGTTAAAAGATGGATTAACAGACATTTTACGAAAAGAAAATTTCACTAGAGGTGTTATTGTTCGTAAAGATGAAGATGAAGTACATATTGATATGTATATTATTGTGAGCTATGGTACGAAAATTTCAGAAGTAGCACATAACGTGCAGACGAAAGTGAAATATACATTAGATCAAACTGTAGGACTAGCAGTAGATTCTGTAAACATCTACGTACAAGGAGTTAAAGTAATAAACTTGTAATGTGCATTAAGGAGGAAAATCTGTGTCAATTCAAAAAATTGATGGAAAACGTTTATCACAAATGATCATTCAAGGAGCGAATAATTTAACGAATAATGTTCAGCTTGTTGATGCATTAAACGTATTTCCAGTTCCAGATGGCGATACCGGTACAAATATGAACTTATCTATGACTTCAGGCGCACGTGAAGTGAAAGCAAATCCTTCACAACATGCTGGTAAAGTCGGCGTAAGTTTAGCCAAAGGATTATTAATGGGAGCTCGTGGTAACTCTGGAGTTATTTTATCTCAGTTGTTCCGTGGTTTCTCGAAATCCATTGAACAAAAAGAAGAATTAACAACAGTTGATTTTGCTGCAGCTTTAGAAGCTGGAGTAGAGGCGGCTTACAAAGCGGTTATGAAACCGATTGAAGGAACGATTTTAACGGTTGCAAGAGAAACGGGTAAATATGCAGTAACAGTTGCGAAAAAACAGCGCGACTTTGTTTTGTTTATGGAAGACGTTGTGAAAGAAGCAAATGCATCGTTAAATCGTACGCCAGATTTATTACCTGTATTAAAACAAGTTGGCGTTGTAGATAGCGGTGGTAAAGGTCTTGTAGTAGTTTACGAAGGGTTTTTAGCTGACTTAAAAGGAGAAACGATTTCTTCTGATGCACCTGCCCAACCATCTATGAATGAAATGGTGCGCGCAGAACATCACCGTAGTGTACAAAGCCAATTGAGTACAGAAGATATTAAGTATGGATATTGTACGGAGTTCATGGTGAAATTAGAAGCTGATAAAGTGAAAGAACATAATTTCTCTGAACAAAAATTCCGTGAAGATATTAGTGTGTATGGTGATTCACTACTAGTTGTATCTGATGATGAAATTGTAAAAGTTCATATTCATGCAGAACATCCTGGAGACGCTATGAACTACGGACAACGTTACGGTAGTTTAATAAAGATTAAAGTAGAGAATATGCGTGAACAGCATACCGCTTTATTAGATGAGCCTGCTATGATGCCTGAGCCAACTAGCCAGCCTAAAGAGAAACAACCATATGGTATCGTAACTGTAGCTATGGGATCTGGTATTAAAACTTTATTTGAAAGCATTGGCGCGACGAAAGTTATCGAAGGTGGCCAAACGATGAATCCAAGTACTGAGGATATCGTGAAGGCGATTGAAGAAGCAAACGCTGAAAAAATCATTATTTTACCGAACAACGGGAATATCGTAATGGCAGCAGAACAAGCAGCGTCAGTTGTGGATCAAGAAGTGATTGTAGTTCGTTCAAAAACAGTTCCTCAAGGTATGGCTGCAATGTTAGCATTTAATCCAGTTGGAACGCTAGAGGAAAATGAAGAAAACATGAAAGAAGCTTTATCTCATGTGAAAACAGGTCAAATTACGTATGCTGTACGTGATACGGAAATTGATGGTGTGGCAATTCAAAAAGATGATTTCATGTGTATCGCAGATGGAAAAATCGTATCAACAAATGCTGAAAAAGTAGGAGCTGCGAAGCAATTACTAGAAGCACTAATTGATGAAGATTCTGAAATCGTAACGATTCTACAAGGTGAAGATGCAACTGATGAAGAAGTAGCTGAATTAGTTGAGTTTGTAGAAGAGAATTTTGAAGATGCAGAAGTGGAAGTACATGCTGGAAACCAACCGGTGTATTCTTTCATCTTCTCTGTAGAATAAGAAAAAATTCGTTTTGAAAATAAATGGATTACTTACTTGCTAATGGATAATAAGTAGTAATATGAAGTTTATTACTAGTTTTTATTCAAAAGGCTAGCATATTGAAGATAAAAAAGAGCCTTGCTGCTAATAGTTAGGCTCTTTTCTTTCGTGTTGTTTATGAGGGATTTGAGTAGTTTCTCTTAGAATGCCTATGATAGAATATATAGGGTGAAAGAGAGCGATTACAGATGTCAATCATGTTAATGGATAATGAATCAAAAAATAATGTGACGGAGCGTGAGAATCTTGAATGAAGTTGTACAAGTTCCTGTTACGGATGTAAAGGGAATCGGAGGGGAAACATCTGAATTACTACACGAGATGGGAATTTATACAGTTTCTCATCTATTAGAACATTTTCCGTACCGTTATGAAGACTATGCGATGAAAGATCTTGCAGAAGTAAAGCATGATGAACGTGTAACAGTTGAGGGAAAAGTTCATAGTGCTCCTTTACTGCAATATTACGGGAAGAAGAAGTCGCGTCTTACGGTTCGTGTCCTCGTAGGTCGTTATTTAATTACAGCTGTATGTTTTAATAGGCCGTACTATAAGCAGAAGTTAAATTTAGATGAAACGGTAACGATTACTGGAAAATGGGACCAGCATCGTCAAACGATTGCGGTATCAGAACTTCATTTTGGACCGGTTGTACGTCAACAAGAAGTGGAGCCTGTGTACTCAGTGAAAGGGAAACTTACAGTAAAACAGATGCGCCGTTTTATTGCACAAGCGTTAAAGGAGTATGGAGACTCTATAGTTGAAGTGTTACCAGATGGATTGCTAAGTCGGTATAAATTACTGCCACGTTATGAAGCACTTCGGGCTTTGCATTTTCCATCGGGGCAGGAAGACTTGAAGCAAGCGCGTCGCCGGTTTGTATATGAAGAGTTTTTCTTATTTCAGTTAAAAATGCAAACGTTACGAAAAATGGAGAGGGAAAATTCGAAAGGGACGAAAAAAGAAATTCCTTCAGAAGAATTGCAAGAGTTTATCGATGCACTTCCGTTTCCATTAACTGGTGCGCAACGCCGAGTTGTAGATGAAATTATGAAAGATATGACATCTCCTTATCGAATGAATCGTCTGCTGCAAGGTGATGTAGGTTCTGGTAAAACGGTGGTTGCTGCAATTGGTCTTTATGCAGCAAAATTAGCGCATTATCAAGGTGCTTTAATGGTTCCAACAGAAATTTTAGCAGAACAACATTATCAATCGCTCGCAGAGACGTTCTCGCACTTTGGTATGAAGGTTGAATTGTTAACAAGTTCAGTTAAAGGTGTGAGACGCCGAGAGATTTTGGCAAAATTAGAACAAGGAGAAATAGATATCCTTGTTGGAACGCATGCTTTAATTCAAGATGAAGTTATTTTTCATAGGTTAGGTCTCGTGATTACTGATGAACAACATCGATTTGGTGTAGCGCAGCGACGAGTTTTACGTGAGAAAGGCGAGAGTCCAGACGTATTATTTATGACAGCGACCCCGATTCCACGTACGTTAGCAATTACTGCATTTGGAGAGATGGATGTTTCTATAATCGATGAGATGCCGGCTGGTAGAAAGGTAATTGAAACATACTGGGCAAAACATGACATGTTAGATCGTGTTCTCGGTTTTGTAGAGAAAGAGATAAAAAAAGGAAGACAAGCATATGTTATTTGTCCTCTTATTGAAGAATCTGAGAAACTTGATGTGCAAAATGCAATCGATTTACATAGTATGCTGACTCATCATTATCAGGGGAAATGTCAAGTTGGATTAATGCATGGAAGATTATCATCTCAAGAAAAAGAAGAGATAATGGGACAATTTAGTGAAAATAAAGTGCAAATTCTTGTATCGACAACAGTTGTTGAAGTAGGTGTGAACGTACCGAATGCGACTGTAATGGTTATTTATGATGCAGAGCGTTTCGGTTTATCACAGCTTCATCAGCTAAGAGGACGTGTTGGGCGTGGTAGTGAACAATCGTATTGTTTATTAATCGCGGATCCAAAATCGGAAACGGGAAAAGAACGAATGCGTATTATGACCGAAACGAATGATGGATTTGTATTGTCGGAAAAAGATTTAGAGTTAAGAGGTCCTGGAGATTTCTTTGGGAGTAAGCAAAGTGGTTTACCAGAATTCAAGGTTGCTGATATGGTACATGATTATCGGGCGCTAGAAACAGCTAGACAAGATGCGGCGTTACTAGTAGATTCAGAAGCATTTTGGCATAATGATCAATATGCGTCGTTGCGTACGTATCTTGATGGGACAGGTGTGTTCCAGGGAGAGAAGCTCGATTAAAGGGAGGCAACAAAAGTTTTTGTTGCATTCTACTTTTAATGATTATATACTACTGTTAGTACCTAGTCATAAAAATGGATGGTGCGGTATGAAAAAAAGAAGAAGTAAAAAAGAAAGACAAGAATTATTACAACAAACGATAGAAACGAATCCTTTTATTACGGATGAAGATTTAGCAGAAAAATTTCAAGTGAGTATACAAACTGTACGTCTTGATCGTATGGAATTATCTATTCCTGAATTAAGAGAAAGAATTAAACATGTAGCTACAAAGCAACATGAAGAAGATGTGAAATCTTTACCGTTAGAAGAGGTTGTCGGAGAAATTATTGATATAGAATTAGATAGACATGCGATTTCTATTTTTGAAGTGAAGGTAGAACACGTATTTAAAAGAAATCAAATTGCCCGTGGGCATCATTTGTTTGCACAAGCAAACTCACTAGCTGTTGCGGTTATTGATGAAGAATTAGCTTTAACTGCAAAGTCCACCATTCGATACATTCGTCCTGTAAAATTAGGAGAGCGTGTTGTTGCAAAAGCGCGCGTGGAAGATGTAGAGAATGATAAAGGGCGGACGGTTGTCAAAGTGCGTAGCTTTGTTGGAGAAGAACTTGTTTTTACAGGCACTTTTGAAATGTATCGATCTAGTAATTATAGTGAGGAAGGTAACAACTTATGAAAATCGCAATAGATGCAATGGGCGGCGATCATGCTCCAAAGGCTGTCGTACTAGGAGCAATGAAAGCTATTAAGGAATATTCTGATTTACATATTACGTTAGTGGGGAAAGAAGAGGAAATTCGTCAATACTTAACGAGTGAAGAACGAATTACTATACTTCATACAGACGAAAAAATTGAATCGACAGATGAACCAGTAAGAGCGGTTCGTCGAAAAAAACAGGCTTCAATGGTACTTGCGGCGCAGCAAGTGAAAGACGGTGTAGCGGATGCTTGTATATCAGCTGGTAGTACAGGAGCTTTAATGGCGGCTGGATTGTTTGTTGTAGGTCGTATGGAAGGAATTGAGCGACCAGCTTTATCCCCTACAATGCCAACTGTTGATGGAGAAGGTTTTGTTATGTTAGATGTTGGAGCGAACGTTGATGCAAAACCAATTCATTTATATCAATATGCAGTAATGGGATCTGTATACGCTGAGAAAGTAAGAGGAATTAAAAATCCTCGCGTTGGACTTTTAAACGTTGGAACAGAAGATGGTAAAGGTAACGAGCTTTCAAAACAAGTCTTTGCAATGCTTAAAGATGCCCCAATTAATTTCGTTGGGAACGTTGAATCAAGAGATTTATTGCAAGGTGTAGCAGATGTTGTTGTATGTGATGGTTTTACAGGGAATGTAGCACTGAAATCATTAGAAGGAACAGCACTTGCATTATTCTCTATGTTAAAAGAACAGTTAATGAGTTCGTTTACGAGCAAATTAGCAGCAGCGGTATTAAAGCCAAAACTTATGGTATTAAAAGATAAAATGGATTATTCGGAGTATGGAGGAGCGGCATTATTTGGATTGAAGGCTCCTGTCATTAAGGCTCACGGTTCTTCCAATGACCAATCGATATTTAGTGCGATTCGTCAAACGAGAGAAATGGTAGCGAAAGAAGTTATTCCTACTATTTCAAGCGTAATGGAGAAAGAGCCACTCCAATAAGAGGAGGGTTTGAAATGGGAAAACTAGCATTTCTTTTTCCGGGCCAAGGTTCACAGGCAGTTGGAATGGGTAAACAGTTAGCAGAGAATAATAAAGAGGTTGCAAATGTATTTGCAAAAGCAGATGAGGTGTTGCAAGACTCACTTTCAGAAGTGATTTTTGAAGGGCCGCAGGAAAAGCTTACGTTAACAACAAATGCCCAACCTGCTTTATTAACAACGAGTTTTGCTATTTTGACAGCTTTAAAAGAATATGATATTACACCAGACTTTGTCGCAGGGCATAGTTTAGGTGAGTATAGCGCTCTTGTAGCAGCGGGTGCATTAACTTTTGAGGATGCAGTATATGCTGTAAGGAAACGTGGGGAATATATGGAAGAAGCTGTTCCTGGCGGAGAAGGTGCAATGGCGGCTATTTTAGGTGCTGATCCACATATGCTGAAACAAGTTACAGAAGAAGTAACAAGTGAAGGGTATGCAGTACAAATTGCTAATATGAATAGTACGAAGCAAATTGTGATTTCTGGAACAAAGCAAGGAGTCGAGATTGCTTCTCAAAGAGCGAAAGAAAATGGTGCAAAGAGAGCAATTCCGCTTAAAGTAAGTGGACCGTTCCACTCTGCGCTTATGAAGCCAGCGGCGGAGAAATTCCAAAGTGTCTTAAATGAAATTACAATTCAAGATACGAATATTCCGGTAATCGCAAATGTAACAGCAGACGTTATTACAAGTGGTGCGCATATTCAAGAAAAGCTAATCGAGCAGCTCTATTCGCCTGTCTTATGGTATCCATCCATTGAATATATGGTGAGTCAAGGGGTAGATACATTTATTGAGATTGGACCTGGGAAAGTACTTGCTGGACTTATGAAGTCAATTGATTCATCAGTGAAAGCATACGCGATATACGATGAAGAGACATTACAAGATACCATTTCAAATTTGAGAGGAGAAAACTGATGTTAAAAGGGAAAGTAGCATTAGTAACGGGTGCTTCACGTGGAATTGGTCGTGCAATTGCGATTGATTTAGCAAAACAAGGGGCAAATGTTGTAGTAAACTATGCTGGTAACGAGCAAAAGGCAAATGAAGTAGTTGATGAAATAAAGAAACTAGGTTCGGATGCAATTGCAGTAAGAGCAGATGTTGCAAATGCTGAAGACGTTACAAATATGGTGAAACAAACTGTAGATGTATTTGGACAAGTTGATATTCTTGTAAATAATGCAGGTGTAACAAAAGATAATTTATTAATGCGTATGAAAGAAGAAGAATGGGATACAGTTATTAATACAAACTTAAAAGGTGTATTCTTATGTACAAAGGCAGTATCTCGATATATGATGCGTCAACGTCAAGGACGTATTGTAAATATCGCTTCTGTTGTCGGAGTAACGGGAAACCCAGGACAAGCAAACTATGTTGCTGCTAAAGCAGGTGTAATCGGATTAACAAAAACATCAGCAAAAGAGTTAGCAAGCCGTAATATTACTGTAAATGCAATTGCTCCTGGATTTATTGCGACAGATATGACAGACGTATTAGATGAAAATATAAAAGCTGAAATGTTAAAATTAATTCCTACAGCTCAGTTTGGTGAAGCCCAAGATATCGCAAATGCTGTAACGTTTTTTGCTTCTGATCAAAGCAAATATATTACAGGTCAAACGTTAAATGTTGATGGCGGTATGGTAATGTAATAAAAGAATCGATTTCAGCTAGTTTTTTTGGACAATATTTAATATAATATTTGAGGGGAGGTGAATGGAATGGCAGATGTTTTAGAGCGTGTAACAAAAATTATCGTTGATCGTTTAGGAGTAGAAGAAACAGAAGTAGTACCAGCTGCAAGCTTCAAGGAAGATTTAGGAGCAGACTCCCTAGATGTAGTAGAACTTGTAATGCAATTAGAAGACGAATTCGAAATGGAAATTTCTGATGAAGATGCTGAAAAGATTGCTACTGTTGGCGATGCTGTGACTTACATAGAGAGTCATCTATAATGCTTGAATGAAGTCCCGTTTTTTAGCGGGGCTTCTCGGCTTATATCTGGAGGGACCTATGCCGTACCGTAAATATAGAGAAAAAAAATACGAAACAAAATATCGTGAAGCGTTTAAAGTATTTCAAGAAAAAATAGGTATTACGTTTACAGATGAAAAATTATTGATTCAAGCATTTACGCATTCATCGTATGTGAATGAGCATCGAAAAAAACCGCATGAAGACAATGAGCGTCTCGAATTCCTTGGAGATGCAGTATTGGAACTTACTGTATCGCAGTATCTGTTTCAAAAATATCCGACAATGAGCGAAGGAGAGTTAACAAAACTACGTGCAGCTATTGTATGTGAACCATCTCTTGTTCGTTTTGCAAACGAGTTGTCATTTGGTAGCCTAGTTTTATTAGGAAAAGGTGAGGAAATGACAGGCGGACGTGAACGACCAGCTTTATTAGCGGATGTCTTTGAAGCGTTTATTGGTGCCCTTTATCTTGATCAAGGGTTAGAAACAGTATGGGGCTTCTTAAAAGAAATTGTATACCCTAAAATTAATGAAGGTGCTTTTTCTCATGTGATGGATTATAAGAGTCAATTACAAGAGTTGATTCAGCGTGATGGTAGTGGCAATATTGAGTATCAAATTTTGCAAGAAAAAGGACCGGCTCACAATCGAGAATTTGTGTCACGTGTTACGTTAAATAACGTGGCCTTAGGTCTTGGTAGTGGCAAGTCGAAAAAAGAAGCAGAGCAACAAGCTGCTGCAGAAGCGTTGAAAAAGTTAAAAGAACAACTATAAGGAATCCCCCTTTGAATGAGGGGGATTCCTTGTGCATAGAATGAAACTTTCCTTTCGTTTATAAATGTAAGGAAATGAAATCCGTATAATCGTTTGTTTTTGTATAAACAACATTTATAGCAACGGAGAATAGGAGGAAGGCCTTTCGTGTTTTTAAAAAGATTAGAAATAGCAGGATTTAAGTCTTTTGCTGAGCGTGTATCTGTCGATTTTGTCCCAGGTGTAACGTCTGTAGTAGGACCTAATGGAAGCGGGAAAAGTAATATTACTGATGCCATTCGTTGGGTACTTGGTGAACAATCGGCAAAATCATTACGTGGTGCAAAGATGGAAGATATTATTTTTGCAGGTAGTGATACGAGAAGAGCGGTTAATGTTGCTGAAGTAACATTAACTTTAAATAATGAAGATCAACGTTTACCGATTGAATATAATGAGGTGTGTGTAACGCGTCGTGTATCTCGTTCTGGTGATAGTGATTTTTATATTAATAAACAATCATGCAGGTTGAAAGATATTATCGATTTATTTATGGACTCTGGTATGGGAAGAGAAGCTTTTTCGATTATTAGCCAGGGGAAAGTTGAAGAAATTTTAAGTAGTAAATCAGAAGAACGTCGTGGTGTATTTGAAGAAGCGGCGGGAGTGCTGAAATACAAACTTCGTAAAAAGAAAGCTGAAGGTAAATTAGCAGACACACAAGAAAACTTAAATCGTGTACAAGATATAATTCACGAATTAAGTAGTCAAGTAGAACCTTTAGAAAGACAAGCTTCTATTGCAAAGGATTATCTCGAGAAAAAAGAAGAATTAGAGAAAGTAGAAGCGGCGCTTATTGTACATGAAATTGAAGAATTACATGAGAAATGGGAAGCGCTTCGAAATCAGTTTGGGCATAATAAAAACGAAGAAGCGAAAATGTCAACGCATTTACAAAAAGGTGAAGAAGAGTTAGAGGAATTACGAGGCCAATTACAAGCAGTAGATGAGTCTGTAGATTCCCTGCAAGAAGTACTTTTGCTTTCTAGTAAAGAGCTAGAAAAGTTAGAAGGACAGCGTGAGCTATTAAAAGAGAGAAAGCAAAATGCAACGACGCATTGTGCACAACTCGAACAGTTAATTGTTGAATTAACAGAGAAAGCTACAAGTTATGATGGTGAAATTGAATCGAGTACAGAAGTATTGATGCAATTTGTAAATCATGTAAAAGAGTTGGAGACGAAATTGCATGATAATGAGCAATTACTTGCAACGTTTGCTGACAATTTAGAAGAGCAAATTGAGAATTTAAAAGGTGACTATATTGAACTTTTAAATCAACAAGCTAGTCATCGTAATGAGTTATCTATGATTGAAGAACAATCTAAACAACAAAACTCAAAAAATGAACGCCTTGATGAAGAAAATGCGAAATATGTAGAAATGCGTATGGAAATTACAGCGAAAAAGACAAAACTTGTGGAAAGTTATGAACAAGTAAAAGAAAAAGTAGCTGGAATCCTTTCGAATATACAAAAGACAGAAGCGGCACTTGGGAAATGCAAGGCGCAGTATAGTGAAAACGAAACAAAACTGTATCAAGCATATCAATTTGTACAACAGGCACGTTCTCGAAAAGAAATGCTAGAAGAGATGCAAGAGGACTACTCTGGTTTCTATCAAGGGGTACGTGAAGTATTAAAAGCTAGAGAAAATAGGTTGCAAGGTATTGAGGGTGCTGTTGCAGAACTGCTAACGGTACCGAAAGAATATGAAATTGCAATGGAAATTGCTCTAGGTGCAGCGATGCAGCATATAGTTGTACAAAAAGAAGAACATGCTCGTAGTGCAATTGCGTTTTTAAAACAAAATAAACATGGACGAGCAACGTTTTTACCGCAAGCTGTTATTAAAGGTAGATCGTTATCATTTGAGCAATTACGTATTGTAAATCAGCACCCATCGTTTGTAGGTGTGGCAGCAGAACTCGTGCAATATAACAATAAATATGAAAATGTAGTTTCAAATTTATTAGGTACTGTTATTGTTGCAAAAGATTTACGCGGAGCGAATGAGTTGGCGAAACAATTGCAATACCGTTATCGCATTGTAACAATCGAAGGTGATGTAGTAAACCCTGGCGGTTCTATGACGGGTGGAGCGGTAAAACAGGCGAAATCATCTTTATTAGGACGTCAACGTGAACTAGAAGAGTGGACGAGTAAGTTAACTGATATGGAAGAAAAAACAACGAAGTTAGAAAACTTTGTTAAAGCAGTAAAACAAGAGATTCAAGAAAAAGAAGTGCAAATACGCGAACTAAGGCAAAGTGTAGAAGCAGAGCGTGTAGATGAACAGAAATTAAGAGAAGAAATTAGTCGCTTAGAATTAGAAGAACATCGTATTAATGATCGTTTATCTATTTACGATTTAGAGATTGAAGGGTTCTTGCAAGACCAAGTGAAAATGCAAGGCCGTAAAGAAGAGTTAGAAAAGATTTTAGCGACTCTTCAGGCAGAGATTACGGAATTAGATAGCAAAATCACAGCTTTAACAAAACAAAAAAGTGAGCAACATTCTTCGAAAGAAAAAGTTCAAAAAGAAATGACTGAGTTAAAAGTGTTAGCAGCTGAAAAGCAACAACGCTTATCTAATCAAAAAGAAAAAGTAGAACGATTGACGAAGGAAAAAGAAGAAACCGATGCAACGCTTGTCAAAACGAAAGAGGATTTAGCATTCTTAAAACAAGAAATGACATCGAATTCAAGTGGTGAAGAACAAATTACGAATATGATTGAGAAGAAAGCATATGATCGTAATCAAACTTCAGAGTTAATTCGCTCTCGTCGTGAACAACGTGTATCGTTACAAGAAAGAGTAGAACAGTTAGAGCGTAACCTGAAAGAAACAACAGGTAAACATAAATACATTCTTGAGATGTTGAAAGATCAAGAGGTAAAAATAAACCGACTTGATGTAGAGTTAGAAAATAGATTACAACATTTACGTGAAACATATACGATTTCATTTGAAGCGGCAAAACTGAAGTATACAATGGTGATGCCTGCTGAGGATGCACGTAAAAAGGTGAAACTAATTAAACTCTCCATCGAAGAGCTAGGTACAGTAAACTTAGGAGCAATTGATGAGTATGAGCGTGTGGCAGAGCGTCATACATTCTTACTAGAGCAAAAAGATGATCTAGAAGAAGCAAAAACGACATTGCACCAACTTATTACTGAAATGGATGAAGAAATGAAAAAACGCTTTTCTACTACGTTTGAAGGAATTCGAATGGAGTTTCAATCGGTGTTCTCTGAATTATTTGGAGGCGGTAGAGCGGATTTAGTTATGACGAATCCAGAGGACTTATTAAATACGGGTATTGATATCGTAGCGCAACCGCCAGGGAAGAAACTGCAAAACTTAGGTTTACTTTCAGGTGGAGAGCGTGCTTTAACGGCAATTGCGCTGCTATTTGGTATTTTAAAAGTGCGCCCAGTCCCATTCTGTGTATTAGATGAGGTAGAGGCTGCTCTTGATGAGGCAAACGTTGCCCGTTTTGCTCAGTATTTAAAGAAATTTAGTGATGAGACACAGTTTATTGTAATTACACATAGAAAAGGTACAATGGAAGAGTCTGACGTATTGTACGGTGTAACAATGCAAGAGTCAGGGGTATCTAAACTTGTTTCTGTTCGTTTAGATGATGGAGAAGAACTAGTTGCAAGCAAATAGAAAGGATGGGACAGTATGAGCTTTTTTAAAAAACTAAAAGAAAAAATTTCAAAACAAACAGATACGGTAACAGAGAAGTTTAAACAAGGATTAGAAAAAACGAGAAATTCGTTTGCAGATAAAGTAAATGATTTAGTCTTTCGTTACCGTAAAGTAGATGAAGATTTCTTCGAAGAATTAGAAGAAATTTTAATCGGTGCAGATGTTGGCGTTTCGACAGTGATGGAATTAATCGACCAGCTGAAAGAAGAAGTACAACGTCGTAATATTCAAGATCCAAAAGAAGTACAAGCTGTTATTTCGGAAAAATTAATAGAGATTTATAAAGGTGACAGTGATTTTACTAATGAAATTAATGAGCAAAAGGATGGCTTGACAGTTGTTTTATTTGTTGGTGTGAATGGTGTAGGTAAAACGACGACAATTGGTAAGATGGCTCATAAGTTTAAATCAGAAGGTAAGTCTGTCTTATTAGCAGCAGGAGATACATTCCGTGCTGGAGCGATTGAACAATTAGAAGTATGGGGCAATCGCGTTGGGGTAGAAGTGATTAAACAAGGATCAGGGTCTGATCCAGCAGCGGTTATGTATGACGCTGTACAAGCTGCAAAAGCACGTAAAGTAGATGTATTACTATGTGATACAGCAGGACGTTTACAAAATAAAGTAAACTTAATGAAAGAGTTAGAGAAGGTAAAGCGTGTAATTGAGCGTGAAGTACCAGGAGCTCCTCATGAAGTATTACTTGTTATTGATGCAACAACAGGACAAAACGGTTTAAGTCAAGCGAAAACATTCCGTGAAGCAACGAATGTGACTGGTATTGTTTTAACGAAGTTAGATGGAACTGCTAAAGGTGGTATTGTATTAGCAATTCGTAACGAAATGGATGTACCGGTGAAATTCGTTGGATTAGGAGAGCAAATGGATGATCTGCAACAGTTCGATCCAGAACAATATGTATATGGTTTATTTGCGAACTTAGTAGAAACAGAAGAAGTATAAGTGAAAGAAGCGGTATTTTCCGCTTCTTTTTCCATAAAAATATGAGATGTTAAGAAAAAAACTTGACACTCTTTTGTACTCCATGTAAACTAATTCATGTAAAGGGAAATCACTTAACAAAGGATGATCCAACATGCTCGAAAAAACAACGAGAATGAACTATTTATTTGATTTTTATCAATCGTTGTTAACGCAAAAACAAAGAAGTTATATGTCGCTTTATTATCTAGATGATTTATCTCTTGGTGAAATTGCGGAAGAATTTGATGTGAGTCGCCAAGCCGTGTATGATAACATTAAACGGACTGAAGCGATGCTTGAAGAATATGAAGAAAAATTAGTATTACTTCAAAAGTTTCAAGAGCGACAGCGACTTGTTGCAAAGCTAAAACAGCTAATCAGCGAAGAAGAGCATGTGAATGAAGAAATGAAACAAGTTGTTGAAGCTATCGAAAAATTAGATTAGGAGGGCGGCAATATGGCATTTGAAGGATTAGCCGACCGACTTCAACAGACGATGCAAAAAATCCGCGGCAAAGGAAAAGTTTCTGAAGCCGATGTGAAAGAAATGATGAGAGAAGTTCGTCTAGCTCTTTTAGAAGCGGACGTTAACTTTAAAGTAGTAAAAGATTTTGTAAAGCGTGTATCTGAACGTGCTGTCGGACAAGATGTAATGAAAAGTTTGACACCTGGACAACAAGTAATTAAGGTTGTACAGGAAGAACTTACAGAACTTATGGGCGGAGAGCAAAGCAAAATTGCTGTTGCTAACAAGCCACCGACTGTTATTATGATGGTTGGTCTGCAAGGTGCAGGTAAAACAACGACGACAGGTAAGCTTGCGAATTTGCTTCGTAAAAAGCATAATCGTAAACCAATGCTTGTTGCGGCGGATATTTACCGTCCTGCAGCGATTAAACAGCTTGAAACATTAGGGAAGCAATTGGACATGCCTGTATTCTCTTTAGGAGATCAAGTAAGTCCTGTTGAAATTGCGAAACAAGCGATTGCAAAAGCGAAAGAAGATCATCATGATTATGTTTTAATTGATACAGCAGGTCGCCTGCATATTGATGAAGAACTAATGGATGAATTAGCGAAAGTGAAAGAAGTTGCGAAACCGGATGAAATTTTCCTTGTTGTCGATGCGATGACAGGACAAGACGCGGTTAATGTTGCACAAAGTTTCCATGAACAGCTAGGTTTAACAGGGGTTGTATTAACGAAGCTGGATGGTGATACGCGCGGTGGTGCGGCATTGTCTATTAAAGCTGTTACAAATACGCCAATTAAATTTGCTGGTATGGGTGAAAAACTAGATGCACTTGAAGCGTTCCATCCAGAACGTATGGCATCCCGTATTTTAGGGATGGGAGACGTCTTAACATTAATTGAAAAAGCGCAAGCTACAGTTGATGAAGAGAAAGCAAAAGAACTTGAGCAAAAAATGCGTACGCTTTCGTTTACACTTGACGATTTCCTAGAACAACTTGGACAAGTGCGTCAACTTGGACCGCTTGATGAATTGTTAGGAATGCTTCCTGGTGCAAATAAAATTAAAGGGCTGAAAAATGCACAAGTTGATGAAAAACAAATTGGGCATATTGAGGCAATTATTCGTTCTATGACTAAATTAGAGCGAGAACAACCGGAAATAATCAATGCTAGTCGCAAAAAACGCATTGCCAAAGGTAGCGGTACAACGGTACAAGAAATCAATCGTTTAATCAAGCAATTTGATGATATGAAAAAAATGATGAAAACGATGACTGGAATGCAAAAAGGTAAGAAAAAAGGACTAGGTGGATTGAAGTTTCCATTCATGTAAGGAAAAAAGATGGCTCTGTTAAGAAAAAATACTTTACAAAGCAATAGTCTTTTTGCTAATATAATTATCTGTGTGAAATAAATTCGGAGGTGCTTTATAAATGGCAGTTAAAATTCGTTTAAAACGTATGGGAGCTAAAAAAACTCCTTTCTATCGTGTAGTTGTTGCAGATTCTCGTTCTCCTCGTGACGGACGTTTCATTGAGGAAATCGGTACTTACAATCCGGTTGCTCAACCAGCTGAAGTTAAGATCAACGAAGAAGCAGCATTAAAATGGTTAGGAAATGGTGCTAAACCATCTGATACAGTTCGTAACTTATTCTCTAACCAAGGTATCATGGAGAAATTCCACTTATCTAAACAAGGTAAGTAATTGAGGTAATGACTATGAAGAAGTTAGTCGAGACGATTGTCAAGCCTCTTGTCGATTATCCTGAAGATGTAAAAGTTACACAGGAACTTTACAACGGAGAGATAAAGTATCGATTAACTGTACATCCTGAGGATGTTGGAAAAGTCATTGGAAAACAAGGGAAAGTTGCGAAAGCAATTCGAATGCTCTTGTATTCAGTGGGACATCACAATAGTGAAAAAGTAACACTGGAAATTCAATAAACGTAAAAAGGGCGAGGAGTTATTCCTCTCCCTTTTTTAACATTTAAAGAGAAGTTGCATGTTCCATATGTGAAATGGGGATGCTTAATTTATATAGAAACCAGGGGTGACATACTGTTTATGACAAAATGGTTTAACGTAGGAAAAATTGTAAATACTCATGGCGTAAAAGGAGAAATTCGTGTGGTTTCTCGTACTGATTTTCCAGAAGAGCGATATAAGGTAGGGAATACGTTATACATATCGAATGAAAAAGGTGGAGAGCCTTTCCCAGTAAAGATTACTTCTCATCGTCAACATAAAACATTTGATTTATTGACATTTGAAGGATATGGGAATGTAAATGAAGTAGAACAGTTTAAAGGTTCTCTTTTAAAAGTACCTGAAGATCAATTAGGCGAACTAGCTGAAGGTGAATACTACTATCATGAAATTATTGGTTGCAACGTTGTAACGGAAGAAGGAGAAGCGCTAGGGACAATAAAAGAAGTTCTATCTCCTGGTGCAAATGATGTTTGGGTAATTAAACGTCCAAAAGGTCAAGATTTGTTAATTCCTTATATTGATGATGTTGTGCTTCAAGTTAACATTGAGAATAAATTAGTAACCATTCATGTAATGGAAGGGCTACTATAATGAAAATTGACATTTTAACTTTGTTTCCAGATATGTTTACAGGTGTGTTTGGATCTTCAATTTTAAAGAAAGCACAAGAAAAAGAAGCGGTAGAGCTTCGTGTTGTCAATTTCCGCGATTATACAACGAGTAAGCATAATAGTGTGGATGATTATCCGTATGGTGGCGGCGCTGGGATGGTGTTAACTCCTCAGCCTATTTTTGATGCTGTAGAAGATTTAACGAAAGAGACAGAGCGGAAGCCGCGAGTTGTCTTAATGTGTCCGCAAGGTGAAAGGTTTACTCAGAAGAAAGCGGAAGAGCTTGCAGAGGAAGAACATTTAATCTTTGTATGTGGGCATTATGAAGGATATGACGAACGAATTCGTGAACATCTCGTAACAGATGAGATTTCTATCGGTGACTATGTATTAACGGGTGGAGAGTTAGCCTCTATGGTTATAACTGATAGTGTCGTACGTCTCCTTCCAGGAGTACTAGGAAATCATGCTTCACAAGTCGAGGATTCGTTTAGTACAGGTTTATTAGAGCATCCTCATTATACACGTCCAGCTGATTTTCGTGGTATGAAAGTGCCAGATGTATTAATGTCGGGAAATCATAAAAATATTGATGAATGGCGACATAAAGAATCACTACGTCGTACGTACACGCGTAGACCGGATTTACTAGAAGAACGAGAATTGTCTAAGCAAGAAAAGAAGTGGCTAGAACAGATTAAAGAAGGCAAATAAGTGCTTGATATATTTTCTATTGCAACAGCCTTAGCAATATGCTATTATAACACTTGTGCTGCTGAAATCAGTAGCCGTATTAACGATGTTCCGCTGTAATTTATTTAGACTTTATAAGAGCATCTGTTTAAAGGAGAGAATTTAATATGCAACAATTAATCGCAGAAATTACAAAAGGCCAATTAAAAACTGACCTTCCTTCATTCCGTCCTGGAGACACTTTACGTGTACACGTAAAAGTAGTTGAGGGAACTCGTGAAAGAATTCAGCTTTTCGAAGGTGTTGTAATTAAACGTCGTGGTGGCGGAATCAGTGAAACATTCACAGTTCGTAAGATTTCTTACGGTGTAGGTGTAGAGCGTACATTCCCAGTTCACACGCCAAGAATCGCGAAAATCGAAGTACTTCGCCGTGGTAAAGTACGTCGTGCTAAGTTATACTACTTACGTAACCTTCGCGGTAAAAAAGCACGTATTAAAGAAATTCGATAAGACATGTATGGGAGCTTGTAAATGCACAAGCTCCCTTTTTCCAATCTATATAAAATTTTGATATAATACGATCAGCTTACATAATCGTGGAGGGGAAAAGCATGAAGAAAGAAAAGAGTTCACTTTGGGAATGGATCAAGGCAATTTTGATAGCTGTTGTATTAGCAGGTGTTATTAGACAGTTTTTCTTTGCGCCAATTCTCGTAGATGGAGTATCGATGGCGTCTACTTTACATGATCGCGATCGAATGATTGTTAATAAAATTGGTTATCACATAGGAGATCCGAAACGATTTGATATTATTGTATTCCGAGCAACGGAAGATAAAGATTATATTAAGCGTATTATCGGCCTGCCAGGCGATGAAATAGAGTATCGTAATGATAAACTATATGTTAACGGAAAGACTTATGAGGAGCCGTATTTAGACAAGCAGAAAAAACAAATTGCTGACGGACCGCTTACATATGATTTCACTCTTGAAGAAATGACAGGGAAGAAAACTGTTCCAGAAGGTCAATTATTTGTTTTAGGCGATAATCGTCGTTTTAGTAAAGATAGCCGTTCGATTGGTACAATTTCAATGGACCAAGTGATTGGAAAGGCAAATATACTATATTGGCCGTTAAAAGATGCTCGTATTGTGAAATAAAAGAAAAAGAAGGTGGCAACATGGTAATTCAATGGTTCCCGGGACATATGGCAAAGGCTAGACGCCAAGTAACAGAAAAATTAAAGTTAATTGATGTTGTAATTGAGCTTGTAGATGCTCGATTACCTTTATCTTCTCGAAATCCGATGATCGATGAGATTATTACACATAAACCGAGGCTTGTTGTTTTAAATAAAGCGGATATGGCAGATGATCGTTTAACAAAGCAATGGATCGCATATTTTAAAGAAAAAGGCCATATGGCAATTTCAATTAACGCACAGGCTGGACAAGGTATGAAGGAAATTGCGGCGGCTTGTAAAGTGTTAGTGAAAGAGAAATTTGATAAAATGGTTGCAAAAGGTATTAGACCGAGAGCGATTCGTGCATTAATTGTGGGGATACCGAATGTTGGTAAATCTACGTTGATTAATAAGTTAGCGAAGAAAAATATTGCTAAAACAGGAGATCGTCCTGGTGTGACAACAGCTCAGCAATGGATTAAAGTTGGGAAGGAAATGGAATTACTTGATACACCAGGTATACTATGGCCTAAATTTGAGGACCAATTAGTTGGATTACGTCTAGCTACGACTGGTGCAATTAAAGATTCTATTTTAAATCTACAAGACGTAGCTGTTTATGCGCTACGTTTTATGGAGAAACATTACCCAGAGCGATTAAAAGAGCGCTATAATTTAAATGACATTCCAGAAGATATCGTGGAGTTATTTGATGCGATTGGAAAAAACCGAGGCTGTTTAATGGGCGGCGGAATGATTGATTATGATAAAACATCTGAACTTGTACTTCGTGAGCTTCGTGGTGGCAAACTTGGAAAAATGACGTTTGAAACACCAGAAGAGTTTGCAGAGCAGACAGAAGATGCAGAAAAAGTAGAAGAAGTATAAGACGTGCGTTTGTACGTCTTTTCTTTTTTGTATATAAAGGGAGTGGCATGAATGCAAAAAGTGACGATTCAAGAGGCGGAACATTTACTGCAAGAGATTATAAGTGAAGAGGACGACCGCTTTCAGATATTAATGAAAGATGAACGTAAAGGGGTACAAAAGCTCATTTCGAAGTGGTATAAACAAAAAGAGTTAGCACAAAAGGAAAAAGAAAAATTTCTAGAAATGTCTAAATATGAAAATGCGTTACGTGAAAAAGGTCTCACATATATCGCGGGTATAGATGAAGTAGGTCGTGGACCGTTAGCTGGGCCTGTTGTGACGGCAGCTGTCGTTCTTCCGGAAGACTTTTATATTCCAGGGTTAAACGATTCGAAAAAGCTGAGTGAAGCGAAACGTGAGCGTTTTTATGATGAAATTAAAGCGCAAGCAATTGCAATTGGAGTTGGAATTGTATCACCGCAAGTTATTGATGAAATAAATATTTATCAAGCGACGAAACAAGCGATGTTAGATGCTGTTGCGAATTTATCTTGTACACCACAATATTTATTAATTGATGCGATGAAACTCCCTACACCAATTCCGCAAACATCTATTATTAAAGGTGATGCAAAAAGTATTTCTATTTCAGCTGCATCCATTATTGCGAAAGTAACGAGAGATCGTATGATGAAAGAGCTTGGAGAAAAGTATCCTGCATATGGATTTGAACAACATATGGGATATGGCACAAAACAACATTTAGAAGCGATTGAAGCGCATGGCATATTAGAAGAACATCGAAAATCGTTTGCGCCAATTAAAGATATGATTCAAAAATAAGCTGCGAAAACGCAGCTTATTTTGTATTTTGACATATAAACATTACTATTTCCCAAAAAGAATAAAGCGATTTCAGTTTTCTGACACTTTATTGTAGACAGCGTGCCAATCATCTTATACAATGGCAATGTAATGTTTTTTAAACATTAAAAAACTTTTCGAGTAAAACAGGAAAACAGGGGAGGATGGGACCATGAATATCCATGAGTACCAAGGTAAGGCAGTCCTTAGAAGCTATGGGGTTAGCGTTCCGAACGGGAAGGTTGCATTTACAGTAGAAGAAGCTGTAGAAGCGGCGAAAGAATTGGGAACGGATGTATGTGTAGTGAAAGCACAAATTCACGCTGGTGGACGCGGCAAAGCTGGCGGAGTAAAAGTTGCAAAAAATTTAGATGAAGTTCGTACATATGCAGAGAGCATTTTAGGAACTACACTTGTGACACATCAAACAGGTCCTGAAGGTAAGGAAGTAAAACGCTTACTTATCGAAGAAGGTTGCGATATTAAAAAAGAATATTATGTAGGTCTTGTTTTAGACCGTGCAACTTCTCAAGTTGTTTTAATGGCTTCTGAAGAAGGCGGAACAGAAATTGAAGAAGTAGCAGAAAAAACACCTGAAAAAATCTTTAAAGAATATATTGATCCAGCAGTAGGCTTACAAGGCTTCCAAGCACGCCGAATTGCATTTAACATCAATATTCCAAAAGAGCTTGTAGGACAAGCTGTGAAGTTTATGATGGGCTTATACCGTGCTTTTATCGAAAAAGATTGCTCTATCGCAGAGATTAACCCACTTGTTACAACAGGTGATGGTAAAGTTATGGCATTAGATGCGAAATTAAACTTTGACTCTAATGCTTTATATCGCCATAAAGACATTTTAGAACTTCGTGACCTTGATGAAGAAGATGCAAAAGAAATCGAAGCTTCTAAATATGACTTAAACTACATTCCTTTAGATGGAAATATCGGTTGTATGGTTAATGGTGCAGGTTTAGCGATGGCTACTATGGATATCATTAAACATTACCATGGCGATCCAGCTAACTTTTTAGATGTTGGTGGCGGTGCGACAGCTGAAAAGGTTACAGAAGCATTCAAAATTATCCTTTCTGACAAAAATGTAAAAGGTATCTTCGTTAACATTTTTGGTGGCATTATGAAGTGTGATGTTATTGCAGAAGGTGTTATTGAAGCAACGAAACAAGTAGGTCTTGAATTGCCTTTAGTTGTACGTCTTGAAGGTACAAACGTAGAGTTAGGTAAGAAAATTTTAAATGAGTCTGGCTTAAATATTGTTGCAGCAGAATCTATGGCAGACGGTGCGCAAAAAATTGTTTCACTAGTGGGCTAATAGAAAGCGGGGGAGAAAAATGAGCGTATTAGTTAATAAAGATACAAAAGTTATTGTTCAAGGTATTACAGGTTCTCAAGGGTTATTCCACACAAAGCAAATGATAGAATACGGTACGAAAATTGTCGGTGGTGTAACGCCAGGTAAAGGTGGCACTGATATTGAAGGTGTACCAGTATTTGATACTGTAGAAGATGCAGTGAAAGCAACAGGCGCAAACGCTTCAGTTGTATACGTTCCACCCGCTTTTGCGGCTGATGCAATTATGGAAGCAGTTGATGCAGAAATTGATTTAGTAGTATGTATTACTGAAGGAATTCCTGTATTAGATATGGTAAATGTAAAGAGATATATGGCTGGTAAACATACACGTTTACTTGGACCGAACTGCCCAGGTGTTATCACACCTGATGAATGTAAAATTGGTATTATGCCAGGGTACATTCATAAAAAAGGTCATGTAGGTATCGTATCTCGCTCTGGTACATTAACGTATGAGGCTGTACATCAGTTAACACAAGAAGGTATTGGTCAATCTACGGCTGTAGGTATCGGCGGAGACCCTGTTAACGGTACAGACTTTATTGATGCGTTAAAAGCATTTAATGAAGATGAAGAAACACATGCTGTAATTATGATTGGTGAAATCGGTGGTACAGCGGAAGAAGAGGCAGCTGAATGGGTGAAAGCTAATATGACAAAACCTGTTGTAGGCTTCATTGGCGGCCAAACAGCGCCTGCTGGCAAACGTATGGGTCATGCTGGTGCAATCATTTCTGGCGGTAAAGGAACTGCTGCAGAAAAGATTAAAACGATGGAAGCTTGTGGTATTAAAGTAGCGGAAACTCCAGCAGTTATGGGTGAAACGCTAATCTCTGTCTTAAAAGAAAAAGGTCTATTTGAGACTTGTAAAAACTACTAATCTGTTGAAAGACACCTTCTTGCTTGAAGGTGTCTTTTTACAAACTTCTTGTTAACATAATAAAAATTATGGGTAAGGAGAATTGGGATGAAAAGAGAACGATTATTACATCTTCATTACTTGTTAGCAGACCATTGGAAGGCGATAGAGAGGCTATTACATGTCGATCCAGAATTGAAGGAAATATACAATTTTAATGCAAAACAAATTGAATGTTACACTGGAATATCCTCGAAAAAATCTTCAGAATTAGTAAATTTTCTTCAAAGTTCAAATCTCCCACAATATATATCTTATTTAGAGAAAAATCGATTCTTTTATATGACAATATGGGATGAAGATTATCCAAAATTATTACGTGAAATACAAGATCCTCCCTTTGTATTATATGGAAAAGGAGAAAAAGATTTTCTCAATAAAGTGAATAAATTAGCGGTTGTTGGAACAAGAGAACCGACTTTATATGGATATGAAAGTTTGAAATTTATTTTACATCCATTATTAGAAAAAGAATGGCTTATTGTCAGTGGATTTGCAAGAGGGATAGATGCGATGTCTCATGAAATTACAGTAAGACGGCATTGCCCAACAATTGCGATACTAGGACATGGATTATCGTATATATATCCAAGAGAGAATCGATATTTATATGAAGTGTGGAATGAATATATATTGTTATTAACAGAGTATCCTCCGCACTATGCACCGAAAAAATGGTATTTTCCAAAAAGGAATCGAATTATTAGTGGCATAAGTAAAGGTGTTTTAGTTGTAGAAGCGAAATCAAGAAGTGGAACACTTATTACCGCAGACCTTGCTCTAGAGCAAAATAGAGAGGTATTTGCACTGCCTGGACCTATATTTATAGATAGTGCATCAGGAACAAATCATCTCATTCAACAAGGAGCGAAACTAGTAAGAAATGCAGAAGATATACTGGAAGAGATTTTAAATTAACCTTATATTTTTATGTTTTTATTAAACAATTATTGACAAATGGTAGATAGGCACTGTATGGTATATTCATTCTTGATTGACAAAAACAAGAGAAATCAATAAGATTAATGAAGACTTGAATCCACCTCTTAAGGAGGCACTAGCATGTCAGATTACCTCGTAATCGTGGAGTCGCCTTCTAAGGCGAAGACCATTGAGAAATATTTAGGGAAAAAATACAAAGTTGTCGCGTCTATGGGACACGTTCGCGATTTACCTAAAAGCCAAATGGGGATAGAAGTAAAGAACAACTTCACCCCGAAGTATATTACCATTCGTGGTAAAGGTCCCGTCTTAAAAGACTTAAAATCAGCAGCAAAAAAAGCAAAGAAAGTCTATCTCGCGGCCGATCCAGACCGCGAAGGGGAAGCTATTGCTTGGCATTTAGCCAATACGTTAAATGTGGACGTTGAATCAGATTGCCGAGTTGTGTTTAATGAGATTACAAAAGATGCAATAAAAGAATCATTCAAACATCCTCGCGCGATTAACATGAATTTAGTAGATGCACAACAAGCAAGACGTATACTAGATCGTCTTGTTGGTTACAATATTAGTCCTTTATTATGGAAGAAAGTAAAAAAAGGATTAAGTGCAGGACGCGTACAATCTGTAGCAGTTCGTTTAATTATCGAACGTGAAAGAGAAATACAAAGTTTCGAGCCTGAAGAATTCTGGACAATTAAGACAGAATTTGTGAAAGGGAAAGACACATTTGAAGCAAGCTTTTACGGTGTAGATGGTGAAAAAGTTCAATTAACGAATGAAACACAAGTGAATGAAATAATTGAACGGCTGAAAGATAATGCGTTCTCAGTTGAAAATGTAACGCGAAAAGAGCGAAAACGTAATCCAGCATTACCATTTACAACATCTTCCTTGCAACAAGAGGCGGCGCGTAAGTTAAACATGCGAGCAAAGAAAACGATGATGCTTGCGCAGCAATTGTATGAAGGAATTGATCTTGGAAAACAAGGAACTGTAGGTCTTATTACGTATATGAGAACTGATTCAACACGTATCTCAGAAACAGCTCAAACAGAGGCACGTACGTACATTACTGAGGCGTTTGGTACGGAATACATAGGAACAGAAAAGAAGAAAGAAACGAAGAAGTCGAACGCACAAGATGCGCATGAGGCAATTCGTCCTACTTCGGTAATGAGAAAGCCAGAGGAACTAAAGAGTTTCTTAAGTCGTGACCAACTTCGATTGTATAAATTGATTTGGGAGCGATTTGTTGCAAGTCAAATGGCGTCTGCTATAATGGATACTGTGACAGCGAGACTCATTAATAATAATGTTCAGTTCCGTTCAAGTGGATCGGTTGTAAAGTTCCCAGGATTTATGAAAGTGTATGTAGAGTCGAAAGATGATGGGGCTGAAGAAAAGGATAAGATGTTGCCACCTTTAGAAGTAGGGGAAACCGTATTTTCGAAGGATTTAGAACCGAAGCAACACTTTACACAACCTCCGCCGCGCTATACAGAGGCTCGTTTAGTAAGAACACTTGAAGAGCTTGGAATTGGAAGACCGTCGACTTACGTACCGACACTTGAAACGATTCAAAAACGTGGATATGTAGGTTTGGATAATAAACGCTTCGTTCCAACTGAACTAGGTGAAATAGTAATTGAACTTATTTTAGAGTTTTTCCCGGAAATTATTAACATTGAATTTACTGCTAACATGGAGCAAAGCCTCGATGAAGTAGAAGAAGGAAATGCGAATTGGGTAAAAATTGTTGATGATTTCTACGTAGGATTTGAACCGCGTTTAGAAAAAGCGGAAAAAGAAATGCGTGAAGTGGAAATTAAAGATGAACCAGCTGGGGAAGATTGTGAATTATGTAATCACCCAATGGTCTTTAAAATGGGTAAATACGGGAAATTTATGGCTTGCTCGAATTTCCCAGATTGTCGTAATACAAAACCGATTGTGAAAGAAATCGGTGTTACTTGTCCGAAATGTGATAAAGGTCAAATTATTGAACGTCGTAGTAATAAAAAGAAACGTCTTTTCTATGGGTGCGGTACGTATCCAGAGTGTGACTTTGTATCTTGGGATAAGCCGATTGGCCGTAAATGTCCGAAGTGTGAAGGTATGCTAGTAGAGAAGAAGTTGAAAAAGGGCGTACAAGTACAATGTATTTCGTGTGATTATGAAGAAGAACAACAAATGTGAGCGTAACTGCTCACATTTTTTTCGGGAAGAAAAGGAAAGGTGATAAATATATGACAACACAAGTAGTAAACGTCATTGGCGCAGGTCTTGCAGGAAGTGAAGCAGCTTACCAAATTGCAAAACGTGGTGTCCAAGTAAGATTATACGAAATGAGACCGGTAAGGCAAACGCCAGCTCATCACACAGATAAATTTGCAGAATTAGTATGTAGTAACTCGCTTCGCGCAAACACATTAACAAATGCTGTTGGTGTTATTAAAGAAGAAATGCGTTTAATGGATTCTGTTATTATTCGTGCAGCTGATGAGTGTTCTGTACCAGCAGGAGGGGCTTTAGCGGTAGATCGTCATGAATTTGCGGCAAAAGTAACGGAATATGTGAAAAATCATCCGAACGTAACTGTGGTGAATGAAGAAATCACTGAAATTCCAGAAGGTCCTACTGTTATCGCGACAGGTCCACTTACGTCGCCTGATCTTTCTGCGCAATTAAAAGAATTAACGGGTGAAGACTACTTTTATTTCTATGATGCAGCAGCACCGATTGTTGAGAAAGACAGCATTGATATGAATAAAGTGTATTTAAAATCTCGTTACGATAAAGGTGAAGCGGCATATTTAAACTGTCCAATGACGGAAGAGGAATTTGACCGTTTTTACGAGGCTTTAATCGCTGCTGAAACAGTACCTTTAAAAGAATTTGAAAAAGAAATTTTCTTTGAAGGTTGTATGCCGGTAGAAGTTATGGCAAGTAGAGGAAGACAAACACTAGTATTTGGACCGATGAAACCTGTTGGATTAGAAGATCCGAAAACAGGGAAAACGCCATATGCTGTTGTTCAGTTACGCCAAGATGATGCAGCGGGAACGTTATACAATATCGTAGGTTTCCAAACGCATTTAAAATGGGGACCGCAAAAAGAAGTGTTACAGTTGATTCCAGGACTGGAAAACGCAGAGATTGTACGTTATGGTGTAATGCATCGTAATACATTTATTAATTCACCTAACTTGCTTCGTCCAACATACCAATATAAACAACGTGATGATTTATTCTTCGCTGGTCAAATGACTGGAGTGGAGGGATATGTTGAATCAGCGGCTTCAGGATTGCTAGCAGGTATCAACGCTGCTCGACTTGTAAAAGGTGAAGAGCCGGTTGTATTACCACCAGTAACTGCGATGGGAAGTATGGCGAATTATATTACTGCGACAAATGCAAAAAACTTCCAACCGATGAATGCAAACTTCGGCCTGTTTGCACCGTTAGAGAAGAAAATTAAAAAGAAAGCAGAACGTAATGAAGCATATGCAACACGCGCTTTAGAAACGATTCGAAATTTTGTAAATATTTAGTTAAATTTCTTGCAAAGGCTACTAAGTTGTGATACGATTTAGTAGCCTTTATTGAGGTGAATTGTGTGAATGTGAAGAAATTGTTACAATTATTCGTTGGATATTTACAAATTGAAAGAAATTATTCAAAATATACAATTGCAAGTTATCAAAATGATTTAGAACATTTTGTGCAATTTATGGAGCGAGAAGGCATATCCTCTTTTTTAGATATTACATACGCGGATGTTCGTTTGTACTTAACGACGTTGCACGATGAAAAGTTAGCCCGTAAATCTGTCGCAAGAAAAGTATCAAGCTTACGAAGTTTATATCGTTTTTTGATGCGTGAAGGTTATCGGAAGGATAATCCGTTTGCACTTGCGTCACTCCCCAAAAAAGAATTGTCAATCCCAAAGTTTTTATATGCTGAAGAATTAGAGGAATTATTTGAAGTTTCTGATACGGAAACCCCGTTAGGTCAAAGGAATCAAGCTTTATTAGAGTTGATGTATGCGACCGGGATCCGTGTGAGTGAATGTGTCAATTTACAACTTACCGATATTGACTTTGCGGTGGGAACAATTTTAGTAATGGGAAAAGGAAAAAAACAAAGGTATATTCCGTTCGGGAGCTATGCACAAGATGCTTTAATTACTTATATAGAGAACGGGAGAAAACAGTTAGCCAAGAAAACTGAAGAACAATCTCATATGGTATTTTTAAATGCGAAAGGCACGCCGCTGACAAGTCGAGGGGTACGCTATGTATTAAATGAACTCATTAAGAAAGCTTCACTGACAATGCGTATAAGTCCTCATATGTTAAGGCATACATTTGCTACACATATGTTAGATGAAGGGGCAGATTTACGTACTGTACAGGAGCTACTCGGTCATGAAAATTTGTCTACGACACAAATTTATACGCATGTCTCTAAAGAAAGATTGCGTTCTGTCTACATGAAGCATCACCCACGGGCATAAATTGCTTTTAAAGCTATAAAAACATATAAAGGAGTTTTTTCTATGGGAAATTTCCACGCTACAACGATATTTGCAGTTCATCATAATGGAGAATGTGCAATGGCTGGAGATGGCCAGGTGACAATGGGAAATGCTGTTGTAATGAAACATACAGCTCGTAAGGTTCGTAAACTTTTTCAAGGGAAAGTTTTAGCTGGTTTTGCAGGTTCAGTTGCTGATGCATTTACTCTTTTTGAAATGTTTGAAGGGAAATTAGAAGAGTATAATGGAAACTTGCAGCGTGCTGCTGTTGAGATGGCGAAGCAATGGCGCGGTGACAAAATGTTACGTCAGCTAGAAGCGATGCTCATTGTCATGGATAAAACAACGATGCTCCTTGTTTCAGGTACGGGAGAAGTGATTGAACCGGATGATGGTATTTTAGCAATTGGATCTGGCGGAAATTATGCGCTTTCAGCAGGTCGTGCTTTAAAACAATATGCAAGTGAACATTTAACAGCGAAGCAAATTGCGAAAGCGAGTTTAGACATTGCAGGCGATATTTGTGTGTATACAAACCACAATATAATTGTGGAAGAATTGTAGAATCGTAAGGGAGGCATTTTATATGCATTTACATTTTACTCCGCGTCAAATTGTGGAAAAATTAGATCAATACATTATCGGTCAAAAGGATGCGAAGAAAGCGGTTGCTGTAGCTTTAAGAAATCGATACCGCCGAAGTAAATTAGCTGAAAATCTACGTGATGAAATTGCACCTAAAAATATTTTAATGATTGGACCGACAGGTGTTGGTAAAACAGAGGTAGCACGACGAATGGCGAAACTCGTTGGAGCACCTTTTATTAAGGTTGAAGCTACGAAATTTACAGAAGTTGGATATGTAGGTAGAGATGTAGAATCGATGGTACGTGACCTTGTGGAAACGTCAGTTCGCATTGTGAAAGAAGAAATGGTAGTAAAAGTACAAGACAAAGCAGAAGAACAAGCGAACCAACGTCTTGTTGAAATTTTAGTGCCGAGTCCGGAGAAGCAATCTGGATTTAAAAACCCATTAGAAATGCTATTTGGTGGCGCTCAAAATTCGAATCAAACAACAGATTCACAGGAAGATGTTGAAATCGAAAAGAAACGTCAAGATGTGGAAAGAAAGCTTGCTGCAGGACTTCTTGAAGATGAAATTGTATCGATTGAAGTGACTGAACAACAGTCTTCCATGTTCGATATGCTGCAAGGAACTGGCATGGAACAAATGGGGATGAATTTTCAAGATGCATTAGGAAGTTTTATGCCGAAAAAAACAAAAAAACGTAAACTTTCTGTAAAAGAAGCAAGAAAAGTCTTGACAAATGAGGAAGCACAGCGCTTAATTGATATGGATGAAGTTACACAAGAGGCTGTTTATCGTGCTGAACAGCTCGGGATTATTTTTATCGATGAAATTGACAAAATTGCTGGTAAGCAGTCGAATAGTGTAGATGTATCACGTGAAGGTGTGCAACGTGACATTTTACCAATTGTAGAAGGATCAAATGTTGCGACAAAATACGGATCAGTAAAAACGGATTATATTTTATTCGTTGCAGCTGGAGCGTTTCATATGTCTAAACCGTCAGATTTGATTCCGGAATTACAAGGGAGATTTCCGATTCGAGTAGAATTAACAAAATTATCGACGGATGATTTTGTTAAAATATTAATCGAGCCTGACAATGCGTTAATTAAACAATATATTGCTTTATTAGCGACTGAAGGTATAGAAATTGAATTTTCAGACGAAGCTATTCGTAAGATTGCTGAGATTGCTTATCAAGTTAATCAGGATACAGATAATATTGGAGCAAGAAGACTTCATACGATTATGGAGAAGCTCCTTGAAGATTTATCGTTTGAAGCATCTGAAATTACGTTAGAGAAAATAACGATAACGCCTCAATACGTTGAGGAAAAATTAGCAACGATTGCTAAAAATAAAGATGTGAGCCAGTTTATTTTGTAATAGTGTCATCAGGTGACTCGCCCTAGTTTCCAAGTGATGAAAAAATATGTGAGTAACATGTAGGAGGAACTTTTGAAATGGAATTATTAGCAAAAACAAGAAAATTAAATGCGTTATTACAGAGCGCAGCAGGAAAGCCTGTAAACTTTAGAGAAATGTCTGACACAATGTGTGAAGTAATCGAAGCGAACGTATTCGTAGTAAGCCGTCGTGGTAAATTACTAGGTTATGCAATTCACCAACAAATCGAGAATGAGCGTATGAAACAAATGCTTGCAGAGCGTCAATTCCCAGAAGAGTATACACAAAGCTTATTCAACATTACAGAAACATCTTCAAACTTAGATGTAAACAGTGCTTACACAGCATTCCCAGTAGAAAATAAAGAATTATTTGGTCAAGGCTTAACTACAATCGTACCGATCGTTGGTGGCGGTGAGCGTCTAGGTACATTAGTTTTAGCTCGTCTTGGTCAAGAGTTCTTAGATGATGATTTAATTCTTGCTGAGTACAGCTCAACTGTTGTAGGTATGGAAATTTTACGTGAAAAAGCAGAAGAAATTGAAGAAGAAGCACGTAGCAAAGCTGTTGTTCAAATGGCGATCAGCTCATTATCTTACAGTGAGTTAGAAGCAATCGAGCACATCTTCGAAGAATTAAACGGAACAGAAGGTTTACTTGTTGCAAGTAAAATTGCTGACCGCGTAGGAATCACTCGTTCGGTAATCGTAAATGCACTTCGTAAATTAGAAAGTGCTGGTGTAATTGAGTCGCGTTCTTTAGGTATGAAAGGAACATACATTAAAGTATTAAACGACAAATTCTTACATGAACTTGCTAAATTAAAAACAAACTAATTTATAAAACTCTTCTCATTTTTTGAGGAGAGTTTTTTTGTATAACAGATTGATGTTGTTCGTACATAGCGTCATAATCGCATTTTTTTGAAAAGCCATGAATTGCATTTCAATTTTTGCTTAAAAGAAATGCAGGTTGGTAATACTAGAATTTAAGTATGAACAAAGAAAGTTTTACATTGTTCGCATTTTCGACTTGATTGTAATATTTCAGTATGATATAGTAAGCAGTGGTGTCAGTACAAAGTACACACGTTTACTGATTTAAGTGTTGGTGCTACGTTTGTAGTTTCGCTTAGAGATGAAGTAAACGGAGGATATCAAAAACCATTTAGGAGGAACTATATTATGTCAGTAATTTCTATGAAGCAATTGCTTGAAGCTGGTGTTCATTTTGGACATCAAACTCGTCGTTGGAACCCAAAAATGAAGCGTTACATTTTCACAGAGCGTAACGGTATCTACATCATCGACTTACAAAAAACTGTGAAAAAAGTTGAGGAAGCTTTCAAAGTTATGCGTGACATCGCTGCTGAAGGCGGAGACATCTTATTCGTAGGTACTAAAAAACAAGCACAAGAAGCTATTAAAGAAGAAGCAACTCGTGCTGGTATGTACTTCGTTAACCAACGTTGGTTAGGTGGAACTTTAACTAACTTCCAAACAATCCAAAAGCGTATCAAGCGTCTTAAAGACATCGAAAGAATGCAAGAAGATGGTACTTTCGAAGTACTACCTAAGAAAGAAGTTGTTCAACTTAAAAAAGAGTTAGAGCGTCTTGAGAAATTCTTAGGCGGTATTAAAGATATGAAAGGTCTTCCAAGTGCATTATTCGTAGTAGACCCTCGTAAAGAGCGTATTGCAGTTGCTGAAGCACGCAAATTACACATTCCAATCATCGGTATCGTTGATACAAACTGTGATCCAGACGAAATCGATCACGTTATCCCAGCGAACGATGATGCAATTCGTGCTGTAAAACTTCTTACATCTAAAATGGCAGACGCGATCCTTGAAGCAAAACAAGGTGAAGAAACTGTTACTGCGTAACAAAGTTGGAAAGGTGATAAGGGGTTCGGCCTTTTATCACCTTTTTTAAGGTATAAACACCTTTATAAAAGGTATAAATACATATTTTAGGAGGATGAAAAGTATGGCAATCACTGCACAAATGGTAAAAGAATTACGTGAAAAAACTGGCGCAGGTATGATGGACTGCAAAAAAGCTTTAACAGAAACAAACGGCGACATGGAGAAGGCAATTGACTTCTTACGTGAAAAAGGTATCGCGAAAGCTGCTAAAAAAGCAGACCGCATCGCTGCTGAAGGTTTAACTTTCATCGAAACAAACGGTAACGACGGTTTAATCTTAGAATTAAACTCTGAAACTGATTTCGTTGCGAAAAACGAAGGTTTCCAAACATTAATTAAAGAATTAGCTGCTCACTTATTAGCTAAGAAGCCTGCTAACGTTGAAGAAGCTATGGCTCAAACAATGGAAAACGGTAAAAAAGTTGAAGAGCACATCAACGAAGCAATCGCTAAAATTGGTGAAAAGCTTACACTTCGTCGTTTCGAAATCGTATCAAAAACTGATGCAGATGCATTCGGTGCTTACCTACACATGGGTGGACGCATTGGTGTTCTAACAGTTCTTGAAGGTTCTACTGATGAAGCGGCTGCTAAAGACGTAGCAATGCACATCGCTGCAGTTAACCCAAAATACATCGATCGTGATGCTGTAACAGCTGAAGAAGTTGAGCATGAGCGTCAAGTATTAACACAACAAGCATTAAACGAAGGCAAGCCTGAAAAAATCGTTGCTAAAATGGTTGAAGGCCGTCTAGGCAAATTCTTCGAAGAGATTTGCTTACTTGACCAAGCATTCGTTAAAAACCCTGATATGAAAGTTCGTCAATTCGTTGAGTCTAAAGGCGCAACATTAAAAGGATTCGTTCGCTACGCTGTTGGTGAAGGTATCGAAAAACGCGAAGACAACTTTGCTGAAGAAGTAATGAACCAAGTAAAAGGTAGTAACTAATACAGATTAGGGAACACATTGTGTTCCCTTTTTTAAAATAAAGATGTAAGCAATTGGAGGTTCATTATGAGTAAACCGAAATATAATCGTGTCGTTTTAAAGCTGAGTGGAGAAGCTTTAGCTGGCGAGCAAGGATTTGGAATCAACCCAGCTGTTATTAAGTCAGTTGCGGAACAAGTGAAAGAAATTGCAGAACTAGATGTAGAGGTTGCTGTTGTTGTTGGCGGCGGTAACATTTGGCGTGGAAAAATTGGAAGTGAGATGGGCATGGATCGTGCAGGAGCGGATTACATGGGCATGTTAGCGACAGTTATGAATTCATTAGCTCTTCAAGATAGCTTGGAGAACATCGGAATTCAAACTCGCGTACAAACTTCAATTGAAATGCGTCAAGTGGCAGAGCCTTACATTCGTCGTAAAGCAGTTCGTCACTTAGAGAAAAAACGTGTTGTTATCTTTGCAGCAGGTACTGGTAACCCATACTTCTCTACAGATACAACGGCAGCGTTACGTGCAGCGGAAATTGAAGCTGACGTAATTTTAATGGCGAAAAACAATGTGGATGGCGTATATAATGCAGATCCATCTATTGACCCAACAGCTACGAAATACGAAACACTTACTTACTTAGATGTATTAAAAGAAGGTTTAGGTGTAATGGATTCTACAGCTTCTTCTCTATGTATGGATAATGATATTCCATTAATTGTATTCTCAGTTATGGAAAAAGGGAATATTAAACGTGCCGTGTTAGGCGAAAATATCGGAACAGTTGTAAGGGGGAAATAAATATGGGACAACAAGTATTGAAGTCTGCAAATGAAAAAATGGAAAAAGCGGTTGCTGCTTATTCACGCGAATTAGCAACAGTTCGCGCTGGTCGTGCAAACGCGTCTGTATTAGATAAAGTACAAGTTGATTACTATGGTGCACCAACACCAGTTGTGCAATTAGCGAACATTACAGTTCCAGAAGCACGTTTACTTGTAATTCAACCGTATGATAAAACTTCTATCGGTGATATCGAAAAAGCAATTTTAAAAGCAGATTTAGGCTTAAACCCTTCTAATGATGGAACTGTAATTCGTATTGCATTCCCTGCATTAACAGAAGAGCGTCGTCGTGATCTTGTAAAAGTTGTGAAAAAATATGCTGAAGAAGCAAAAGTTGCTGTTCGTAACGTACGTCGTGACGGTAACGATGATCTTAAGAAGCTTGAAAAAGCTGGCGAGATTACAGAAGACGATTTAAGAGGATATACTGAAGATATCCAAAAAGAAACAGATAAATATATTGCAAAAGTTGACGAAATCGCAAAAAACAAAGAAAAAGAAATCATGGAAGTGTAATAGCGATACTTTCGCAAATATGACCCTCTTCTTAAGGGGGTCTTTTTACACTTTTAGGCATACGTCTGCTTGTTGGAGGGTATGAATGATGTTTAAAAACTTTCCTTTTTTTAAAGGTAAAAAGGACACATCGTTTGATCATCTCGTTGAAGAAGTGAAAAAAGGATACATCCCAGAACATATTGCCATCATTATGGATGGTAATGGAAGGTGGGCAAAGAGGAGAGCGATGCCTCGTATTGCGGGACATCATGAAGGCATGCAAGTTGTAAAGAAAATCACAAAATTTGCAAGCAAACTTAATGTGAAAGTATTAACTCTTTATGCTTTTTCAACTGAGAACTGGAAAAGACCAAAAAAGGAAGTTGATTATTTAATGAGGCTTCCAGAAGAATTTTTAGGTACATTTTTACCAGAATTGATTGAAGAGAACGTACAAGTCCGTGTAATAGGGCAACAAGATCGTCTTCCTACGCATACACGCAGAGCGATGGAGAAGGCCATGGAAGAGACGAAAGAGAATACGGGATTAATTCTGAATTTCGCGTTAAACTATGGAAGTCGAGATGAAATCGTTTCTGCTGTGCAACATATGATGAAAGATCGTGAGGAAGGAAAAGTTCGTGTTGAAGATGTAAGCGAAGAAATGCTTTCTTCCTACTTAATGACGAGTTCTTTACCTGACCCAGAATTGTTAATCCGTACGAGCGGAGAGCTACGTATTAGTAATTTCATGTTATGGCAAATTGCATATTCGGAATTTTGGTTTACAGATGTGTATTGGCCAGATTTTACCGAGGAACATTTGCTAAATGCGATTACAGACTTTCAACATAGAGGGCGCAGATTCGGAGGCGTGTAGAAAGAGAGGGTTTGGTAGTGAAACAGAGAATTATTACTGGAGTGGTTGCTGCCGCGCTATTCATTCCCATCGTAATTTACGGTGGCGTGCCTTTTACGGTTTTAGTGTATGCACTTGCTTCTATAGGTTTATATGAATTAATTCGTATGAATAAGCTTACGCTTATTTCAGTACCAACAGTTTTAGCTGCAGTATTATTATGGATTATTTTAATTCCAAGTAGTGCATCAGAACTGTTTACTTGGATTGGATTAGGTAAATTAGAAATCACATTTGTGATTGTTTTATTACTTTTATCATATACAGTCCTTTCTAAGAATACATTTACTTTTGATAATGCTTCATTTTTACTAATGGCAACAACATATGTTGCAATGGGATTCTTATATCTGAATGAAACGAGGATATTAGGAATTAAATATGTGTTTTGCGCATTATTTGTTATATGGGCTACTGATTCAGGTGCATATTTCGTAGGAAAAGCATTAGGAAAAAGAAAATTATGGCCAGAAATTAGTCCAAATAAAACGATTGAAGGTTCATTAGGCGGCATCGTTTGTGGAATTGTTGTGGCACTTGTTTACAATATGTTCTTCCCAGTTCAGGCTAATGTAGGGATTTTAATTGTGTTGACAATTATCATTTCTATTTTTGGACAAATTGGTGATTTAGTACAATCTGCATTTAAACGTCATTATGGCGTAAAGGATTCAGGTACAATTTTACCTGGACATGGTGGTATATTAGATCGAACAGATAGTTGGTTATTCGTTTTACCAATTCTCTACTTCTTATTACAATACAATTAATAAATGAACGAGGGGTTGGAGTCATGAAAAACATTAGTTTATTAGGTGCAAGCGGATCAATTGGTACACAAACTTTAGATGTATTACGCTCGCACCCAGACCAATTCCGTCTCGTTGCTTTTTCTGTAGGGAAAAATATTGACTATGCAGTAAAGGTCATTCAAGAATTTTCTCCGCAAATTGTCTCTGTGCAAAGAGAGGAAGATGTTTTAAAATTACAAGCTGTCTCTGGTAATACAAAAATTGTATATGGTAGTGAAGGACTTTTAGAAGTAGCATTACATCCAGATGCAGAGATAGTAGTAAATGCTGTTGTAGGTAGCGTAGGGTTGTTACCAACACTTCGTGCAATTGAGGCGAAAAAAACAATTGGAATTGCAAACAAAGAAACGTTAGTAACTGCAGGGCATCTTGTAATGGAAGTAGCGCGAAAACATAATGTTTCGTTACTTCCAGTAGACAGCGAACATTCAGCTATTTTTCAATGCTTGAATGGTGAAAATGAAAAAAGAATTTCTCGACTAATTATAACGGCTTCTGGTGGAAGTTTCCGTGATAAAACGAGAGATGAATTGCATCATGTGACCGTAGAAGATGCGCTTCGACATCCAAACTGGTCAATGGGTTCGAAAATTACAATTGATTCTGCTACAATGATGAATAAGGGGCTAGAAGTAATTGAAGCACATTGGCTTTTTGGTATCCCTTATGAGCAAATCGATGTTGTTTTACATAAAGAAAGTATTATTCATTCTATGGTTGAATTTGAAGATCGTAGTGTGATGGCACAGCTTGGCTCACCTGATATGCGAGTGCCAATTCAATACGCACTTACATATCCTGATCGATTACCTCTTTCAGACACAAAGCAGTTAAACTTATGGGAAATAGGAACGTTGCATTTTGAGAAGATGAACCAAGAACGTTTCCGTTGCCTACGTTTTGCGTATGAAGCTGGAAAAGCAGGTGGAAGTATGCCAGCTGTAATGAATGCAGCGAATGAAGTAGCTGTTGAAGCTTTTTTACAAAAGAGAATTGGTTTCTTAACAGTGGAAGACCTCATTGAAAAAGCAATGAACCATCACAATGTCATTGCACGTCCAAGCTTAGAGGAAATTCTGGAAATTGATGCAGCCACAAGACGGTTTGTGATGGAACAAATTTAGCAAAGGTGGTATGGAATTGAATACAGCGATTGCCTTTATATTAATTTTCGGTGCACTCGTATTTTTCCATGAGCTAGGGCATCTATATTTCGCAAAACGAGCAGGTATTTTATGCCGTGAGTTTGCGATTGGTTTTGGTCCGAAAATATTCTCATTTGAAAAGAATGAAACGGTGTATACGATTCGATTACTGCCCCTTGGCGGCTATGTAAGAATGGCTGGCGAGGATGCAGATACAGTTGAGTTAAAGCCTGGGAAAAAAGTTGGCCTTGTATTAAACGAAAAAGACGAAGTTGCAAAATTAGTTTTTGATGGATATGAAAAGTATCCCAATGTTCGCGTTATTGAAGTCGAACAATCTGATTTAGAGCATAATTTAACAATTTCGGGTTATGAAGAGTACGAGGAAGAGCTTCAAACATTCCGAGTGAATGAGAAGGCTCGTATTATTACTGCCGGTGAAGAAATTCAAATTGCTCCGTATAATAGACAGTTTGGCTCTAAGAAATTAGGTCAACGTGCTTTAACGATCTTTGCGGGTCCTGCAATGAACTTCATTTTAGCATTTGTTATTTTTGTGATTCTTGGATTTGTACAAGGTGTTCCTGTTGACAAACCAATGGTCGGAAAAGTGATGGAGAATAGCGCAGCAGAGCAAGCTGGGTTAAAAGAAAATGATACAATTCAAGCTATTGATGGGAAAAACACAAGTACATGGAAAGATGTTGTTACCATTGTACGTGAAAACCCGAATAAAGAACTTACGTTACAAGTAAAGCGTGATAGTGAACAGTTTAATGTGAAAGTAACGCCAACGCTTGATAAAGAAGGTAAAGAAGAAGTTGGTAGAATCGGTGTCTACTCTCCTGTAGAGAAAACAGTGATGGGGTCTATTAAATCAGGTTTTGAACAAACATACCAATGGACGAAACTAATTTTTGAGTCTCTTGTGAAATTAGTAACGGGCCAATTCTCTATTAATGAGTTGTCAGGTCCAGTAGGAATTTATAATCTAACAGATCAAGTAGTAGATTATGGATTTACGCGTGTATTAAGTTTAGCAGCAGTTTTAAGTATTAACCTTGGTTTATTTAATTTACTACCAGTTCCCGCTTTAGACGGTGGACGTTTGTTCTTCTTCTTAATTGAGGCATTGCGCGGGAAACCAATTGATCGCCAAAAAGAAGGAATGGTTCACTTTATTGGTTTTGCATTATTAATGTTACTTATGTTAGTTGTAACTTGGAATGACATTCGTAAGTTTTTCTTGTAAAATAAAGTGAAACTTATAATGAAATAGAGCTCGTAGAATAAAATCCCTCACCTAACTCGAGGTGAGGGGTTTTCCTGCGTGTAAGAGTAAAATGAAGAGGTGCGAATAAATGAAACAAAGTATGGTATTCAGTCCTACATTACGTGAAGTTCCAGCTGATGCGGAGATTAAGAGTCATCAGTTATTACTTCGTGCAGGTTTTATGCGTCAAAATGCTTCTGGTATTTATAGTTTTCTACCATTTGGTTTAAAAGTACTACACAAAGTAGAACGTATCGTTCGAGAAGAAATGGAGCGCGCAGGTGCTGTAGAATTATTAATGCCAGCGATGCAAGCTGCAGAATTATGGCAAGAGTCAGGTCGTTGGTATTCTTACGGATCTGAATTAATGCGTATGAAAGATCGTAACGCTCGTGAATTTGCATTAGGAGCGACACATGAAGAAGTAATTACGGATCTTGTACGTGATGAAGTGAAATCATATAAAAAATTACCGTTAACATTATATCAAATTCAAACAAAATTCCGTGATGAACAAAGACCTCGTTTCGGTTTATTACGTGGAAGAGAGTTTCTAATGAAAGATGCATACTCTTTCCATGCTACACAAGAGAGCTTAGATGAAGTATACGATCGCTTATACAAAGCATACTCTAACATTTTTGCTCGTTGTGGTTTGAATTTCCGTGCGGTTATTGCTGATTCTGGGGCAATGGGTGGAAAAGATACACATGAATTTATGGTATTATCTGATGTTGGTGAAGATACAATTGCATACTCTGATACATCTGATTATGCAGCGAACATCGAAATGGCTCCTGTTGTAGCTACGTATACGAAGAGTGACGAAGCAGAAAAAGCGCTTGAAAAAGTAGCAACACCAGACCAAAAAGCAATTGAAGAAGTATCTGCATTCTTAAACATCGAAGCTGAAAAGTGCATTAAGTCTATGGTATTTAAAGTAGATGAGAAATTAGTAGTTGTACTTGTTCGTGGTGATCATGAAGTAAATGATGTAAAAGTGAAAAATGTATACGGTGCTTCCGTTGTTGAGCTTGCCTCTCATGAAGAAGTAAAAGAATTATTAAATTGTGAAGTTGGTTCATTAGGTCCAATTGGTGTAACAGGTGATATCGAAATTATTGCTGATCACGCTGTAGCATCAATTGTCAACGGATGTTCAGGAGCGAACGAAGAAGGGTTCCATTATGTAAATGTAAATCCAGAACGTGACTTTAAAGTAAGTCAATATACGGATTTACGATTCATTCAAGAAGGAGACCAATCTCCAGACGGAAACGGAACAATTCTTTTCGCACGCGGAATTGAAGTTGGTCATGTATTTAAATTAGGAACTCGTTATAGTGAAGCAATGAACGCAACATTCCTAGATGAAAACGGAAAAACACAACCACTTATTATGGGTTGTTACGGCATTGGTGTGTCTCGTACAGTGGCAGCAATTGCAGAGCAGTTTAATGATGAGAACGGTTTAGTTTGGCCAAAAGCTGTTGCACCGTTCCATGTGCATGTAATTCCAGTAAATATGAAATCTGATGCACAACGTGAAATGGGTGAAAACATCTATAACTCATTACAAGAGCAAGGATATGAAGTACTACTAGATGATCGTGCAGAACGTGCAGGCGTTAAATTTGCTGATGCTGATTTATTCGGCCTTCCAGTTCGCGTGACAGTTGGTAAAAAAGCAGACGAAGGTATTGTAGAAGTGAAAGTACGTGCTACAGGTGAGTCTGAAGAAGTAAAAGTAGAAGAACTTCAAACATATATTGCTAATATTTTAAAATAGGAAGAGGTACCTCGTAATGAGGTACCTTCTCTTTCTTTGTAAACGTATTTTGTAAAAGAAGAAGGGAGAAATCTTTCTTTGTAGTACGTTTCAATTTATAATAGCAAATGGAAGGAGAGTGCTTATGTCTTTAACAAATGAACAAAAAGAGCGATTTCAAATTTTGCTCCAGCAGTTGCAAATACCAGACGACCTTATAAATCAATATTTACAAGGCGGTGGTATTGAAAGGCTCGTTATCGATAAAGCGAATAAAAGTTGGCATTTTAATTTACAAGTGCCACGTATTTTGCCTACAGAATTATATGAATTGCTAGAAACAAAGCTTAAGCAATCATTTTCTCATATTGCAAGAACAACATTTGCATTAGAAACAGAGAATAAACAATTTACTGAAGAAGAAGTGAGGGCGTATTGGCCACTTTGTACGGAACGAATTACATTTTCACCTATGTTTGCTTATTTAAAGAAGCAGCTTCCGCAGGTCAATGGAGTGAAGTTACTTATAAATGTGAATAATGAGCTGGAATCTACTGCTTTAAAGAAAAACGTTGCGAAACCAGTAGGGGATCAATACGAAGCTTTTGGATTCCCCCGTTTCCAGTTAGACACACATATAAAGCAAAATACAGAAGAAATGCAAAAGTTTCGTGAGCAAACGCAGCAAGAAGATCGCGAACGTGTTATACAAGCTATGGAAGAAATGGCGAAGAAACAAGCTGAAGAAAGCAGCGTTGTGCACGAAGGACCGATTACACTTGGGTATCTTATTAAGCCGGATGAAGAGATTACACCGATGCGAGAAATTCAAGATGAAGAAAGAAGAAAAACAGTTCAAGGATATGTCTTCCATGTAGAAACGAAAGAACTTCGTAGTGGCCGTACGTTATTAACTTTAAAAATAACGGATTATACGGATTCTATTATGATCAAAATGTTCTCTCGTGACAAAGAAGATATTCCAATGCTGCAGTCCTTGAAAAAAGGAATGTGGGTAAAAGCGCGTGGCTCTGTTCAAAATGATACATTCGTTCGAGATTTAGTAATGATTGCAAATGATATTAATGAAATAACAGGACCGTCTCGTAAAGATAAAGCGCCAGAAGGTGAAAAACGAGTAGAGCTTCATCTCCATACTCCGATGAGTCAAATGGACGCTGTTACTCCAGTTTCTAAGCTTGTTGCTCAAGCTGGTAAATGGGGACATGAGGCGATTGCCATTACAGACCATGCTGTTGCACAGTCATTCCCAGAAGCATATTCAGCTGGGAAAAAAGCCGGAATTAAAGTTATATACGGTGTAGAAGCGAATTTAGTGAATGACGGTGTACCAATAGCGTATAACGAAGCGCATCGTTTACTTGCAGAGGAAACGTATGTTGTTTTCGACGTTGAGACGACAGGTTTATCAGCTGTGTATGATACAGTTATTGAGTTAGCTGCTGTAAAAGTAAAAGGTGGCGAAATTATTGACCGCTTTGAATCTTTTGCAAATCCGCATCAACCGTTATCGGCAACAATCATTGAGTTAACAGGCATTACAGATGATATGTTAACCGACGCACCAGAAGTAGACGAAGTGTTTAAAAAGTTTGAGGAATGGATGGGTGACCATACACTTGTTGCTCATAACGCAAGTTTTGATATGGGCTTTATTAACGTAGGATTTAAAAAAGCTGGTTTAGAAAAAACGAAAAATCCAGTAATAGATACGTTAGAACTTGCAAGATTTTTATTCCCAGAAATGAAAAACCACCGTTTAAATACGTTGTGTAAAAAGATGGATATCGAATTAACTCAGCATCACCGTGCGATTTATGATACAGAAGCAACGGGATATTTACTTGTAAAAATGTTAAAAGATGTGATTGAAAAAGGTTTTGAATATCACGATCAATTAAACGATAGTATGGGACAAGGGGATGCATATAAGCGCGGGCGTCCAAGTCATATGACATTACTTGCTACATCGGATGTTGGATTGAAAAATTTATATAAACTTGTTTCATATTCTCATCTAAATTACTTTTACCGTGTACCGCGAGTACCAAGATCACTATTAAAAAAATATCGTGAAGGTATTTTAGTAGGAACGGCTTGTGATAAAGGTGAAGTGTTTGAGGCAATGATGCAAAAAGCTCCTGAAGAGGTAGAAGAAATTGCGCAGTTCTACGATTACATTGAAGTAATGCCACCAGAAGTGTTACGTCATTTAGTAGAGCGTGAACTTGTTCGGGATGAGGGGCAATTAAAAACAATTATTTCAAACTTAGTAAAACTAGGTGAGACGTTAGATAAACCAGTTGTCGCTACCGGAAACGTGCATTACTTAAATCCAGAAGATGCAATGTATCGTAAAATTTTAGTTAGTTCGCAGGGCGGAGCCAATCCGTTAAACCGACATTCATTACCACCTGTACATTTCCGTACAACCGATGAAATGTTAGAGTGTTTCTCATTTTTAGGTGAAGACGTAGCGAGAGAAATTGTCGTAACAAATACACAAAAGATTGCATCATTAATTGGCGATGTTCATCCAGTAAAAGATGATCTATACACACCGAAAATTGAAGGTGCAGATGATGAAACGCGTGATATGAGTTATAAAATGGCGCGTAGTATTTATGGTGAAGAGTTACCTGAAATTGTAGAAGCGCGTTTAGAAAAAGAATTAAAAAGTATCATCGGGCATGGATTCGCCGTAATTTATTTAATTTCACATAAGCTTGTGAAAAAATCATTAGTAGACGGATATCTAGTAGGTTCGCGTGGATCGGTAGGTTCATCATTCGTTGCAACGATGATGGAAATTACAGAAGTAAATCCATTACCACCACACTATGTATGTCCGAAGTGTAAGCAATCAGAATTCTTTAATGATGGTTCTGTAGGTTCTGGTTTTGACTTACCGGATAAAGAATGTCCAACTTGTAATATTCCATATGTAAAAGATGGACATGATATTCCGTTCGAAACGTTCCTTGGATTTAAAGGAGATAAGGTACCCGATATCGATTTGAGTGCGACACGTTCTTAACTGAAAAGGTTAAGCACTAGCATCTTAGCATCCGCTAGTAGAACTGCTATTCTGAAGTATGGAAAGATGGAGTAACGTCCTGAAACATACTCACTGAAGCTACGGCAAGCGATAGCGATAATGCAAACATCAACATCGTTTGAAGCCCGTTAAAGTAGGCTGAAGTTCACCCTAACGTAAAAGACGAGGAAAGGGAGATATAAATCTTCTGTGAATGATAGGTCTGGTGTCTATAAAATTCCTACGGTTAGAATCAGTAGAATCACTGGGACGAACCCTCGACTGACTTTTCGTGAATGTCACGTTACAGAAATGTAACGGGGTCCAAAGAGGACTTCCAAGTGTGGATGAGTAAGCGTTTGGTTATGAAAATCCATACTGTGTTACAGGCACAGTCAAGCTTGGCGGAATTTAGGGGGAACCTAAGGGGATTATGTAAAGATAAGAATAGTGGAACGTGTGAAGCTTTCGACATAAGAGAAGATTGCACTTCGATGACGATGGTATGTGGAAAGGCAGATGCTATAACACATTTTACGAAAGTGGCAGTAGTGCCGTAGTACCGCTTAATGAAATGCCGAAGATGACTGAATAACCAATAGGTCGGAGGATAAAAACATTTCAGAGGGAAGGGCACAAGTCGTTAACGTCGAAACAAAACCTACAAAAGTCAGATTCCTGTATGACAAAAGAGAAACGAAAACTTCATTAAGGAAGTGATTAGTTGGCTGACTTGATGATTCAAAAGTTAAGAAACAATGAATATTTTGGCTTACAATCAACTTTTGACAATCTTTATGAAGAAAGCAAAAAGGGTCGATATTTCAAAAATATTTATGAGCTGATTATTTCTGAAGAAAACATTCGATTAGCCTTTCGTAATTTAAAAAGCAACATAGGTAGTAAAACGAAAGGGACAAATGGTCACACAATAAAACATCTTAATAAAATAGATGCCGACAAGCTAATTAGATTAACGCAGAAGAGATTGGAAAACTATATGCCGCATGCAGTAAGGCGTTTGTTTATATCAAAGCCAAATGGAAAAATGCGACCTTTAGGGATTCCAACAATTGAAGACCGATTAATCCAGCAAATGTTCCAACAAGTTCTAGAGCCGATTGTTGAAGGGAAGTTCCATCCACAAAGCTATGGTTTTCGACCAAAACGCGGCACTCATGATGCTTTAGCTAGATGCTATCATATGGTTAATCACAGTCATCAACATTTTGTAGTGGACATAGATATTAAAGGTTTCTTCGATAACGTTAATCATAAAAAGTTAATGAGGCAACTATGGACAATTGGAATACGGGATAAAAAAGTTTTATCCATTATCAAAAAGATGCTGAAGGCGGAAGTTACAGGTGAAGGCATTCCTGTTAAAGGGACTCCTCAAGGTGGTATTTTATCTCCATTACTAGCCAACGTTGTATTAAATGAACTTGACTGGTGGGTGTCAAACCAATGGGAAACAAAGCCGACAAGAGTACCTTATAAATTAAAACGCAATAAAACGGATGCGCTAAAAAAGACAAGGTTAAAGCCAATGTATCTAGTAAGGTATGCAGATGATTTTAAAATCTTCACAAATTCCTACGATAACGCTAGAAAGATTAAAATAGCGGTTGAAAAATGGCTCAAAGAAAGATTGGGTCTTGAGATAAGTGAAGAAAAAAGTAAAATCACAAACTTACGGAAAAACGGTACAGATTTTTTAGGGATTCGATTTAGAGCAGTTCAGAAGGGGAATGCTAAAACTGGTTATATTGTAAATTCTAAAATGGACCCGAAAGCGAAAGATAAAGTATTGGGTGTCATTAGGCATCAACTAGTGAAACTAAGAAAAAGTCCCACTCCAGAAAAAGTGATGAATTTTAATTCGAATATACTTGGGTTGCATAATTACTACAAAATTGCGACCAGAATCTCTCAAGATTTTAACGAGCTAAGACATAAAATTCATCCGAATATAAAATCATTGATGTTCAGAAACATCTTTGTTTATACAATAGAAACTAATCATATCATTGATAAGTTTTATGGAGATTATAATTGTCCAAGGTTTAAAAGTAATGGATTACTGGTCTATCCTATTGAAGCAATTCGACATGATATACGAGGTCAAAGAGACCCTAATTTTTCTGTTTATAATAAAAAGGATAGGGCATCAATTCATAAAGAGATAAAACATGTGTCTGTGCGAGAAATCGAAATGTTTCGTAAAGGAATATATAAAGCAAAAAGTGTTTTGTATGAAAATAATCGCTTAAGTAAATATGTCGCGCAAAAAGGATGTTGTGGCATAACGGGAGAACGATTAACTCCTCATAATGCTATATGTCATCACATTAAGCCAACAGGGCAAGGTGGTAGTGATGAATATCACAACTTGATTATTATTAATAAGAAATACCATACATTAATTCATAATAAAGACCCTCTTGCAAATGAAGATTATAAAAAAATGTTAGTCAAGCTTGAAAAGAAAGCATTAAATAAATTAAATAAGTTGAGAACGGAAGTAGGAAATCCAAAACTCAGCTTATAAACGTCGACAAAGTTAACGATGGAACGCCGTGTGAGTGTGAAAGCCTCACGCACGGTGTGGAGTGGGGGAAAAGCTGGAGATAATATCAAATGCTTACCTATCACTATACTTCTCTGGGGAATATCAACCACGTGCCCATAACTATACGAAAGTACTGTTCGGTGAAGATTATGTATATCGTGCAGGAACGATTGGTACAGTTGCGGAAAAAACTGCTTATGGATATGTAAAGGGTTATGCAAATGATCATAACTTAACGATTCGAAATGCAGAAATTGACCGCTTAGTAGCAGGATGTACCGGTGTAAAACGTACAACAGGACAGCATCCAGGTGGTATTATCGTTGTGCCAGATTATATGGACATTTTTGATTTCTCACCAATACAGTATCCAGCAGATTCAATAGGTGCTGAGTGGAGAACGACACACTTTGACTTCCACTCTATTCATGATAATTTATTGAAGCTTGATATATTAGGACACGATGATCCTACAGTTATTCGTATGTTACAAGATTTAAGTGGTATTGATCCAAAAACAATCCCAACGGATGATCCAGAAGTAATGAAAATTTTCTCAGGGCCAGAATCGTTAGGCGTAACGGAAGAACAAATTAACTGTAAGACAGGTACACTTGGTATACCAGAGTTTGGTACGAAATTCGTAAGACAGATGTTAGAAGAGACGAAACCGACGACATTTTCAGAGTTAGTCCAAATTTCTGGATTATCACATGGTACGGACGTATGGCTTGGTAATGCAAATGAGTTAATTTATAACGGTACATGTACGCTGAGTGAAGTTATCGGTTGTCGTGATGACATCATGGTATATTTAATCTATCAAGGTTTAGACCCATCATTAGCCTTCAAAATCATGGAGTCAGTACGTAAAGGTAAAGGTGTACCAGAAGAATGGGAAGAGGACATGAAAAGTAATAATGTACCAGGTTGGTATATCGATTCATGTAAGAAGATTAAGTACATGTTCCCGAAAGCCCATGCGGCTGCTTACGTACTTATGGCTGTGCGTATCGCATACTTTAAAGTACATTTCGCGCTTTTATTCTATGCGGCATACTTTACGGTTCGTGCAGATGACTTTGACGTAGAAGCGATGGCAAAAGGTTCAGCATCTATACGTGCAAGAATCGATGAAATTGCGCAAAAAGGTTTAGATGCAGCACCGAAAGAGAAGAGTTTATTAACGGTACTAGAAATGACACTTGAAATGTGTGAGCGTGGATACTCATTCCAAAAGGTCGATTTATATCGCTCACATGCAACAGACTTTATTATTGATGGAGACTCATTAATCCCTCCATTTAATGCGGTGCCTGGTCTTGGTACAAACGCAGCTTTAAGTATTGTGGAAGCACGTAAAAATGGAGAATTCTTATCAAAAGAAGACTTGCAGCAGCGTAGTAAGGTTTCGAAAACAATTATTGAGTATTTAGATAGTCAAGGTTGTTTAGGTGATTTGCCGGATCAAAACCAGTTATCGCTGTTCTGATAGGTAGGAAAAGTCTTTGCAAATCAACATTTGGTATGGTATACTATTAACCGAGATAACCATGTCATGTATATTGTGTGAAAAGAAGAGTGGGGAAACCCACTCTTTCGTGTTACTATCTACATTTTATTGATGTGGAGAGGTAAGAAATTTCTGTCGTATATACATATTTTGTTACAAGTTTTACTTCTTAAATTTGGTAATACTAAGACAGATATTCCCTGCTTAACGGCAGGGGCTTTTGTTAGCTAACGAGAAAGAATAAGATAGACCGTTCTATGGACGGGGTCTTTTCTTGTGAATGGTACATGGCGGCAGGAAGGAGGCTGTTTATGGATAAGAAAGTCACAGAAGTTGTAGAAGCATTTGCGCAGCCAATCGTTGAAGAGTTAAATCTTGAACTTGTAGATGTAGAGTATGTGAAAGAAGGACAAGACTGGTTCTTACGCGTATTCATCGATTCTGAAAAGGGAGTCGACATTGAAGAATGCGGTGCGGTGAGTGAACGTTTAAGCGAAGCTTTAGATAAAGAGGATCCAATTCCTCATCTTTACTTTTTGGATGTGTCATCTCCTGGAGCAGAACGTCCATTAAAGAAAGAGAAAGACTTCCAGCAAGCGGTAGGAAAACAAGTGGCAATTAAAACATATGAGCCGATTGATGGTGAAAAGATGTTTGAAGGAAAAATGCTTTCCTACGATGGTACTACAATTACACTATTATTAACAATTAAAACACGTAAAAAAGAAATCCAAATTCCAATGGACAAAGTTGCAAATGCGCGACTTGCTGTTACGTTTTAGTTAGAAGGGGGATCTTCATGAGCACTGAGTTGTTAGATGCCTTGCTCGTATTAGAGTCAGAAAAAGGAATTAGCAAAGATATTATTATTGATGCGATTGAAGCAGCGTTAATCTCTGCTTATAAACGCAATTTTAACCAAGCACAAAACGTTCGTGTGAGCTTTAACCCACAAGTGGGAACAATCCAAGTTTTAGCACGTAAAGACGTTGTTGATAATGTGTTTGATCCACGTCTTGAAATTTCTGTTGAAGAAGCAAGACAAATTAATCCAAACTATCAAGATGGTGACGTACTAGAAATTGAAGTAACACCAAAAGATTTCGGTCGTATTGCAGCACAAACTGCAAAACAAGTTGTAACACAACGAGTGCGTGAAGCAGAGCGTGGTGTTATTTACTCTGAGTTTAGTGATCGTGAAGAAGATATCATGGTTGGTATCGTACAACGTCAAGATGCTCGTTTCATCTATGTAAGCTTAGGGAAAGTAGAAGCTTTATTACCTGTAAGTGAGCAAATGCCGAACGAACAGTACAAACCACATGATCGTATTCGCGTATTCATTACAAAAGTAGAAAAAACAACAAAAGGACCACAAATTTACGTATCACGTACACATCCTGGTCTTTTAAAACGTTTATTCGAAATGGAAGTTCCTGAAATTTATGATGGAACGGTTGAAATTCGTTCTGTAGCACGTGAAGCAGGAGATCGTTCTAAAATCTCAGTACATGCAGAGAACATTGATGTTGATCCAGTAGGTTCTTGTGTAGGACCGAAAGGACAACGTGTACAACGAATTGTAGACGAACTAAAAGGTGAAAAGATTGACATCGTTCGCTGGTCAAATGATCCAGTAGAATATGTTGCCAATGCTTTAAGCCCATCACAAGTTGTGAAAGTACTTGTAGATGAAGAAGAGAAAGCAACAACTGTTGTTGTTCCAGACCACCAACTGTCATTAGCTATCGGTAAACGTGGACAAAATGCACGTCTTGCAGCTAAATTAACAGGTTGGAAAATTGATATTAAGAGTGAGTCTGATGCGAAACAACTTGGAATTGTAACAGAAGAAGATAGCGTAGTCGCATTCGGATTCGATTCAGTTGAAGACGAAATCGAGTAGAGGTGATGAGTATGAGCAATCGAAAAGTTCCGTTACGAAAATGTGTTGCAACGCAAGAAATGAAATCAAAACGAGAGCTCGTTCGCATTGTTCGTTCCAAAGAGGGAGAAGTGTCTATTGATTTAACTGGAAAGAAATCAGGACGAGGTGCTTATTTATCAAAAGATAAAGAGAGCATTCTTCAAGCTCAAAAGAAAAATGTTTTGGAACATCATCTAAAAGCGAAAATCGACAGTTCTCTTTATGAAGAGCTTCTTGAGCTTGTTGAGAAGGAGTCGAAATAAGTGTCCGATTGGAAATCGTTTTTAGGACTAGCAAACCGGGCTCGAAAAATTATTTCGGGTGAAGAACTCGTTTTAAAGGAAGTACGAAGTGGCAAAGCAAAACTTGTGTTGCTATCTGAAGATGCGTCAGTAAATACTACAAAGCGTATCACAGATAAAACGACGTACTACAACGTACCAATGAGAAAGGTCGAAAATCGACAACAATTAGGGCATGCGATTGGGAGAGATGAGCGAGTCGTTGTAGCTGTGTTAGATGAGGGCTTTGCGAAAAAGCTGCGTAGCATGCTCGATACAAATTACCGGGGGTGAAGGTATGAGTAAAATTCGAGTGCATGAATATGCGAAAAAACATAATATCTCAAGTAAAGATCTTATGACAAAACTAAAAGAAATGAATATCGAGGTTTCGAATCATATGACAATGTTAGACGATGAAGTAGTAAACAAATTAGATAATGAGTATCAAGCTGAAAAACCTTCTGTTGCAGATGAGTTTGAAGTAGAAGAAAAAGTTGTTCGTAGTAAAAAGAACAGCAATAAGAAAAAGAAAAAAGGCAAAGGAAACGAAGACAAGCGTCAAGAGAACTTTGCTGGAAGACAACAAACACAAACTGTAGAAACACCAGATAAAATTACTTTCTCTGGAAGCCTTACAGTAGGTGATCTTGCTAAGAAATTAAGCAAAGAGCCATCTGAAATTATTAAGAAGCTCTTCATGCTTGGAATTATGGCAACAATTAACCAAGACTTAGATAAAGACACAATTGAGTTAATTGCTAACGACTACGGTATTGAAGTAGAAGAAGAAGTAATTGTCAGCGAGACTGAGTTTGAAACATTTATCGATGAGCAAGATGATGAAGAGAACTTAAAAGAGCGTCCAGCTGTAGTTACAATCATGGGACACGTTGACCATGGTAAAACAACATTACTTGACTCTATCCGTAACTCTAAAGTAACTGCTGGCGAAGCAGGTGGAATTACTCAGCATATTGGTGCATACCAAGTTGAAGTAAATGACAAGAAGATTACATTCTTAGATACACCTGGTCACGCGGCGTTTACAACGATGCGTGCTCGTGGTGCACAAGTAACGGATATTACAATCCTTGTTGTTGCAGCTGATGACGGTGTTATGCCACAAACAGTTGAAGCAATTAACCATGCGAAAGCAGCAGGAGTACCAATTATTGTTGCTGTGAATAAAATGGATAAACCAGCTGCGAATCCTGATCGCGTAATGCAAGAACTAACAGAATATGAATTAGTTCCAGAAGCATGGGGTGGAGATACAATCTTCGTACCAATCTCAGCGATTCAAGGCGAAGGAATTGACAACTTACTAGAAATGATTCTTCTTGTAAGTGAAGTAGAAGAATATAAAGCAAATCCAAACCGCTATGCAACTGGTACTGTAATTGAAGCACAGCTTGATAAAGGTAAAGGAACTATCGCGACATTACTTGTTCAAAACGGTACGCTTCGAGTTGGAGATCCAATCGTTGTTGGTACTTCATTCGGACGTGTTCGTGCAATGGTAAGTGATATTGGTCGTCGTGTAAAAGTTGCTGGTCCATCAACTCCTGTTGAAATTACAGGTTTAAACGAAGTACCACAAGCGGGAGATCGTTTCATGGCATTCGCTGATGAGAAGAAAGCTCGTCAAATCGGTGAATCACGTGCACAAGAAGCGTTACTTGCTCAACGTGGTGAAAAATCTAAATTAAGCCTTGAAGATTTATTCCAACAAATCCAAGAGGGCGATGTAAAAGAAATTAACTTAATTGTGAAAGCAGACGTACAAGGTTCTGTAGAAGCAATGGCAGCATCACTTCGTAAAATTGATGTTGAAGGTGTTAAAGTTAAAATTATCCATACAGGCGTAGGTGCGATTACAGAATCTGATATCATTTTAGCTTCTGCATCTAATGCAATTGTAATTGGATTTAACGTACGCCCAGATGTGAATGCGAAGCGTACAGCAGAATTAGAGAACGTTGATATTCGTTTACACCGTATTATTTATAAAGTAATCGAAGAGATCGAAGCAGCGATGCAAGGTATGTTAGATCCAGAATTCGAAGAAAAAGTAATCGGTCAAGCAGAAGTACGTCAAACGTTTAAAGTAACAAAAGTTGGAACAATCGCAGGTTGTTACGTAACAGATGGTAAAATTACACGTGATAGTGGCGTGCGTATTATCCGTGATGGCGTAGTAATTTTCGAAGGACAACTTGATACGTTAAAACGTTTCAAAGACGACGTAAAAGAAGTTGCACAAAACTATGAGTGTGGTATTACAATTGAGCGATATAATGATCTTAAAGAAGGGGACATTATTGAAGCATACATTATGGAAGAAGTGAAGCGATGATAATCGCTTCACTCTCATTCGAGTGTATGATTTACGATGTGCATTCTTTAAAAGAGAAACGAGCAATTTTGCAACGGGTGCTAACTCGAGTGAAGCAGCGTTATAACGTAGCTGTTTCAGAAGTAGGGCATCAAGATGTATGGCAACGTACGGAAATTGCAATTGTTTCTGTATCCTCTAATCGTGTTATTTGTGAAAAAGAAATGAATCGTGTACTTGAGTACATCGATTCATTTCCTGAAATTGAACGTACGATAACACAATTGGAATGGTATTGAATGAGGTGAAGAGTTATGAAATTACGTGCAAACCGTGTAGGCGAGCAAATGAAAAAAGAATTAGGCGACATCATCAGTCGTAAAATTAAAGATCCACGTGTCGGATTTGTTACTGTAACAGATGTACAAGTGAGTGGAGATTTACAAATTGCTACAGTGTATATTTCTGTTTTAGGTGATGAAGAACAGAAAGAAAGTACACTAAAAGGTTTAGCGAAGGCAAAAGGCTTCATTCGTTCAGAAATTGGCCAACGTATTCGTCTTCGTAAAACACCTGAAATTTCCTTTGAATTTGATGAGTCTATCGGATATGGTCATCGAATTGATACACTTTTACATCAAATTAATAAAGACGGTAAACGTGAAGAATAATGGATAGACATTTGTCTATCCATTTTTTCAATGTAAAATAAGTTTTAGGTAATGATTATGAAAGAATTACGATGAGGTGAACATATATGGAAGGTGTAGTATTATTACATAAGCCAAAAGGCATGACATCACACGATTGTGTATTTAAATTAAGAAAGATATTGCGTGAAAAACGAATTGGTCATACAGGAACATTAGATCCAGATGTAACAGGAGTATTGCCGATTTGTGTTGGGCGAGCAACAAAGATTGTACAATTTTTAACAAGTGAAACGAAAACATATGAAGGTGAAGTGACATTAGGATTTTCAACAACAACTGAAGATGCTTCTGGTGAAGTTGTGGAAACGAAACATGTAGATCGTGTTATTACTCGTAAAGAAGTGGAAGAGGTTCTTGCGGCATTAACAGGTACGATTGAGCAAATGCCTCCGATGTTTTCGGCTGTAAAAGTTAACGGAAAAAAATTATATGAATATGCAAGAGCAGGACAAGAGGTTGAACGTCCAGTTCGTACAATTACAATTCATGAATTTGTATTACTAGATGACCGTGAAGTGTTTGAAGGAGAAAATATTTCATTCCGTTTCCGTGTAACGTGTAGTAAAGGAACATATGTAAGAACGTTAGCCGTAATGATTGGTGAAAAACTTGGTTTTCCATCCCATATGTCTCACCTTGTAAGAACAGCTTCGGGTGAATTTTTATTAGAAGATTGCATATCATTTGAAGAAATTGAAGAAAACGTGCAAAATGAAACAGTAGAGTCTATCTTCATTTCAATTGATGAAGCATTAAGTAAATTCCCAAAAATGGTTGTAGATGAAAAGCAAGCAGAAAAAATAAAAAATGGTATGTTCTTAAAAAATGAATCGCAAATAACGGCGCCATTTATAACAGTGTTTGATAAAAACGATCGCTGCCTTGCAATTTATGAGCACCATCCAAAACACCCTGGTATGCTAAAGCCGATGAAAGTACTTGTGAATAATCAAGAACTAAAGCTATAATGAATTATTGGAAGGATTATTACAGAAAAAGGTGAATTCAAGCGTGAAACTTATTCATTTAACTCATCCACATGAACAAAATAAATTAGAATTACCACCTACTGTAATGGCATTAGGATTTTTTGATGGCATTCATTTAGGACATCAATGTGTGATTCGAACTGCGAAACAAATAGCGGATGAACGAGGATATAAAAGTGCAGTGATGACATTTTATCCGCATCCATCTGTTGTTTTAGGTAAAAAAGAAGCGCATGCCGAGTATATTACACCGATGTGTGATAAAGAAAAAATAGTCGAGAGTTTAGGTATCGATATATTATATGTTGTTAAATTTGATGAATCATTTGCAGGCTTATTGCCACAACAATTTGTAGATGATTATATTATTGGTTTAAATGTAAAGCATGTAGTAGCAGGATTTGATTATTCATATGGACGTTTAGGAAAAGGAAAGATGGAGACTTTACCATTTCATGCAAGAGGGGAGTTTACACAGACTGTGATTGAAAAAGTTGAATTTCAAGAAGAGAAAGTAAGTTCTACAGCATTACGAAAGTTAATTCGAAATGGCGAAATGGAGCAAATTCCATCTATTTTAGGTAGAGCATATACAGTAGCGGGAACGGTTGTACACGGTGATAAACGTGGACGTCAAATTGGTTTCCCCACAGCTAATGTAGGTTTAAGTGATGAGTATCTATTACCACCTGTAGGTGTTTATGCAGTGAGATTACAAGTTCACGATGAATGGTACGATGGTGTATGTAATATTGGATATAAACCAACCTTTAAAGAAGATGAGCGCCAACTATCCATTGAAGTGCACTTATTTGAATTTAACAAAGACATATATGATCAAAATGTTACAGTAGAGTGGCATATGCGTATAAGAGAAGAGAAGAAATTCAATGGCATCGATGAGTTAGTTGAACAAATCGCAAAAGATAAGAAAACAGCACAAGAATATTTTGCGAACGAAAATAATATACTTGCTTTTTCAAATGAAAAGTAGTATTCTATGTTATGTACTTTATGACAACCATTGCTTGGCATTGCGACTCACCGACGCTTGCTAGGTAATCGGGGGTTTAATTAATAGGAGGTGAAATAGGATGGCTTTAACACAAGAGCGTAAAAATGAAATCATTGCACAATTTAGAACTCATGAGACTGATACTGGTTCTCCAGAGGTTCAAATTGCTGTCCTAACGGAGCAAATTAACACTCTAAACGAGCACTTACGTACTCACAAGAAAGATCATCATTCACGTCGTGGTCTATTAAAGATGGTTGGTAAACGTCGTAACTTACTAACTTACCTTCGTAATAGCGATATCACACGTTACCGTGAATTAATCACAAAGCTTGGCTTACGTCGATAGTCAAAGAAGCGGGAATATTCCCGCTTTTTTGTTAGGTAAAAATATATCTTCTACTCTTTATAGCTTACTTCATTTTCGGTAATACTAGAGGTAGAATATTGTGATATACTATCCATTTACATAGAAGAATTGAATACTTTAAATTGAGAGGGGTACTTAAATGAGTCAAGAAAAGCAAGTCTTCTCGATAGATTTAGCTGGTCGCCAGCTAACAGTTGAAACAGGTCAGCTTGCAAAGCAAGCGAACGGAGCAGTATTAGTAAGATATGGCGATACAGCGGTTCTATCTACAGCAACTGCATCAAAAGAAGCAAAAAATGTAGATTTCTTCCCACTTACAGTAAACTATGAAGAGCGTTTATATGCAGTCGGAAAAATTCCTGGCGGTTTCATTAAACGTGAAGGTCGTCCAAGTGAAAAAGCAATTTTGGCAAGTCGTTTAATCGACCGTCCAATTCGTCCACTTTTCGCAGATGGTTTCCGTAACGAAGTACAAGTTGTCAGCATCGTAATGAGTGTTGATCAAGATTGTTCTTCTGAAATGGCAGCTATGCTTGGTTCTTCATTAGCGTTATCGATTTCAGACATTCCATTTGAAGGTCCGATCGCGGGTGCAACAGTTGGTCGTATTAACGGCGAATTCGTTATCAACCCAACAGTAGAACAGCAAGAACAAAGTGATATTCACCTTGTTGTAGCTGGTACGAAAGATGCAATTAACATGGTTGAAGCAGGAGCAGATCAAGTGCCTGAGGAAACAATGTTAGAAGCAATTATGTTTGGCCATGACGAAATTAAACGTCTAATTGCATTCCAAGAAGAGATTGTACAAGCTGTAGGTAAAGAGAAATCAGAAGTGAAACTTTATGAAGTTGACGCTGATCTTAACCAAGCTGTACGTGAAATGGCTGAGAAGGATATGCATTCTGCAATTCAAGTACATGAGAAACATGCACGTGAAGATGCAATTAACGAAGTGAAAAAGCGTGTAATTGAGCATTACGAAGCGCAAGAAGCTGATGCTGATACATTAGGACAAGTAAATGAGATTTTATATAAAATTGTAAAAGAAGAAGTACGTCGTCTTATTACAGTTGAGAAAATCCGCCCAGATGGCCGTAAAGGTGACGAAATCCGTCCATTAGCATCAGAGGTTGGCATTTTATCTCGTACACACGGTTCTGGTTTATTCACACGTGGACAAACACAAGCATTAAGTATTTGTACATTAGGCGCATTAGGCGATGTGCAAATTTTAGATGGCCTTGGTGTAGAAGAATCAAAACGCTTTATGCACCATTACAATTTCCCATCATTTAGTGTTGGTGAAACAAGACCGATGCGTGGACCAGGTCGTCGTGAAATTGGTCACGGTGCACTAGGAGAACGTGCTCTTGAGCCTGTAATTCCATCTGAAAAAGATTTCCCATACACAGTACGTCTTGTATCTGAAGTATTAGAATCAAATGGTTCTACTTCACAAGCGAGTATTTGTGGTAGTACTTTAGCAATGATGGATGCTGGTGTTCCACTTAAAGCTCCAGTTGCAGGTATTGCAATGGGCCTAGTTAAATCAGGTGAGCATTACACAATTTTAACTGATATTCAAGGTATGGAAGATCATTTAGGTGATATGGACTTTAAAGTAGCAGGTACAGCACACGGTGTAACTGCACTACAAATGGACATTAAAATCGATGGTCTATCTCGTGAAATTTTAGAAGAGGCATTACAACAAGCGAAAGTTGGTCGTATGCACATTCTAGATCATATGTTATCTGTAATTGCAGAGCCACGCACTGAATTATCAGCGTACGCTCCAAAGATTATTACAATGACAATTAACCCAGATAAAATCCGTGACGTTATCGGACCAAGCGGTAAACAAATCAATAAAATTATTGAAGAAACTGGCGTTAAAATTGACATCGAGCAAGATGGTACAGTATTCATTTCTTCAATAAATCAAGAAATGAACGACAAAGCTAAGAAAATTATCGAGGATATCGTTCGCGAAGTACAAGTAGGTGAAATCTACGAAGGAAAAGTGAAACGTGTTGAGAAATTCGGTGCTTTCGTTGAATTATTCAGCGGTAAAGATGGATTAGTTCACATTTCTGAACTTGCACTTGAGCGTGTAGGTAAAGTAGAAGACGTTGTGAAAATCGGTGATGTAATTACAGTTAAAGTTATCGAGATTGACAAGCAAGGTCGCGTGAATTTATCTAGAAAAGTATTGCTAAAAGAAGAGCAAGAAAAAGAAGCTGCTAAAGAAGAAAACAAACAAGAGCAGCAATAAGCAAAAGCCAGTTTAACTGGCTTTTTTTGTTATGTAAAAATATGATTTGCATATATTTTTATGTCAGTATAGGTATAGTTTTCATTATAACGCTCAAATTAACAAAGATAAGAAGAAAAATGGTTTTTTATATAGTTAATGGGAGGGTTTATATGAAAGCTCGTATATTGGCATACATATGTATATTCTTTTTATATGTCAGTGTAGGCTCTTATTCCGTTTTTGCACAGGATAACTTATATGAAGAAATTCAAAAGCATGCAAAACAATATGAGATTGCACCGCAAAATGCGATGATTGATAAGATATGGAAAGCAACACCAGGATATAATGGAAAACAAGTTGATATGGAAGCATCCTATAACAATATGAAGAAATTAAAGCAGTTTGATCAAAAACATCTTGAATTCAAGGAAGTATCACCGAGTGTCCACTTAGAAGATTTATCACCAGCACCAATTTATAGAGGTCATCCGGATAAAAAGATGGTCGGGTTAACAATAAATGTGGCATGGGGAAATGAGTATTTGCCTCGTATATTAGAAATATTGAAAAAACATGATGTGAAGGCGACTTTCTTTTTAGAAGGACGTTGGGTGAAAGAAAATTTACGATTTGCAAAAATGATTGTCGATGCAAATCAAGAAGTTGGAAATCATTCTTACACACACCCTAATATGAAAACGTTATCGTCTGATGAAATAAGAGATCAGTTACAAAAAACAAATCGAATGATCGAAGCAGCTACGAATCAAAAGGTAAGATGGTTTGCACCGCCGAGTGGAAGTTTTCGGGATGAAGTCGTGAAAATTGCAGATGATTTTCAAATGGGAACGATTATGTGGACTGTTGATACAATTGATTGGAAGCGACCTGAGCCAGGTGTACTATTGCAGAGAGTAATGAGAAAAATACATCCAGGTGCTATCGTATTAATGCATCCTACTTCGTCCACAACAGAAGCATTAGATACAATGATTACAAAATTGAAGGAACAAGGATATAAAGTAGGGAATATAACAGAATTACTGGATGAAAAACGTGTAGATTAAATACATTTGCATGACATTCATCCTTAAACTTGTTATCATTAAATAATAGCATTTATTTAGAGAAACTGGCAGTAGGAGGAAAGTTTTTGATTAAAAAATATACTTGTAAAAATGGTGTAAGAATAGTTATGGAGAATATACCAACTGTAAGATCGGTTGCGATTGGTATTTGGATCCATGCAGGATCAAGAAATGAAAATGAAAAAAATAACGGGATTTCTCACTTTTTAGAGCATATGTTCTTTAAAGGAACAGAAACACGTAGTGCACGTGAAATTGCAGAATCATTTGATAGCATTGGTGGGCAAGTGAATGCTTTTACTTCAAAAGAATACACTTGTTACTATGCAAAAGTGCTAGACGAGCATGCTAAATATGCTTTAGATGTATTAGCAGATATGTTCTTTAATTCAACATTTGATGAAGAAGAACTGAAAAAAGAGAAGAATGTCGTATGTGAAGAAATTAAAATGTACGAAGATGCTCCAGATGATATTGTGCATGATATGTTAACGAAAGCAACATATGAAACGCATCCGCTTGGATATCCTATTTTAGGAACAGAAGAAACGCTTAATACGTTTACAGGTGATACGCTACGTCAATATATTAAGGATCATTACACACCTGAAAATGTAGTTGTATCAATTGCAGGAAATATTGATGAAGCCTTTTTACAAACAGTAGAGCAATATTTCGGTAGTTATGAAGGAACGACAAACCGTGAACAAGTACATAGCCCAATTTTCCATTTTAATAAGGTAGCACGTAAAAAGGAAACAGAACAAGCTCATTTATGTTTAGGATATAAAGGCTTACAAATGGGACACGAAGATATTTATAACTTAATTGTATTAAATAACGTTTTAGGCGGTAGTATGAGTAGCCGTTTATTCCAAGAAGTACGTGAGCAACGCGGGTTAGCTTACTCAGTATTTTCTTACCATTCTTCTTATGAAGATACAGGTATGTTAACGCTCTATGGTGGAACAGGTAGCCAACAATTAGATACACTGTATGAAACAATGCAAGAAACATTAGAAACATTGAAAAATACAGGTATTACAGAAAAAGAGCTTATGAATAGTAAAGAACAATTAAAAGGAAACTTAATGTTAAGTTTAGAAAGTACGAATAGTCGTATGAGCCGTAATGGTAAAAATGAATTGCTACTTCGTAAGCACCGTTCACTTGATGAGATTATTGAAAGTGTAAACACTGTAACGAAAGAAAATGTAGATGAGTTAATTCGTAACATGTTTACAGATGAATTTTCTGCAGCATTAATTAGTCCAGATGGAAAACTTCCAAAAGGAATAAAACTGTAATTACTATATATGATTTAAAAATAACCGTATCTCTTTTAAATGAGATACGGTTATTTTTTGTGGGTATATAGAATAGGTACTAATTATGGATAACTTAAATGAATAATTTGGGTAGGGGGAGAGAGTATGCGATTAAGTGAACTAAGTGGGAAAGAAATTGTTAATTTAGAAAGAGCAGAAAAAATGGGGGTTTTAGGTTATGTGGATTTAGAGATTGATGAGAAGGATGGACAAATACAGGCTCTTATTATACCTGCTGGGAAATGGGGAGGTTTTAAAAAGGAACCACAAGAAATAAGAGTAGCATGGAGTCAAATAAAAAAAGTGGGTCATGATATGATTCTTTGCGATATTACAGATCGTTCAAATTCGAAGTGAAAGATGGCCATTTTGGTCATCTTTTTTTGTTCATTTTACTCAGAGCAAAATCCAACAGAATATCTTTTCCTATGCCGAATTTTGAGGTAGGGCCTTCCCACATACAAATAGCGGGATACATGATAGGTGCTTTTTGTTTTTCAATCACCTAAAACTCGTACATTACATATGATGTGGAGGAAAAAGAAAAAGTAGGCACTTTTCTTATAAATGACAGAAAAAGAAGGTGAATTAGGGAATGTTGACTGAGATGCATATTGCTGTCATAGGAGGAGATGCAAGACAGCTAGAAGTAATTCGCAAGCTCGTTGAATTGGATGCGAAACTTTCATTGATAGGGTTTGATCAGTTAGACCATGGCTTCACAGGGGCAGCAAAAGAAAGTATACAAAATTTAGATTTCACTTCTGTAGATGCAATTATTTTGCCAGTTGCAGGTACAAATGCCAAGGGAGAAGTAGATACTATTTTTTCAAACGAAAAAGTTTCTATAACGAAAGAACAAATTGAAAATACACCAGAACATTTTACTATATATTCAGGTATTGGTACGCCTTACTTGGAAAATCTCGTATCTACTACAAACCGTAAACTAATTAAATTATTTGATCGTGATGATGTGGCAATCTACAATTCTATACCAACTGTAGAAGGTACATTAATGATGGTAATTCAACATACCGACTATACAATTCATGGTTCTAATGTAATGGTTTTAGGATTTGGTAGAACAGGGATGAGCGTTGCCAGAGCATTTCAATCATTAGGAGCCCATGTCAAAGTTGGAGCAAGACGATCGGAACATATTGCACGTATTACAGAAATGATGTTTTCTCCTTTTCATATGCAGGACATTGAGAAAGAAGTAGGGGATATCGATATTGTCATTAATACAATTCCGCATCTCGTTGTGACAGCGAATGTCATTTCAAAAATGCCGGCTCATACGTTAGTAATTGATTTAGCTTCTAAACCAGGTGGTACCGACTTTAGATATGCGGAAAAAAGGGGAGTTAAAGCGCTGTTAGCACCTGGATTACCAGGTATTGTTGCTCCAAAAACAGCAGGACAAATTTTAGCGAACGTTCTTTCTCAGTTATTAGCAGAAGATGTAATTGCAAGAAAGGAGAATGGGGAATGAATTTAAAAGGGAAAAGAATAGGGTTTGGTTTTACTGGTTCACATTGTACGTACGAAGAAGTAATGCCTCATTTAGAAAAGTTAATTGCTGAGGGAGCTGAAGTGCGTCCAGTTGTTTCTTACACTGTTCAATCAACAAATACGAGATTTGGAGAAGGGGCAGAGTGGATTAAAAAGATTGAAGAAGTAACAGGTTTTAAAGCGATTAATTCAATCGTTGGCGCAGAACCGCTAGGACCTAAAATTCCACTAGATTGTATGGTAATTGCACCACTAACAGGAAATTCTATGAGTAAATTTGCTAATGCAATGACAGACTCTCCGGTATTAATGGCAGCGAAAGCGACGCTAAGAAATGGTAAGCCCGTCGTATTGGCTGTTTCGACGAATGATGCGTTGGGACTTAATGGGGTAAATCTCATGCGCCTAATGGCCACAAAAAACATCTACTTCGTCCCATTCGGTCAAGACGCACCAGAGAAAAAACCAAATTCAATGGTAGCTCGCATGGAGTTACTGGAAGATACAGTATTAGAAGCGCTGCAAGGGAAGCAATTGCAACCGGTTGTCGTAGAAAAATTCAGATATATGAATTAAAAAACGAAAAAAAACGGACAATTTTTGATGAAACCATCATTCTTACTGTAGAATATGATAAAATTAACGTTATTAAGATTAGAAGGGGTATTGTATACTCCTTCTCATTCTAAGTTATAGAAGGATTGGTATCTAGAAAGGGGCATAGTGATGGAAAAGCAAAAAACTTTTCATGTCGCTGTAGTTGGAGCAACCGGCGCAGTTGGTGAACAAATGTTAAATACTTTAGAGAAACGAGAATTTCCAATTGGGAAGTTAACGTTACTTTCATCTAAACGATCTGCAGGTAAGAAACTTGTATTTAAAGGCGAAGAATTTACAGTTCAAGAGGCAACTCCTGAAAGTTTTGAAGGAGTAGATATCGCACTATTTAGTGCTGGTGGATCTGTATCAAAACAATTAGCGCCAGAAGCAGCAAAGCGCGGTGCGATTGTTGTTGATAATACAAGTGCATTCCGTATGACAGAAAACGTGCCACTTGTTGTACCTGAAGTAAATGAAAACGACTTAAAAGAACATAACGGTATTATTGCAAATCCAAACTGTTCTACAATTCAAATGGTAGTAGCTCTTGAGCCAGTTCGTCAGCAATATGGTTTAAAACGAGTAATCGTTTCCACATATCAAGCTGTATCAGGTGCTGGTGCGGCAGCGATTGAAGAACTTCATGAACAATCACAAGCAATCTTAAATGGTGAAGAAGTAAAGGCGAATGTTTTACCTGTATCAGGTGATAAGAAACATTTCCCGATTGCTTTCAACGCGATTCCACAGATTGATAAGTTCCAAGATAATGGATTTACATTTGAAGAAATGAAAATGATTAATGAAACGAAAAAAATTATGCATATGCCAGAGCTAGAAGTAGCGGCAACATGTGTACGTTTACCAGTTGTATCAGGTCACTCTGAGTCTGTTTACATTGAAGTAGAAAAAGAAGGCGTAACAGTAGAGGAATTAAAGAACTTACTTGCAAATGCGGAAGGTATCGTTCTGCAAGATAACCCAGAAGAGCAATTATATCCAATGCCAGCTACTGCAGTAGGTAAAAACGAAGTATTCGTTGGAAGAATCCGTAAAGATTTAAATAACGATAAAGGATTCCATCTTTGGGTCGTATCTGATAACTTATTAAAAGGCGCTGCATGGAATTCTGTTCAAATTGCAGAGCGCTTAGTAAAATTACAATTAGTGTAAACGGCTAAGAGAAGGTGCAAAATATGAAAATTATTGTTCAAAAATTTGGTGGCACATCTGTACGTGATGAAAATGGACGTAAGCATGCGCTTCATCATATAAAAAAATCGCTAGATGCGGGTTATAAAGTAGTTACAGTCGTATCTGCTATGGGCCGTAAAGGTGAACCATATGCAACTGATACGTTGTTAAGTCTTGTAAATCAAGAGGAATCTCACATTTCTAATCGTGAGCAAGATTTATTATTATCATGCGGAGAATTAATCTCAGCAATCGTTTTCTCTAACATGTTAAATGAGAACGGTATAAAAGCGGCGGCATTAAATGGTGCACAAGCTGGTTTTGTAACAAATGATGATTTTACAAATGCTAAGATTATTGAAATGAATTGTGATCGTATACACGAAGAGCTAGAAAATGTAGATGTAATCGTTGTGACAGGATTCCAAGGACAAACGAAAAAAGGTGATACGACAACACTTGGACGCGGAGGTAGTGATACTTCAGCTTCAGCTTTAGGTGTTGCGCTTCATGCTGAATATATCGATATCTTCACAGATGTAGAAGGTGTGATGACTGCGGATCCTCGCATTGTAAAAGATGCACGTCATCTTCAAACTGTAACGTATAACGAAATTTGTAACATGGCATACCAAGGTGCAAAAGTCGTTCATCCACGTGCAGTTGAAATTGCGATGCATGCAAAAGTACCGCTTCGTGTACGTTCTACGTACTCTGATAGTGAAGGTACGCTTATTTCAGCATCTGACGGCGCTACAAAAGGCCGTGATGTAGAAGAACGTCCTGTTACAGGTATTGCACATGTATCAAATGTGACGCAAATTAAAGTACTTGCAAAAGAAACAGCATATGATTTGCAGCAGCATGTGTTTAAAGAAATGGCGAATGAAGGAATCAGTGTCGATTTAATTAACATTTCACCTACTGGGGTAGCTTATACGGTGAGTGATAATGTATCAAATCGTGCAGTTGAACTATTACAAAACCTTGGATATGAGCCAATTGTGACAGAGCATTGTGCGAAAGTATCTATTGTAGGAGCTGGAATGGCAGGATACCCAGGGGTTACTGCGAAAATCGTTACAGCTTTAGCTGAAAAAGGTATTCAAATTCTGCAATCAGCAGATAGTCATACAACTATTTGGGTTCTTGTAAAAGAAACTGATTTAGTGGAGGCTGTAAATGCATTACATAGTGCGTTTGAGCTTTCAAAAGAAAAGCAACTGGAACAATAAGGAGTGAGACCATGATAGATTTTGGGACAATTGCAACCGCGATGGTAACACCGTTTGATATAAACGGCAATATCGATTTTGCAAAGACAACGAAATTGGTAAATTATTTAATTGATAACGGTACAACAGCAATCGTGGTAGGAGGAACGACAGGAGAATCTCCTACATTAACTTCAGAAGAAAAAGTAGCGTTATATCGCCATGTCGTATCTGTTGTCGATAAAAGGGTGCCCGTAATCGCTGGAACAGGTAGCAATAATACGCATGCTTCTATTGACTTAACGAAAAAAGCAACAGAGGTTGGTGTTGATGCAGTAATGCTAGTAGCACCGTATTATAACAAACCGAGTCAAGAAGGAATGTATCAGCACTTTAAAGCAATTGCTGAAAGCACGCCACTTCCGGTTATGCTATATAACGTTCCAGGACGATCTATTGTACAAATCTCCGTTGATACAGTTGTTCGTTTATCAGAAATAGAAAACATTGTTGCGATTAAAGATGCAGGCGGCGATGTGTTAACAATGACAGAAATCATTGAAAAAACAGCGGACGACTTTGCAGTATACAGCGGTGATGACGGTTTAACGTTACCAGCTATGGCAGTTGGAGCGAAAGGTATCGTTTCTGTAGCATCTCATGTTATCGGAAATGAAATGCAAGAAATGATTGCAGCATTCCAAGCAGGTGAATTTAAGAAGGCGCAAAAATTACATCAATTACTTGTAAGAGTAACGGATTCATTATTTATGGCGCCAAGCCCAACACCAGTAAAAACAGCATTACAAATGGTTGGATTAGATGTAGGTTCTGTACGTTTACCACTTCTTCCGTTAACAGAAGAAGAGAGAGTAACGCTACAATCTGTTATGCAATCTATCCCTCGTTAATAAAAAATGACCTAGTGTAGAACTAGGTCATTTTTTATTTGTATGAAAGTCTTTCCCTCTCTTTTCTTATCTTACCTATATATGTTTTTATAAGATCATTAACTGGTTTTTCATTATATATTGCAACATGTAAAAGAAAATAATCGTAACTCTTTAAAGGAATTAAAAAGTCATAGTTATTTATAGAATGAACGCTTATATAAACGTAATAAAGTACCAATTCTATTTTTGAGAGTAATTACTTCAAATATGACGTAATTCATAAAAAAACTCCATTTTATAAGTTTTTTTGTTCAATTCTAGAAAAATAAGTCTTGAAAATCTATATTATGAAATAAATTTAGAGTATTTATAGCTATTTCTTCAAAACGATATGGGGTACGAAATCGGAGTAAATATAAAGGACATCAGTTCGATAAGTTTGTTGGGAATGCGTTCTTTTCCTTTTTCTTTCGCACGATTTAACTTGTGTTCTATTTCTTGTATCAGGTATAATATGGCTAAGTAGCTTAGTACGGGTATGCTTAGCAAAATTGGTAAAAATTATAATTTGATTACATTTTCATATCATATCGAATAAGATATTTGATTTATATAATGAAAGAGAGGTGAAACCTGGTTTAAAAAATAAACAAGGACATGATATCGCATAACGGTAAGGACATTCGTCTTGGACGGTGAATATATGGTGGTTGTAGAGTTTCCCCTGGTGTCTCTGCAATTTTAGTGAAATCAGTGTTTGAAAGATTTTTAAACCAGGCAACAACATGAAGAGAAAAGAGAATGAGTCTGTTAAAGTATTTGCTCTTGGTGGAGTAGGTGAAATCGGGAAAAACATGTACTGTGTTGAAATTGATTCTGAAATCTTTATTGTAGATGCAGGGTTAATGTTCCCGGGAGATGAAATGTTTGGAATTGATATCGTTATTCCTGATATTACATATTTAGTAGAAAACCAAGAGCGAGTAAAAGGTTTATTTATTACTCACGGTCATGAAGATCATATTGGTGGCATTGTTTACGTACTTCGTAAATTATCAATTCCAGTGTATGCAACGAAATTAACGGTAGGACTTATACAAGAAAAACTTGGCGAAGCGGGTATGTTAGGCCGTGTAGATTTAAAAACAATCGATTCAAATTCAACAGTAGAATTTAATACTACAACGGTGTCGTTCTTTGGAACAACACATAGTATTCCAGATTCTGTTGGTGTTTGTTTCCATACATCAAAAGGTGCGATCGTATATACGGGAGACTTTAAATTCGATCAAACTCCAATTGGAAATAGTGGAGCAGACCTTGGGAAAATGGCTCAAATCGGAAATGAAGGCGTTCTATGCTTATTATCTGATAGTACAAATGCTGAGCGTCCAGGCTATACAGGTTCTGAAAAAGAAGTTGGTGTAGAAATTTCTAAAGTGTTTTACGGCGCAGAAGGACGTATTATCGTTGCTTCATTTGCATCGAATGTACATCGTATTCAACAAGTATTTGATGCAGCTGCTGAAACAGGACGAAAAGTAGCGGTTGTAGGACGTAGTATGGTGAAAGTGGTAGATATCGCAAGACGTCTTGGTTATTTAGATGTTCCAGAAGGTATGGTTATTTCACTACAAGAAGTAGACAATTTCCCAGAGAAAAAGGTAGCTATTTTAACGACAGGTAGCCAAGGTGAACCGATGGCAGCCCTTTCTAGAATGGCAAAGCAAGCTCATAAACAAATTTCAATTCGTAAAGGTGATACGGTTATTATCGCGGCATCTCCAATTCCAGGTAATGAAATATCTGTATCGAAAATTATTGATTTGTTATTTAGAGCGGGAGCTGAAGTTGTTTATTACGGTGAAAGAAAAGTTCACGTTTCAGGTCACGGTAGCCAAGAAGAATTAAAATTAATGTTAAATTTAATGAAACCGAAATATTTTGTACCCGTACATGGTGAGTTCCGTATGCAAAAAGCACATGCATACTTAGCTGAAGATGTAGGTATTGCAAGAGAAAATATCTTTATTGTAGAAAAAGGCGATGTAATTGGTTTTGGTGATGATGAAGCGAACTTAGTTGGCAAAGTGCAAGCTGGCAATGTGTTAATTGATGGATTAGGTGTAGGTGATGTTGGTAATATCGTTCTTCGAGATAGAAAAATGTTATCTCAAGATGGAATATTAGTAGTTGTTGTAACACTGGGTAAAGATGAAAAGAAAATTATCTCTGGTCCAGAAATCATTTCACGTGGATTTGTATATGTACGTGAATCAGAAGCGTTAATTGACCGTTCTACAGAGATTGTACGTATGATTGTTGAGCAATCAATTAAAGAATATTCAATTGAATGGTCTATGTTAAAACAAAATATTCGTGAATTATTAGGACAGTTCTTGTACGAAGAGACGAAGAGAAAACCTATGATTTTACCGATTATTATGGAAGTATAAAAAAGATCACCTTTACGGGTGATTTTTTTTTCTTTTTCACTCTATCGAATGAAATTTATAACTTAAGAAATACTAATTATATACGAGTGAAAGGGGATGCGATATGACAGAACGTGATCGTTATACAAATGAAGAGAAAGAGGCTGAGCCGAAAGAAACCGGAAAAGAAGCTTCAATAGTGGAAAAAATTCAGCAGCTTGGACAAACGAATGTACCGCAAATGAATGAATCACGTATTCATTGTTTAACAATTGTTGGACAGGTGGAAGGTCATGTTCAGTTGCCACCGCAAAATAAAACAACGAAATATGAGCATATTATTCCGCAAATTGTTGCGATTGAACAAAATCCGAAAATTGAAGGCTTGCTTTTAGTGTTAAATACAGTTGGAGGTGACGTTGAAGCTGGGCTAGCAATTTCTGAGATGGTCGCTTCACTTTCAAAACCGACAGTATCTTTAGTTTTAGGTGGAGGGCATTCTATCGGTGTACCGATTGCCGTTTCTACAGACTATTCATTTATTGCAGAAACTGCGACGATGACAATTCATCCGATTCGTCTAACAGGTCTTGTTATAGGTGTGCCGCAAACATTTGAGTATTTAGATAAAATGCAAGAAAGAGTCATTCGCTTTGTGACGAAGCATTCGAAAGTAACGGAAGATCGTTTTAAAGAGCTTATGTTTGCGAAAGGGAATTTGACGCGAGATATTGGTACGAATGTAATTGGTGGAGATGCAGTGAAGTACGGTCTTATAGATGATGTCGGTGGTATTGGAAATGCGATTCGAAAATTAAACGAATTAATAGATGGTCGCGCGGATGATCATGCAGAAGGGACAATGTTACAATGATTTTATATACAATTATGCCAGAGCAAATCGTGTATCCAGCCGATTATTCGCAATGTGAAAGTCAAAAAGTCGTAAATATAAATGGTGTTGAATTAATGGTTTCAGAAGAAGAACATGGGTATTATTCTATTGTACGCGTGTTAAGTACGGATCCGCTTCACTACTTAGAGTTTGAGCCGGGACAGAAAATAACCTTTTAGCAAAAAGAAGGATTTTGTTTAGAAGCTATGGTATAATATAAAAAACAAGACGGTTGAGCAGCCATGAGAGGGCTGCTTTCTTCTGTTTATTTAACATTTTACAAGAAGTGTAAAAATAGAAGATATAAAGACCTGAAAAAATAGAGAAAACAAACATATAAGCAGAGTTTTTTAGGAAGTTTTACTTATATGTAGAACACGAGGTGAAGAAATGGCAAAACAAAAGCAAAGAGGGACGAAGGCAAAGGCAAGACGTACGATAAAGCCAACTTTGTATTATGAAATCGTCGGTTTAACTCTTTTTGCACTTTCAATCATTACGATTTTACAGCTAGGCGTTGTAGGAAAATCGTTTGTGTTATTTTTTCGCTTCTTCTTTGGTGAGTGGTACATAATTGGTGTGTTAGGTGTAATAGCTTTATCCGTTTCATTCGTTATAAAACGTGGATGGCCGAACCTTTTAAATAAACGGCTAATCGGTTTTTATTTAATAGTATTGGCGATATTAATGTTTAGTCATATTACATTATTTAACCTTCTTACGAAAGATGGAGCAGTGCAAAATACTTCTGTTATTGTAAGTACGAAAGATAATTTCTTTCTTGAAATGAAAAAAGGGCCAGATAGCGTTCATTTAGGTGGTGGCATGTTTGGTGCACTTATGTTCGCCACTTGTTACTTCTTATTTGACGAAGTAGGAGCTTATATTATTGGTATTATTTTAGTTATTCTCGGTATACTTTGTATAACAAATAAGCATATTGGAGAAGTGTTAGCTCCAGTTGGTAGAATTCTTAGAAGTCAATTTCAAGTGATGCAAGGGGACTATAAAGATTGGAGAGCCAAAAGAACGGCTGAACAAACAGAAAAGAAAAAAACAACAAGAAGCACAAGGAGCAAACGTGCGGCAGAACATGAAGAAATTATTGAGCCGATGGAAGAAATCTCAATTGATCCTCCGATTATTTCGAATTTCACTGAGAATTATCCTGTAAATGAAGAAGAGGATAAACGAATTGAAGTAGAGGGAGAAGAGTTAATCACTTCACCGTTTATTGAAGAGGCTCCACCAGTTGAAGAGCCGAAGAAAAAGCGTGGAGAAAAAATCGTTGAATCGCTAGAGGGGGAAACACAAGCACCTCCTATGCAATTTTCAAATGTAGAAAATAAAGATTACAAGCTTCCTGCGCTTGATATATTGAAATTTCCAAAGAATAAGCAAGTTACAAATGAAAATGCGGAAATTTATGAGAATGCTCGTAAATTAGAACGTACTTTCCAAAGCTTTGGAGTGAAAGCGAAAGTAACAAAAGTACATAGAGGTCCTGCAGTCACAAAATATGAAGTGTATCCTGATATGGGAGTAAAGGTAAGCAAAATCGTCGGTTTAAGTGATGATTTAGCGCTTGCTTTAGCTGCAAAGGACATTCGTATTGAAGCTCCAATTCCCGGGAAATCAGCTGTAGGGATTGAAGTTCCGAACTCAGAAGTTTCTATGGTAACACTTAGGGAAGTTCTTGATTCTAAGGCTAATAATCATCCAGAAGAGAAGTTGTTGATTGGTCTTGGACGAGATATTACAGGTGAAGCTGTATTAGCCCGCTTAAATAAAATGCCCCATTTACTAGTGGCAGGTGCTACAGGTAGCGGGAAGAGTGTATGTATTAACGGTATTATTGTTAGTATTTTAATGCGTGCAAAACCACATGAAGTAAAATTAATGATGATTGATCCGAAAATGGTAGAGTTAAATGTATATAACGGTGTGCCTCATTTGTTAACACCAGTTGTAACGGATCCGAAAAAAGCATCACAGGCATTGAAAAAAGTTGTAAGTGAAATGGAGCGTCGTTATGAGTTATTTGCTCATAGTGGCACGCGAAATATTGAAGGATATAATGATTATATAAAAGAGCATAATAATCAATCAGAAGCGAAACAACCGGAATTACCTTATATTGTCGTAATTGTGGACGAGTTAGCAGATTTAATGATGGTTGCTTCGTCGGATGTAGAGGATGCGATTATGCGTCTAGCGCAAATGGCTCGTGCTGCCGGTATTCATTTAATTATTGCAACGCAACGTCCATCAGTTGATGTAATTACGGGAGTTATTAAAGCGAATATTCCGTCACGTATTGCATTCGCTGTATCTTCTCAAACAGATTCTCGTACAATTCTTGACGGCGGTGGGGCAGAGAAACTGCTAGGTCGTGGGGATATGCTATTTATACCAATTGGTGCGTCGAAGCCTGTACGTGTACAAGGTGCGTTTTTATCAGATGATGAAGTTGAGAGAGTTGTAGAATATGTTATTGGTCAGCAAAAAGCGCAATATCAAGAAGATATGATTCCGCAAGATGTTCCTGATACGAAGCAGGAAGTAGAAGATGAATTATATGATGAAGCAGTTCAGCTCGTAGTGGAAATGCAAACAGCCTCTGTTTCTATGTTGCAACGTAGGTTTAGAGTTGGTTATACCCGTGCTGCCCGATTAATTGATGCAATGGAAATGAATGGTGTAGTAGGTCCGTATGAAGGTAGTAAACCACGTGAAGTGCTCATTAATGATGTACAAGAAAAAAGTTCATAAAAAAAGCCTAATTGTTTTTACAATTAGGCTTTTTTATATGCTGGTTTTGTTATATACTATATTCAGTAATAAAGAAAGGGCTTACATTAAAGGCGATTCTTTAGAATACGAATACTTTGGTGTGGTTTTTTGTGAATGTTCGATATTTAATGTAGAAAATTGTTAAATTTTGTTGACACGTATGGGAGCAAGTGGTAAGATTACTTCGAAAAGAATCACTGCCTCATATAATCTTGGAGATAAGGTCCATAAGTTTCTACCTGGCAACCATGAATTGCTAGACTATGAGGGGAAAAGTGTGTAACAAAGGATGTAAGAGATCTTTGTGCCGAACTTTTTCTCGCTATGAGGAATGTTTATGGTGCAAAGTTTTTTTTATGCAGTAAAGAGTGAAAATTTCATCTTAAAAAATTATTAATATTTATTCGACAATTATGCTTGTTTTTAGTATTTAGCAATTTTTATTATGTTGTAAGTTGAAAAAAGAGAAAAGAAGTCTTACATCAGAGGTCGAATAATTGAAATGCGGGGGAGTCTTATGTCAGTAAAATCTGATAGTCGTCACCTATATTTACGGGTGATTGATCACATCAAAGAAAAAATTAAAGATGGGGCTTACAAAGAAAGACAAAAGTTACCATCAGAGTTTGATTTAGCGAAAGAACTTGGCGTAAGTAGAGCGACTTTAAGGGAGGCGCTGCGTATTTTAGAAGAAGAAAATGTTGTCATTCGCAGACATGGTGTAGGAACATTTGTAAATGCAAAGCCGTTATTTTCTTCTGGGATTGAACAACTTTCTAGTATTACAGATATGATTTCTAGTGTGGGGAAAACACCAGGAACTATCTTTTTATCATCATCTACAACAAGTTTAACAGAAGAAGAAAAAGAGAAGTTTAATAGTGAAGATGGTTTTAATGCAGTGATGATTGAGCGTGTGCGTACAGCAGATGGGGAACCTGTTGTATATTGTATCGATAAACTTGCAAAAGAAATATTGCCAGATTTATCGGGATACAACGAAGAATCATTGCTTACAGTGATACATAACAATACGCACAAACGTATCACATACGCAGTTGCTCACATTGAGCCGATTGGCTATCATCCGAAAATCTCACCTATTTTGGAATGTGAACCGGAAACGGCACTGCTAGTGTTAAAACAAATGCACTATGATCAAAATGATGAGCCAATCTTATATTCTATCAATTATTTTAGAGCTGATAAGTTTAGCTTCCACGTATTAAGAAAACGTATGTAGGTGAGTTCCTTTTTAGGGAGGTGACAGCAAGAAGTTAGGGACAGCAGCGTATAAAAAAATAGACAAATCATTTCAGGAGGGGTTTCTAGTATGAAGAAAAAAACAGGTCTTTTATTATCATTAACATTAGCAGCAAGTGCGGTGTTAGGTGCATGTGGTAACTCGGATAAAGCGAGTAGCGACAAAAAAGAGTTTAAGGTTGGTATGGTTACAGATGTTGGGGGCGTTGATGACAAATCATTTAACCAATCAGCTTGGGAAGGTTTAACGAAGTTCGGTAAAGACAATGACTTAAAGAAAAATGAAGGATATCGTTATCTTCAATCTAGTAAAGATGCGGATTATATCCCGAATTTAACGAAATTTGCGAAAGATCATTATAACACAACATTTGGTATTGGTTACTTAATGGAAAAATCAATTGCAAAGGTAGCTGAACAATATCCAAAAGAGCAATTTGCGATTGTAGATACAGTTGTAGAGAAGCCGAACGTAACAAGTATTACATTTAAAGACCATGAAGGTTCATTCCTAGTTGGTGCTGTAGCAGCGATGACGACAAAATCAAATAAAGTTGGGTTTGTTGGTGGTGTAAAAAGCCCATTAATTACAAAATTTGAATCAGGCTTTAAAGCTGGTGCAAAAGCAGTAAATCCAAATATCGAAATCGTATCACAATATGCTGATGCATTTGATAAACCAGAAAAAGGCTCTGTATTAGCTTCAGCAATGTACGGTGGTGGAGTTGACGTAATTTATCATGCTTCAGGTGCAACTGGTAACGGTGTATTCACAGAAGCGAAAAACCGTAAGAAAAAAGGTGAAAACGTTTGGGTAATCGGTGTTGACCGTGACCAAAATCAAGAAGGTATGCCTGAAAACGTAACTTTAACATCAATGGTAAAACGTGTTGATATTGCAGTAGCAAAAGTAGCACAAGAAGCGAAAGATGGTAAATTAAAAGGCGGTAAAGTAGAAGAATTCGGATTAAAAGATGACGGTGTTGGTATTGCGAAATCTACTGACAATGTGAAAAAAGTAAATCCAGAAATCTTAACAAAAGTAGAAGAGCTTGAGAAGAAAATCACTGACGGTGAAATTAAAGTCCCTGCAACTGACGAAGAATATAAAACATATGAAGCTTCTCTAAAGAAATAATAATAGAGAAATAGCAAAGGTTAGTTCGTAGAACTAACCTTTGCATATATAAAAATACTTTTAATAGAGTGTAATTAGGGAGTGTTCCCTGCTAAAAGGAGGAACAAAATGGAATACGTAATTGAGATGAACAATATTACAAAAGTATTCCCAGGCATTGTAGCGAATGACGATATTACGCTGCAAGTAAAACAGGGAGAAATACATGCTTTACTTGGAGAAAATGGTGCAGGGAAATCCACATTGATGAATGTACTATTTGGTTTGTACCAACCAGAACAAGGTGAAATTAAAATTAAAGGAAAACCTGTAAAAATTACAAATCCGAATATAGCAAATGACCTTGGTATTGGGATGGTCCATCAGCATTTTATGCTTGTTCATAATTTTACAGTTACAGAGAATATTATTCTTGGAAATGAGCCGAAGAAAAACGGGAAAATTGCTGTTGAAGAAGCGGCAAAAGAAATTAAGCAATTATCTGAACAGTATGGTTTGGCTGTTGATCCACATGCGAAAATTGAAGATATTTCTGTTGGGATGCAGCAAAGGGTTGAAATATTAAAGACTCTTTATCGTGGTGCTGAGATTTTAATATTTGATGAGCCAACCGCGGTGTTAACTCCTCAAGAAATTCATGAGTTGATTCAAATTATGAAAAAGCTTGTGCAAGAGGGGAAATCTATCATCCTTATTACACATAAGTTAAAAGAAATTATGGAAGTTTGCGATCGTTGTACAATTATTCGTAAAGGTAAGGGGATTGGTACTGTTGATGTAGCGGAAACGGATGAGCATAAACTTGCAGAGTTAATGGTCGGACGTCAAGTGAATTTTAAAACAGAAAAAATAGAAGCTAAACCAATGGAAGAAGTACTATCTATTGCAAACCTAATTGTTCATGATACGCGCAAGTTACCTGCTGTAAAAGGCCTTGACTTAACTGTTCGTGCAGGAGAAATCGTTGGGATTGCAGGGATTGATGGAAATGGTCAAAGTGAATTAATAGAGGCGATTACTGGTTTACGAAAAGTTGAGTCAGGTTCTATTGCAATTAAAGGAAAAGAAATAACGAATTGGCCTGTTCGAAGAATAACAGAAGAGGGGATTGGTCATATTCCTGAAGACCGCCATAAACACGGACTTGTTCTCGATTTTTCTGTTCGGGACAATATTGTTTTACAAACATACTATAAAAATCCATTTTCAAAGAAAGGGATTTTAAATTTTAGTAAAATTACAGAAAAAGCGAAAGCACTTATTGAACAGTTTGATGTACGTACACCTAGTGAACAAACGTTAGCTCGTGCTCTATCTGGTGGAAACCAACAAAAGGCAATTATTGCACGTGAGGTAGATCGTAATCCAGATTTATTAATTGCAGCACAGCCGACACGTGGTTTAGATGTAGGTGCGATTGAATTTATTCATAAAAAATTAATTGAGCAGAGAGATAATGGTAAGGCAGTATTGCTTTTATCTTTAGAACTGGATGAAATTTTAAATGTAAGCGATCGAGTGGCTGTTATATATGAAGGGAAAATTGTAGCGATTGTCGATGCGAAAGAAACAAATGAACAACAGCTTGGATTATTAATGGCCGGCGGGACAGGGAAAGAGAAGGTGAACACAAATGGCTAAAAAATTTTTAACAGAACGAACAATTAATATTTTAGTACCTGTGTTATCCGTAGTTTTCGGTTTACTTGTTGGTGCCATTGTAATGTTAGTTAGTGGATATGATCCAATTGTTGGATATGCCGCGCTTTGGGAAGGGATGGTTGGCAATCCACAAGCTATCGGTGAGACGTTGCGTACGATGATTCCGCTTGTATTAGCTGGTCTTTCAGTAGCATTTGCATTTCGTACAGGTCTTTTCAATATTGGGGTGGAAGGACAGTTATTAGTTGGGTGGCTCGCTGCTGTTTGGTTTGGATATGCAGTGTCGTTACCAGCAATTTTGCATATTCCGTTATCTATTTTAGTGGCGGCAATTGTCGGCGGTTTATGGGGTTTTATACCTGGATATTTAAAAGGGAAACTTAAAGTAAATGAAGTAATTGTTACAATTATGATGAACTACATTGCACTTTATGTTACGTATGATCTTATTAAACGTTTTATCCACGAAGGTAATGAAAAATCTTATGACGTACAAGCAAGTGCTTCGTTAGCTTCTGATTGGTTATCTTCATTGACAGATGGATCTCGTTTACACTGGGGAATTGTTGTGGCTATTATCATTGCGATTGTAATGTGGTTCTTATTAGATAGAACAACGTTAGGGTATGAATTAAAATCGGTTGGTTTTAACCAAAATGCCTCTCAATACGCAGGAATGAAAGTATCGCGTAATGTTGTATTATCAATGACAATTGCTGGTGCTTTTGCAGGAATTGGTGGAGCTATGGAAGGATTAGGGACATTCCAAAGTATGACAGCAATGTCTTCGTTTACTGGTATTGGATTTGATGGGATTGCGGTAGCACTTTTAGGCGGAAATAATCCATTTGGTATACTATTAGCGGCTTTACTGTTTGGTGGTTTGAAAAGTGCAGCACCACAAATGAATTTCGAAGCAGATGTACCTTCGGAGTTAATTAACGTTATTATTGCATGTATTATTTTCTTTGTAGCGTGCAGTTATGTTTTACGCTGGGCACTTACACGCATGAGCAAGGAGGGGAAATAAATGAGCTTTTTAGATATTTTAGCCATTCTTGTGACGGGTACGTTATATACGGCAGCGCCACTTATTTTTACGGCGTTAGGTGGAGTGTTCAGTGAACGTTCTGGAGTTGTAAATATAGCGTTAGAAGGTTTAATGTTATTTGGTGCATTTATTGGTATTGTTACAACGTTATTAATGGGTGATACGTGGGGATCGATGACTCCTTGGATTGCATTATTATTTGCAGCAATTGGTAGTGGATTGTTTGCACTTCTTCACGCAGTAGCATCCATTACATTCCGTGCAGATCAAGTAGTGAGCGGAGTAGCAATTAACTTCTTAGCACTTGGTTTAACAGTATTTGCGATTAAGAAAATCTTTGGCAAAGGACAAACTGATTTCATTCAATACCGCATTGAAAAAATCGATGTTCCGGGTCTTTCGGATATTCCGGTAATCGGAAAAATCTTTTTCTCTAATGTACCGTTAACATCATATATTGCTATTATTTTAGCGTTTGTCGTTTGGTATATCATTTATAAAACGCCGTTCGGTCTTCGTCTTCGTGCGGTTGGTGAGCATCCAATGGCAGCGGATACGATGGGGATTAACGTATATAAAATGCGTTATATTGCAGTTGCTATATCTGGAATGTTTGCAGGAGTTGGTGGAGCGGTCTTCGCTATGTCGATTTCTGGTAACTTCTCAGGTGCTACAATTACTGGACAAGGTTTCTTGGCGTTAGCAGCAATGATTTTCGGTAAATGGAATCCACTCGGTGCTCTTGGAGCGGCTCTGTTCTTCGGATTTGCTCAATCATTAGGAATAACAGGCGGTACAATTCCAGTACTAAAAGAAATTCCAAGTGTATTCTTAACGATATTGCCGTATGTATTCACAATATTAGCGCTTGTTGGTTTTGTAGGTCGTTCTGAAGCTCCGAAAGCATTAGGAACTCCTTATGAAAAAGGAAAACGATAAGTATAAAAAAAGCTCGCACATTAGTGCGGGCTTTTTTACATAGACTATATTTAATACGGAATTTTACTATGTTCCTTACATATTACAGTTTTTAGAAAGGGCCTAATGTAAGTATAGTGAGGAAGAAAAGTTGATTTTTTATTTCTAAAAACTGTATATTGAAGAGGAATATTCCTATATACGTAAAGGAGGGCTATAAATGAAACTGATGGAACAACAGTTACATGAGCTAGGTGGTTTACGAGTACATATTATTCCAACTGATAAATATAAAACAAATACATTTGTATTTCGTTTGAAAGCACCTTTAAATGAGGAGACGGTGACAGAGCGTGCCCTATTGCCATACGTATTGCAAAGTGCGACAGAAAAGCTTCCTTCTGTAATTCGTCTTCGTCAATATTTAGAAGAATTATACGGATCTTCTTTGGCAGTAGATGTAAGTAAAAAAGGAGAAGACCATATTATCTCTATTTATGTAGACATTGCAAATGAAGTATATTTACATGATGCACCACCGTTATTTGAAAAAGCGCTTTCTATGTTATCGGATATCGTTTTACATCCAGCGAAAGAGGGGAATGGTTTTTTGCCTTCTATTGTAGAAAGTGAAAAGAGAGCGCTCTTACAACGAATTGAAGCGACGTATGATGATAAAATGCGTTATGCAAACGAGCGTTTAATTGAAGAAATGTGCAAAGTAGAACCATATCGTTTAAGCGCAAATGGGAAAAAAGAGAGTGTTTCTTCTATTACAAATGAAAGTTTGTATCAATATTATCAAAAAGTGTTAGCGGAAGATGAAATGGACCTATACATTATTGGTGATATTTCAGAAAACGCAGTTGATCTTGTAAGTAAGTATTTTTCTATTTCAGCACGTCCTGTGAGGGAAAGAAATGTACTTCTTCATAAGAGAAATAATGAAGAAAAAGAAGTTGTGGAAAAACAAGAATTAAAACAAAGTAAATTACACATCGGATATCGTACATTTATTACGTATAAAGACGAAGATTATTTTGCGCTGCAATTGTTCAATGGATTGTTTGGAGGATTTTCTCATTCGAAGTTATTCGTTAATGTTCGTGAAAAAAATAGTTTAGCGTACTATGCAGCATCTCGCTTTGAAAGTCATAAAGGTTTATTATTTGTCATGTCAGGAATCGAAGCGAAAAATTATGAAAAAGCGGTTGAGATTATTAAAGAGCAAATGCTTGCAATGCAAAATGGTGATTTTTCTGAAGAAGAGATGCATCAAACGAAAAGTGTTATTCGAAATCAAATATTAGAAGCAATTGATACACCGCGTGGATTTGTGGAAATGCTGTATCATGGTATTATTTCAGATCGTACGCGTCCGGTTGAAGAATGGCTTACAGGTATTGAAAGTGTGACGAAAGAAGAGATTGTGAAAGTTGCTAAAAATATTGAATTAGATACAATTTACTTTTTACACGGAACGGAGGGAGAATAAATGGAGAAAATTGTTTATGAGCAATTAAAAGAGACACTCTATTATGAAAAACTTCCTAATGGATTAGATGTATATATTTTACCGAAGCAAGGATTTAATAAAACATTTGCAACGTTTACGACAAAATATGGTTCTGTGGATAATACATTCGTACCACTAGGTAAAGAAGAAATGATTCGTGTGCCGGATGGGATTGCTCATTTCCTTGAGCATAAACTATTTGAAAAAGAAGATCACGATGCCTTCCAATTGTTTAGTAAACAAGGGGCATCGGCAAATGCTTTCACGTCATTTACAAGAACAGCTTACCTTTTTTCATGTACATCAAATGTAGAACAAAATTTAAATACATTGTTAAATTTCGTACAAGAGCCTTATTTTTCTGAAAAAACAGTTGAAAAAGAGAAAGGTATCATTGGGCAAGAAATTCAAATGTATCAAGATAATCCAGATTGGCGCTTATATTTTGGGTTAATTGATAGCTTGTTTGTAAAGCACCCGATTAAAATTGATATTGCGGGTACAATCGAGTCTATTAGTAAAATTACGAAAGACCTACTATATGAATGTTATGAAACGTTTTATCATCCAAGCAATATGTTAATGTTTGTTGTAGGGGCAATTGATCCAGAGAAAACGATGGATTTGATACGTGAAAATCAAGCGGAAAAAGATTATAAAAACCAACCAGAAATAATACGTTCATTCGAAGAAGAACCAGATGAGGTAAATGAAAAGAAGAAAATTATTTCAATGCCTGTACAAACTCCGAAATGTTTAGTTGGTATTAAAGCGACAAACTTAAAAGAAAAAGGGGAAGCCCTTTTAAAACAAGAAATTGCGCTTACGTTACTTTTAGATTATTTATTTGGAAAAAGTTCTGTTCATTATGAATCTTTATATAATGAAGGGCTTATTGATGATTCGTTCTCGTATGATTATACGGAAGAGAATAACTTCGGTTTTGCAATGGTAGGCGGCGATACGAAGCAACCTGATGAGCTAGAAGAGCGTTTGAAAGGTATTTTATTAAATACAAATTATGATCAATTAGATGAGGCGGCATTAGAACGAGTAAAGAAAAAGAAAATAGGTGGCTTTTTACGCTCCTTGAATTCACCAGAATATATTGCAAATCAATTTACACGATATGCGTTTAATGAATCGAGTCTGTTTGATGCATTGACTGTATTAGAAAGTTTAACTGTTCAAGATTTACAAGAAGTAGCAAAATTATTATTATCAGAAGAAAAAATGAGCGTTTGTCAAGTATTACCGAAAAAATAAAAGGTTTCACAATAATACCCTCATCTTATCATTGATAAATTGTAAGATGAGGGTATTATTTATTTGTAGGGAAAAGATTTTTTTGAGATAAGAGAGGAATTGTATGAAAAAGTATGCATTAGTAACTGGAGGAAGCGGAGGGATTGGCTCTGCTATTTCGAAACAATTAATTCAAGATGGATATACAGTATATGTTCATTATAATAACAGTGAAGAGAAAGTGAATGAGTTGCAGAAAGAATGGGATGAAGTAATTCCTGTTCAAGCGAATTTAGCTTCTACTGATGGGGCAGAGCAATTGTGGAAACAAATTGAACATCCTCTTGATGTTATCGTATATGCAGCTGGGAAGAGTATTTTTGGACTCGTAACAGATGTAACGAACGATGAATTGAATGATATGGTAGAACTTCAAGTGAAGAGTATCTATAAATTATTATCGATGGCATTGCCATCTATGATTCAACGGAGAAGCGGTAATATTGTACTTGTTTCATCTATATGGGGACAAATTGGCGCGTCATGTGAAGTGCTTTACTCGATGGTAAAAGGTGCGCAAAATTCATATGTGAAAGCTTTAGCAAAAGAGGTTTCATTAAGTGGAATAAGAGTGAACGCGGTGGCGCCAGGTGCAATTGAAACGGAAATGTTAAACGTATTTTCAGAAGAGGATAAGAATGAAATTGCGGAAGAGATTCCGTTAGGACGATTAGGATTACCGGAAGAAGTAGCGAAAACAGTGTCATTTCTTGTATCTCCAGGTGCATCTTATATAACGGGACAAATTATCGGAGTGAACGGCGGTTGGCATTGCTAAAAATTTCTTACATAAAAAATGAAAAACTGTACAAATTAAGCATGATTCTATTACTAAGTAGTGAGGTGCTTACACATGTCAGTTTTAGATAATTTTGATCAATGGAAGAGCTTTTTAGGAGAACGTTTAGAGCAAGCGCAAGGAAAAGGTCTTGATGGTGGTGCTGTATCAGATATGGCATTTCGTGTTGGTGACTATTTAGCGAATGAAGTAGAAGCACGCAACGATCAAGAGAAATTATTAGCTGAGCTTTGGAAAGTTGCTGACGAACAAGAGCAGCATACAATCGCAAACTTAATGGTAAAGTTTGTACAACATAAGTAAAAAATAGAGAGGGGATTCTCCTCTCTATTTTTTTTGTATAATAATTGAAAGGGATAGATTATACATTTAGCTTCCCTATTAAGGTGAAATCATATAATATAGTACGTAGATGTAAAGTAAGCAAGGGGAGTGATCTTGGATGATTGAATGGTATTTTGAATATGAAATACATAAAAACCGACCTGGCTTGCTTGGTGACGTTTCTTCGTTAATCGGTATGCTCGGCATTAATATTGTCACAATTAATGGTGTAGATAATGCAAGGCGTGGATTACTCCTTATGTGTGATAATCAAGAGCAAATCTCTAGACTAGAATCAATTTTAAATACGATGGATAACATAACGGTAACGAAATATCGTCCGCCAAAGCTAAGAGATAAGCTAGCGGTTAGACATGGTAGGTACATACAACGAGATGCAGATGATAAGAAGACATTTCGGTTTGTGCGTGATGAATTAGGGTTACTTGTAGACTTTATGGCTGAAATAATGAAAAAAGAAGGCCATAAGCTAATTGGTATACGAGGAATGCCTCGTGTTGGAAAAACAGAATCCATTGTTGCCGCAAGTGTTTGTGCAAATAAAAGATGGTTATTTGTATCGTCTACTCTTATTAAGCAAACTGTTCGTAGTCAATTGATTGAAGATGAGTATAGCGACGACAATATTTTCATCTTAGATGGAATCGTGTCAACAAAGCGTGCTAACGAAAGGCATTGGCAGCTTGTTCGTGAAATTATGAGATTGCCTGCAACGAAAGTTGTGGAACATCCTGACGTATTTGTGAGTCAGTCAGAATACACATTGGATGATTTTGATTATATTATCGAGTTGCGTAACGATTATGATGAAGAAATTCAATATAATTTAGTAGATGAAATTGAGCAAGGTACGCAAAATAATTTCTCTATGTTTGACTTTTAAAGAAATATTGAGGTGTTAGTAGTGACAGAATTAGGACAAAAGCTGAAAGAAGCAAGAGGAACGAAAGGCTTGTCTATTGATCAGCTGCATGAGATTACAAAAATTCAAAAACGCCATTTAGTAGCGATTGAGGAAGGCAATTATGATGTATTGCCAGGAGCTTTTTATGCGCGTGCATTCATTAAACAATACGCAGATGCGGTTGGATTAAATGGAGAAGAACTGCTTGTGGAATATCAGAGTACGATACCGCAATCTGAAAAACGTGACGTTCCACAAGTATCAACTGGACAAAAAACACAAGAAACAATGCAAAAGTCTTCATCATGGCCAATTGCAGATCATATGCCAAAAATCTTAGTTGCGCTGTTAGTTATTGTAATTGGAGTAGTAATTTGGTTTGTTTTCCAAGCGTTGACTGGAAAAGATGATGAGAAAGTTCCGAATGCTCAAAGCGAGAAAATTGAAGTTAAAAAAGCGGAAAACTCTCCGTTAGATACGAAAAAAGATGAAGTGAAAGCGGAAGAGCCAAAGAAAGAGGAACCAAAGAAAGAAGAACCGAAGAAAGAGGAACAACCAGCACAGCCAACTGGACAACAAGAAATCAAAGTAGTTGGGACAACTGGTAAGGAGTCCACTTTGGAAATTCATAACAATAAAACGTTAGAATTAGAAATTACAACAAAAGGTGCAAGTTATGTAGGTATTAAAAATGAGGCAGGAAATGATATCTTTAGTGGAACAATAGAGGAAGGTCAAACTCAAAAATATGATTTATCAACAGCGAAAGTGGTAAACCTTAATATAGGAAGTGCACCGAATGTTGAATTTAAATTAAATGGCCAAGTGGTTACATTCCCGTTGAATCCAGAAGAGAATTATCATCAAAAATTCTTGATTAAAAATCTAGGGATAGAGCAACCTGCACAATAACAGTCATCGCTTCGATGACTTTTTTCAATGAACAAATGTTTTTGATATGATGGAGGAATAGCTGTGAATTTACCAAATAAAATTACGATATCTAGAATATGCTTAATTCCAATTTTTATGGTAATTATGTTAGCACCCTTTGATTGGGGTTCATACACAATTGGTGATGTTGATTTACCAATTCAACATTTAGTAGGAGCGATTATCTTTATTGTTGCTTCGGCTACAGATTGGATTGATGGACATTACGCAAGAAAGTATAATCTTGTAACGAATTTAGGAAAGTTCCTTGACCCGTTAGCTGATAAATTACTTGTTTCAGCAGCACTTATCACGTTAGTTGAGATGCAATACGTACCTGCTTGGATCGTTATTGTCATTATAAGCCGTGAGTTTGCGGTAACTGGTTTACGTCTTGTACTTGCTGGAACAGGGGAAGTAGTTGCGGCAAATCAACTAGGGAAAATTAAGACATGGACACAAATCATCGCGATTGCGGCATACTTATTACACGATGTACCTTTAAATTTAATCCATATTCCAGTTGCTGATATCTTTATATGGATTGCATTAATTTTTACTGTTATTTCAGGATGGGATTATTTCTGGAAAAATAGAGCTGCTTTTGTAAACTCAAAATAGAAGTTTATGGGGGAATTGGGATGAACGCTGAAATCATTGCGGTTGGAACAGAATTATTACTTGGACAAATTGCAAATACGAACGCCCAGTTTTTGTCTGAAAAGTTAGCTTCAATTGGAATTAACGTGTACTACCATACTGTAGTTGGTGATAATAACAAGCGACTGCAGCAGGCGATTGAAGTTGCAGAGGAACGTGCGGATATGCTCATTTTCACAGGTGGATTAGGACCGACAAAAGATGATTTAACGAAGGAAACAATTGCGTCTAGCTTAGGGGAAGAGCTTGTATATGACGAAAATGCATTAGCATTAATAAGCAATTATTTTAAGCGTACAGGTCGTGAGTTCACTGAAAATAATAAAAAGCAGGCACTCGTTTTGAATGGAGCAAATGTGTTTGCAAATGATCACGGTATGGCACCTGGTATGGGATTAAATAAGAACGGAAAAGTTTATATTTTATTACCAGGACCACCGAAAGAAATGAAACCAATGTATGTAAGTTATGTGGAGCCTTTTTTACGTAACTTTACAACAGGAGAAAACATTTATTCTCGCGTGCTTCGCTTTTTCGGAATTGGGGAATCTCAATTAGAGGTGAAAGTTCAAGATTTAATTGATGGACAAACGAATCCGACCATTGCCCCGCTTGCGAATGATGGAGAAGTGACATTACGTTTAACTGCTAAACATCAAAATGCTCATGAAGCGGAGAAACTCATTCAGCATGTGGAAGATTTGATTTTAGAAAGAGTAGGAGAATTTTTCTACGGGTATGACCAAGAGTTTCTGCATTATAAGGCGATAGAGTTATTGAAGAAAAAAGGATTGACTTTAGCGTGTGCGGAAAGTTTAACAGGTGGTCTCTTCGGTAATCAAGTAACAGAAAGTGCTGGTGTGTCTTCCGTATTTAAAGGCGGTGTCATTTGTTATCATAATGACGTAAAGCAGCATGTTTTACATGTACCTGAGGAAGTGTTGTTTACTGACGGTGCAGTTAGTAAAGAATGTGCTCGTTATCTTGCTGAAAATGTTAAAGAATTATTAGAAGCGGATATCGGGATTAGTTTCACTGGGGTAGCAGGACCGGATGCTTCAGAACATAAAGAACCGGGAACAGTATTTGTTGGATTGGCGATTAAAGATGAACCAACTGTAGTCTTTCCTCTTAATTTAAGTGGAAGTCGCCAACAAATTAGAGAACGCTCAGCGAAATATGGATTTTATCATTTATATAAAAAGCTAGAAGAAATATAAGTTTCTTCTAGCTTTTTTAATGGTTAAATGCAGTTCTATTTAATGGAAAATAAAAAAATCGAATAAATGTTCGATTTTTGTTGGCAAATTGAATTGAAAATAGGTATAATAAGATTAGCAATTCAGTTAAGGAGGAATTTTGAATGAGTGATCGTCAAGCAGCGTTAGATATGGCGTTAAAACAAATAGAGAAGCAATTCGGTAAAGGTTCAATTATGAAATTAGGAGAACAAGCAGAGCGTAAAGTTTCTACGGTTTCTAGTGGTTCTTTAGCACTTGATGTGGCATTAGGGGTAGGCGGATACCCACGCGGCCGTATTATCGAAATTTACGGACCTGAAAGTTCAGGTAAAACAACAGTTTCATTACACGCAATTGCAGAAGTACAGCGCCAAGGTGGACAAGCAGCGTTCATCGATGCTGAGCATGCAATGGATCCTGTATATGCACAAAAACTAGGTGTTAACATCGATGAATTACTATTATCACAACCTGATACAGGGGAGCAAGGTTTAGAAATCGCAGAAGCACTTGTACGAAGTGGTGCGGTTGATATTATCGTAATTGACTCTGTAGCAGCTCTTGTACCAAAAGCTGAGATTGAAGGAGACATGGGTGACTCACACGTAGGTTTACAAGCTCGTCTAATGTCTCAAGCACTTCGTAAACTTTCAGGGGCAATCAATAAATCAAAAACAATCGCAATCTTTATTAACCAAATTCGTGAAAAAGTTGGGGTTATGTTCGGAAATCAACTACAAGTTGCTTAATCGTAAAGATTAAGGAGTTTACCATGGGTTTCCCTTGCTAGTGATAGCATGTTAAAAACCTTGTGAACCTTATTGCCTAAGGGTGTAACTATCCATATAGTTGCTAACGGTGAAGCCCACCATTATTTAGGGTAATACCGTGCCAAGCTCCATAGTGATATGGGGAAGGTGTAGAGACTACCGAAAAGAACTTTTAGTTAACTGAGTAGGGTACGGCAGATGATAGGCTACTGCTGGAAGTGCAAGGCTCTCTGTAAAGAGATGAAGAGATAGTCCGGACTATAGAGATGGAAAATCTATAGATAGATAGTGCCAGAAACAACTCCAGGTGGTCGTGCATTGAAGTTCTATTCAACTGTTCGTCTTGAAGTGCGTCGTGCGGAGCAATTAAAACAAGGTAACGACATTGTTGGTAATAAAACAAAAGTAAAAGTAGTTAAAAATAAAGTGGCACCACCATTCCGTGTTGCGGAAGTTGATATTATGTACGGAGAAGGTATTTCAAGAGAAGGTGAAATCTTAGATATGGCTTCTGAACTTGATATCGTTCAAAAGAGCGGTGCTTGGTACTCTTATAATGAAGAACGCTTAGGACAAGGTCGTGAAAATTCGAAGCAGTTCTTAAAAGAAAATACGGATTTAAGAGAAGAAATTGCCTTCTTTATTCGTGAGCATCACGGAATTAGCGAAGATTCAGGTGCTGAAGATATGGAAGATCCAAGTCTTCTTGATTAAAGTGGGATAAAAGACACGGCTTCGTGTCTTTTATTTTTGTATCATTATGAAAGCGTTGTATATCGTTGGAGATAAAATATTTAATCCATCTAAAACATTATGTGTACAGAGGGATATATGCGTGTTTTACATGAATAAACTGGGATTTACTAAGGTTTTCCAGGATAATATGCTCTCTGCTTTTTAAATTCCTATATAAATTAGAGCTGAAGGTAAAGAAAGTAAAAGTAGACAACGCTTGACAATGAAAATTGCGATAGATACAATGAGAATGTATATTTTTTCTTATATACGAAACACTCTTCTCAAGAAGAGAAGTAATATTCGGAGTAAGACTTAAATCTTGCCGAAATAATAATATGACATTTTAATTGTGAAATGAAGAAAGTCCCTTAAAAAAGCGGGACGACGGTCTTTGCTGTATGTTGGTATTCAATGTACATGCCGACAGTCTTTTTTCATTCATAGCAAGGGGAGGTGAAATCATGAGTAGTACAGTTTGGATACTCATCTCCATTTTGCTTGCAACAGTCGGTGCAGTTGTTGGCTTTTTTGTTCGAAAGTCTATTGCTGAAGCGAAGATTAATGGTGCAGCCAATGAAGCGAAACGTATTCTAGACGAAGCGAATCGTGAGGCTGAAGCACTTAAGAAAGAAGCGCTTTTAGAAGCAAAGGATGAAATTCATACACTTCGTACAGAAGCTGAATTAGAAATTCGTGACCGTAGAAGCGAATTACAAAAACAAGAAAATCGTTTAATGCAAAAAGAAGAGAACCTTGATCGTAAAGACGAAACGCTCGATAAACGCGAGCAACAGTTAGAAAAGAAAGAGGATTCTCTTGTAGCGAGACAACAACAGATTGAAGAGTTGGAAAGCAAAGTGGGAGAGTTAGTTCAAAAGCAACAAACAGAATTAGAGCGCATTTCCAATCTGACACGCGAACAAGCGAAAGCAATTATTCTTGGTAAAGTAGAAAGTGAAGTTTCTCATGAAATTGCCGTAATGGTAAAAGAAAGTGAAGTTCGTGCGAAAGAAGAAGCAGATAAGAAAGCAAAAGAGATTTTATCTCTTGCAATGCAGAGATGTGCAGCTGATCATGTTGCTGAAACAACCGTTTCGGTTGTAAATCTTCCAAATGACGAAATGAAGGGACGTATTATCGGACGTGAAGGTCGAAATATTCGTACGTTAGAAACGCTAACAGGTATTGACCTAATTATCGATGATACACCAGAAGCGGTTATCCTATCTGGATTCGACCCAATTCGTCGTGAAACAGCTCGTATCGCTCTTGATAAACTAGTACAGGACGGACGTATTCACCCAGCGCGTATTGAAGAGATGGTCGAAAAATCAAGACGTGAAGTGGACGAGTATATTCGCGAAGTCGGAGAGCAAACAACGTTTGAAGTGGGTGTTCACGGATTACATCCAGATTTAATTAAGATTTTAGGTCGTTTGAAATACCGTACAAGTTACGGGCAAAACGTCTTAAAACACTCTATGGAAGTGGCATATTTAACTGGACTTATGGCAGCAGAGCTTGGTGAGGATGAAAAACTAGCAAGACGTGCTGGTCTATTACATGATATCGGTAAAGCGATTGACCATGAAGTAGAAGGTAGCCACGTTGAAATTGGTGTTGAACTCGCAACGAAATATAAAGAGCATCCTGTAGTTATAAACAGTATTGCATCTCACCACGGAGACACAGAACCAACTTCTATCATTGCAGTTTTAGTTGCAGCAGCAGATGCATTATCAGCTGCAAGACCTGGAGCTCGTAGTGAAACACTTGAGAACTATATTCGTCGTCTTGAAAAGTTAGAAGAGATTTCAGAGTCTTATGAAGGCGTAGAAAAATCTTTTGCAATTCAAGCAGGACGAGAAGTTCGTATTCTGGTAAAACCAGATACAATTGATGATTTAGAAGCTCATCGTTTAGCTCGTGATATTCGAAAACGTATTGAAAATGAACTGGATTACCCAGGGCATATTAAAGTAACTGTTATTCGTGAAACACGTGCAGTGGAATACGCAAAATAAAGTGGTGAAACACCACTTTATTTTTTTGTGTTGGAATTGGTTAAAATAAAGGAAATTAGTTATACCTAGCATACAAGTGAAACAAACTTATAATAAATATATTGTAAGATAATTACTTGAAGCTATAGTAATAAAAAATGTAGTACATAGGAAGGGTAAGACATATGAGAATATTATTTGTTGGGGATGTAGTAGGATCTCCTGGTAGAGGTATGATTCAACAATACGTACCGGCATTAAAGAAGAAATATACACCTACAGTAACCATTATTAATGGGGAAAATGCAGCAGGTGGACGTGGAATTACGGAAAAAATATACCGAAACTTTTTAGAATGCGGAGCACAAGCGGTTACACTTGGAAATCACGCTTGGGATAACCGTGAAGTATTTGAATTTATTGATGATGCAAAATATCTTGCAAGACCAGCTAACTTCCCAGAAGGCACTCCAGGAAAAGGGCTTATTTTTGTGAACTGTAATGGAACAGAAGTTGCAGTTATTAACTTACAAGGACGTACGTTCCTTCCTCCAATTGATTGTCCATTCCGTAAAGTGGATGAATTAATTAACATTGCGAAAAAACGTACGAATATTATTTTTGTTGATTTCCATGCGGAAACTACAAGCGAAAAACAAGCGTTAGGTTGGTATGTAGATGGTCGTGCTACAGCGGTAGTAGGTACACATACGCATGTTCCTACAGCAGATAATCGCATTTTACCAAACGGAACGGCATATATCACAGATGTTGGTATGACAGGGCCGTACGATGGAATTTTAGGTATGGACCGAGAAGCAGTATTGAAGAAGTTTTTAACAAACTTACCAGTACGATTTGAAGTGACAAATGGTAGAACACAATTAAGTGCAGTGCTAATTGATGTGGACCCTAATACGGGAAAAGCTAAGAAAATTGAGCGTATTTTAATTAATGATGATCAGCCATTTTTTGAGTAATTCCTATTAAAATTTAGATAAGTTATTATTTTTTAATTTTTTAGAAAAATTACAGAAATTTAGCAGGAATACGTGTCATTCCTCGTGAATATAAGTTAAAGTGAAATAATTGCTAATACTTTTTATAGAAACGAGGAGGAAACGCGGAATGGAAATATTAAAAGTTAAAGCAACGTCGGTCCCTAATTCTGTAGCTGGTGCACTTGCAGGTGTTATTCGCGAACGCGGAACAGCAGAAATTCAAGCCATTGGTGCAGGTGCATTGAACCAAGCGGTAAAGGCAGTAGCAATTGCAAGAGGATTTGTAGCGCCTAGTGGTTTGGACCTGATTTGTATCCCAGCGTTTACGGATATTATGATTGATGGGGAAGAGCGTACAGCAATAAAATTAATTGTAGAACCTCGTTAAGTTTAAACAACCTGTTTGCAGTATGCAAACAGGTTGTTTTTATAATGGAGGAATGAAATGAAAATTTTTGATGCCCATTGTGATGTACTCTTTCAGTTATGGAATGCGAAGGGGAAAAAGGATTTTAAACATGATTCGCAATTACATATTACGTTTGAACAGTTAAAGAACAGAAAAGGAAGTATACAATGTTTTGCTATATATGTGCCAGAAACAGTGGCATATGAAAACCGATTTGAAGTGGCATTACAAATGGTAGATATTTTTTATAATGAAATTTTATCCCTACCAGGTGTTAAGTTTATTCAGACAAAAGATGATATGAACATGTTAAAACAGGACGAGATTGGAGCGATATTAACACTAGAAGGATGTGAAGCACTTGGAAAAGATGCAATGAAATTACGGTTGTTGTATCGCCTAGGAGTACGTTCTTTTGGACTAACATGGAATTATGCCAATCTATTAGCTGATGGTGCGCTAGAGACACGTGGGGCAGGTTTAACGACTTCTGGTAAATATGTTGTACAAGAACTGAATGCGTTACATGTATGGACTGATGTGTCTCATTTGAATGAAAGAAGTTTTTGGGATGTTATAGAAATTGCAAAAAATCCTATTGCTTCCCACTCAAATTGTATGAAACTTTGCCAGCACCCACGTAATTTAAACGATGAACAACTTAAAGCTCTTATAAAGCGAAATGGCATGATCGGTGTCACTTTTGTACCGCAGTTTCTAACAAATGAAAAACAAGCGAATGTAGCAGATATAGTAAGACATATCGAATATATTTGTTCATTAGGTGGAGAGAACAATATAGGGTTTGGTTCGGATTTTGATGGGATAGTAGAAACAGTTGTAAATGTATCAGCGTATCGAGATTATGAAAATGTAATTAACGAGCTTTGTAAACACTATGCTGCATCTACTGTAGAGCGATTTTTATATGATAATTTTGTTGAACATATAAGCTTTTAAAATTTTTGTTTTAAAAATCCAGAAAAATTAGAATTAATTCATTTGATATTATTGCTTTTTTTAAGACCTAATACTAGAATGAAAAACAAAATAGCTTTATACTAAAGATTCAGGGAAATCAGAAGAGGCATAATTTGCGTCCATTGTAGTTTATTTGCATAAAAAATGCTAAACTATTACTGTAAAAAAATACACTACAATGAATGCAGCCAAAAGGGGTGTAGGAGATGATTAGTCAACTTTCATGGAAAGTTGGAGGCCAACAAGGTGAAGGAATTGAAAGTACAGGAGAAATCTTCTGTATTGCATTAAACCGATTAGGATATTACCTATACGGTTACCGCCACTTCTCATCACGTATAAAAGGCGGCCATACAAATAATAAAATTCGTGTAAGTACAACAGAAGTACGCGCGATCTCAGATGATTTAGATATTTTAATTGCTTTTGATCAAGAAACAATTGATTTTAACTTCCACGAACTACGTCCGGGCGGGATTGTAGTTGCAGATGCGAAATTTAATCCGACAATACCTGACAATACAGATGTAAATCTATATGTGATACCGTTTACAGATATTGCTTCAGAATTAGGCACATCATTAATGAAAAACATGGTTGCTGTTGGAGCATCAAGTGCGGTATTAGGATTAGATGAAACAGCTTATTTAGATGTTGTTGAAGAGATCTTTGGTCGTAAAGGAGAGCAAGTTGTTCAAAAGAACATGGACGCAATTAAGCGCGGCTCTCAATATATGAAAGAGTTACTAGGTGAGAAAGTAAACATGATGCAGCTTGAAAAAGCTGATGGTCAGAAGCGCATGTTTATGATTGGGAACGATGCGATCGCATTTGGTGCAGTAGCTGGTGGTGCTCGCTTTATGTCTGCATATCCAATTACACCTGCATCTGAAATTATGGAATACTTAATTAAAAAATTGCCAAAAGTCGGCGGAACAGTAATCCAAACTGAGGATGAAATTGCAGCTTGTACAATGGCAATCGGTGCAAACTATGCTGGTGTTCGTACATTAACTGCATCTGCTGGTCCAGGTCTATCTTTAATGATGGAAGCGATTGGTTTAGCAGGTATTACAGAAACGCCATTAGTAATTGTTGATACACAACGTGGTGGTCCAAGTACAGGATTACCAACGAAACAAGAGCAGTCTGATTTAATGGCAATGATTTACGGTACGCACGGTGAAATTCCAAAAATCGTAATGGCGCCAAGTACAGTGGAAGAAGCTTTCTATGATATTGTAGAAGCGTTTAACTTATCTGAAGAATATCAAGTACCTGTTATTTTCTTAACAGATTTACAGCTTTCTTTAGGGAAACAGACAGTAGAACCACTTAAGTTAGATAAAGTGGAAATTCGTCGTGGTAAGCTTGATTTAGAAGCGGAATTACCAGAACGTGAAAATAAAGCATACTTCAAGCGTTATGAAGTAACAGAAGATGGCGTTTCACCACGTGTTTTACCTGGTATGAAAAATGGTGTTCACCATGTTACAGGTGTAGAACATGATGAAACTGGTAAACCATCTGAATCAGCATTAAACCGTAAAGATCAAATGGACAAACGTTTCCGTAAAATGGAGAACTTGAAGTTTAATACCCCTGTTTATAAAAATGTTAAGCATGAAGAAGCAGACGTATTGCTTGTTGGATTTAACTCAACTCGTGGTGCGATCGAAGAAGCAATGGAGCGCTTAGAACAAGAGGGTATGAAAGTAAACCATGCTCATGTACGTTTAATTCACCCGTTCCCAACAGCTGAAATCGATCCACTTGTGAAAAATGCGAAGCGTGTTGTAGTGGTAGAAAACAATGCAACAGGTCAACTTGCTAACATTATGAAAATGAATCTTGGTAACGGTGAGAAAATTTCTAGTCTTTTAAAATATGATGGGAACCCATTCTTGCCGAAAGAGATTTACAACGAATGCAAAAAAGGGGTTGTATTAAATGGCAACATTTAAGGACTTTCGTAACAGTGTAAAACCAAACTGGTGCCCAGGTTGCGGAGACTTCTCGGTGCAAGCTGCAATTCAACGTGCGGCAGCTAACGTTGGCTTAAATCCAGATGAACTTGCTGTTATTTCTGGTATCGGCTGTTCAGGTCGTATTTCAGGTTATATTAATTCATATGGTGTGCATAGTATTCATGGTCGTGCCCTTCCAATTGCACAAGGTGTAAAAATGGCAAACCGTGATTTAACAGTTATCGCATCAGGTGGTGACGGTGATGGATTTGCGATTGGTATGGGACATACGATCCATTCTATTCGTCGTAACATTGATATTACGTACATCGTAATGGATAACCAAATTTACGGATTAACAAAAGGGCAAACTTCACCACGTAGTGAAGCTGGATTTAAAACGAAAAGTACACCACAAGGTTCAATTGAACCGTCACTAAATGTTATGGAAATGGCTTTAACAGCTGGTGCAACATTTGTGGCGCAAAGCTTTTCAAGTGATTTAAAAGAATTAACACAAATTATTGAAGCTGGTATTAACCATAAAGGATTTTCATTAATTAACGTATTCAGCCCATGTGTTACTTACAATAAAGTAAATACTTACGATTGGTTTAAAGAGAATTTAACAAAACTAAGTACAGTAGAGGGATATGATCCGTCTAATCGCATGATGGCTATGCAAACATTAATGGAAAACAACGGATTAGTAACAGGGTTAATTTATCAAAATACAGCGCAGCCTTCATACCAAGAACTGGTAAAAGGATATAGTGAGAAGCCTTTAGTGCAATCTGATTTAAACATGGATCAGAAAATGTTTGATGAGCTTGTTGCTGAATTTATGTAATGTAAGAAGAGGAGGTTGCCATTTGGCAGCCTTTTTTAATAAGTAAAAATATAAAGCAGTCTTATTTACTTGGAAAATTCAGAATGGTAAAATAATATATAAATCGTTGTATGAAAATTGCATGTTCATTAACTAGGAAATGTAATAATAGGATAAGCCTTCTTCTTTGTAAAAATTGGCGAAACACTTCATACTATGGTAATGTGTATAGGGATAAAGCAATATGCTTTTGAGTAGGACAAAAGAAATACAAAAAGGGAATGTCTATTTGTGTGGGGAAGACTTCATTCTTATAGATGATTAGATTGATTACTCAAGTTTCAAAGGACAAGTATCTCTCAAGCTATCTAACCATTTTTGAGGTGGGTCTAAGCGCATTAAAATGGACTATAGAGTGTGTATAGTTAAGGGTGAAAGGAGATTACCGATGAACGAGCAACAACGATTAGCAAGTCAACAAGTGAATTCCTCTACGAAAAAAGAAGAGAAAGATTATAGCAAATACTTTGAAAGTGTATACCAACCACCTTCCTTAAAAGACGCGAAAAAGCGAGGGAAAGAAGAAGTTAAAATTGAACGGGATTTTGGCTTACCTGAAGAGTTTCGCAATTTCGGTACAGGAAGAAAGTTTTATATTCGTACATATGGTTGTCAAATGAATGAGCACGATACAGAAGTAATGGCGGGTATTTTCACTGCACTTGGATATGAACCAACCTTTTCAACTGAAGAAGCAGATGTAGTATTATTAAATACTTGTGCTATTCGTGAAAATGCTGAAAATAAAGTGTTCGGTGAACTAGGGCATTTAAAGGCACTAAAACGAAGAAATCCTGATCTTTTAATTGGTGTATGTGGTTGTATGTCCCAAGAGGAATCTGTTGTAAATAAAATTATGCAAAAAAATCAGCATGTAGATATGGTGTTTGGAACGCATAATATTCATAGATTACCGTACATTCTAAAAGATGCAATGTTCTCGAAGGAGACGGTAGTTGAAGTTTGGTCCAAAGAAGGAGACGTAATTGAAAATCTTCCGAAAGTACGTCGTGGTGATATTAAAGCTTGGGTAAATATTATGTATGGCTGTGATAAGTTCTGTACATATTGTATCGTACCGTATACACGCGGAAAAGAGCGAAGCAGACGTCCAGAAGACATTATCCAAGAGATTCGTCATTTAGCTGCGAATGGTTATAAAGAAATTACGTTACTTGGACAGAACGTAAATGCATATGGTAAAGACTTTGAAGATATAGAATACGGTCTTGGCGATTTAATGGACGAGCTCCGTAAAGTTGATATTGCCCGTATTCGTTTTACAACGAGCCATCCACGCGATTTCGATGATCACTTAATTGAAGTGCTTGGAAAAGGTGGCAACTTAGTAGAACATATTCACTTACCAGTTCAATCTGGAAGCACAGAAATGTTAAAAATTATGGCGCGTAAATATTCACGTGAGCATTATTTAGAGCTTGTAAGAAAAATTAAAGAAGCGATTCCAAACGCGGTATTAACAACTGATATTATTGTCGGTTTCCCGAATGAAACAGATGAGCAATTTGAAGAAACGATGTCGTTATATCGTGAAGTAGGGTTTGATACTGCCTTTACCTTTATTTATTCTCCGCGTGAAGGTACACCAGCTGCAAAAATGAAAGACAATGTACCGATGGAAGTAAAGAAAGAACGTCTTCAACGCTTAAATGCATTAGTAAATAAATTGGCAATTGAAAAGAATAATCGTTATAAAGGTCAAATTGTAGAAGTGTTAGTTGATGGAGAGAGTAAAAATAATCCAGAAGTACTTGCAGGTTATACTCGTACAAATAAACTTGTAAACTTTGTTGCTCCAAAGTCTTTAATTGGTCAGCTTGTGAAAGTAAAAGTAACGGATGCAAAAACTTGGTCTCTTAACGGAGAATTAGTTGAAGAGCCGATTGAGGTGGAATAATAGATGAAAGTATATTCGAAAGATGAAATTGTTGAGCAAGCGAAAGAATTGGCAAAAATGATTTCTGAAACAGAAGAAGTTGATTTCTTTAAGAAAGCAGAGGCACAAATTCATAAAAATGAAAATGTGAAGCGCGCAATTGATGAAATTAAAGCACTGCAAAAACAAGCAGTAAACTTGCAACATTACGGGAAATGGGAAGCTTTGAAAAAAGTAGAAGCTGAAATTGATGCCCTGCAAGATAAGTTAGATAGCATCCCAGTTGTACAAGAATTTAAATCTTCACAAACGTATGTAAATGACTTATTACAGCTAGTTGCAAGTACGATTTCTAACAACGTAACAGATGAAATATTAATTTCAACTAATGGCGATGTATTGAAGGGTGAAACGGGCGCAGCGGTAGAAAGTAAAAAAGGAAATTGTGGTTGTTAAAGAGATGTCGAATTGACATCTCTTTTTTTAGTGGATTAAACGTAAGTTCTTCTCAAAAAAAGAATGACACATTCCGCTATTGTCACGCATATGATTAAGTGAATAGTGATTGAGGAGGGTTACGAATGTCCGAATTTAGAGAGATTATTACAAAAGCAGTGGTTGGAAAAGGACGTAAGTATACAAAGTCAACGCATACATGTGAATCGAATAATGAGCCAACAAGTATTTTAGGGTGCTGGGTAATTAACCACTCGTACGAAGCAAGAAAGAGTGGAAAACATGTGGAAATTGAAGGTTTCTATGATGTGAACACTTGGTATTCATTCGATGGCAATACAAAGACAGAAGTTGTAACAGAACGTGTAAACTACACAGATGAAGTAAGCATTGGATATCGTGATAAAAACTTTTCTGGTGATGATTTAGAAATTATTGCTCGTGTCATTCAGCCACCAAATTGTTTAGAAGCTCTTGTATCACCAAATGGTAATAAAATTGTTGTAACGGTAGAACGTGAATTTGTAACAGAAGTAGTTGGCGAAACGAAAATTTGTGTAAGTGTAAACCCTGAAGGTTGTGTAGAATCAGATGATGCTTTCCAAATTGAAGATGATGAGTTTGAAGAGTTAGATCCGAACTTTATCGTTGATGCAGAAGAAGAGTAATAGAAAGCTAGGGAGAAGTTCTTCCTAGCTTTTTACTTTACATAAGTGGTGCTTAGATGAACATGATTGCTAATGAAATGTGCTATAATGAAGAAAGACTCCTGAAATAGGAGATAAGAGTGTCCGTGAAATGTGACATATATGAATATAGATTATTATGTAAGAATTATGGAGGATAAGTATGACGCAATATACGCCTATGATACAGCAATATTTAAAAGTTAAGGCAGACTATCAAGATGCCTTTTTATTTTTCCGCTTAGGTGATTTTTATGAAATGTTCTTTGAGGATGCGGTTAAAGCAGCCCACGAACTTGAAATTACATTAACGAGCCGAGACGGTGGTAGTAGTGAACGTATACCGATGTGCGGTGTACCGTATCATGCGGCTAAAAACTATATTGAACAACTTGTTGAAAAAGGATATAAAGTAGCGGTTTGTGAGCAAGTAGAAGACCCAAAAACAGCTAAAGGCGTAGTGCGCCGTGAAGTAGTACAATTAATTACGCCAGGAACGATGATGGAAGGGCGTACGATTGATGAGAAAGAAAATAACTTTTTAGCCGCATTAACACATTTTGAAGATGGATCATATGCGTTAGCTTGTAACGATTTAACGACTGGGCAAAATACAGTAACGTTATTGACTGGTTCAGTAGAAGATATTTTATTAGAAGTGTATGCAACTGGTTCGAAAGAAATTGTTGTAGATTCTTCCTTTTCTAAAGATGAACTAAACAAGTTAACGGAAACGTTAAAAATGACGATTTCATATGAAGATGCAACGGCAATTCCTGAAGGGCTAGAACATCTTGTGAAAAATGTTTCACAAGCAAAGTTAATTAAAGCAGTTGGGCGCTTATTTAACTATGTAATAAGAACGCAAAAACGTTCATTAGATCATTTACAACCAGTGGAAATTTATTATACGAATCAATTTATGAAAATTGATGTGCATTCAAAGCGAAATTTAGAGCTGACAGAAACACTTCGAACGAAAGAAAAAACAGGATCATTACTATGGCTATTAGATAAGACGAAGACTGCTATGGGTGGTCGTATGTTAAAACAGTGGATGGAACGTCCACTTATACAGAAGGAACGAATTGAAGAGCGTTTAGAAATGGTTGAAACGTTTGTAAATGATTACTTCTTGCGTGAAGATTTAAAAGAAAAGTTAAAAGAAGTATATGATTTAGAACGTTTAGCAGGGAAAGTTGCATTTGGTAATGTTAATGCACGGGACTTATTACAGTTAAGACGCTCGTTACTACAAGTGCCAGCTATTTTAGAAGCGATTAGTTTGTTAGATAACGCGTATGCAGCGAGATTAATTCAAGGTGCAGATCCATGTGAGAGCTTAACAGAATTACTAGGAAGAAGTATTCAAGAAAATCCACCGCTTTCTATTAAAGATGGAGATATTATTAAAGATGGTTATAATGACAAGCTTGATCAATATCGCTATGTGAGTAAAAACGGAAAAACGTGGATTGCTGAGCTTGAAAAACGAGAGCGTGATATTACAGGAATTAAATCGTTAAAAATCGGATACAACCGTATTTTCGGTTACTACATTGAAGTAACGAAAGCGAACCTTGGAGCATTACCAGAAGGCCGCTACGAGCGTAAACAAACGCTTGCTAATGCGGAACGTTTCATTACAGATGAACTAAAAGAAAAAGAAACATTAATCTTAGAAGCTGAAGAAAAAATTGTACAACTAGAATACGATTTATTTACAGCGCTTCGTGAAGAAGTAAAAGTATTTATTCCGAAATTACAGCATTTAGCGAAAGTAATTAGTGAATTAGACGTACTGCAAAGTTTTGCGACAGTGAGTGAAGAGGAACAGTTTGTAAAACCTGTACTAACAACGAAGCGTGAAATTTTCATTAAAGATGGTCGTCATCCTGTCGTAGAAAAAGTATTGAACGGGAAATTGTATGTACCGAATGATTGTATTATGCCAGAGAATATGGATGTATTTTTAATTACAGGACCGAACATGTCTGGTAAAAGTACGTATATGAGACAATTAGCACTTGTAACGGTTATGTCGCAAATTGGTTGTTTCGTACCAGCAACAGAAGCAGTATTACCTGTATTTGACCAAATCTTTACGAGAATTGGCGCGGCGGATGATTTAATTTCAGGTCAAAGTACATTTATGGTCGAAATGTTAGAAGCGAAAAATGCCATTGCAAACGCATCAGAAAGAAGTTTAATTTTATTCGATGAAATTGGACGCGGTACATCTACGTATGATGGTATGGCACTTGCACAAGCAATCATTGAACATATTCATGACCAAATTGGTGCGAAAACGTTATTCTCTACGCATTATCATGAATTGACCGTGTTAGAAGACAGTTTAGATCAACTGAAAAATGTACACGTTTCAGCTATTGAAGAGAACGGAAAAGTAGTATTCCTTCATAAAATTCAAGACGGGGCAGCTGATAAAAGTTACGGAATTCATGTTGCGCAACTTGCGGAGCTTCCAGATAGCTTAATCGCTCGAGCGAAAGAAGTGTTAGCGCAATTAGAAGGACAGGAAGAAATTATTATTCCGAAGCGTGTAGAAGTGAAAGCGCAAGAGCAAGAAGTAATTCCAGAACCTGTAGTTGTAAAAGAAGAACCAGTAGCAATAGAAGAAACGAAGGTAGACAATGAAGAAGAATCACAACTATCATTCTTTGGCACAGAGCAGTCTTCGAAAAAACAAGACAAGCCAGTTCTAGATGCAAAAGAAACAGCAGTACTTACGCAAATTAAAAAAATTGATTTACTTGATATGACACCTTTAGAAGCGATGAACGAACTGTATCGCTTACAAAAAAAGTTAAAGAAAGGATGAGTAAGTAGATGGGGAAAATTCGCAAACTCGATGACCAACTCTCTAACTTAATTGCGGCAGGGGAAGTAGTAGAGCGCCCTGCCTCAGTCGTAAAAGAACTTGTGGAAAATTCTATCGATGCGAATAGTACATCTATTGAAATCCACTTAGAAGAAGCTGGTTTATCGAAAATTCGCATCATTGATAATGGAGATGGCATTGCAGAAGAAGATTGTATCGTCGCTTTTGAACGACATGCGACGAGCAAAATTAAAGATGAAAATGATCTGTTTCGCATAAGAACACTCGGTTTCCGCGGTGAGGCATTGCCGAGTATTGCCTCAGTTAGTGAATTAGAATTAATCACTAGTACAGGTGATGCACCTGGTACACACCTTATTATTAAAGGTGGAGACATTATAAAGCAGGAGAAAATAGCGAGCCGAAAGGGAACAGATATTACAGTACAAAACTTATTTTTTAATACACCAGCGCGTCTTAAATATATGAAAACCATTCATACAGAGCTTGGTAATATTACAGATATTGTGTATCGTATTGCAATGTCGCATCCAGAAGTGTCATTAAAGCTGTTTCATAATGAGAAGAAATTGCTTCATACATCAGGAAATGGTGATGTAAGACAAGTACTTGCATCGATTTATAGCATTCAAGTTGCAAAGAAGCTTGTTCCAATTGAAGCGGAATCTCTAGATTTCACAATTAAAGGTTATGTAACATTACCAGAAGTAACGAGAGCATCTCGTAATTATATGTCAACAATCGTAAATGGCCGTTACGTTCGAAATTTCGTATTAATGAAAGCTATTCAGCAAGGATATCATACATTACTGCCAGTCGGACGATATCCAATCGGCTTCTTATCAATTGAAATGGATCCAATGCTTGTTGACGTTAACGTACATCCAGCGAAATTGGAAGTTCGTTTTAGTAAAGAACAAGAATTACTAAAGCTGATTGAAGAAACATTGCAAGCAGCATTCAAAAAAATACAGCTCATTCCAGATGCAGGTGTAACAACGAAGAAAAAAGAAAAAGATGAAAGTGTGCAAGAACAGTTTCAGTTTGAGCATGCGAAGCCGAAAGAACCATCTATGCCGGAGATCGTTTTACCGACGGGAATGGATGAAAAACAAGAAGAACCGCAGGCTGTGAAACAGCCTGCGCAGCTTTGGCAACCACCGAAGCAAGAATGGCAACCACCACAGTCGCTCGTGAGAGAAGAACAAAGTTGGCAACCATCTACAAAATCGATAATAGAAGAACCGATTCGAGAAGAGAAATCGTGGAACAGTAACGATGAAGACTTTGAATTAGAGGAATTGGAAGAAGAAGTTCAGGAAATAGAAGAAATCGAAATGAACGGTAATGATTTACCGCCGCTTTATCCAATTGGACAAATGCATGGAACATATATTTTCGCTCAAAATGATAAAGGCTTATATATGATTGACCAACATGCCGCGCAGGAACGTATTAATTATGAATACTTCCGTGATAAAGTAGGACGAGTAGCACAAGAAGTACAAGAACTACTCGTACCATACCGTATCGATTTATCTCTTACCGAATTTTTACGTGTCGAAGAGCAACTAGAAGAACTAAAAAAAGTTGGACTATTTTTGGAGCAATTCGGCCATCAATCCTTTATCGTTCGCTCGCATCCAACGTGGTTCCCGAAAGGGCAAGAAACAGAAATTATCGATGAAATGATGGAGCAGGTCGTTAAACTAAAAAAAGTTGATATTAAAAAATTACGTGAAGAAGCAGCCATCATGATGAGCTGTAAAGCTTCAATTAAAGCAAATCAATATTTAACGAACGATCAAATATTTGCTTTACTGGAAGAACTTCGTACAACAACAAACCCATACACATGCCCGCACGGAAGACCAATTCTTGTGCATCATTCTACTTATGAATTGGAAAAGATGTTTAAGAGGGTTATGTAGGGATAATATGATTTAATAAAAAGAAGCGATGAAATAAATCGCTTCTTTTTTGTTTAGATATTCTTTTTTTATAAATTCTTCAGCTGCAACCAATTATAGAAAAATCATATGAATCCATAGTTTTCATACAGGTTGCATGTAAAAACTTCTTTTTCTCTCTATGTTTTTTCTTTTCCTTATAGAATCCTTATAATTGTCATTTATTCTAGAATTACAATATACGAGGAGGAAGTTTAGGATGAATGAGATTATGTTAGAAACAAAAAATCTTTGTAAAACATTTAGAAAGCAAAGTGTGGTACAAAATATTTCGCTTTCTGTACCGAAATATTCAATTTATGGATTGTTAGGTCCTAATGGAGCGGGGAAATCGACCACTTTAAAAATGATAACAGGCATGCTTACACCTACTTCTGGTGAGATTTACTTTGATGGTCATAAATGGACGCGGCACGATCTACATTCTATTGGTGCTTTAATTGAGTCTCCTCCGCTTTATGAAAATTTAACAGCAAGAGAAAACCTGCAGGTTCGTACGACTGTTTTAGGTTTGCCTAAATCAAGGATTAATGAAGTATTGCATGTTGTGGAGCTAGAGAATACAGAAAAGAAAAAAGCAAAGGATTTTTCTATGGGGATGAAACAACGATTGGGAATTGCGATTGCATTGCTGAACCATCCGAAGTTTTTAATATTAGACGAGCCGATGAATGGACTGGATCCTTTTGGAATTCAGGAATTAAGAAAACTCATTCTATCCTTTCCTGGAAAAGGAATTACGGTCATTTTATCGAGTCATATTTTAAGCGAAGTAAGTCAAATTGCAGATCATGTTGGGATTATATCAGGTGGTGTATTGGGGTATCAGGGGAAATTGAATAAGAATGATGACTTGGAAGATTTATTTGTACAAGTGGCTGGAAAGTATAGAAGGGAGGCATAAGAAATGAATCTATATATTGCATCTGAAAAAATTAAAATTAGACATACTTTTTTGAATAAACTTATATGGCTAGTTCCATTTGCTACAATGCTAATTGCCTTTTTATTATCGGCGGATTATTTTCAATTATCTAGTTACAACTGGTGGTACATTACGATGCTTCCGGGAATGGTTTCTTTAAGTTGTGTACTTCTTGCGGAGAAAGATAAAAAAATGAATAATCGTTCCATCTTATCGTTACCAGTTTCATTAAAACGAGTATGGATTTCTAAAGTATTACTAATTTTAGGGATTTTGAGTTTTTCATGCATACTGTTTTTCTGTGGAATCGAGTTATCTAGTTTACTAGTAAATAAAGAGAATTTCCGAATCATTCCTACGGTAAATGCACTATTAGGAAGCGTTCTTTTAATCGTTACTTTTATGTGGCAAATTCCAATCTGCTTGTTTTTAGGTAACAAAATAGGTTTATTTCCGACGCTTCTGTTGAATGTAGGGGCAAATGGAATTTTTGGAGTTGTATTGGCAACAAAAAATATTTGGATGATTAGTCCATACACATATCCAAGTAGACTGATGATCCCTATTTTGAAAATACTACCAAATGGTTTGTATGCAGAAACCGGAAGTGTAACGTTTAAACCAGAACTACTTTCCTACGATGCAATTTTGCCAGGCATAGTAATTTCTGTTGTGTTGTTCCTGTTATTCACTTACGTGACGGCAAAGTGGTTTGAAAAGCAGGAGGCAAAATAATATGGCGGTTTTGTCGAGGATATTAAGAGCTGATTTTATAAAAATGAAACACACGATTTTTTTCTGGATACATGTAGCGATGCCAATCATCGGTATTGCTCTTTTTTTAAGTTATTATTCCTTTTCAAAATTTGATTCTATAAATAAAGTTTCAGGCTATATACAAGTATTATCGATATCTTTTCCGTTGCTAATTAGCATAGTGTGTTCTTCTGTCGTGGAACAGGAAGCTTTGGCAGGAAATTTTAAAGAACTTTTATCAATGGAATACGGAAGACGTAAAGCGTTAATTAGTAAAGTATGTTTACTTTTAATATGTGGGTTTTGTTCCACTATGTTGGCAGTCGTTGGGTTTGCGACAGGTTTTCATTTTCTGCTAGGACAAAATGAAATTCCATTTGCTTTGTATGTTGAAATTTCCTTCATTCTTTTTAGTTGTCAAATCTTTATGTATATATGGCATCTGTTCTTAAATTTTCGCTTTAGTAAAGGTGCTTCCATTGGGATTGGAATTATAGACAGCTTGCTGGCAGCTTTAATGCTTACAGGGATGGGGGATGTAATTTGGAAATACATGCCATGTGCATGGGGCGCGAGATTATGCAATTATTTTTTGGGATACAAATTAAGTTCTAGTTCTATTCGTGTCTTACCAGTAGAAGCAGCAACTGGAGCAGTGATTTGTGTTTGTTTCACGATCATTGCATTTGTTATTTCTCTTATGTGGTTTTCCTTTTATGAAGGCCGTAAAGAAATGTAAGTACATTTGTATTATAATGGAAGCGAGAGGAGGGATTTTATATGGCAAGAATATTAGCAATTGATGATGAAGAAGGCATCCTTTATATTATAAAAAGTGCTTTAGAGAAAGAAGGCCATGAGGTAACTGCTGTTAGTAATCCTCTTACTATACCAAAGGAGAAATTTTGTCATTATGATTTAATTCTATTAGATGTCATGATGCCAGAAATAGATGGTTTTACACTTTGTAAGGAAATACGGGATTTGGTTGATAGTCCAATTGTATTTCTAACAGCCAAAATAATGGAGAAGGATCTAATCACAGGGCTTAGTCTCGGTGGAGATGACTATATTACAAAACCTTTTGGAATTGGAGAACTGCGTGCGAGGGTATCCGCGCATGTAAGGCGTGAGCATAGAGAAAAGCAAAATGCATTTTTCCTGTCAGGTCTTACATTTCATCTGTCATGTAAAGAAATATGGCATGACGATACATCTATCGCATTTACGAAAAGTGAGTATGGAATTTGCGAATATTTAGCTTTGAATCATGGACAAGTATTTTCAAGAGAAAAGATTTATGAAAATGTTTTTGGTTATGAGGGAGAAAGTGATAACCAAGTAATTGTGGAACATATTAAAAATATCCGTCATAAATTATCTAAGTATGGCATGAATCCAATAGAAACAGTATGGGGAATTGGTTATAAATGGAGAAAGTGAAAAAGCAAGTCAATCTTAGTAAGATTTTAATACAGTATATTTTTGCATTTTCAATAGGGACGATTGCATTAGTTACTTTTTTTATGATTCTATTCCAAGTTGGAGTTAACGCAGAGGTAATCCTGCCAGCAAATTATTATGAAAAGCAGATTGAGTCGCAAAGAGATGCTATAGTTAAAGCGAAGCAGGAAGATGATCAAATTTTAAAACAATATAAATATGCTCTGTATGATTTTTCAGGAAACCTTATACAAGGGAGTATTAATAAAGATTATGCAGGACAAATATGGAATAACATACATAATGATGAAAAAGGTGATAGTAAGTACTACTATGCAGTTATAGAACGTGATAAAGATATTTGTGTCATTCTATATACGTTACATGCTACTTTTAAAAATCCTTCTTTGCAGAAGTATTTACCGAGTCCGGAAGTTTGTGAAATTGTTCTTTTTATTCTACTATTTGTTGTCGAAGTGATATTTCTATCTCGCTCTTTTGGTAAATCATTGTCAAAGGAAATGATGATTTTGAGAAAGGTAACAGATAAAATTCAAAAGGAAGATTTAGATTTTCAAGTGGAACAATCTAAAATAAAAGAAGTGAATGAAGTATTAACTTCTTTAGTAAAAATGAAAGGTGAATTAAACCATTCGTTACGTACACAGTGGAATATGGAAACAAATAGAAGAGAGCAGATTGCTGCTTTGGCACATGACATTAAAACGCCGTTAACGATATTGAGAGGGAATGCAGAGCTATTAAATGAATCAACGCTAGATTCAAATCAGAAGAAATGTAATGAGCATATTTTGAAAAGTATTGATGAGATGGAAATATATATGAAATCTTTACTCGATATTACGAAATGTGAGGAAGGAGCTCCACTTCAATTCAAGCAAACAGATCTCCACGACTTTATTCATAATATTATAGAAGAAAGTGCAATTTGTGTTTTAGGCAAACAGTTAAATCTAATTGAAAATGTTCAGAACATACCAAATTTTATTCCTATTGACGAGACCGCTTTGAAAAGAGCAATTATGAATATAATGATGAATGCAATTGAATATTCTCCGACAAAGGGTGACTTGATGTTCTCAGTGGAAATGATTAGTGAAAAACTGCAATTTATTGTAGAGGACTCGGGAAGAGGGTTTACAGAAGAGGAAATGCATTCAGCTACAGAGCAGTTTTATAGGGGAGATAAAAGTAGAAACTCCAAAGATCATCATGGAATGGGGTTATACATTGCTAAAAGCTTTGCAAAGCAACACGGTGGAAACCTTTACTTAAGTAATTCGGAAAAGCTGCACGGTGCAAAAGTTGTTTTGGAAATATCAGCGTAGTAGAGAAGGAGCTTACGTTAGAAGAAAAATATGCACGTTTAGAAGCGGAGCGAAACCTACTAAAAGCTGAAAATGAGTTATTAAAAAAGATCAAATATAAACTAGAGATAACCTCAACCTATTTGTAATTTATATGTGCGTTCTCAATTTGTTTGTAAGGAAAGAGGTTTTTAATTTACAGATTTATCAGAATTATGTAAAGTGTAGATAAAACCATAAAATGGGGTGTTCTTTATGTGTACTAGTTTGACATTAGAGACAAAAAACGGTCAGCATCTTTTTGCAAGAACGATGGACTTCACATTAGATATGAATCAAGAAGTAATAATCATTCCTCGGCATTACCAGTGGAATAATATAACTGGTGAAATCATTAATACGAAACATGCTACGGTCGGAATGGGAATTAATCATCAAGGAAGGATCATTATGGCGGACGGAGTAAATGAAGCAGGTATGACATGTGCAACACTCTATTTTCCAGGATTCGCTACTTATAGTCAAAGCATAGATGACATTAAAACGAATTTAGCTCCATTTGATTTTGTAGCTTGGAGTCTTACACAATTCAATTCTGTCAAAGAGTTAAAGAAATCTGTAGATAGCATTACCTTTTTGGATATACCATTACCGGATTTAGGACTTACGCCACCGCTACATTGGATCTTAGCGGATAAATGGGGAGATTGCATTGTACTGGAGCCGACAAATGAAGGATTAAAGATGTATGATAACCCACTAGGAGTGATGACGAATAGTCCGGAGTTTAATTGGCATTTGCAAAATTTAAGACAATATATTGGCCTTAAATCGCAGCCATTCGCGCCAACAGAATGGAGTAATTTACCATTAAGTGCTTTTGGCCAGGGCTCAGGCTCAATGGGACTTCCAGGGGATTTCACCCCGCCATCGAGGTTTGTGCGGGCAGCATATGGCAAACAAAACATTCAAGGTATAGATAGTGAAGAAGAGGGAGTATCCGCCCTTTTTCATATCTTATCAAATTGCGAGGTACCTAAAGGTGGAGTAATAACAGAAGAAGGTGCATTAGATAATACCATATATACAAGTGTAATGTGTATGGAGTCCGGAACATATTATTATCATACTTACGATTGTAGACAAATTATAGCTATTCATTTATTTCATGAAAATTTAGATACAGATGAGATTAAAGCCTATCCGTTCCAACGGAAACAAAAAATATTTTATGAAAACTAAGCAGCTTTGAAACAATGTTTGGTGCATTTTTGAATATATATAATAGAGCAATAATGGTTTATATCATTCTTGGATGCTTCTTTAGCTTTGGGATTTATCATAAATTTACTCCTTTCTTCAATGACTCCAACAAGTAGAATTTTGCTGCTAGGAGCATTGGCTAAGGAGCAGTGAAGGTGGAATTTATTTATAAATAGTAAAGAACAAAAAAGGTGTGGAAAATATCCATACCTTTTTTGTTCTTCTATTATCTATGTATAAAAAAGCGCTGTATATCAGCACTTTTTAAAAGTACATGAGTTGTATAAGAAAGCCTTATATATTACCTATAACTATGCAAGGTCTAATATAGATTCTTATTTGATTAATTGTTATAAGAGCCTATACGCTTATTTATTTTTATTATTATTAATTTTTTCCGTATATAGCACCTGCTCTTTATAATGCTTCTTAATTGGGAAAGTATGTGTACCAGAGCCGTTTTTGAAATTTTTATTGATAGGGTTTTTTAGCGGGATTGTTGTAGTTTCAGTAAATTCATACGGGTAGTTTATTTTAGATTTATCTTCAAACATGAAAATGCCTCCTTTTACGATTTCCTGAATTCTTTACTATAACATGATATGCATATAGATTTTTTTTGGACTAGTTATTTATAGAGGTTAATGGAATTTAATTACGTAACTACTGAAGTGTTCTAAAGGAAAACAATTCGAGAAAGATATTGTATGAATAGCTGCTCACTATTGTTGTTGTTTAAATTATCATGGTGTATGTGAAATTCTGAAGAAACTTAGTATATATGTTTATCAAACAAGCACTATGTGATGAACTCTTTTATGTTAGGTGAAGTGATTTTTGCATATATATTCGTTATAAATTGTTTTTATAATATGTTTCATATAGGGTTTTCCTGATAATATAATGCGGGATATTATAGTGTTATTATGTTATTAGGAACATTTAATGCTGTTTCATAACTGAAAGGGAATTGAAAAAAAACTGAAACTTTTCTCATAAAAATTCAATCTTACTTGAAAAATGAAAGGAAAATGAAATTTTCCAAAAGATATTCTTTGTTAAGATAAAAAGCATACATAAATAAAGTGTTGACATATCTTAAAAATGTATTTTCAAGATATAGTGGGGGAAAAGATGAGAATAGAAAAACAATTAATAAAAAAGATGTATTATGAAACATTTCTAATGGAGAATGTAACAAAATCACCTCTTGACGTACTTGGAGAAGCTTATGTAAATGAAGAAAAAAATGAGGTTTCTGATGGATCTTATATTCGTTTTGCGCAAGGTGAATTTTATTATCGCCATCAAGATTTTGAAGCAGCTATTTTTAAATGGGAGAAGGTTAGTAATGAATTAGCACCGTGGGCACAAAAAAATATTGCGGATGCGTATTTCGAACTGAATCAATTATCAATTGCTGAAAATGTATATACTTCCATTACTACTGATAATAAAATATTGATGACTGAAATTAGACTACAATTACTTTCTCTTTACATAGAGCAAAATAATTTTGATTCAGCTTTCGCTGTTATTAAAGAAGCAGTTTCTTTAAATCCAGACTATCCGAATGTTACAAAAATTGCCCGTTCTTTTTATGAGGAACAACAAGATTTTGATAGTGCAGTAGAGCTTGCTGTGAATGAGTTAATTCGAACAGAATCTTATCCGTGGTTTGAGGTGTTAAAAGGATATATCGATAAAGGATTTACTAAACATATTTCACCAGATTATTTTTATGATGCATTAGTTACATTAAATAATGTAGATCAAGTACAATTTACGCAAATGGTTTCATCACTTTGGAACAGTTATAAAAATGAACAAAATTACTTATTGTGGCTTAACACAATAAATGAATTTTTCTTACATATTGAAATAGAGTCTTCCGATATATGGGACAAAATTTCTTCTCTTTACGAAGAAACATACTTTGCATTAATTCAAGGGAAATATACGCTTAGACAATTACACGATATCATTCCAAGTCTTTTAACAAATTGGTTAAAAGTAGTCAATCCGTCTTATGCTGTATTTCCATCAGCAGCTGTATTGGCATGGGATGAAATTTTTCCTAACCAAATAGATTCATCAAATATAAAACATGCGGAAAACCTACTGTCATATTCTATGAATCATGTGAATGCTTTAGAGTACAGTCTACATCTTTTTGAATCTATTACACAGTGGGCACAAAAGCACAATATAGAAATAGGTCACCGATTTAGATGGTTAGTTGACGAACTTGCGGATTTAAGAACAAATCGTATTTTAGTAACGGGAACTTCAGGGAACGGAAAAACTACATTTATTAACTCTATATTAGGAGAAAATATAGTAGAAAAATCAATTTCAAATGTAGTAGTTTTAAAAAATGATGCTCATACAGAAATTAACGCCATAACAGACGCTGCAATTACAACAACGGAAGATATCTCTGATTATCATAATATGATGTCTCAGCACCATCAAACGTATAGAGATAGAGCATGTGTTGAATTTAAATTACCATGTAGATTTTTAAATGAAAATAAACTTACATTTGTAGTTACACCTGGATTTAATAGGAATAATGACACTAGGGATGAAGTATTTGAATATCTAAATTCTGTGGATGAATTATTGTTTGTATTGAATGCGGATTCACCGTTTACTGATAAAGAGCGTGATATTTTATTAAGCATTCAAGAACATACACCAAATTTACAAATTCATTTCTTATTAAATAAAATTGATAACATTTACAGTGAAGCAGAAGTGAAAAGAGTATTACAAGATACGGCAGCGAGAATAAACACATATTTCCCGCAAGCGAGAATTTTTCCTTATTCTTCGTTATATACAAGCAATCAACAATTAAATGAGTTAACTGAGTTTATTCATTTTAACTTTAATCATAAAAATATTGATGCAGAACGTACTGAAAAGCTATTGTTCTTCATCCGAAAAACAATTACATATCTTTTAAATAAACGTGTTGAAAAAGAAAACAATCTTGTGGATGCTATTAATTGGAATGAAGATATGCTAGTGAAACTAAACGGTAGCATGAATAACCTTACTGCGTTTGAGAGGGAAAAAATTCATTTCATTACACAGTCATATCGTACAATGAAAATGGAAATTACGAACGAACTTACTGAAAATATACCGAAGATATTACAGAGTTGTTCTGATTTAATGAGTGAAGACAGTGATTTCGGTCACATGGATACAGAACTAAACAAAGCAATGAACGAAAGAGTGCATAAATATTTAGAACAAACTGTATTACCTCATCTTGCTCTTTCTATGCAAAATTGGATTGCCACTTCTCATAATGAGCTCCTTCAAAGTCAATCGTACTTAGAAGAACTTAGTGAAGGACTTAATTCTTTATTTGGAGAAAATCGAATACAGTTAGAATGTGACTTTAAAGTGCTTGATGACTGGCGCAGAGATACTGACAGAATGACGAATAGCATACAAATGGATGAAGTAAATATTTTACGTCGATTTACGCCAGCACAATTTTTATTGAAAAGTGCCGGTAAATTATTTGGAGTTCTTCCGAAAAACAAAACTATGCTATATAACAAATACAAACAGTATGTAGAAAATGAAGATTATACCGAGGTAACGGATTCTATTATGAAGAAATTTTTCTTGCAATTTGAGCTATTCGAAAACACACAAGAGCGAGATATTCATATATTCTTTAGGAATCCATTTAACTCCTTGAAACAAGCTGTAGAAAATATGCAATTCGAAATACAAGAAAAACAAGAGATGTTACATAAAATGAAATCAAACCCTGAAGTTTATCATGATTCTATCATGCTCTTTGAATTGAGATTACGTCAATGTGAAGTAATTTTACATATGGGTGATGATCATACTTATACAGATGTAATTTTAGAAACAAGTGCAGAATAAAAGTAAAATATATAAGATTTTTTATGTGAAATTGCATCACATGTTATAAGAGAGTAAAAGGGAGCAACTGTAACGAGTTGCTCCCTTTTCATATTAAGATTATTTTTCAGTCTCTTTAATTTTAGTTTGTACTTCACCAGTTTTAATTTTATTACTTTCTGAGAAACGTAATAAATCGCCTTCAATAATTTTGTCAGACATTCGTAATTCATTTTGTGCACGGTTAATGAGTGCTTGAGCTTCTTTTTTTGGTAAATTTACAATTTCACCTGTTATGCGGTCATAGAAAGTGTTGTTTTTGTATGCGTATTTGTCTGTAATGAAGCTACCATCACGTAAAACGACAAAACCGGTATATTTATCTGAAAACATATCATGACCAAAATGAATATCGTTCGTAGTATCAATCCCTAATAAATTGAGAATAGTAGGTTTTATATCGATTTGGCCCGTAGGCTTTGAAATCGTTTCACCTTCTGTTTGACCAGGCATATGAATATATAAAGGTGTACGTTGTAAATTTAAAGTGTCAAATTCTGTTATTTGATCTTTTTCTAAAAACTGTGCCATTGCGCGATTATGTTTTTCAGAAATGCCATAATGATCACCATATAAAACAATAATAGAATCATCATACATTCCCTCGGCTTTTAAACGCTCAATAAACTTTTTAATGGATTCGTCTAAGTAACGTGCTGTTACGATATAACGATCAAATACGCCATTACCAGAGTCATATGGTTCAATGAATTTAGTATCTTCATCATACGTAAATGGATAATGGTTCGTTAAAGTAAGGAAACGAGCGTAAAATGGTTGATCAATAGTTTTTAATATATCTACTGATTGATCAAAGTACTCGATATCTTTTAAGCCCCAATTTAAATTTGTTTCAGGCGTAATTTTGTAATCAAGTTCATTATAGTAACGATCATAACCGAGAGCAGAGTACATGATATTACGATTCCAAAATGTTGCATTATTCGCATGGAATACAGAAGTGAAATAACCTTGCTGACGTAAAATTTCTGGAGTCGCAGTATAATCATTGTTACCGTGTGTGAAGAATACAGCTCCTCGATTTAATGGATATAACGACGTATCGATTAGAAATTCAGAATCGGATGTTTTTCCTTGCCCAGTTTGGTGGAAAAAGTTATCAAAGTAATAGCTTTCATTTATGAATTCATTCAAAAATGGTGTAACTTCTTGTCCGTTAACTGTTGCGCCTATTAAAAAGGTTTGTAAGGATTCAAGAGTAACAACAATTACGTTTTTTCCTTTCGCTATACCAAACATGTTAGGATTCGGCTCACTTTCGTTTGCCTTCACGTAGTTTTCTGTTTCTTGTAATTTACTACTATCAGCAAGTGCCTTTTGTGATCCTGCTTTTACTTGTAGTGTTAAATCATATACTTGATGCGTGTATAGTCCTAAATTTTTAACAAGCATGACTCGGTCGAAAGATCTCGTTAGTAATTCAGGTCGCTCTTTTTCTGCAAGATGTAGATTTGCAAAAAATACACCAATCGTTAAGAGAAAATATAACAAGCGTGCCGAATGAGTTACGCGCCCCGTTTGGAAGACTAGTGCTTTCTTCTTTAATAAAATAAAGAAGAAAATAATATCTGCGAATGCGAGTATAATTTTGTAGTTCAATATTTCTATAATACTACCGCCTAATTGGCCAAAGTTTGATGTTTGTCCAAGTACTGGTAACGTAATGAAATCACTATAAAAATCATAGAACATTACATTCCCAACAAGTACAATTGTTAATAAGAAATTAATACATAGCGCGATATAATTTCGCTTTTCACCGGTTGCAAATAATGCGAATCCGACAAAAGCTAATGATGCAGCGAGAGGGCTAATAAACAAAATAAGCTCTTGTGTAGAAGATTCAATTTTTAAATCAAAACTGAATCTTGTAATAAGATATGTTTTTAACCATACTGCTAAAGCAATTATTAAAACAAAGCTTATATTTTGCATTTGTAAATTGATTTTATTTTTCATTTTTACTCCTTCTTTATACAATTTATTTAACTTGTGTTATATATTATATTTTTATAACTATTAGAGTGTAATAAACCAATTAGCTAATGGTTTCTAAAGGTAATAATATAAAGTATTCACATACGTACAATGAGGAAATGTAAAGCGTAAATCTATTTTTTAGAACAGAGCAGATAAAGTCATAGTTGTAGTAAAAAATACTTATAGACATCCTAACATATTAAACACTATGATGATGTTACAAAATATCGAACAAATGAAATGAGAAATGAATAGAGGCTTGTAAAACGATTGACATTCAATTCTAATAAATTGAATGTCAATCGTTTTACATACATAGTTATATTACATATGTATCTCGTAAAATTCCGATTTTTTACGGGGGAGTCGTTAGCGGGGGGAAGGATAAGGTACATAAATAAAGCGTTGTGAAATTTAAAATATTTAATTGGTATTTTAAAAGAATTTAAACCATAGATAAATATTTTCCAACATACAACCCACTTGCAGCAGCTTGAGATAATGAATGAGTGACGCCTGAACAATCTCCGACTAAAAATAGCCCATGTATACTGGTTTCAAAATGGTTATTGAGTTTTATCGTAGGAGCATAAAACTTTCCGTCAATTCCATATAATAAAGTATCTGTATCGATCGGTTCTTGGATAAATTGTTCTAAGCGTAATAAAAATTCTTTAAGTCCTTCAATATATAAGGGAGGAATTTCTGTATTCAAATCTCCATAATCTCCTTGTAGTGTAGGCTGTATACGGTTATGTTTCATATCGTTCGCTATTGTAGGTTCTTTTTTTAATAAGTCCTCTAAGCGCTGTATAACAATTCGCTCTCGTCCTTGGTTAATGTTTTTAATAATTGAGCTTGCATACAGATTTGCTTCTTTGAGAGTTGGAAAATAGCGCGGGATAAATAAAGTGAAATTTAAGTTAGGTGTACCAGTTCCTTTCTCTCGAAAATTTTGACCGTCAGGCATAACTAAACCTTCTTCGTACTTTCTAATGATGCGTCCTTTTGGATTCATACAGTACGTAGTTGCTGTGAAATCTTCCTGCTCATAAGAAAGTTTCGTCTCGAATGTATCTTTTAATATAGAGCGTAATTGGTGTTCTTTCATCTCTACTCTAATACCTAAATCTACACGAGTTTGTTCTTGAGAAATATTTAGTGAAGTACACATTTTTTTTAACCAGTTTGCTCCGGAACGCCCAGTTGCAAATACTAGTTGCTCAGATTGAACTGTTCCTTCATTTGTCTCTATTGTAAAATGATCTTTCTGTTTCATAATATGTTGCACATCTATATGAAATTGTATATTTATTTTCGGAAGTAAAAATTCATAGAGTTGATGAAAAATGTCACTTGAAAGGGTAGTACCAAGATGCCGTACTTCTGTTGTTAGCATTTGCAAACCACAAGCTTCAGCCCTCTTATTGAGAGTTGGATTTTCTGTAGAATATTTTGAAACAGAGCTTCCTCCGAACTGACATAGAATTTCATCTACTTCAGCCATAAGTTGTTTAAAGCCTTCTTTGCCGACTTTTTGCTCAAGTTCTCCACCAAATCCGTTTGTATAATTAAATTTCCCTTCAGATTTTCCTAGCCCGCCAAACCCAAAATATTTATCACATGTAGTACAAGTACACACTTTTCCTTCGTCTAAAGGACAATGGCGATCTTCTAGCGCTTTCCCTTTATCCAGAATTAAAACCTTTTTGTTACTGTTAGCTAGTAAATAAGCCATAAAAATGCTACTTACTCCAGCGCCGATAATTGTAACATCATACATATTCTTTCACCCGCTAACGAATAGTTTGTTTTTTATTTTTCTAGTGTATAACAATTTTATGAAGTTAAGAAATAGCTTTTATGAATAAAGAGGGAGTTTTTGAACTTGATGCTTTCTTAATTTTTCAGAGTGGTGGAGTAAATACAAATTTTTTATTTGAAAGAAGAGATAGTTTTAAAAGATCACTATGTCATATGATTAATAAAATCTTACATATAAAAAAACAGACCTTTTAAGTGAAGAGGTCTGTTAATGATTTTAAATGTTATTTAGCGAAGACGTGGTTACCGATTACTGCTACTGTTTGACGTGTCGTAATCCATTTGTCTGTTGATGTTTTTGGATTGTAGAAATAAAGCCAATCAGAATGTATTCCATTTGTGGAGATAGCCTCATCTACTGCCATTTTTGCTTCTGGGCTTGCAGGATGATTAATTCTTCCATCTGTAACAGGAGTAAATGCATATCCATATGTAATAGGTTCATAAATAACGCCTGTTATTGTATTTGGAAACCCGTTTGCATTTACACGGTTTAGGATAACTTTTGCTACAGCCACTTTTCCTTTATATGATTCTCCACCTGCTTCAGCGGTAACTAAGCGTGCCATTAAGTCTTTTTCTTTTTCTGAAATGCTTGAGTTGATTTTCAAATGTTGTCCTGCATAGAGCTTGTTTCCCACTGTATTGTTAATTTGCTTTATAGATTGAACGGTAACATTGTAACGCTTTGCTATCGTTTCCAATGAATCTCCCGGTTGTACTTGATAAATAATTTGCTCAGAAATGTTCGCAGGTTTGGCGTTTTGGTGAACAGTGATTTCATTTGAGTTGACGGAACCTGGAATATGTAACTGTTCGCCAATGAAAGTTTGATCGTTTCCTTTATGGTTAGCCTGTTTAATGGATTGTATTGAAACGTCGTATTGTTTACTAATGCCCCAAAGTGTATCATTCTTTTTTACTGTATGAATGGTAGAAGCCTCAGCTGTACTTTGACTACATACGAATGTAATTGCAGCCGCAGATAAAGGGATTATATGTTTTATTTTTAATAATTTCATTGTAAATCCTCCTAAGAAAAAATTAAGGTGAAGCTGTTCAGTAATCTAGTTTTGGATATTTATATACTTAATATATTAATGTAAGTATATTAGCACATATAAAATAAATAATCATTATAAGTTTCTTATTCATGTATTGTAGAGTTCTAATATGAAATATTGCATATGAAAATACATTGAAGTTCATATTGCTGATTACTATAATCTATTTAGTAGAAAGGGAATATGTTATATAAATAAAATCACTATAAATTAATATAATGATTAATTGTTGTTAATAGGAGGATTGAAGTAATGAAAATATTTCGAAAAATGTGTGCGTCAACTGTAATCATTACAACACTTTTAGGAACAGGAGGCACTATCAATAGTGTACATGCTAATTCTATAGAGCAGCAGAGTAAATTAGGAATAGATCAAGAAACAGATAAGCAAATCATTGTAAAATTTAAAGCGGATTTGAAATTTCCATATGAAGATGGTATTGAAAAACAAATACAATCTCAAACGAACGACAAAGTACTAGAAGATCTTTTGGTAGAATATCCAGATGTAACATTCACGCGTTTATTCACATCTGTAAGTCCAGAGGAAATAGAAGACCTTGAAGTGAAAGCACCCAATAATGTATCTACAAATTTATTAAACTACTATATTCTTCAAACTCAAAATGGTGAGCAGAAAGAAGAACTAGTAGATAGGTTAAAGAAATCTTCTTTAATAGGAGATGTGTATATGAAGAAGCAAGAAAAAATAACGCCACCAGAAGTGCGACCATCAAGTGTATCTCTTAGTCCTAATAACAATCCTAGATTTAAACAACAAGGTTATTTAGAAGCAGCACCATACGGTATTAATGCGCCCTTCGCCTGGGAAGTTCAAGGCGGTAACGGAAATGGTATAACTTTTGTTGATATGGAATATGGATGGTTATTAAATCATGAGGATTTAGTACATCAAAATATTGAATTAATGTCTGGAATAAATATAGATCAACATGTCGGTCATGGGACGTCTGTACTAGGAATTGTATCCTCTGAGGACAATGAAGTTGGGAATATTGGGATTGCGCCAAAAGCGAAAGCAAAGGTGATCTCTCAAATAAGAGATAACGGACAGTATAATACAGCTGATGCAATATTAAGTGCTGTGAATCAGTTAGAAGCTGGGGATGTTTTATTATTAGAGGCACAAGCTTCCTTTGATGGATATGGTGATAAATATTTACCTGTTGAGGTACAACCAGATATCTTTGATGCAATTCGTGCCGGTACAGATAAAGGTGTTGTCATTATAGAAGCTGGAGCAAATGGTTGGAATGATTTAGACCAATTTAAAGATAGAAATGGTAAACAAATTTTAAATCGTAATAGTAAAGATTTTAAAGATTCAGGTGCAATTATGGTAGGAGCGGGCTCTTCATCTTTCCCTCATGAGCGTATGTGGTTTTCGAATTATGGCAGCCGTATTGATGTGTATGGATGGGGAGAAAACGTAGATACAACTACAGCAGAGCAAAGTCGAAGTGCTGTAAATCTTTATACCTCTAGCTTTAGTGGCACGTCGAGTGCGTCACCTATTATTGCCGGAGCAGCGACTTTAGTACAAAGCATTGCGAAAGAAAATTTAGGACAACCATATAGACCGAGTGAACTAAGAGCAATATTAAGCAACCAGAGCACAGGAACAAAATCTAAAGATCCATATGCAGATAAAATTGGTGTTTTACCAGATTTGAAGTCTATACTAGTTAACTTAGGGTATGGACAAAGAAAACCAAACGGTGGGAATGAGTTACAAGTAACAGAAAATGAACCAAATAATGAACGTATACAGGCAAATAAAGTTAACTTTCATACACCGGTGAAAGGAACGTTACATAATAGTGATAGAGTAGATGTATTTACTTTCCAAATTGACTCTATGGAAAATATTAGCATATCCCTACTAAATGAACAAAATATCGGAATGACATGGGTACTTCATCATGAATCAGATTTAAATAACTATGTAGCATATGGTGAAAATGAAGGAAATGTAGTGAAAGGAACTTATAATGCAAAGCCAGGTAAATATTATTTATACGTCTATAAGTATGAGAATAAAGATGGTTCATATGTATTGAATATAAAGTAAACGAAAGGAGCTTCAGATGAAGTTCCTTTAAATTTTTCTAATTCAGGATATATGAATGTTTTTTAACTTTATTTCTATGCAATATTTCATACTTATGAAATGATATTTATTTTTTACTCACTAGATTATATTATATTCAATAAGTTTGATATAAAACAAAAAAGGAGGAATAATAATGGGCAGTAAGAAATTTATTTTGAAATTATTCATATGTAGTACGATATTTATCACATTTGTATTTGCTTTACATGAGAAGAGAGTCGTCGCGGCTAGCTCTGTTAATGAGCTTGAAAATTGGTCAAAATGGATGCAACCTATACCTGATAATATCCCGTTAGCACGAATTTCAATTCCAGGAACACATGATAGTGGAACGTTCAAGTTGCAAAATCCGATTAAGCAAGTATGGGGAATGACGCAAGAGTATGATTTTCGCTATCAAATGGATCATGGAGCTCGCATTTTTGATATAAGAGGACGCTTAACAGATGATAATACGATAGTTCTTCATCATGGGCCATTATATCTTTATGTAACACTGCATGAATTCATAAATGAAGCGAAACAATTTTTAAAAGATAACCCGAGTGAAACAATTATTATGTCTTTAAAAAAAGAGTATGAGGATATGAAAGGAGCAGAAGGTTCCTTTAGTAATACGTTTGAAAAAAATTATTTTGTTGATCCTATCTTTTTAAAAACAGAAGGAAATATAAAACTTGGAGATGCTCGTGGGAAAATTGTACTACTAAAAAGATATGGCGGTAGTAATGAATCTGGAGGATATAATAATTTTTATTGGCCAGATAATGAGACGTTTACGACAACTGTAAATCAAAACGTAAATGTAACGGTACAAGATAAATATAAAGTGGGTTATGATGAGAAAGTAAAATCTATTAAAGATACGATCAATGAAACGATGAATAATAGTGAGGATTTACATCATCTATATATTAATTTTACAAGTTTGTCTTCTGGTGGTACAGCATGGAATAGTCCATATTACTATGCCTCTTATATAAATCCTGAAATTGCAAACTATATAAAACAAAAGAGTCCTACAAGAGTAGGTTGGATCATTCAAGACTACATAAATGAAAAGTGGTCACCATTGCTGTATCAAGAAGTTATAAGAGCGAATAAGTCATTAATAAGAGATTAAAGATGATGAGAGTAAGAAGCGATAAAATATGTCGCTTCTTATTAAAAAACAGTGTATCTTGTAAATGGAACAATTTTTGAGTTATCTCAATCGATTTTTCATTATGAAGAGGCTAAACTTTTAAATCAAATTAATTTCAAATGAAAATTAGCATAAATAATCCTGCAAAAAAGCAACTGATCATAAGTGTTCAGTTGCTTTTTATTTTTAAAGTGGAGGAGCAAAAAAACATGAAAGTGGTTGGTCCGTTTTTGGCAAACATCCATTATGATAAGAGAAGAAAGGTAGTATGTTATTAACGTTTTAAAGAGGAAGTTCTTAATAAAAATAGACTGGCCTTAGAGAGGTGAAAATACAATGAGCTTTGCGATTTCACTAGTCGTTATTATTGTAGTTGGATCGCTGTTTGGGACCGTGCTAGTTGCGCGAAATGTGGAGGAGAATTACGGCAAGTCCACAAAGAGAAATGTGAAAAATTTATCTGCAATCTATATTCTCCTTCTTTTTGTACTACTGCTAGGGGTAACATGGTATGCGGTAATAATTTGATAGTTTGTAACAGAACTAAAGCGAGAGTATGAAGCTGGAATTTCAGAAGCTATCGAGTAATCAGAAACGGAGCTATTTTAATATATCCATTTTAGGATGAGAAAATGTGACTAATTAATACTATTTTTACGGTAAATACTGTTAGTAATAAATTGAGGGTAGTTAGCTTTGAAAGGAGGCAACTATATGGAATGGAAACCAAATCGTGCAGATAAGACGCCTGTATATAAACAAATAGCGGATTATATTGAAAGGGGTATTTCTTCAGGTGAGTTTCCTTCTGACAGTAAGTTACCTTCTGAGCGCATGTTAGCAAAAGAATTACAGGTGAATAGGAGTACGATAGTAGCTGCATATGAAGAATTAAAATCACTTGGAGTAGTAGAACGGCAAAAAGGAAGCGGAACACGGGTGAATACAGACATATGGGGTGTTTCACATAAACGAATACCGAACTGGGGTAGGTACGTTGAGGATGGATCGTTCTTACCTAACGTACCACTCGTTCAACAAATTAGAACGGAAACACAAAAAGAAGACTTAATTAATTTAGCGAGTGGTGAATTGTCACCAGAATTAATTCCGAGTGATAGATTCCGAACAATTTTGTCGGAGAAAACATTTATGGAAAACCTCGGTTATGACCATCCACTTGGAAATGAAATGTTGAGAAAAACAATTGCGGCACATGTTCAGCAATATAAACAAATTGAAGCAGATTCGAATTCTATCCTTATTACATCAGGAGCACAGCAGGCACTTAATCTTATCGTTCAATGCTTATTAAAACCTGGCGATGCGATTGCAATTGAGGACCCTTCGTATTGTTTTTCACTGCCGATGTTTAAATCTGCTGGCTTAAAAATATTCCATTTACCTGTTGATCAGCATGGAATGAATCCAGAAGACTTAATTGATTTGCATAAAAAGCATCGTATTCGTATGGTATTTTTAAATCCGGATTATCAAAATCCAACTGGAACTGTGCTTTCATTAGCAAGACGTAAAAAGATTTTAGAACTGTCTTCTGAATTTGGTATACCGATTGTAGAAGATGATCCGTATAGCTTAACTTCATTTAATGGAGAGGTGAATCCAACATTAAAATCAATGGATCAAAACGGCAATGTTCTTTATATAAGTTCATTATCAAAAATTGTTGCATCAGGATTACGTATTGGCTGGGTAATTGGCCCAATGCGTGTAATAGAACGTTTAGCGGATGCAAAGCAGCAAGTTGATTTTGGCCATAGCGTATTTACGCAGTGGGTGGCAAATCAATTTTTAGAATCAGAAGATTTTCATGCACATATTACAATGCTCCGTGGACAATTGAAGGAAAGAAGAGATGTGTTAATTAGAAAGCTTGAAGAAATATTAGGGGACCAGGTTGAATTCTTTGTTCCAGAGGGTGGAATACATTTATGGTGCAAAGTGCAAGGAACGTTTGATGAATATCATTTATTAGGTGAATCTATACGAAATGGTGTAGCGTTTGTCCCGGGGAGTGTTTTAGGTACTAAAAGTGAATATGTTCGTTTTACTTTTGGGAGAGTAAATGTCGAACAAATTCAGCTGGGAATGACGAGATTTGCGGAAACGTTAAATGAAATTTCATAATAGTAATGCGTAATATTGAAATGAGGGAAAGAAATGAAGTACGTGATGCTTTTACTTCAAGTAGGCGTGCTATATGTATTTAGCTTAGTTGGTACGTGGATTCAAGGGGTATTCCATCTATCAATGCCAGGAAGTTTAATAGGGATGTTAATGCTTTTTCTACTCCTTTCTATTCGTATTTTACCATTAAAGTGGTTTGAGGAAGGTGCGGAAAAGTTAATCGTATTTTTACCGTTATTTTTAATCCCTTCGACAACAGGACTGATGGAATATGGGTCTTTTCTTTTTAGTAAGGGAAGTAGTATATTCATTTTAGTAGTTGCAAGTACGGTAGTAACTTTGATTGTTTCAGGGTATATAAGTCAATTAGTAGTAACATCCAAAAAATAAAATCGACAAGGTGCAAGATGCAAATGGTCTTAATTATTATTACAGTAGTAATTTATTTATTGGCGACAAAGTTATATGAAAAATTTACGTTTCCATTCACGTTACCGGTGTTAACAGTTACTACAATTATGATTTGTTTATTTTTGATTTTTGGTATTTCTCATCATGAGTATAGGGGAAATGGGGGAGACATTCTTTCAAGCTTATTGAGTCCTGCAATCGTAGCGTTAGCGATACCACTATTTAAAGAGCGAAAGATACTGATGAAAAACTTTTTATCGATACTAATCGGCGTAGTGACAGGTATACTGGCTTTAACGACTATGAATGTAGTGATTGGTGGAATGTTACATATAGATAAGGAACTTATACTAACCACCCTACCACAATTAGCAACGATGCCTATTGCTATTTCAATAGCGGAGCAAATTGGTGGCATTCCATCTATGACTGCTAGTTTTGTAGTTGTTGCGGGAATAACAGGTGCTATGATTGGACCAACAGTACTTAAGTTGTTCCGTATAACAAGTACGATTGGAAAAGGAGTGGGAATGGGCTGCGCATCACATATTATCGGGGTAAGTCGTCTCGTGAAGGAAGGCGAGGGAGAAGCGACAATCGGTTCGGTGACGATGATTGTTACGGGAATACTTATTAGTATATTCATACCGTTTGGAACGAAATTTATATTTTAACATGTAATGGAGATGATGAAAATGACAACATGGTTTATAGTTACATTATTTGTTTTTGGAGCTATTAAAGTATTAGTTTCTAGTATGCCGACTTCTGTTGTAGAATCAATTATTAGTAAATTTGAATTGCATCAAAAACTTGAGGAAGAGAATACCTCTATATCGATAGATGGAAAAAATATAGAGGGAGAAACGAAACTACAAGTTATTCATGAATTTAATGAGGCTTTATTTTTAGATAAGCATTATTTTCCGCCGCACGGGGAAGGAACACCAATCGTGATTAAAACGAAGAAAGGGAATAAAGAGATTAGCTTTTCTCTATATAGCCATGAAGAACATGTTGATGTAATAAAGCAATATAAAAAGAAAATTGTTGCCTATCGTTTACGTTCAAAAAGTCTTCAAACTCTTGCACCATTAATAATAACCGAAGAGTATGCTTAAGAAGAGATCTATAAGGATTTTTCAGACTGTAGACAAACTATTTTTTAAGAGTTCAGATGCTAAAAATAGTTTGTCTCTTACTTTATAGTAAATTTACCCAATGAGATATATACGTAGTGTTTTCTATGCTACAATTTACTATAAGTGAGGAAGGAAGGTGTCTTATGAAAATATCCGTTTATGTTGCAAGTGCATTTAGCAAGGAGCATAAAGGCGGAAATAAAGCAGGAGTGGTATTTACTGAGAATAATACATTGACCACAACTCAAAAAATGGCAATAGCTAAACAACTGGGCTATGCGGAAACCGCATTTATATCAGAATCTGAAATTGCTGATTATAAATTTGAGTATTTTACACCAAAAGAAGAAGTTGATTTATGTGGTCACGCTACAATTGGCTCTTTCGTGATACTGATGCATTTAAATAAACTTTGCCAGAATCGCTATACGATTGAAACGAACAGCGGTGTTCTTACTATTACCATAAAAGATGACATCATATTTATGGAACAAAACAAACCGATATTCTATGATGTTGTATCTCCAAACGAGTTCATCGACTGTTTTGACATGAAAGCTATAGACGATAAATATCCAATTCAAATTGTCTCCACAGGCTTAAAAGATATTTTAATTCCTATAAAAAGCGAAACACGATTACATACACTGCAACCTAATTTTGAAAAAATTAAAGAAATTAGCAAGTATTATAATGTTGTCGGAATGCATCTATATACTTTTAATGACAATCGAATTATATGCAGAAATTTTGCTCCACTATACGACATCAATGAAGAAGCAGCGACTGGAACTTCAAACGGTGCATTAGCTTGCTACCTTTATGAACAGCACAACTTGCAAAAAGAAGTCTATGTATTTGAACAAGGTTATTCTTTACACTCGCCTTCTGAAATATTAGTTAAATTAGCAACCAATAGCAACAATAAAGTAGAAAAAGTTTATGTTGGCGGCAAAGGCTACTACTGTGAAACTAAGTATTTAAATGTAGAAAATATTGATTGAAAATAAAGAGATCTATAAGGATCTCTTTATTTTTGTATGAAATCATATACTTTCCAAATAAAAGAAAAGAAAATCATATAGCCAAATAAAGAATATGTATGATTCCAATCTAAGCAATGAATAAAGAAACCGAATCTTTCAGCAATCTGTTCAAAAATGCTAGCACAAATACCGATTGAAATAATAAAAAGAATTCTAGAAACTGTAGATAATCTTTTTGAAATTTGTATAAAAATCGTTGTTAAAATCGGTAGTACAAAGAGAGTAAAGCCGATGTTAACTGAAAATATGGAGGGAAAGGGTCTAACCGGAAAGGAATATAATTGTTTTGCAACAAAAAATGCATCTAAGTAAGTTCCGATAATAGAAGAGAGTAAGATTGTAATGACTAATGCGAAAAGGTTATTCGTCTTCTCGAAGGAGAACATTTTTCTTTGCAAGAATGGCAAGTTCAATTTTTTCGAGTGTTTTACAGTACTCTTCTGTAATTTGTCCATTTATATTTTCCTCCTTATCCACTAAGTAATTTACGACTTGCCAGTCCGTAAACCAATCTTCACTGTCAACTTCTTCATGCTCTATATCTCGCCATGCGTAGATGAGTGCAGGACTGTATATACGATAAGCGCCATTACGCAACTGGCATTTCTTTATTCGGCGTTTATAAAACTCACGGGAAAAAGATTCATTCACACTTGAAAATAAATGAGGCCAGTAATCTTTCCTTGAGCCTGTATGAGGATGGTGTTGGGCCCAGCTTATTACTTGAGATAAAACATGTGTATCCCGAAATAATAATGAATACAACCTTTTTCCAATTAAGATCCGTTCGTGTAAGGAAGTGAAATGTTTCATTGTATCACCAAATAGTAATACGTTTTGTTTCTTATCATTTGCGTAGAATGGGAACAGGATATGATTAAACTGAAAGAAATCAAATAGTTTAAATCCAATACTATTTAGTACAGTCTTTTTAAAGTGTACATTTTGAATCACTCTTTTTTCTAAGTAGTTTTGTTCATTAATAATAGTTGCAATTGCTAATGTTTTTTTGTTACCTGTTTTCCAAAAATCGTTCCACATCGTTTCCATAAATGTAGAAACATTTAGGTGAGGGAGAAGGTGAAATAGCTTTTGTGTTCTTTTTACACTTTGTTCATAAAGCAGAAATTGAGGATAGACATCTTGAAAAATAAGCCAATTTCCTCTTTCTAAAAAAGAAAAAAATGTGATTTGCTCTTTCTCTGATAAAATTTTCGTATATAAATCTCCCCTTAAATCAGTCATATTCCAACCGCCGTTACGTGATACCATATGCCCAAGTAGTGCCCAATGTATTTCCGGATATTGAACGTAAAATTGGTAGTATGCACGTGTTCTTGTGACATTATTTTTATTTAGCTGTTCTGTCTGCATTTTTATGTTGTTGATGATGATTTGCTCTTCTTTCGTTAATTTATACATCGTGCCAGAATGAGTGAGTTTACTTTTTTGTTTCAATTCATTTTTCACATCAAATAGGGAGAGAGGCAGTGCCTTGGAAGGTCCGTTATATGTATGATTTGAATTGCTTCGGTACATTCCGTTACCTCCCTTTTTCATAAATTTAAACATGACTATTGGCTATGAATCATTCTATTTATTTTATTACGAGTATAAGAAATAAATGAGCGCTGTTTATTACAAGGAATTTATCATACAAACAGTATAAAAAATCTTACTGTTTTTTATTTTGTCAATTAAATGTAACAAACGACGATTATGATTTGAATCAATTGAAAATAATTCAATAAATGTTAATTGAAATGCTTGGTAGGAGGAAAAGGAATGCTAAATAAAATAATTTTAATCACTGGTGGCACAGGTTCGTGGGGGCATGAGCTTATAAAGCAACTATTAGAAAAATCACCGAAAGAAATTAGGGTTTTTTCAAGAAATGAAACGGTTCAGTTTGAAATGCAGCAACAGTTTATAAATGATGATAGATTAAAATTTATTATTGGAGATATTCGTGACAAGGATCAATTAGTTTATGCATGCCAAGGTGTACATTATGTATTCCATCTTGCAGCTTTAAAACATGTTCCAGTATGTGAGTATTATCCTTATGAAGCTATAAAAACTAATATACATGGTACGCAAAATGTAATCGAAGCATCTTTACAGATGCAAGTTGAGAAAGTTATATATGTTTCAACGGATAAAGCAGCCGATCCATCAAATACGTATGGGATGACAAAAGCAATTGGTGAAAAGTTAATGGTTCATGCGAATGTACAAACGAAGAAAACAAAATTTATTTGTGTTCGTGGTGGAAATGTTTTAGGGACGAGTGGAAGTGTGGTACCGCTTTTTAAAAAACAAATTAAAAAATCTTCACAAGTAGGGATTACCGATGCGAATATGACTAGATTTTTCTTAACAATTGAAGATGCTGTTGGATTGTTATTTAAAGCCGTATATCAAGGCAGAGGCGGGGAGATCTTTGTTATGAAAATGCCGGCATGTAAAATAACAGATTTAGCAGAAGTGTTAATTGAAGATTCGAAAAAAGAAAATGTGAAGTTAAAAGAGGTAGGGATCAGGCCGGGTGAAAAATTAAGTGAAATGCTTTTATCTGAGGTAGAGAGTAAAACGAGTATAAGTTTTGATCAAAATTATTTTGTGGTACTACCTACTATTCCTATAGAAGGGCTTCAAGAATATTATGCTAGTTTTCCGCTTGTGGATGTGAAGAGTTTTAGTTCACAACAAGACTTACTTGCAAAACATGAAGTGAAACAAATGCTATTAAAAGGAGGATTTTTACGATGAAAAAAAATGCGAGCCTTTTAATAACTGGTGCAAATGGTTTTACAGGACGCCATGCTTGCCAATATTTTTTAGAACAGGGCTTTCATGTAATTCCTATGTTTCAAAATCGTACACATAGAGAAAAAAATGAAAATGGTATTACTTGTAATTTAACGAATAAGAGCGAAGTAATGAAGGTAATGAAACAAATAAAGCCAGATTATGTATTACATTTAGCCGGTAGGAATTCAGTCATAGAGTCTTGGACAGCTGCTCTTGAATATGTAGAAATTAATGCAATAGGGACGTTATATTTATTAGAGGCAATTAAGCAAGAAGCCTCGCATTGTAGAACATTAGTTATAGGATCTGCTTTGCAAGCAGATAGTATAAACGAAATAAAAATTTCAAATCCATATAGTTTAAGTAAAACGATGCAAGTCATTATTGCAGAGGCTTGGGGCGAATTAATGGGTTCAAATATTATCATTGCAAAGCCCTCAAACTTAATTGGTCCAGGAGTATCAAATGGCATTTGTTCGATTCTCGCAAAAAAAATGATAGATATAGAATCAGGTAGAAGTAAAGCCATTATTGAAGTAAACAGTTTGAAAGATAGTAGGGATTTTCTAGATGTACGTGATGCGGTTAAAGCGTATCATGTGTTATTACGAGATGGAATAAATGGAAAACAGTATAATATCGGATCAGGAGTGAAACGATCTTTATTAGAGGTACTAGAACAATATAAAGAATTAACTCAGCTGAATTTTTTCATAGAGGAAACAGAAAAAAGTGGGAGTGATTCAAATGATAGTTTAGTAATAGAGGAAATAAAAAGGTTAGGTTGGATCCCAGAAATTCAATTCCATCAATCATTAAAAGATGTACTTGAGTATGAGAAGTGTAGTGACATCTGCATGCAATGAAAAACAAAAAGGGTGTAAGAAATATATGAATGGCTATGAAACAATAAATAATCAAAATACACTATTTCTTTTAATTGTTGATACGCTGGACTGGAAGAATGAAGAAGAGCATGCTTTGCGTATCTATGAGGCGATAAATAAATGTCGAGCCTATGTGGAAGGGAAAAAGGGTGATCGAAAAAATCCAGTAATAGATGCAGGAACTAGGCCTGTAATCCGAGTTTTTGCTCAGTATGAATGTAGTGAGTATGGAAATGATTTTTATGACCTCATGAAAGATTTTTTGCAAGATATAGGATTTGAGTTAAAGGTTTATATATATAATGCTAAGGTTACTTACATGTAATAGATTAGTATAAAATAAGATTTTTTAATCATAAAGGTGGATATAAATTATGAATAAAAAGATTCTCTTTACTGGGGGCGGTACAGCCGGACACGTAATGATTAATATAGTATTGATTCCTAAATTTATGGAAAAAGGATGGGGAGTTGAGTATATTGGATCTCAAAATGGAATTGAAAAACTATTAGTTCAAAATGTTAAATACAATATTGTTTCAACAGGAAAGCTTAGGAGATATTGGGATTTGGAGAACTTTAAAGATCCTTTTAAAATAATAAAAGGTTGCATTCAAAGCTATAAATTAATGAAACGAATAAAACCAGATGTTATTTTTTCGGCAGGAGGATTTGTTTCTGTTCCTGTAGTAATAGGAGCATGGATGAATAAAGTACCCGTAATAATACGTGAACCAGATAGTACGTTAGGATTAGCAAATAAAATAGCATTACCTTTTACTACAAAACTATGTACAACATTTCCTCAGACAGGAGAAAATGTAAGTAATGAGAAGAAGGTTTATGTAGGACCAATTGTAAGGGAAGAAATTGAGAGAGGCAACGTATTGCGGGGAAGAAGCTATTGTAAATTTAAGCAAGATAAACCGGTATTGTTAATTATGGGTGGGAGTCAAGGCGCTCAATGGATAAATGATATGGTAAGAAAAAGTTTGGAAACATTGTTGTTAAATTTTAATATTGTTCATATGTGCGGTAAAGGGAAGGTAGATTCATCTGTTGGCATGGAAGGTTATATGCAATTCGAATATATAGGGGAAGAATTGCCGCACATACTAAATATGGCGAGTGTTGTAGTTTCCAGAGCGGGTTCTACTGCTATTTCTGAATTGTTATTTTTGAAGAAACCGATGTTGCTTATCCCGTTAACTAACAGTTCCAGTAGGGGAGATCAAGTTTTAAATGCTGAATATTTTTCTCGGCAAGGATATGCGGAAGTTATACTCCAAGACAGAGTAAGTACGAATACATTTATACATGCAGTAAATAAGTTGTATACAAATAAGGAGAGATATATTCAAAACATGAATGGATATAAGAAAACTAATAATGAGGGGATTCATCAATTAATAGATATAATAAATGAAGTAGTGAAGTAATAGAAATGTAAATAAAAAACAAAAGGAAAGAAGATCTCTTCTTTCCTTTTTGCTATAGTTGTTCAAATTCATTATTACTTATAACAATTAGCCATGTACTATGGGTGAATCCCGATTTCTAATAGTTCAGTAAATGCATGCGTATGGATAGGTTTACTATAATAGTACCCTTGAATAAACTGACATTTATTTTTTTGAAGGAAACTCACGTGTTCTTTCGTTTCTACACCTTCAGCGATAACTGACATTCCTAATGTATTTGCTAATGTGATGATCGTTTTAATAATTTCCATTCCATCATCACATGTTTCAGACATTGTAATAAATTCTCTCGGGATTTTTAACGTATCGATTGGATATAAAGGTAAATAGGCTAGCGAAGAATAACCAGTACCAAAGTCGTCAATTGAAATGTGAACGCCTAAACTCTTTAGTGTACGCAGTTTTATTAATGTTTCTCGCTCATCCATCATTGCAATTCGTTCTGTTAATTCAAGATCAAGAGAACTTGCTGGTAAACCTGTATTTGTTAATGTAGCAGAAATAGACTTTACAAAATCTTCTTGTTCAAATTCTTTAGCAGATAAATTTACACCTATTTTCAAATGTGAATATCCGCTTGTGTGCCAACGTTTCATTTGCTCACAAGCTTGTTGTAGTGTCCATTTTCCTATTGGAATGATTTGTAGCGTTTCTTCTGCAATCGGAATAAACTCGTATGGAGAAATAACACCTAATTCAGGATGATTCCACCTAATTAAAGCTTCAGCACCGATAATTTTGTTAGACTTGCTATCAACTTGAGGTTGATATAAAAGGAACAATTCTTCATTTTGAATTGCATTTGGTAAATCTTTTTCTAATCGCAATCGTCTTTCAATTTTTTTTGCAATTACATCATCATAAATAGAGACAGAATTAAGTTCTTTTGCTTTCGCATCATACATTGCAACATTAGCGTTTTTCAGAAGTGTAGCGGTATCGATTCCGGAATGTGGATAAATAGCGATGCCGATACTTAGTGATAAAGTTAATGTATGTTCATATATGACAAACGATTTTTCCATGCATTCAAATAACTGGTTGCATAACTCGAATAAGGAATCTTCGTCAGTATAGTTTTCAATTAAGATTGTAAATTCATCGCCACCGATTCTTGATAGATGAGTATGTGATGGAAGACATGATTGGAATCGCTTCGCTACTTCTTCTAATATGTGATCTCCTGCCGAATGTCCAAGTGTATCGTTAATTGCTTTAAAGCGATCTAAGTCCAAATATAATAATGCAAACTCGCTTTCTGTCGTTTTAGCATTTTTTATAATTCTTTTTAATTTCTTATGGAAAAAGGCACGGTTCCCAATTTTCGTTACAGTATCATGGAATGCTAAATATTTTATTTCTTCTTGCTGTTTTTTTAGCGCAGTAATATCTTTCATCATAATATAGCTTCCTGAAATTTGCCCGTCTATCATAATAGGGACGATGGTAACGTATAAAGAATAAGTAAATCCATCTTTATATTGAGAACTAAGTTGTAAGGATGCTGATTCTTGTTGTTTCACTTTTTCTAATGCAGATGCTAGTTTATATTTGTCTTCATCTAAAATAATCGAAAAACAAGTTTCACCAAGTAACTCATCCGTTGGTACACCGAGTAGTATACTTCCAGCTTTATTTACATTTAAGAATACGCCATTTAAATCAATTGTAAAAATAGGGTCAGGATGATATTCATATAATGATTTGAATTTTTGTTGCTTTTGAGATAGAGCCTCAGATTTATGAACTAAATCTGAAGTCCGTAAAGTAACCTTTTCTTCTAGTTGAGCATTAAATGCCTGTAAACGTTTAGTTAGGGAATTGTTTTGCATACGTACAATAGAATGACGAATGAGTACGAAAATAAAAGTAATACAATTTCCCGTAATGAGAGTGGAAGATGATGTTTGTTCCTTTAATGTAAACCCAATTAGTATTGCAACAGCAAGATAGGGAAATACAACTAAAGCCTTTTTTCCTATTATAGGGTTTACAATGAAATAATTTTTATGACTATTACGATCTTCTGAAATAGATCCAGCTATTGCAATAAGTAATATAGGTATTCTATATAAAAGACGTAATAATGTTATCGCTTCAGTTGATAAATGGTTATTTAAGTAAAAATAAATATAGTTAAAAGTTGCAGAACTTATTAATACAAAAATAAAGATATAAATTTTCCGTTTAGAATTAAAAATTGTTGGACGGAAAAAGAGACTAACACCTAGTAGAAGGAATAATAAATCTGCAATTGGATATAGAAATGAAAGAAAAACATCTCCTAGTGAAAGAGAGAATATATTTAAATTTGGTTGATTAAATAAATACCACTCTAATGTGAATATGGAAGTAAGTACTATGCATATATCACAAATAAAGAATGCTTTTTCCCATTTATCGCATTCTTTTAGGATTTTATAGCAGAAAGCGATAAGACAGAAGAGTAGAAAAAGCATATAAAATACATCAGAAATAGTAAAACGATGTATTGGAATTTTGAAGAAGCTATCTTGATATGTATATACTATTTTTCCTAATAAAAAACTACCAATTGCTATCGTGATACATATCCAAAACGGATTTGAACTAACTTTTTTAGAATATATAGAATAAATGAGTGATACAAATGTAATGGCTTCAACAATAAGTGAAGCGAAGCGTACATCCGAATTTGAAAAATGAGTGGGGAATAGATAGAAAAACATAAAATAGATTGAATAACATATTAATGTTCCAATTAATATACATAGTTGTAAATTTTTATTTAATTTCAATAAAATCACCTTCTTTAATTATGTACCATATTCGTAATATCTATACATAATAATATTATTTAAGAATTGTATCAGATTTCCTTATAAAAATCATGTTTATAAGGAAGTTTTGAAAAGTATAATTGCTCTAAAAAATGAAAAATATTGCATTTGATAGTATATACTGCATAAAGATTTTAAATAGAAATTGTATATTTAGTCATCTTTTGAATTGTAAAGGTTTTTTAGTGATTTGAAAGTAGAGATGCAAAATTGCATATAAAATGATAAAGGCTTTTTTGAATTTTAATTTTTGACTGATAGAGGTTATTTTAAGTAAGACCTTTGTATGTATTTATTCTTATACTAATGAGTGATTTCAAAAATGTGTTACGTATGTACAATAATACGTAATCATGTATGAAATTTTTAGTATGGGAGGAAAATCATGAAAAATTTGGTGAAGTTTCGAATCGCACGTCCGACGAATAAGTTTGAAGAGGTTATAGCATTCTATGAAAAAGGATTAGGCTTAAAACGTATAGGTGAATTTTACGATCATGAAGGTTATGATGGGGTCATGTTTGGGCTCCCAGATGAAGAGTATCATTTAGAATTTACAAGACATATTGATGGGAGTCCTTGTCCAGCTCCGACAAAAGATAATTTACTTGTATTTTATATGAGTGAAGATAGTGAAATGAAGAAGGTGAGTAAAAGGCTGCATACATTGGGATACGATGAATTGGAACCAGAAAATCCATATTGGAAAGATAAGGGGATAACGATAGAGGACCCAGATGGTTGGAGAATTGTGTTGATGAAAATAGAAGAATAAGGGGTTACAAAACTGATAAGAACAAGGTTTCAAATTGGATAGGGTAAAATAAATCAGCTTTCTTCTAGGAAATAAAAATAGAAGGAAGCTGATTTGTTTTTTTGTCTGAAAATTTAAATTTGACAATCAATTGTAGGGGATGTAAATTGGGAACGTGTATTCTTATAAATTTGATAGTGTTGCCATTCAAAAGGAATGTATAAATAGGGAGGATTTTTTATGTTATTTCGAATTGAAGATGCAGAAATATACTATGAAATTGTTGGAGAAGGAAAACCAGTCATTATCATACATGGCTGTGCTCCTGACCATAGGTTAATGATGAAATGTATGGAATCAGTATTTCAAAAAGATGAAGGTTATAAGCGAATATATATTGATTTACCTGGAATGGGAAAGTCGAACGCTCCAGATTGGATAAATAGTTCAGATCATATATTAGAAGTGTTAACTATGTTTATTGAAGAAATCATTCCAAAGAAAGATTTTTTACTAGTAGGAGAGTCTTTCGGTGGATATTTAGCTAGAGGGATACTTTCAAAAATGTTTGAGAGAGTCAATGGACTATTATTAATATGTCCTGTGGTTGTTGCGATGCAAAAAGAAAGACGTTTACCGGATAAACAGATAATTGTACAAGATAAGGAGTTTTTAAATACGTTAACTTCTACCGAAAGAGAAGAATTTAGCGAGTTAGCAGTAATAGCAAATGAATATACATATAAGCGATTTCAAGAGGAAATTAAGCCGGGGTTAAATGTTGCTAATTATGAGTTTATTGAAAGGTTGCAAAAAAATTACTCTCTTACTATAGATTTTCACCGTAAGAAATATGAGAAACCTGTTCTGTTATTAGCCGGAAGACAAGATATATCGGTAGGTTATCAAGATATTATAGAAATTATTGATGATTACCCAAGAGCGACATTAGCGGTGTTAGATATGGCAGGGCATAATTTGCAAATTGAACAGCCTGAATTGTTCGAGAGTTTAGTAGGAGAATGGATTAGACGAACAAATCAACAAAGTTTATAAAAAACGAATGAATATTTTCAAGGAGGAAGTATGAATACGTATATTTATATAGAAAGTATTTTTATCAACTATTTTTAGAATGTTAAATCAATAAGTAATTATTCGGTTTCTGAATAATATAATTGAAAGTTGGTTTAAGTAAACAATTTTAAATGTGACAAAACTCCAAACGTTGGATTTATATTCAATAGGAGAAAAAGATGTAGAATTTTGTCTTACTGTCCTCGTTTACTTTTTATTTCATTACATATAGGCTTTGTGGTGTAAGGGAGGACATCACCTTTACGCAAAATCTATAAGGAGGTCATTGTAATGAAACAAATTAAAAAGTTTGCGGGAGTTGCTTTAGCGGGAACGATTGGATTAAGTGGACTACTGTTTTTAGAACCAAGTATAAGCGCTGCGGAATCACAGCAAGTGAAAGAGGAGAATTTCAATGCAATTGATGTATCGATGAATCTAAATGAATTATATGTATTAAGTGGCAGAAGCATTGATATTCTTTCTGGAGATAAAGAAGCAATTCAGCTAAATAAATACACAATTCGTTTTAGTAAACCCGGGAAGTACGTTATTAGGGTAAATGGTTGTATTTATAACGATGTATATACTTTTATTGTGAATGAGTAGCATATATTCTTAAATTGTGAGATGAAAAAGAAACACCCTATTTGCGGTGAGAATCGTAAATAGGGTGAATTTATTTGTATTAAATTGTACTTTAAACATGTTCACTAACTTTATTTTTGGTTTGTAAAGTATGTAGTAGTGTTTGAAACACCTTAAATGATTGCTGAAAGATGGGACTTTGAATAAAAGTGTATAGAAAAGTTACGATAAAAACAGGACCACCGAGCATAAATCCAATAACTAGTACAATGCATTCTACAATGATTCGAGCACGGCTAATAGATAGACCTGTTTTGTCGGAAATAGTAAGCATGAATCCATCACGAGGTCCAGCACCAATTCCAGCCGCAACATACATACCTCCACCGATACCTGTAATGGCAATACCAGAAAATAAAATGAGTAAGTTTATCCATAAATAATCACTAGCGTTTGGAAGAATATTTGATTGTAAGAAAAAGTCCATAATGGGACCGATAAGTAGTGCATTTAAAAATGTTCCCACATTTATATATTTTCGATCTACTAGTAAAGAAATGAGAACGAGACATAACCCACATATGACACTCCACGTACCAATCGTCCATCCAAACCTTTGGTAGAGAGCCATATTTAAAACTTCCCAAGGATGTAAACCGAGAAATTTTACTTTGACTGCAAGAGCATTTCCAAGCCCAAAGAAAATTAACCCTAAGAAAAAAAGAAAATAGCGAAAGAGGGCTAGCTTCATCTTTCATACCTCCCATATTTATAATTATGTATGTTACATGTTAAAGTTTAAATGTACAAATGTTATATCTTTTCAAATTTATTGTAAATCATTAAAAATGTGGATGGAATATAGATCTTTACAGTCAAAAAAGTTAAAATATTTCGTCTCAAGGATTATAATAGAGAAAGAAATATAAAAGGGAGTGAATGAATTTGAAACAAGAACTTATTGAAAGATTTACGAGATATGTAAAAATTGATACGCAATCAAATGAAGAAAGTCATACAGTGCCAACAACACCTGGACAAATTGAATTTGGTAAGTTATTAGTGAAAGAGCTAAAAGAAATTGGGTTAACAGAAGTAACGATGGACGATAACGGGTATGTAATGGCAACACTTCCTGCTAATACGGATAAGGATGTTCCTGTAATCGGCTTTTTAGCACATTTAGATACGGCAACAGACTTTACGGGAAAAAATGTAAAACCACAAATTCATGAAAACTTTGACGGGAACGCAATTACGTTAAATGAAGAGCTCAATGTTGTGTTAACGCCAGAACAGTTCCCAGAATTACCGTCTTATAAAGGACATACGATTATTACAACGGACGGTACAACACTGTTAGGAGCAGATGATAAAGCTGGTCTTACAGAAATTATGGTTGCCATGAATTATTTAATACATAATCCGCAAATTAAACATGGGAAAATTAGAGTTGCGTTTACGCCGGATGAAGAAATTGGCCGCGGCCCAGCGCATTTTGATGTAGAGGCGTTTGGCGCTTCATTTGCTTATACGATGGATGGAGGTCCATTAGGTGGTTTAGAGTATGAAAGCTTTAATGCTGCAGGCGCTAAGTTAACGTTTAACGGAACGAATACACATCCTGGGACAGCAAAAAATAAAATGTGTAATGCAACTAAACTTGCGATGGAGTTTAATAGCTATTTACCGGTAGAAGAGGCACCAGAATATACAGAGGGTTATGAAGGATTCTATCACTTACTTTCTTTAAATGGTGATGTTGAGCAAAGTAAAGCATATTATATTATTCGAGATTTTGATCGTGAAAACTTTGAAGCACGTAAAAATAACGTTGAAAATATTGTGAAGCAAATGCAAGAGAAGTATGGACAAGATGCAGTCGTTTTAGAAATGAATGATCAATACTATAACATGCTTGAAAAAATCGAACCAGTGAGAGAAATTGTTGATATTGCATATGAAGCAATGAAAAGTTTAAATATCGAACCAAACATTCATCCGATTCGTGGTGGAACAGATGGGTCACAATTATCGTATATGGGATTGCCAACGCCGAACATTTTCACAGGTGGTGAAAACTATCACGGTAAATTTGAGTATGTTTCGGTTGATGTTATGGAAAAAGCTGTTCAAGTTATTATAGAGATTGCAAAACGATTTGAAGAACAAGCTTAAAAAAGAACCAAGTAGTGCAAATGTACTACTTGGTTTTTTAGTATAATAATCGCCACAAATAAAAAGTTGCGTAAGATTCCCAGTTGATCCAATTTGCCGCGAAATCTTTTATTTCCTGTTTAGTCGGTTTACTTTCGGAACCTGTTATATATTTAATTGCATTGTGCAAACCAACATCGTCAATTGGAAAAGCGGAAGGAAATCGTAAACAGCGCATTAAAACATAGTGGGCAGTCCACGGCCCTATACCATGTATAGCAGTTAATTGTTTTTCAGCAATCTTTACATCTTGTGTTTGTAGTAAAGATTCTTTTGATAGTTTTCCTTCTGTAATAAGCTTGGCAATACCGATTAAATATTCACATTTTCTAGTCGTCATTTTTAAATTTTTGAGATCTTCTACATGTAAATTGGCAATCGTTTCAGGTGATGGAAATATCCAATGTTTTCTATCATTCCACTCTACATAACTTCCAAAGTGTTCGACTAATCTTCTTTTTAGTGTATAAGCATATGTGAGGTTTATTTGCTGACCGATAATTCCCCAGGAAAGTGCTTCAAATAAGTCTGGAATACTTAAAGTACGAAGACCATAATATTGTTCAATTGGTCTTTGAAGGAGTACATCATGTTTAGCTAATGCATAAAAGGGAGCTAAATTAGTAGTTAAATCAAACCATTCAGTTACATAGTTAGCTACAGCATCGCGTATCGATTTTGCAGATGTATAGGATTCTTCTAAAAAACGTATTTGAATATATCCATCCGTATTCATACTAATTTCAACTAAAGGATTTACATCTTGAACAGGGATAACTTTGTAAATTTTGTTATTTTCAATGTAAAACATACATTCATTGTTAGAGCGTGATAGATAGCTTACATTTTCTTGGAAACTAAATTCTGTTGGAACTGCTAAAGTTAATGCGCTAGTATAGTTTGCTGTCATATGCATTGTACCTGCGATTTTTCTAATGTTAGCAATTCTTTCTTCATTTCTAATCCACCTCTAAAGCCGGTTAGTTTCCCATTCTTCCTTATAACACGATGGCAAGGAATTGTAATGAGAAGAGGGTTGGCTGCAATAGCGGTAGCAACGGCACGCACAGCAGTAGGTTTTTGTATTGTTTCGGCAATTTTTGAATAAGAATATGTCTTCCCATAGGGAATTTCACGTACCGTACTCCAAACAGATAATTGAAATGCAGTTCCGTAAGCATCGATAGGGGATGTAAAGGTTTCTCTCTTGTTTTCTAAATACTCGATAATTTCTTTTGTATATATTTGTAAGTAATCTGGACTATGGATCAATATATGTTGAGGCAATTTTTTTCTAGCCCATATATTTACTTCTTCAAAGGTTTCGTTTTGTGATCCAATGAAACATAGTCCAGTTTCAGTTGCAGCAATATGAAACTTCCAATTTGCATGTGTAAGTAGCGTCCAATATATATAATTATTTTTGTAAGAATTCATTATTGTATCCCTCTTTCATTTCATTCTTTTTTCGATATTCAGTAGGGGTAAATCCAGTTTTCTTTTTAAATAAAGTTGCGAAATATTCTGGGTTTTCTATCCCGACGGCAGTACTAATTTCTTTAATGGGTTGATTTGTGTGTAAAAGGTGTTCTGCTGCTTTAACAATTCTGAACTGCTGTATATATTCTATCGGACTTATTCCTATCATTTTTTTGAAAGTGCGTTGTAAATGAAAGGGGCTACCATGGCACATTTCTGCAAGTATGTCTAGAGTTAATAATTCATCAAAGTGTTTTTCGATATACTCTTTAATTTGTTCTACCCACTCTTCATTAGGTAAAGTGAGCCCATTTGGTTTACAACGTTTGCACGGGCGAAAGTTTTCACTTAATGCTTGCTCTGCATGATGAAAAATTCGTACATTGTTTTTATTCGGTATTCTTGATTTGCATGACGGTCGGCAAAAAACCCCGGTTGATTTCACGGCATAAAAGAATTTGCTATCATAGGAAGAATCATTATGAATAATTGCTTGCCAATGCTCATTTGTTAACGTAACTCTTTCATTGTGCAAAGAACATCACCTCTGAAATTAGTATAACCTGAATAAAGTGTGTATGTATGTATTCATAAATGTAAGAGCAAGATTACAAAGGTGAAAATATTGGATGGCGTTTAGATTATTTTGTTGTTTCCGAGAGAATGAAAGACCAAATAACAGCGGCGGAAATTAATAGTGAAGTAATGGGGTCAGACCATTGCCCAGTTGAATTACATATAAATTTCTAAAAAAAGAAGTATCTACCTAACATTAGGCGGATACTTCTTTTTTAATTCAGTTTGTTAAAATTTTTCAAATCTTTCTTGAAATAATTGCATATTAAATATATACTTAGTAACGATAATCATTATCAATGAAAAAGATTATCAACGGGTGAGGTATAAAAGAATTATAGCTTAGGGGAAGTGAACGAGAATGAGTTCTGGATAGAATTATTAATCTAATAAAATATATATGTAGGACAAGTTTCATATAGTTAAAATTTATTGAGAATATAGTTTGGAAATTCGAGAGGAGATATTTAAAGATGAATAAGAAGTTATTTACATTAGGTATGGTAACAGTTTTAAGTGTAGGACTAGCAGCATGTAATAGTACGGATAAAACTTCAGGAGAAAAAACTCAACAGACAAAGGCTAGTGAGACGAAAAAAGACGAAAAACGAAAAATTACATATTTAGGTAAAGAATATACAGTGCCAGCAAAAGTAGATAAAATTGCAACAGCTAGTTTAGAGTCAATGGAAGATGCAGCAGTACTTGGAATTAAACCAGTTGGTGCGATTACGGTTGGTGGTAAATTACCAAAGTATCTGGAGAAAGATTTAGAAGGTGCGAAATCTGTTGGTGAGAAAATGCAACCAAATTTCGAAACATTACTTCAATTAAAACCAGACGTTATTACATCTAGTACGAAATTCCCAGCAGAAACAGCTGAAAAGTTTACGAAAGTAGCTCCTACATTCCCGGTATCACATGTTTCAACAAATTGGGAAGATAACTTAAAGTTAATGGGAGAATTAACTGGTAAAAAAGATAAAGCAGAAAAAATTATTAAAGATTACAATGCGGACGCTGAAAAAGCAAAAGCAAAACTAGGAGATAAGTTAAAAGACAAAAAAGTCCTTGTAATCAGACTAAGAGCAAACGAATTATTCCTATACCCAGAAGGAGTATACTTCAACCCTGTAATTTATAAAGATCTTGGATTAACTGTTCCAGAACAATTGAAAACTGTAAAAGCACAAGAGAAAATTTCATTTGAAAAACTTGCTGAACTAAACCCAGATTATATTTTCTTACAATATGAAACAACTGAAAATAAAAACCCGAAAGTGCTAGAAGAAATTGAAAGTAATCCAATTTGGCAAAGTATGAATGCTGCGAAAGAAAAGAAAGTATTTGTAAACGTTGTTGATCCAATGGCACAAGGTGGTACTGCTTGGAGTAAAACAGCGTTCTTAAAAGAAGCAGTGAAAAATTTATCTAAATAATACAATAAGTAAGGTGCGTTGAATGATATGCAGAAAACAAATGCAATACCAGTAACTATATTATGTATAGCGCCCATACTCATCTTATTTACAGTTATACTTTCTATTTTGTATGGGGCGAAAAGTATTGATGCTCAAACAGTGTGGAACGCGTTATTTCATTTTGATTCAAGTGATGTAAATCATAATATTATTATTACTTCACGTTTACCAAGGGTAGTTGCAGCTCTTTTAGTCGGAGCATTTCTAGCCATATCAGGAGCACTTATGCAGGGGATGACAAGAAACTATCTTGCATCCCCTTCTATTATGGGTGTGACGGATGGGGCAGCTTTTGTTATTACACTTTGTATGATTTTTCTTCCGGGAATGTCATCGATTGGTATGGTTGTATGTTCAATGATTGGTTCTGCATTAGGAGCCGGTATCGTATTTGGTTTTGGTTCGCTCCTTCAAAATGGTTTATCGCCAGTTCGGTTAGCGATTATTGGGACAGTTATTGGAACATTTTTAAGCAGTGTGTCTGCTGCAATGGCTTCATACTTCCAAATTTCTCAAAATGTTAGTTTTTGGTTTAATGCAAAATTAGACCAAGTAGACCCTAATATCATTAAAATTACGATACCATTTGGGATAATTGGAATAATTTTAGCACTGTTAATATCAAAATCTATTACGATTCTCTCTTTAGGCGAAGAAGTTTCTATTAATCTAGGGCAACGTACAAAACTAGTTAAAGCGATGGCAATTTTATCGGTTATCTTTTTAACAGGAACGGCAGTTGCTTTAGTGGGGAAAGTTGGTTTTGTAGGTTTAATTATTCCGCATATTACTCGCTTTATAATTGGGGTAGATTATAAGTGGATTTTGCCATGTGCAGGCGTTATTGGTGGCGTTTTTCTAGCGTTATGTGATGTTTTAAGTAGATTTGTAAACTATCCATTTGAAACACCGATTGGAGTCGTTACCTCCTTAATTGGAATTCCTTTCTTCCTTTATTTAATCCGTACAAGAGGAGGAGAGAGACATGCTTAAAAGTTCAAGTCAACGTTTTGGAATGACGATGGGGATTATTATATTTTTAATACTATGTGCTATTTATATTAGTTTAACGAATGGTACGTTTGACATTACGATTACAGATGTATGTAAAACACTCCTTAGAATAGATCCAGTACCAGACCATGATTTAGTTATTTTGGAGTTTCGTCTTCCGCGCATCGTAATTGCTGGGTTAGTAGGATTAGGCCTAGGCGTTGCGGGTGCTGTTATTCAAGGTATTACGAGAAATGGATTGGCAGACCCGGGTATTTTAGGAGTAAATGCCGGAGCAGGAACAGCGATCGTCATCTTTATGTTTTTCTTTCAAGGACAATTAAAGAGCACGGACTGGGTTTCTATTATGATGATGCCAATGTTTGGTTTAGTTGGCGGATTAGGTGCAGCTATCATCATTTATCTGTTTTCTTGGAAAAACGGTAAGTTAGATTCGCAGCGTCTTTTATTAACAGGGATTGCAATTGGATCAGGATTTGGAGCATTTTCTATGTACCTATCACTCAAAATGAAGTCAACTGATTTCGAGATGGCTGCAGTTTGGGTGTCAGGCAGTATATATAGTGCAAACTGGAAGTATATTATTGCAATGTTACCGTGGCTTATCATACTAATTCCACTTATACAAAAGAAAGCTTATTTATTAGATTTATTTCAATTGGAAGAAACGAGTATTACAAGTTTAGGTGTTTCAGTAGAAAGAGAGAAATCAATTTTACTACTAAGTAGTATCGGACTTGTAAGCGCATGTGTTGCAGTTTCAGGAAGTATTGGTTTCATCGGATTAATGGCACCGCATATAGCGAAAAGACTTGTCGGTATTCAGCATAAGCATATCATTCCTACGTGCGGCGTAATCGGAATGTTTCTTGTAATTGCTTCAGACTTTATTGCAAAAACAGTTTTCACACCTGTAGAGTTACCAGTTGGAATCGTTATTTCTATTGTCGGTGTACCTTATTTCTTATATTTACTTTATAAGGCGAAAGCGTAAGAGGAGGAATAAAAGTGAGTATTTTAAGTGCGAAAAATTTAGAAACAAGTTATGAAAAGCTTACAGTGTTTCGCGATTTAAATGTGGAAATACAAGAAGGAAAAGTAACGACAATTATAGGACCAAACGGGTGCGGTAAATCGACATTGTTAAAAACAATGGGAAGAATTTTAAAGCAAAAGAGTGGTAAAGTATATTTACAAGGACAGGATCTACATACAATTCCAACGAAAGAAATTGCAAAGCAGCTAGCATTGCTACCGCAAACTCCAATTGCGCCAGGAGAGCTTAAAGTAGAAGAATTAATTTCTTATGGACGTTATCCACATCGAAATAATGTAAGTAAGTTAACTTCAAAAGATAAAGAGATGATTGACTGGGCATTAGATATAACGAAAACTTCTGCATTTCGAACGAGACAAATTGCAAATTTATCAGGTGGTCAACGACAAAAGGTATGGCTAGCAATGGCTTTAGCACAAGAGACAGAAGTGTTACTACTAGATGAACCAACTACATATCTTGATATGTCTCATCAATTAGATGTATTACAAATTGTGGAGAAGTTAAATAAAGAACATAATTGTACGGTCGTTATGGTACTACATGATATTAATCATGCAGCAAGGTTTTCAGATGAAATTATTGCAATGAAGGAAGGGGAAATTGTTACAACTGGTAGTCCAGAAGAGATTATTACAAATGAAGTATTAAAAGAAGTATTTCATATTGATGCACGTGTCATGATTGATCCATATAATGGGTCTCCTGTTTGTTTCGGTTATGATAGCGTTGTATCTCAAGAAGAAAAAGTAGAAATATATGTAACGAGTTAAGAAGGGGGGATATAAGATGAACACTACGATTGAAAAACAGCAGATTATAACATCTAATACAGAACAGTGGAACATGTATTCAAAAATAGAAGGTAAGGAATATCAAATTCATATTTCAAAGCCGAGGCAACCAGCATCGGATTCAGGATATCCTGTCATTTACGTATTAGATGGGAATGCCTTTTTTCAAACATTCCATGAAGCGGTTAAAATACAATCAGTTAGAGCAGAAAAAACAGGTGTTTCACCAGCCATTATAGTAGGTATTGGTTATCCAATCGAAGGGGCGTTTTCAGGTGAAGAAAGATGTTATGATTTTACGCCTAGCGTAATTTCAAAAGATGCGGCTTTAAAACCAGATGGTAAACCTTGGCCTAAAACAGGAGGAGCACATCATTTCTTTACTTTTATTGAAGAAGAATTAAAGCCGCAAATTGAAAAGAATTTTGAAATTGATAAAGGAAAACAAACATTATTTGGGCATTCACTAGGTGGTCTATTTGCTTTACATATATTATTTACAAACGTAAATGCCTTTCAAAATTATTTTATAAGTAGTCCATCTATTTGGTGGAATAACCAATCTGTGCTTGAAAAAGAAGGAAATCTTATAAATGAATTAAACAATGCAAAGGTTAAAACAAGAGTATTTCTTACAGTTGGTTCACTAGAACGAGAGCATATGGTTGTAGGTGCTAATGAATTGTCAGAGCGCCTTCTCCAAGTAAAACACGATCAGTTTCGGTTTACGTTTTATGAGGCTGAAGGGGAGAATCATGCATCAGTTGTGCCGACTTCTTTAAGTAAAGGATTGAGATATATTAGTTATGTATCCATTGATTAAACGGCTAGTGATTTGAGTGAATCTAGGTTAGTTAGTGGAACGATTGTTAATAAAATGCAAACAAAAGGCTATGGAGAAATTCTCCATAGCCTTTTGCTTTGAGAAGTAGAATTGTCCTTTTTGAAAGTTTTGTTTCAACTTTTCGTCTAAAGAGACAAAAAGTTGTCACAATTCGGTCACAATTAGCATAAACATAAAATAGACGAAATGAACTTATTTCCAAAAAGGCTTAGTTTATTTTCATCATGATTCGTAGAGCTGAAAAGCATGGATGAAAAGTTCACTATATTCTCAAGGAGGTAGATCGTATGAAAACTATTCTCGCTATCGCTGGACTTATTTGGGTTTTATCGCATGGTATCCCAATTTATGAAGGAGAACAAATTCGCAGTGCTCTAAATAAAAATTTTAATGAATATCATATCATTGATCGGCAAGATAACGTTGTGACAGTTCGTGTAAATGACTGTTTTCATACGGTAACCGTTGAAGGAACTTCAGTAGTGAATGATACAAAAGTATGTGATCAGCAATAATTATATATAGGAAGAAAAAGTCTCAATTTACATGTGTGAAGATTGAGGCTTTTATATTTGGGAATGAATAATAAGCGGGGATGGACAACCCTCGCTTATTATTGTTTTTTGAAAAAAGGAAAGGGTATAATGAAAATTAAGACTGAGAAGCTAACAATGTGTTAAGAATAATCATAACGTGGAAATATACTCATATGGGGTATCATGCATAGATATTTAATGCTATAATTGGTATACTCGTAAAAGTAATTGTTTTATTGGATGAAGAGAAACTTTAAGAAGGTGATAATATGGGGCATAAAGAGCATGAAGCAGTAACACATAGATCAGAAAAAGAAAAAGAGCAAATTATAAATAGATTGAAGAGAATTGAAGGGCAAGTTCGGGGTATTCAAAATATGATTGAAAATGATCGGTATTGCGTGGATATTTTAGTGCAAATTTCAGCGATTAATGCAGCGATGAAAAAAGTAGGAATGGGTGTATTAAAAAACCATACAAGTCATTGTGTTTCAGGTGCTATTAAAGATGGAAATGGTGACGAAGCAATTGAAGAATTAATGACAGTATTTGAACGTTTTTCAAAAGCGTAAAAACAAGCTAGTATGTAACTGGCTTGTTTTTTTGTTTACCTTTATATAGGATTTCAAGGTATGGGTGTGAAAAAGTGTATGTAAAATAAAGTTTTAGAAAATAATTGAAAAATCATGATACAAAACCATTGATTACCTTAGGGGGGTATGGTAAGATGTAATTGTGATTAACAAACAATGAAGAAACAAGAGGAGGATTTTAAATGGAACAGTTAACATTACAAGTTGAAGGTATGTCTTGTGGACATTGTGTAAATGCTATCGAAAGCAGTGTGAAAGAACTAAATGGTGTTGAGCAAGTAAAAGTTCAATTAGCAGAAGGAACTGTTGAAGTTATTATCGACTCGTCAGTTGTAACATTAAAAGATATCGTTGCTGTAATCGAAGATCAAGGATACGATGTTCAATAATTATTTTTAGATATGGAAATAAATCGTACTTTATAGGAAGTACGATTTATTTTGCTAATAATTATACCTCATAAGGGTATATAGAGGTGAGAGACATGAATGAACAAAAAGAGGCCAATCTTCAAATATCAGGAATGACATGTGCAGCATGTGCAAATAGAATTGAAAAAGGTCTAAAAAAAGTAGAAGGTGTTCATGATGCAAATGTAAATTTTGCACTTGAAAAAACCAAAATAATGTATGATCCCCAAAAAACAAATCCGCAACAATTTAAGGAAAAAGTTGAATCGTTAGGATATGGAATTGTAAGTGATAAAGCTGAATTTACTGTTTCAGGAATGACATGCGCAGCATGTGCCAATAGAGTAGAAAAGCGTTTAAATAAGTTAGAAGGTGTGAACGAGGCGACAGTAAATTTCGCTTTGGAATCGGCTACAGTAGATTTTAATCCTGATGAAATTAATGTAAATGAAATGAAGAGTGCAATTACGAAATTAGGATATAAATTGGAAGTGAAATCAGATGAGCAAGATGGATCAACTGATCATCGCTTACAAGAAATTGAGCGACAAAAGAAGAAGTTTATCATTTCGTTTATTTTATCATTCCCGTTACTGTGGGCAATGGTAAGTCACTTCTCGTTTACATCGTTTATTTATTTACCTGATATGCTTATGAACCCTTGGGTGCAGTTAGCTCTTGCAACGCCAGTTCAATTTATCATTGGTGGACAGTTTTATGTTGGGGCTTATAAAGCGTTACGTAATAAAAGTGCTAACATGGATGTTCTTGTGGCACTTGGAACGTCGGCCGCCTATTTCTATAGTGTATATTTAAGCATTCAATCTATCGGTTCTTCGGAACACATGACAGATTTATATTTTGAAACGAGCGCGGTACTTATTACACTAATTATTTTAGGTAAATTATTTGAAGCAAAAGCAAAGGGACGTTCATCAGAAGCAATTAAAAAGTTGATGGGTTTACAAGCAAAGACAGCTACAGTTGTGCGAGATGGAACAGAAATGAAAATTTTAATCGAAGAAGTAGTAGCTGGTGATATCGTTTATGTAAAGCCTGGTGAAAAAATTCCGGTAGATGGTGAGATTGTAGAAGGAAAGTCAGCAATAGATGAATCGATGTTAACAGGTGAAAGTATTCCAGTTGATAAAACAATTGGGGATGTAGTAATCGGTTCTACAATGAATAAAAATGGATTTTTAAAAGTGAAAGCAACTAAGGTAGGAAGAGATACTGCATTAGCTCAAATTATTAAAGTAGTAGAAGAGGCTCAAGGTTCAAAAGCTCCTATTCAAAGGGTAGCAGATCAAATTTCAGGTATTTTCGTACCGGTTGTAGTTGTGATTGCTATTATCACATTTGCAGTGTGGATGATATTTGTTACACCAGGCGATTTTGGCGGAGCACTTGAGAAAATGATAGCAGTACTTGTTATCGCTTGTCCATGTGCATTAGGTCTTGCAACGCCTACATCTATTATGGCTGGATCAGGAAGATCAGCTGAGTATGGTATTTTATTTAAAGGCGGAGAGCATTTAGAAGCGACGCATCGATTAGATACGGTTATTCTAGATAAAACAGGTACTGTGACAAACGGGAAGCCTGTGTTAACAGATGTAATTGTAACAGATGGATTCCATGAAGAAGAAGTACTACGTTTAGTAGGTGCGGCAGAAAAAAATTCTGAACACCCACTTGCGGAAGCAATTGTAGAAGGAATTAAAGAAAAGAAAATTAATATTCCAAGTTCAGAAACGTTTGAAGCGATTCCTGGATTCGGTATTGAATCAGTTGTAGAAGGGAAACAATTATTAATTGGTACACGCCGATTAATGAAGAAATTCAATATTGATATTGAAGAAGTTTCTAAATCAATGGAAGAGTTAGAACGAGAAGGCAAAACAGCAATGCTTATTGCAATCAATAAAGAATATGCTGGTATAGTGGCTGTTGCAGATACTGTAAAAGATACTTCAAAAGTAGCTATCGCAAGGCTTAAGAAAATGGGTCTAGACGTTGTTATGATTACAGGAGATAATACACAAACTGCTCAGGCAATCGCTAAGCAAGTTGGTATTGATCACGTAATTGCAGAAGTATTACCAGAAGGAAAAGCAGAAGAAGTGAAAAAACTGCAAGCGCAAGGTAAAAAAGTAGCAATGGTTGGAGATGGAATAAATGATGCTCCTGCTCTTGCAACGGCGGATATCGGTATGGCAATTGGGACCGGAACGGATGTAGCGATGGAAGCGGCAGATATTACGTTAATCCGTGGTGATTTAAATAGTATTGCTGATGCAATCTTTATGAGTAAGATGACGATAAGAAATATTAAGCAAAATTTATTCTGGGCACTAGCTTATAACGGCCTAGGAATCCCGATTGCAGCGTTTGGTTTCTTAGCACCTTGGGTTGCTGGAGCAGCAATGGCATTTAGTTCTGTATCCGTTGTATTAAATGCATTACGATTACAAAGAGTTAAATTAAAACCTTAAAAAGCTACATTAAGTAATTGAATAGAATTAAAAAACAATACTTGAATAAGTATTGTTTTTTTGTTCGTATAGAAATTAAAACGATATAATAAAGCAGAAATATTGAATCGTAGATGATAGAAAAGTTAAATGATAGTGTAGTAAGGAGACTTAAATATGTTAAAAGATACAATCATTAGGGCCTTCCATAAAGATGATTTAGACCAAGTATTACAGTTGTTCTATGAAACAGTTCATACAATTAATGCAAAAGATTATAACGTGTTACAGCTACAGGCATGGGCACCAGATCGACTAGATAGAGAAAGTTGGTTACATTCTTTAGAGAAGAATATTAGTTATGTAGCGGATTATAACGGTGTGATAGTGGGATTTGGGGATTATAATGATGATCATTACATAGATCGTTTATTTACACATAAAGATTACCAAGGGAAAAAGATAGCGTCATACATACTACAGGAGTTATAGAAAGAAGCAGTGAACCTAGGGCATAGGGAGATATATACAGAAGCGAGTATTACGGCAAAACCTTTCTTTGAAAGCAAAGGCTTTATTTGCATAAAGGAACAAAAGAAACAGCATAACGGTCAGATTTTTATTAATTATGTAATGAAAAAAATAGCCTTCTCATAAACGAGAAGGCTATTTTTTCATTATTTTACAGCTTCTTTAAGTTCTTTACCAGCTTTGAAAGCAGGTACTTTAGAAGCTGCGATTTGCATTTCTTCACCAGTTTGTGGGTTACGGCCTGTACGAGCAGCTCTTTCGCGAACTTCGAATGTACCGAATCCGATAAGTTGTACTTTTTCACCAGCAGCTAAAGTGTTAGTGATTGATTCTACTACAGTTTGTACAACTACAGTAGCTTCTTTTTGAGAAATCTCAGCATTTTGTGCTACGTTTTTAATTAATTCTGTTTTGTTCATGTTTTTCACCTCATATGTAAATAATGCTATTTAAGTTGTTATTATAACGTATAAAACATTCGAGAACAAGTGTACGCACGTATATTCGTAAAAAAAATGGGATTTGTAATATTTTTCAGGATTGCTGTATAGTCGTTCCATTTAAGCGGATACAGATTTTTTCTTTAATGCAGTTTGTTCTTCTTTGGAAGGCAGTTTCTTTTTATAAGATATAAAATAAGGTAATGCCACAAATAACATACCGCCTACTAAGTTTCCAAAGAAAACAAAAATAAAGTTTGGAAAATATTCAATCCAAGTTAAATGACCGGCAAAAATTGCAGCTGGGATGACAAACATATTGGCTACAACGTGTTGAAATCCAATTGCAACAAAAGTCATAACGGGGAACCAAATACCGATAATCTTGCCGATAAATTCTTTACTTCCCATGCTAAGCCAAACAGCTAAACAAACGAGCCAATTACATCCGATTGCAGAAATGAAAGCTTGTAGTGGTGTATCTTGTAGTTTAGCTTGCGCAACAGAAACTGTTTTTGCTAAAAAAGCTCCCTCTGTTAATCCGACGACATGGCCGAAAAAATAAGCAACGAATACAGCACCTACGAAGTTGCTAAACGTAACAATAATTAAATTTCGTATGAAATAAAATAAAGTAATTTTCTTTTGAATCCAGGCCATGGAAACTGTCATCATGTTACCAGTTACTAGTTCACCGCCTGCAAGAATAACGAGAATAAGACCGATAGGGAATACAGCAGCGCCTAGAAAACTAGTAAATGATCCCCAAGACTTTGGCATTGTTCCAATAACATGAATATCGAGTAAATACCCTAATGCTATGAAAGCACCGCCAAAAAAACCGAGAATTAGCATAGGGAGTAATGATAAATGGGCTTTTTTTCTTCCAGAATTAGCAGCAAGTTCCGTAATTTCTTCTGGTGTAAATACAGACATGAATAATCTCTCCTTAATAAAATGATGAAATAAATAGATGGAACATTTTTAAGAATCTATGTATTATAAAAATATGTTATGACTTCTGTATAAATTTGTCAAAGTGAGCAGTGATAAAATAGGATATAACTAACATTGTTCGTGTTGTCACATTCATGTAACAATAAGGCTTTAAAGTACGTCTAGAGGTGAGAACATGAATACGAATTATGTAAAAGAAGAACAGAAAAAATCAATTGTCAACATATCTATAATCAGTTTCATAAGTATAGTAATGATTTCTATAAGTTTGTATTTTTATGCGACAGAAATAGAACGAAAACTAGTAACAGTTACGTGGAATGAAATAGAAGCTTCTACAATTCCTAAAGAGTTTCATAATAAAAAAATATTGCAGTTTTCAGATGTACATTTAGGGCCAGAATTCACACTGAAACAACTAGAAAATTTGGTGGAGAAGATGAATGCGTTACGTCCAGATGTAGTAGTTTTCACAGGGGATTTAATAGATAAGTTTGGATCGTATAAAGCTGAAAGAGAAGAAGCGAAAGGTATTTTACAAAAAATACATGCGCCCTTAGGGAAATATGCAGTGTTTGGGAATCATGATAGAGGCGGAGGAGGTAGTTTATTTTATAAAAAATATATGGAGGAAGCTGGTTTCACTGTGTTAGTAAATGAAGTGCAGAAAATTAAAGCGGAAAACGGCAAGTATATTACAATATCAGGTTTAGATGATTTTTTATTAGGGAAGCCACAAATAGATTCGACTTTAAAACATGTAAGACAAGAAGATTTCAATATGCTATTAGTACATGAGCCGGATGTTGTAGATAAAGTAACTCGTTACCCGGTTGATGTGCAACTGTCAGGACATAGTCACGGAGGACAAGTTCAAATTCCTTTTATAGGTCCGTTAATTACGACAAAACTAGCTGAGAGTCATGTTGAAGGTATGTATGAATTAGAAGGGAAGAACAAGCCATTATATTTATATGTAAATCGAGGGATTGGGACAACCCGAATGCCTGTTAGATTTTGGAGTGTACCTGAACTTTCAGTATTTGTATTGAAGCAAAATAGTAACTAATGTATTCAATTCCGTATCATCATTCTCAACTTGATATTGATGAACGAGTGATGTTAATCAGTGGTAAATCACTTTTAAATCTCATAGATAGTTATATAAGAGATGGAAAAGAATCTCTTCATCATGTAGAAGTGAAAAAATAATTTGCATAAATAAAAACAACAATAGGTCATATAAAACCTATTGTTGTTTTTATTATTTTTGCAAGGGGATCGCATCGAAATATGTTCTATAGTTACTAGAGAATTCAAAGTTGTTTTTTGCATCCCAATTAATAGACCAAGACATTAGACCGCGGAATGCAGGATAGCCACTCTCATTTGAAAGTTTATACTTTCCTCCGAAAGGAATTCCCTTAATGATATAATCTAAAGCTTTTTTCATTTCAGTTGGAGAAATATACCCACCACTTGGAGCGGCCGCTGGTGCTGCAGGAAGTCCAATCATTACTTGATCCGAACGAAGAGCTGGGAACATGTTATTTGCATTACCACCTACAGGAAAACCATGTAAGAGCATATCTGCCATAGCGACCTCGTAGTCTGCAGTACCTTGATTGTAGTTATTACCGTCCATTCCAACCCCGCTGCCAGCGTTGTAGTGTTGAACGTGAATGTATGTCAGTTTGTCTTTCACTCCGTAAATAATCGGTAAATATGCCCCCCAGATGCTTCCGTATGCGCTATAACCTCCTTGAACATAAGCTGTTTCAGGAGCCATACTTAATAGAAAGTCGGGACCATAATGATCTGAGATTGTTCGAATAGCCGAAATAAGATTTACGATTTGAGGAGTAGTTGGGTTTTTGAAATTAGTGTCATTTCCGTTTAAGTAAATACCTGATTCAAGGTCAATATCTATTCCATCAAAACCGTATTTATCGATTAGAGATTGTATGGAATTAATGAAACGTTGCTTAGCAGCATTGTCAGGAAGTAAAACGACCCCGTTTTGTCCACCTATTGAAAGAACTACTTTCTTTCCTTTACTTTTTAAATAAGAAATATCTGATTTGAATTCTACATCTGTACCATACACAGGAGAAAATTCAACAGTAGAACGATCACCACCAGTTTCCCCGAAAGATACATTGATTACATCCCATTTTGGTGAAACGTCTCTTAATTTAATAATGCCAGTACCGTTATCAAAGTTATGCCAGTATCCAACGAGTAGTTTTGATCCTAAATTGTTTGCTGCTTGTGCTTGAAAGGGGGCTAGTGGTAGTAGTAAAAAAATTACTAACGTACAACAAATGAATTTGAACTTGTTTAACATATCAACACTCCTATACAAAAAGTTGTCTAGATGTATAATCTTGTTTATTTAATAATATCTGAAAATTCATTCTTTTGTAAGGTGACTATAATTTTCTCAACAATTGTATATGGAAAATTAGTAAACCTAATGTAATAATTTTTGTAGGAGTTTGTATTACATTTGTTAAATTCAGAATATTTTGATATATTTTAAAGTGTAGGCCAAGGTTTTTCGCATAATACTCTTACATAAAGTGAAACTTTAATCAGTGGGGGGCATCCCCCGCTGATTATCAGCCCTCACCAATCGGGCATTTACGGGCAGTAGATTCCCGCCTAACTTCTTTGCTTCCGCTAAATTTTGAGGTGGGGGTTTTACTGCCCGTTAATGCGGGGTAAATTTTAAAATTACGTTTGGAAGGGGATGTATAAGAGTTGGATAAAAATCTTAAGAAAGACCTCAAAATACGTCACATTACAATGATCTCAATTGGCGGCGTAATAGGAGCTGGTTTGTTTGTTGGAAGTGGGGCAGTTGTGCATTCAGCAGGACCAGGTTCTATCGTTTCATATGCATTAGCAGGACTTCTAGTCGTTTTCGTTATGAGAATGCTTGGGGAAATGGCAGCTATTAACCCGACAAGTGGGTCATTTGCAACATATGCAAGAGAAGCAATTGGTCCGTGGGCCGGTTATACAATTGGGTGGCTATATTGGTTTTTCTGGGTAATTGTTATTGCGATAGAAGCCACAGCAGGTGCTGGTATTATTCAATACTGGATTCCAGAAATCCCGCTTTGGTTATTAAGCCTAATATTAACGATTTTATTAACATTGACGAATGTTTTTTCAGTGAAATCATTTGGAGAGTTTGAATATTGGTTTTCTTTTATTAAAGTAATAAGTATTGTTTTATTCCTTTGTCTTGGGCTAGCTGTTATTTTAGGATTTGTACCAGGCACGGAAGCACCTGGCACTTCCAATTTAGTAGGACAAGGAGGATTTATGCCAAACGGTATAAGTTCGGTGCTACTTGGAATTACTGTCGTAATATTTTCATTTATGGGATCTGAGATTGTTGCAGTAGCTGCTGGAGAGTCTGCTGAACCTGTAAAAGCAGTAAAAACAGCAACAAATAGTGTAATTTGGCGTATTCTCGTATTTTTCATTGGATCTATCGCTGTAGTTGTTACACTTCTTCCGTGGAATTCAGCGAACATACTAAAAAGTCCGTTTGTAGCAGTACTGGAACATATAGGAATACCAGCGGCAGCACAAATTATGAATTTTATCGTTTTAACAGCTGTACTTTCATGTTTAAATTCGGGTTTATATACAAACTCAAGAATGCTTTTTTCGATGGCAGAAAGAGGAGATGCTCCAAAGGCGTTTTTGAAATTGAACAATAGTGGTGTTCCAGTTCGGGCAGTTTTATTCGGAACGTTCTTCGCTTATATTGGAGTTGTTTTTAGTTATATATCTCCAGATAAAGTCTTTTTATTTTTAGTGAATGCATCTGGCGGGATTGCGTTGCTCGTTTATCTCGTTATAGCTGTTTCACATTTAAATATTCGGAAAAAAATGGGGAGAGTAGAACAACAAAATTTGAAAGTGAAAATGTGGTTTTTCCCGTATGTGACGTATGTTACAATTGCAGCTATTATAGCAGTTTTAATTGCGATGCTTTTAATTGAATCTTTACGTTCACAAGCACTTTTGACGATGTTTGTTACGGTTCTTATAATCATTTCTTATTTTATTTTTAATAGAAATAAAAATAGTACAGTGTTGAATTCTAAAAGTAAAAATGAGGAATCTGTTCGATTCTAATTTCTTGTTTTAGAAGAGAGTTACACCCAATCATTGCTATAAAAGAATCATATATAATCATAGAAACAAGTAATTACTATTGTCATAGTGAATATAAACTTTTTTCTTGACTTTTTATACGAAGGCGAGCAAAATGATAAAAAGGGAAGGGGGGATGACGATGGAAGAGTACGTATTAGAGCTATATAACCTGTTATATACGACAGAATGGCAAGATATTGTTTCGTTTCTAGGAATCGTATTTTGTATGAAAATTGTAATTGTATATATGGAAGAGCAAGGTATGTTCTATTCCTTCTCATCCCCGTTCGATGTGCAACGCGAGCCGTTGCTGAACTATGCCAAGGTAAATTACGAACAATTTCCTTTTGTATTTTTCTTTATGATTCGATTTATAACAGCAATTGTAAAGAAAAAGGAAAGTGACGATGAAGAGTGCCACTCAACTTGTAATATAGCTAATGTTTTTTAAGCTAAATACAAGGAGGAGATTTATATGTGGTTTCGATTTCTTATGATTGGTTTCTTTTCATTAACAGCAATTTCTTTAATGGGATATCAAGTGTCTGAAATTTTTCAAGCATGTAGCGATACATTTTTTAACAAAAACTAATCGCATTGCTATTTGAATAATAAAGCGATAAAATCCTTCTTAAGAAGTTTTATTAAGAAGGATTTTTTCTTTGTTTTGTCTTGCTGTGTCAAACTATTGTCACATTTACACTGTGAATAGTATGTTAAAATAGTGAGGTTACGTATACATATTTGAAGGAAGAGGGAGTGACCATTTTGGTGGATCAATCAACAAATCAGAAAAGCTATGCTCCTATTGTGATAACGCTTTCTGTAATTGTAAATGCGATTATTTTATTTTTGTTCTTTGGACCTGTTGGCTATGAAGGAGAAGTACATTTTGATGTAACGATTTTACCAATGTTAAACGCAATTTTTAATAGCTTTACGTTCGTATTCTTATTAGCAGCTCTATACTCTATTATTAAGAAGAATGTGAAAATGCACCGTGGTTTTATCCTAGCAGCATTTACGACGACATTGCTATTTTGTATTTCTTATTTATCGTATCATTACTTAGCGCCGGCAACACATTTTGGTGGAGAAGGATTCATTAAATATGTGTATTTCATCATTTTAATTACACATATTATCCTAGCAGCAATTATTGTACCACTTGCATTGTTTGCACTTGTATTTGGTTTTACAAATCAATTAACACGTCATCGTAAAATTGTACGTTGGACGATGCCGATCTGGTTATATGTAAGTTTATCTGGTGTTATTGTTTACTTAATGATCTCACCTTATTATCAATAAAAAAATCTCAGCCTATAGGCTGAGATTTTTTCGTTAGGCAAATATTTTTGTAAAATGAAAAAAATATGGTATACAAAAGTATAGTTGCTTTTCATATAGAAGGGATGGTAAAGGGATATGCAAAATTTTGTATTTCGTAATCCAACGAAACTTATTTTCGGTAAAGGTCAATTAGAGCAATTGAAAACTGAAATTCCACAGTTCGGTAAAAAAGTTCTTCTCGTATACGGGGGAGGCAGCATTAAAAGAAATGGTATTTATGATAATGTAATTTCTATTTTAAAGGATATAAATGCGGAAGTATTTGAATTGACAGGTGTTGAACCGAATCCACGTGTATCAACTGTAAAGAAAGGAATTCAAATTTGTAAAGAGAATGGTGTTGAATTCATTTTAGCAGTTGGCGGAGGAAGTGTAATTGACTGTACGAAGGCAATTGCAGCTGGTAGCAAATATGATGGAGATGTATGGGATATTGTAACGAAAAAAGCATTTGCTAATGAGGCATTACCATTTGGTACCGTACTTACGCTTGCGGCAACAGGATCTGAAATGAATGCTGGTTCTGTCATTACAAATTGGGAAACGAATGAAAAATATGGCTGGGGTAGCCCAGTTACTTTCCCTCAGTTTTCAATTTTAGATCCGCTCCATACTGCGTCTGTGCCAAGGGATCAAACAATTTACGGTATGGTAGATATTATGTCACATGTATTAGAGCAATATTTCCATCATGGAACAAATACAGAATTACAAGATCGTTATTGTGAATCTGTTTTAAAAACAGTAATTGAGACAGCTCCTAAGCTTTTAAGTGATTTAGAAAATTATGAGCATAGAGAAACGATCTTATATTGCGGTACTATGGCGTTAAACGGGATTTTAGCGATGGGAGTAAAAGGAGACTGGGCAACTCATAATATTGAACATGCAGTTTCTGCGGTTCATGACATACCACACGGGGGTGGCCTTGCGATTCTATTCCCAAACTGGATGAAGCATGTTGTAGATGAAAATGTAAGTCGTTTTAAACAGTTCGCTATTCGTGTATTCGATGTAGAAACAGATGGAAAGACTGATCGAGAAATTGCGTTAGAAGGAATTGAGGCTTTACGTCAATTTTGGACTTCAATTGAGGCACCAGTAAAGTTATCTGATTACGCTATTGGAGAAAATGAAATTGATTTAATGGCGGATAAAGCGATGGCTAATGGCGAATTTGGTAACTTTAAAAAATTAAATAAAGACGATGTTTTAAGCATATATAAAGCTTCCCTATAAGTGAAGCGAGTAAAGAAACCCATTTGATATCACAATCAAATGGGTTTCTTTTTGTTGTTTATAACTGTTTGTGATTGTTTTTGGTTATTTATGAATGTTTATGGTTGATTTTTGTGATTGTTTTCATTATACTGTAATCAAAGAAGAGGTGAATAAAATGTTAACTCCTGAACGTCATCAAATGATATTGCAACTTGTAAAAGAGCAGAAGGTTGTTAAATTACAGCAATTAGTGGAAAGAACAGCGAGCTCTGAATCAACAATTCGTCGTGATTTAGCGCAATTGGAAAAACAACGGTTATTAAAAAGAGTTCACGGTGGTGCGGCTGTTTTAACAGGAAAAGGACAGGAGCCGACGATGGTTGAAAAATCATCCAAAAACATTCAGATAAAACAACAAATTGCGAAGTATGCGGCTAGCGTTGTGGAACAAGGTGATTGCATTTATTTAGATGCAGGAAGTACAACATTTGAAATGATTCCATTTTTAATAAATAAGGATGTTACTGTCGTTACGAATGGACTTATGCATATTGAAGCTTTAGTTGAAAATAATATTCGTGCTTATTTACTAGGCGGAATGATGAAGAGTAGGACGAAAGCTTTAATCGGTGCCATGGCACAGGAAAGTATGCAGAAGTATCGTTTTGATAAATGTTTTTTAGGGGCGAATGGTGCACATGAACAGCTTGGTTTTACAACACCAGATCCGGAAGAGGCGCTTTTAAAGCAAATGGCATTAACATTAGCAAATGAAGGATATTTCTTAATTGATGAAAGTAAGTTTTCGGAAGTTGCGTTTGCGAAAATTGCCAACGTTGAAGAGGCGAATATTATTACAAACCATTTAGAAATTGATTTAGAAAAATATAAAAGACAAACCAATGTAATTGAGGCTGATAAACAATGATCTATACAGTAACTTTAAACCCATCTATTGATTATATAGTACAAGTTAATTCCTTAGAGTTAGGCGCAGTAAATCGAGCAGAAAAAGATATGAAGTTTCCTGGAGGGAAAGGGATTAATGTTTCTCGTGTTCTTCATCGTTTAGGTGTTGAAAATGTAGCGCTAGGATTTACTGGTGGATTTACCGGTCGATTTATTAAAGATGTATTACAGACGGAAGGTGTAATAACAAACTTTATCCAAGTAAATGAAGATACTCGAATTAATGTGAAAATAAAAGGGAAAGAAGAAACAGAATTAAATGGGCAAGGACCTAGTGTGACTAAGGAACAATTTGAACAATTAATGAAACAAATTGAAAGTATGCAAAAGGGAGATTGTGTTGTACTAGCTGGAAGTGTACCAGCGTCTATTCCAACTACTTTTTATGAATCAATCGCAGCGTTCGGAGCTGAAAAAGGCATTCGTGTAGTAGTAGATGCAAGTGGTAGTGCCTTGCAGCATGTAGTTAAAAATAAACCATTTTTAATAAAACCAAATCATCATGAACTTGGTGAGTTATTTGGAGTAGAAATTTCAACAGCAGAAGATATTTTACCGTATGGAAGAAAATTAATTGAACAAGGTGTAGAGCATGTTATCGTATCAATGGCCGGAGATGGGGCTTTATTATTTACGGCAGAAGGTATATATGAAGCAACTATTCCAAAAGGTGTTGTAATTAATTCGGTTGGGGCTGGAGATTCTCTCGTTGCGGGATTTGTAGGAAGATATGAACAGACAAAAGATATTGAAAAGGCATTTCAATATGGCGTTGCAACAGGGAGTGCAACAGCATTTTCAGCCGATTTATGTGAAAAGGAAAAAGTAGAAGAATTATTGTCGCAAGTAATTGTAACTAAGCGATAGGGGGAAGCAACATATGAAAATTACAGAACTATTAAAAAGGGATACAGTTATTATGAATTTGACAGCTTCAAATAAAGAAGCTGTCATAGATGAGTTAGTTGGGAAATTAAACGGGGCAAATCGTTTAAATAGCAAAGCTGAATTTAAAGAAGCTATTTTAAAGCGGGAGTCACAAAGTACAACCGGCATTGGTGAAGGGATTGCTATACCTCATGCGAAAACAAAAGCTGTTAAGCAACCAGCGATTTGTTTTGGTAGAAGTGTAAGCGGTATCAACTATGAATCGCTTGACGGACAACCTGCGCATTTATTTTTTATGATTGCTGCAAGTGAAGGGGCGAATAATACGCATTTAGAAACGTTATCACGCCTATCTACACTATTAATGGATGAAGGGTTTCGTAAGCAATTGTTAGAAGCAAAGGATGAAGAAGAACTTCTTCGTTTATTTGATGAAAAAGAAAATGAAAAAGAAGAAGAAGAGGTTGAAGTTGCAAAACCAGAAGGGAATGAACCGTATGTATTAGCTGTTACAGCTTGCCCGACTGGAATCGCTCACACATATATGGCTGCAGATAGCTTGAAAGCAAAAGCAGCAGAGCTAGGAATTGCAATTAAAGTTGAAACGAATGGATCAACAGGTATAAAAAACGGTTTAACGAAAGAGGATATTGAACGCGCAACAGCTATAATTGTTGCGGCAGATAAACAAGTAGAAATGAATCGTTTTGCTGGTAAACATGTTATTCAAGTGCCAGTCGCTGACGGGATTAGAAAAACTGAAAAACTTCTTAATCGTGCTGTAAAACAGGATGCACCAATCTTTAAAGGTGTAAAAGAGGATGGAAAGGCAGAAAATACGGAGAAAGAAAATGGATTAGGAATTTATAAGCATTTAATGAACGGCGTAAGTAATATGCTTCCATTCGTTGTTGGTGGCGGGATTTTAATTGCGCTAGCGTTTTCGTTTGGTGGTATAAAAGCAGAAGGTCCTTTAGCTGAATTGTTCATGTCTATTGGAGGAGGGGGAACAGGGGCATTTTTATTCCTTGTACCAATTTTAGCAGGATTTATTGCTAGTTCTATTGCTGATCGTCCTGGTTTTATGCCTGGTGTTGTCGGAGGATTTTTAGCGGCACATGCGAATGCTGGATTTTTAGGTGGATTAATTGCTGGTTTCTTAGCCGGATATGTTGTTTTAGGATTGAAAAAATTATTTTCAGGGTTACCAGTACAGTTAGAAGGAATTAAGCCTGTTTTGTTATATCCAGTCTTTGGATTATTGATTACAGGAGTTGTTATGCAAAAAGTAGTAATTCCGCCTGTAGTAGCATTGAATGAAATGTTAACAGGATGGTTAAATGGTTTGAACGGTACAAATGCTATATTACTAGGTCTTATTTTAGGTGCGATGATGGCAATTGATATGGGTGGTCCAATTAATAAAGCAGCATTTACGTTTGGTATTGCTGCGATAGAAGCGAAGAACTTTGGGGTGCATTCAGCGGTTATGGCTGGTGGTATGGTGCCACCGCTTGCAATTGCGTTAGCAACTACCTTCTTTAAATCGAAGTTTACAGAAGCGGAACGTAAGTCTGGTTTAACAAATTATATTATGGGGGCATCGTTTATTACAGAAGGTGCGATTCCATTTGCAGCAGCAGATCCGGTTCGGGTAATTGTCAGTTGTGTTGTCGGTTCAAGTATTGCAGGTGCATTATCAATGTTATTCCAAATTACATTGCCAGCACCGCATGGTGGATTGTTTGTTATCGCTTTAGTAAATAAACCAGTGTTATATATTTTCTCGATATTGATAGGGGCAGTTGTTTCTGCTCTTATGATGGGAATTTGGAAAAAGAAAGTTAAATAATACGTGTAAAGGGAGTAGCTTTTATTAGCTGCTCCTTTTTATTACAAAAAAGGAGGTTGATAATTGGAGAATGATGAATTTTGGTAAAAGATGTAATGAAATGTGATTTTTTTGTAACAAAAAAGTAATACTGTAATTTTTTCTGGAAAAAAATTCTGGTGCTTGTATGTGGAAAATATATGAAAACTATTGGGAATTCTATAGGAAATGTAATTCATTAATATGGAAATTTATGTTACAGCTCATTAATCGTATATTACGAATGGTTTGTAATTGTGTGTTTTCTAAAAATCTTAAAAATCCGTTGCTATAATAAAAATACGAAAACAAAGCAAATGGAGGCTATTCATGAAAAAATTATTAGGTATAGCAACGGCGGCAGTTTTTGGTCTTGGGATTTTTGCAGGTTCTGCGAAAGCGGAAACGATTGTAACAACAGACGTATTAAATGTTAGAGAAAACCCAACTGTAGAGTCTAAGCTTGTAGGTAAAATGTTAAGTGGAAATAAATTAGATGTTGTAAATACAGAAAACGGATGGACAAAAATTAAATTAAATGGTCAAGAAGCGTTTGTAAGTGCTGAATTTACAAAAAGTACATATTATGTAACGGCGGGTGTGTTAAATGTTCGCGCTGGAGCGAATACTGACTCAGAAATTCTTGGAAAACTGAATAAAAATGATGTAATTGAAACGACAAATCAAGTTCAAAATGAATGGTTGCAATTTGACTATAATGGAAAAACAGGATATGTTCATGTGCCATTTTTAACAGGAACGGCACCAGTGATTGAAAAGAAAGAAGTTGCAACGAAAGAAGAAGCGCCGGAAAGAGTAAATATGCCGGTTAAAAGTAATAAAGTAGCTAAGAGTAAAGAATCTGTTAAGAATGTAGAATCAAGTAAACCTGTGGCAAAACAGCAGTCAACTACGAAACAAGTTGCGAAATCTAATGAAACAAGTGCACCGACTAGTGGACGTGAAATAACGGTAGAAGCGACAGCATATACAGCAGATCCGAGTGAGAATGGCTCGTATGGTGGTCGTGTATTAACTGCAATGGGGCATGACTTAACAGCGAATCCAAATATGAAAGTAATTGCTGTTGATCCTAAAGTAATTCCACTTGGATCAAAAGTATGGGTAGAAGGATATGGAGAAGCGATTGCTGGAGATACTGGTGGTGCGATTAAAGGAAATCGTATTGATGTTTTAGTTGGCTCAGATGGTAGTGCGAATAGCTGGGGGCGCAAATCTGTAAAAGTGAAAGTTATAGAGTAGTATATATGTATTAATATAAAAGGCGGTTGCTTGAAAGTATGTAAGCAATCGCCTTTTATGGATTATTGAAAAGGATAAATAGTTTTACCTGTAATAATTTTATATGCGCTGCAAAATTGGTTTTGTATATACTCTGTATCTTTATTTTCTAGATGTAATGTTGTTTCTTGGAGAGCAGAATGAAAAGAACGTAGTAAACAATTTAAGGCGAAGTATAATTCTTCTTGTGAACAATTGTGTTCTTTTGTAGCAGTAGCTAAAATGAGGTCTTTTGTCAAAGATGAAAAATTGATAGTGGATTGTTTCATAGTTAACTCATCCTCTCGAAGGTATTTTTAATCATGTATATGCGGAATTGGACAAACTATGTTCTTTTTTATTTATAATTTCATGTACCGTAATGAAAGAACTTGCAATCATGCCGTTAAAATTGGTAAGATTGGATATAATCAATAGATGGAGTACATTACATAAAGAGAGTTGAATGATATGGGAGAAGTGCAACGTGAAAAAGTTGCTGTCATCATTGGACCAACTGCTGTTGGGAAGACGAAGTTAAGTATTGATCTTGCCAAAGCGTTAAATGGTGAAATTATAAGTGGAGATTCCATGCAGATTTATCGTACGATGGATATTGGAACCGCAAAGGTGACGAAAGAAGAGATGGACGGAATTCCACATTATATGGTTGATATAAAAAATCCGGAAGAATCATTTTCGGTTGCCGAATTTCAAGAACGTGTTCGTAAGCATATTCGCGAGATTACAGAGCGCGGTAAATTGCCGATTATCGTTGGTGGAACTGGTCTGTATATACAATCTGTTTTATTCGATTATCAGTTTACGGATGATGCTAGTGATGCTATATACCGAGAACAAATGGAAAAGTTAGCATTAGAACGTGGTGTGGAATATGTACATAAGAAATTACAGGAAGTAGACCCAGAAAGCGCTGAGCGTATTCATGCAAATAATGTACGCCGTGTCATTAGGGCGTTAGAAATTTTCCACACGACGGGTGAAAAAATGAGTGATCAACTTGAAAAACAAGAAAACGATTTATTATACGATGTTTCCTTAATTGGCTTGACAATGGATCGTGAAATGCTATACGATCGCATTAACTTACGAGTTGATATAATGATGGACCAAGGTTTATTAGAAGAAGTAGAAGGGTTGTATAATCGAGGGATACGAGATTGTCAATCTATTCAAGCGATTGGGTATAAAGAGATATATGATTATTTTGAGGATCGTGTCTCTTTAGAAGAAGCGGTATCACAATTAAAGACGAATTCACGTCGTTATGCAAAACGTCAATTAACGTGGTTCCGTAATAAGATGGATGTCACATGGTTTGATGTTACAGACGGTGAAAAAACGTCAGAAATTTTACGATACATAGAAGGAAAGCTACAACTAAAGTCGAATAATAGTAAGTAGAGAAAAAGAGGAGGATTCGACATGAAGCAATCAATCAATATTCAAGATCAGTTTTTAAATCAACTCCGTAAAGAGAATACGTTTGTTACGCTGTACTTATTAAATGGTTTCCAGCTTCGTGGATTAATTAAAGGATTTGATAATTTTACAGTCCTACTGGAAACAGAAGGTAAGCAACAGCTTATTTATAAACATGCAATTTCTACATTCGTACCACAAAAAAATGTTTCAATTGAATTAGAATAGTAATGAATTATTGTACATAACAAAAAAGAGCGAAATTTCTCGCTCTTTTTTTATTTGCTATAAACAATAAATAGTGAAATTTAAGCGATTCTAAATACAGTTAGACGAATGTTAGTGTTTCCTGTTGCAGGGATCATAATCTCGTTAAGAGTAGATTGGACAGAAATGTTTGCTCCTGCAGCTAATGTTTCGATTGTAGTAAATGAAAGTGAGTCGCCTATTAAATTTGAAGAGAAGTTGTCAGTTGCGACTGCTCCATTTATTGAAATTCCTACTCCGAGTGGCGCACATCCTGGTGCAGTTGTAGAGATGGATACGCTAATTACATAAATACCACCGTTGATAACTGTAACTGTGTCTGTGCCATTAAAGATAATATTATTTACGTTAATTGCAGTACTGAAGATAAAGTTATTAAATTGTAGTACTGTTTGTTGAATGTTGTTTGTTACAACAATTGTTGCTATAGGGAAGCTAGGTCCAGAAGGCCCAGTAGGTCCGGTAACTCCTATACCAGTAGCGCCCGTTGGCCCTTGAACGCCTTGAGGTCCAGTGGCACCAGTAGCACCCGCCGGTCCTTGAACGCCTTGAGGTCCAGTGGCACCAGTAGCACCCGCCGGCCCTTGAATACCTTGAGGTCCGGTAGCACCTGTATTACCTTGAGGTCCAGTAGGTCCAGGAGGCCCACCAGAAGGCCCAGTAGGTCCGGTAACTCCTATACCAGTAGCACCCGTTGGCCCTTGAACACCTTGAGGTCCAGTGGCACCAGTAGCACCCGCCGGCCCTTGAACGCCTTGAGGTCCAGTAGCACCAGTAGCACCTGCTGGTCCTTGGACGCCTTGAGGTCCAGTAGCGCCGGTAGCACCTGCTGGTCCTTGAACGCCTTGAGGTCCAGTAGCGCCGGTAGCACCTGCTGGTCCTTGAACGCCTTGAGGTCCAGTAGCACCAGTAGCGCCTGTGTTACCTTGAGGCCCTTGAGGTCCAGTGGCACCGGTAGCGCCCGCCGGCCCTTGAGCACCTTGAGGTCCAGTAGCGCCGGTAGCACCCGTGTTACCTTGAGCACCCTGAGGTCCAGTGGCGCCGGTAGCACCCGTGTTACCTTGAACGCCTTGAGGTCCAGTAGCGCCGGTAGCACCTGCTGGTCCTTGAATACCTTGAGGTCCAGTAGCGCCTGTGTTACCTTGAACGCCTTGAGGTCCAGTAGCACCAGTAGCACCCGCCGGCCCTTGAACGCCTTGAGGTCCAGTAGCACCAGTAGCACCTGCTGGTCCTTGAACGCCTTGAGGTCCAGTAGCACCAGTAGCGCCTGTGTTACCTTGAGGCCCTTGAGGTCCAGTGGCACCAGTAGCACCTGCTGGTCCTTGGACGCCTTGAGGTCCAGTGGCACCAGTAGCACCCGTGTTACCTTGAACGCCTTGAGGTCCAGTAGCGCCGGTAGCACCCGCCGGCCCTTGAACGCCTTGAGGTCCAGTAGCGCCGGTAGCACCCGCCGGTCCTTGAATACCTTGAGGTCCAGTAGCGCCGGTAGCACCCGCCGGTCCTTGAATACCTTGAGGTCCAGTAGCGCCGGTAGCACCCGCCGGCCCTTGAACGCCTTGAGGTCCAGTAGCACCAGTAGCACCTGCTGGTCCTTGAACGCCTTGAGGTCCAGTAGCGCCGGTAGCACCTGCTGGTCCTTGGACGCCTTGAGGTCCAGTAGCACCAGTAGCGCCTGTGTTACCTTGAGGCCCTTGAGGTCCAGTGGCACCTGTAGCACCCGTGTTACCTTGAACGCCTTGAGGTCCAGTAGCGCCGGTAGCACCCGCCGGTCCTTGAATACCTTGAGGTCCAGTAGCGCCTGTGTTACCTTGAACGCCTTGAGGTCCAGTGGCACCAGTAGCGCCTGTGTTACCTTGAACGCCTTGAGGTCCAGTAGCACCAGTAGCACCTGCTGGTCCTTGAATACCTTGAGGTCCAGTAGCACCAGTAGCACCTGCTGGTCCTTGAACGCCTTGAGGTCCAGTAGCGCCGGTAGCACCTGCTGGTCCCTGGATGCCTTGAGGTCCAGTAGCACCAGTAGCACCTGCTGGTCCTTGGACGCCTTGAGGTCCAGTGGCACCAGTAGCACCCGCCGGTCCTTGAGGTCCAGTAGGTCCAGTAGGTCCAGGAGGCCCACCAGAAGGTCCAGTAGGTCCGGTAACTCCTATGCCGGTAGCGCCCGTGTTACCTTGAGGCCCAGTGGCACCGGTAGCACCTGTGTTACCTTGAACACCTTGAGGTCCAGTGGCACCAGTAGCACCTGTGTTACCTTGAACACCCTGAGGTCCAGTAGCGCCCGTGTTACCTTGAGGCCCAGTGGCACCAGTAGCACCCGTGTTACCTTGAGCACCTTGAGGTCCAGTGGCACCAGTAGCACCTGTGTTACCTTGAGCACCTTGAGGTCCAGTGGCACCAGTAGCACCTGTGTTACCTTGAGCACCTTGAGGTCCAGTAGCACCTGTGTTACCTTGAGCACCTTGAGGTCCAGTGGCACCAGTAGCACCTGTGTTACCTTGAGCACCTTGAGGTCCAGTGGCACCGGTAGCACCTGTGTTACCTTGAGCACCTTGAGGTCCAGTAGCACCGGTAGCCCCTGCTGGCCCAGTAGGTCCAGTAGGTCCAGTAGGCCCTTGAATGAATGAGGCAGAATTAACTAGAGCGGTTTGTAATGCTGCGATTAATTTAAGAAGCTCTTGAAGTGTGCAAGGGTCAATTCGGAATAGTTTTGTAATGGATAGTAAATAATTAATTAGATTTTGAAGCTCGATAAATACAGCGCTTGCTACGAAAGTTGGATTTTTTAATATAGTTATTAAGTTTTTAATAATAGCTAACCCTTGTGCTTTCAGGGAGGAAGTAGCATCTAGTGAACAAATAAATTTACTTAGTAGGTTCAATGTATCAATTAGATCTTCAATATTTTGGGGAGATGGATTTGCGAAAAGTTTTGGGATTATTTTTGTTAAATCGATAATGATTGCGCGGAATGTTCTAAGTTGTGCCTTAGTAACTGGGATTGATGGAGTATTTGGAATTCGTCCAGCGCTACTTGGAAAGCATGGTTTGGAGAATTTGTTCTGACTGTCGTTATAATGAGACATTAAATCTCTCCTTTCTCATGAGGATATGAACGAAACTCATCATAGTAGATGCAAAAATTAGTTAAATGGTCATAGTAAAATCGTTTGTTTGAAGAAAAAATAGAAAAAACGCCTTATGATAAGGCGTTTTTTCTATTTTCTGCATATTGATAATATCGTTTTAGTGAAATCTTTGATTTGAACCCAGCTAGCTTTATAATTTCTGACTCTGGAGTTTCTTTTTTTATTAAGTTTAAAATATAGGTGTTACGAAAGTGTTGTCCTGAGATTCCTTTGCGTAAATTAGCTCTGGATACTTCAAGGCGAATCATTTTTTGGATAGCGATTTCTGTTAATCCCTTCGGTGCATCATTTTCGTATACCCATCTGTATGTTCCACGATTAAAATCGAATGCGACAAATAATGGGTCATTACTATGATATTTTGGACGAACGGGTTCAGGGATGCTTTTGTAATAAGTATATAGTTGTTTTTTGTCTTCGTTAGTTAAAGTAATTGTTCTTTCTACTCCTGCGGTTGCAGGTATAGATAACGTGTTAGTTTCAAAGTGGACGTGATGCATAGTTAATGCTGTAAGTTCCTGTAAGGATAATCCATAGTCAATTAATAAATTTAAAATAGCGATATTACGATCCATCAATAAAGGGCGTACAGGACGTTGTTTTTCTGAAAGTCCTTCTAATGAAGTGACTATATGTTTTAATCTTTTTTCTTCATCAGATGAAATGAAATCTTCATTGCGGAGTGTGCGGTCTGGTTGAATAGAAATTTCCATGTTCTTTAATGGGTTGGGAATATTTAGAAAGTGATGCATTCGATTTAATACAATGAATACACGGTGCATCGTTTTCTCTGAGTAATGTCGATTCTTTTTTAAGTCGGAAAAGTAATCTTCGTAGTCTTTTGTACAAAGTGTAGCCCATATATTACTGGAAGGGAGCTTTTTGTTTTTTTCTAACCAATGTCCGAAATCTTCAATGTCATAAACATAACGTTTAATGGTTGAAGGTTTTCGGCCTTTATTCAATAAAAAAATAGAAAAGGCTTGTATTGTATCATGGAATTCCGTTGTCTCCATAGTCCCACCACCTTCATTATTTCTTTTATTATAGCAAACTTTTCTGAAAATAGTCATTTGCAAAGGAGACAAGAATAATAATATTTGGTGAGTGGATAAAATGAGGTGATTGTATGGAACAATCGATGCGAAAGAAAAATAATAATCAAATTAACATTGTGTTAAATCATCGAAAGAAAATTTCTTTACCGGCTGCAGAAAATAAAACAGTAATTTCAAATGAAACTACTACGAAACATGAGATGCTGCAAAGAATTGAAGAAGAGATGGGAAAACTCGTTGGGATGGATGATATAAAAAAGATAATAAAAGAAATATATGCTTGGATTTATGTGAATAAAAAAAGACAAGAAATAGGATTGAAGTCTGAGAAACAAGTACTTCATATGTTATTTAAAGGGAATCCAGGTACAGGGAAGACAACTGTTGCTAGAATGATAGGGAAATTATTATTTGAGATGAATATTCTATCAAAAGGGCACTTAGTTGAAGCGGAACGTGCGGATCTTGTAGGAGAGTACATCGGTCATACAGCTCAAAAAACAAGAGATTTAATAAAAAAAGCAATGGGAGGAATTTTGTTTATTGATGAGGCGTATTCATTAGCACGAGGGGGAGAAAAAGATTTTGGAAAAGAAGCAATTGATACGCTCGTAAAACATATGGAAGATAAACAACACGGTTTTGTATTGATTTTAGCTGGATATTCAAGAGAGATGAATCACTTTCTTTCATTGAATCCAGGACTGCAATCTCGTTTTCCATTTATAATTGAGTTTGCGGACTACTCAGTAAATCAGTTGTTAGAAATAGGGAAGAGGATGTATGAAGAACGTGAATATCAGTTATCGAAAGAGGCTGAATGGAAATTTAGAGATCATTTACATGCTGTAAAGTACTCATCGCAAATTACATCCTTTAGTAATGGACGATATGTCCGGAATATTGTTGAAAAATCGATTCGTACACAAGCTATGCGGTTGTTACAAGAGGATGCATATGATAAATATGATTTGATTGGAATATCAAGCAGTGATTTGATGCTTGAAGAGGAGACGCACAGTACGTAAGCTGTGCGTCTGTTTTTCTGTATAAGTGCTTCTATTATTTTTTTGCTTTTTCTTGATAAGATTTATGGAATCGTTCCATTTTAGCACTTTTTTCGTGTGCGGAATTAGGGTCGTGTTCAATTTGACCTACTGAGCTTTTTTGAGCCCCTTTATTCACATGGTTTGTCATTTGTATTCACCTCGCTTTGAGGATTAGTATAAACATTCTGTAAAGAAAAACTCATTAGAAAAGAAAAACCCCTTTACGATTTGTAAAGAGGTTGGATTGCTATTTATGCATTGAACGTTCGTTTGTGTCGATGCGTCTATGCGGTAAATGCCATTTGTAATGAATAGAAACCATGCGGAAGCAAACAATTAAAATGAATAAGGTGTATAGAGCCCAATCGCTAACAATAATTTGAGCGCCGATTAAGAAACCTGCCAGAATCGTCCAAAAAGCATATACATCAGCTCGAAGAACGAGAGGTTTTCTACGGGCTAAAAGATCGCGGATAATACCGCCTCCAATGCCAGTTAAAACAGCTGCTACGATTGTAGCGCTAATTGGTAAATTTAATTTTTGAGCGTATAATGCCCCTTGTACGGCAAATGCTGATAAGCCGATAGCATCAGTGATGTTTTCCCACTTTTTCCAGTGTCTAATTAATTTATTTGGAAAAAGAAAAATAATCGTCATTGATAAAAGTGCGATTTGGAATAACATGTCTTGTTGCCAAAACGCGACAATCGGATAACCGATTAATAAATTACGAAGGGCACCTCCCCCAAATGCGGTTGCCATTCCTAAAATATACACCCCGAAAATATCATAATCCTCTTCCATTGCAACAATAGCCCCGCTTAATGCGAAAGCAATTGTGCCTATGATGCTAAAAATCTCCCATGCCATGAATTTTCTCCCCCGCTAACTAGATGAAATGTGCTTCCTCTGCTATTATATTAGAAGGTTTAAATTTCGAAAAGGATGAGTGAACATATTTGATGGAAGAAAAAGAGAAAGTCATATTAGTGGGCTGTCAATTGCCGCAAGATGATGATGAAAAATTTATGCATTCCATGAAAGAACTTGCATCATTAGCGAAAACTGCACGAGCAGAATTGTTAGTGTCTACAACGCAAAAACGACCGAAGTTTCATCCAGCGACTTATATAGGTAAAGGTAAATTAGAAGAGCTTACAATGTTAACTGAAGAATTAGAACCGGATGTTATCGTATTTAATAACGAATTAACACCGAGTCAAATTCGGAATTTATCCTCAGTATTAGATGCGAGGGTAATTGATCGAACGCAACTTATATTAGATATTTTTGCGCAACGTGCGAAGTCGAGAGAAGGGAAGCTTCAGGTAGAATTAGCTCAGTTGCAATATACAATGCCGCGTCTTATGGGGCAAGGATTGTCTTTATCACGTCTTGGTGGTGGTATTGGAACGAGAGGGCCAGGTGAAACGAAACTTGAGACGGATCGTCGTCATATTCGAGCGCGCGTTGATGAAATAAAGAAACAACTTGCAGTTGTTGTGGAACATCGAAAAAGATATCGTGAGAGAAGAAAAGATAATAAAGTATTTCAAGTTTCTTTAATAGGATATACAAATGCGGGGAAATCTACGTTGTTTAATAGATTAACGGAAGCTGATACATTTGAAGAGAACTTGTTGTTTGCAACGCTAGACCCGACAACAAGGAAGATGCCGTTACCTTCTGGTTATACAGTATTACTAACTGATACGGTTGGTTTTATACAAGATTTACCTACATCATTAATTGCTGCATTCCGCTCGACATTAGAAGAAGCTGGTGAAGCGGATATTATTTTACATGTTGTGGATTCTGCCGATCCGAATTATGTAGGGCATGAGAAAACAGTAAAACAATTATTGTCAGAACTCGAAATCAATCATATTCCTATTATTACGTTATATAATAAAAAAGATGAATTACATCAAAACTTTATTCCGTTTCCGAAAAATGACTTCTTAATGACTAGTGCTTTTGAAGAAAATGATCTATTACATATAAAAGAAGCGATAGAAACGAAAATGAAGGAAGAAATGAATTGTTATCAAGTGAAAATTCCTCCGAGTGAAGGTAAGTTATTAACTCTATTAAAGACAGAGACGCTATTAACGAAAATGGAGTTTTTGGAAGAGAAATTTGTATATGATTGCGCGGGGTATATTTTTGCTCATTCATCGCTTAATGTACAATTAAAGAGATTTTTAGTGGAAGAAGGAGAAAATAAAAATGTTTGATCGTTTGAAAAATGGAGAAAAAATTGCTCCAATCGTAAAAGAAGTAGAGAGTCAAATTACAGAAGTACATAAACGTGCGGATGAAGTAATTGAAAGTAATCAGTTTCGTGTGTTAGAAAGTTTTCGTAAACATAAAATTAGTGATTCACATTTTATTCCGACGACAGGTTACGGTTATGATGATATTGGTCGTGATACGTTAGAAAAAGTGTATGCAGATGTATTTGGAGCGGAAGCTGGTCTTGTTCGTCCGCAAATCATTTCAGGTACTCACGCAATTTCAACAGCGCTATTTGGTATTTTACGTCCAGGAGATGAGTTGTTGTACATCACGGGTAAGCCGTATGATACGTTAGAAGAAATTGTTGGTGTACGTGGAAAAGGTGTAGGATCATTCAAAGAATATAATATTGGTTATAATGCAGTTCCGCTTACTGAAGAGGGGCTAGTTGATTTTAGAGCTGTTGCAGCTGCCATTCATAGTAATACGAAGATGATTGGAATTCAACGTTCAAAAGGTTATGCTACTCGTCCGTCGTTTACTATTTCTCAAATTAAAGAGATGATAGCGTTTGTTAAAGAAATTAAACCTGATGTCGTTGTGTTTGTAGATAACTGTTATGGCGAGTTTATTGAAGAGCAAGAGCCATGTCATGTTGGTGCAGATTTAATGGCAGGTTCGCTTATTAAAAACCCGGGTGGGGGAATTGTTAAAACTGGTGGTTACATTGTCGGTAAAGAACAGTATGTTGAAGCGTGTGCATATCGTTTAACATCTCCAGGAATCGGTGCGGAAGCAGGGGCATCTTTATACAGTCTGCAAGAAATGTATCAAGGTTTCTTCTTAGCGCCGCATGTAGCAGGACAAGCGCTAAAAGGTGCGATTTTTACAGCTGCATTTTTAGAAAAGTTAGGAATGAATACATCACCAGCGTGGAATGCACCAAGAACGGATTTAATTCAATCTGTTCAATTTGATGACAAAGATCGCATGATTGCATTCTGCCAAGCAATTCAATATGCATCTCCGATTAACTCTCATTTCACTCCATATGCCAACTATATGCCGGGGTATGAAGATGATGTAATTATGGCTGCGGGAACGTTTATTCAAGGTGCAAGTATTGAATTGTCGGCTGATGGTCCAATTCGTCCGCCTTATGTTGCTTACGTACAAGGTGGGCTAACTTATTCGCATGTGAAGATTGCGATTTGTTCTGCAATTGATGCATTAATTGAAAAAGAATTATTAACAATTTCTTAAAGGGAAGCTGTCAATTTTGACAGCTTTTTTTCGTGTGAAAGTAATGATTTATTTCATTAGAAAAAAGAATGAAAAAATTTATAAAAAATCATGTAAGAAAATCTAACATCTATTGACATCAAACATAACATGGTATAAAATGAGAAGCAGTTAAGGCGAAGGAGGAACTGAAGCAATGAAAGAAGATAGACGTTCTGCCCCGCTGTTTCCTATTGGTATTGTTATGGATTTAACACAATTGTCTGCACGTCAAATTCGCTACTATGAAGAGCATAATCTTGTTTCTCCAACCCGTACAAAGGGGAATCGTAGATTATTCTCATTTAACGATGTAGATAAGTTGTTAGAGATTAAAGATTTATTAGATCAAGGCTTGAATATGGCTGGTATTAAACAAGTGTTACTAATGAAAGAAAATCAAACAGAAGCAGTGAAAGTAAAAGAAGAAACGAAAGAAATTTCAAAAACTGAGCTTCGCAAAATACTTCGAGATGAACTACAACATACAGGTAGATTTAATCGAACTTCATTGCGACAAGGTGATATTTCAAGATTTTTTCACTAAAGAGAACTGATTCTGAAGGTGTTTAGAGGGACTAAGGAGGAATTTATAATGGCTAGGTACACAAAAGAAGATATTTTCCGTTTGGCGAAAGAAGAGAATGTAAAGTATATCCGTTTACAATTTACGGACCTTTTAGGGGTAATTAAAAACGTAGAAATTCCAGTGAGCCAATTAACAAAAGCTCTTGATAACAAAATGATGTTTGATGGATCTTCTATTGAAGGTTTCGTACGTATTGAAGAATCTGATATGTACTTATATCCAGACTTAGATACTTGGGTGATTTTCCCTTGGACAGCTGAAAAAGGTAAAGTAGCTCGATTAATCTGTGATATTTACAATGCAGATGGCACTCCATTTGAAGGGGATCCACGTAACAATTTAAAACGTGTATTAAAAGAAATGGAAGCTTTAGGATTCTCAGATTTCAATCTTGGACCAGAGCCGGAATTCTTCCTATTCAAAGTAGATGAAAAAGGAAATCCAACATTAGAATTAAACGATAACGGTGGATACTTCGACCTTGCGCCGATGGATCTAGGGGAAAACTGTCGTCGTGATATCGTTCTTGAACTTGAAGAAATGGGCTTTGAAATTGAAGCGTCTCACCATGAAGTTGCTCCAGGGCAGCACGAAATTGACTTCAAATATGCAAATGCAATTCGTTCATGTGATGACATTCAAACATTTAAACTTGTTGTAAAAACAATTGCTCGTAAACACGGTTTACACGCAACATTTATGCCAAAACCATTATACGGTGTGAACGGTTCAGGTATGCACTGTAACTTATCATTATTCAAAAATGGTGAGAATGTATTCTTCGATCAAAACGGTGACTTACAATTAAGTGATGATGCTCGTCACTTCATCGCAGGTATTTTAAAACACGCACCAGCATTTACAGCGGTAGCAAACCCAACTGTAAACTCTTACAAGCGTTTAGTACCTGGATACGAAGCTCCTTGTTACGTAGCGTGGTCTGCACAAAACCGTAGCCCATTAGTACGTATCCCTGCATCTCGTGGTATTAGTACGCGCGTAGAAGTACGTAGTGTTGACCCAGCTGCAAACCCATATTTAGTAATGGCAACATTATTAGCTGCAGGTCTTGATGGAATTAAAAACAAATTAACTCCACCAGCTGCAGTAGACCGTAACATCTACGTAATGACAAAAGAAGAGCGCGAAGAAGCAGGTATCGTTGACTTACCAGCAACATTAGCGCAAGCTTTAGTTACATTACAATCTAACGAAGTAATTAGTAAAGCATTAGGAGATCACTTACTTGAGCACTTCATCGAAGCGAAAGAAATTGAGTGGGATATTTTCCGTACGCAAGTTCACCAATGGGAACGCGATCAATATATGTCTCTATACTAAGAGGTGAGGAAGCCCTGATACTACGGTATCAGGGCTTTTTTATTTATTGGCAATATAGGTGATAGTTGAAATGAATTGAATAGATGTCTGAAGAAATTATGACGGTATTTAAATTTCTATTCCATATCTTTAATGTAACGTGGTGAAATTCGAATTGTTTTGTGTTCCAAAGGGGTGGATAAGTAAAAGTAACATGCGTAATATCTATGGGTATAAAAAATTGTATGATATGTTGTGTTCGGTATTGGATATGTTTCATACTAAAGTTCGAGTGTTTAAAAATATAGTACCTTGCAATAAATAATACTAAGTGGTATATTATGGATAAGGAAGGTACTGTTTATTGAACAGTACTGAAATGAGAAAGGGGGATTGTCCTTGAACGTTCAGTTTAAAAAAGGTGTGTTAGAACTGTGTGTACTGGCACTTGTGAAACGTAAGGATTGTTACGGTTATGAACTTGTTCAGCAAATCTCAAATAAATTTTTAATATCGGAAGGGTCAGTATATCCTTTATTACGCCGTTTAACGAAGGAAGGATATTTTCAAACGTATTTAAAAGAATCTACGGAAGGACCACCTCGCAAATATTATCAACTAACTGAGCAAGGGGAAACGCAACTGAATTTGTTAGTAACAGAGTGGCGTGATTTTGCGAAAGGTGTACAAGAAATTATTGAAGGGGTGGAATGGGATGAGTAAAGAACAGTTTCTTAAGGAATTATCAAGTCACCTTAGAAAGTTACCGGACGAAGAGAGAAAAGATATTTTATTTGATTATGAAGAGCATTTTCAGTTTGGGATAGAAGAGGGAAAAACTGAATCGGAAATAATAAAGGGGCTTGGTTCTCCGAAAGTAATTGCAAAAGAATTGCTTGCGATGTATCGTTTCGATGAAATGAAAAAAGATCCATCAACTTCAAATGTGACAAGAGCTGTCATGGCGGCGATTGGACTTAGTTTGTTTAATTTCATTATTGTGTTAGGCCCGTTATTTGCAATTATTGCTTTTATATTTTCTTTTTGGGTCGGTGGGATTGCTAGTATAGTGACACCATTTTTCGTAATTGGAAAAGTATTTATGGGTACCTTTATATGGTTAGATTTATTCGTTGGTATAACTTTTGTTGGAGTAGGTTTGTTGTTATGTATAATCGCTTATTATAGTACGAAGTGGTTTAAAAAGCTTTGCGTACGTTATGTAATATGGAACTTCAAAATGATAAAAGGGGAGTAGATGATGAAAAAAATATTGTTAGCAGCAATCGCTTGTATCATTATTGGAGTAATTGGGATTTCCCAAACATATGAAAAAGCAGTGCAAGCTGCAGAAGAAGGAAACAAAGAAGATAAAATTAAAAATGAAACACTAAAAAATATAGAAGTTAAGTTAGATGTCGGGGATATTGTTGTCCAAAAATCTCCTGACGCTTCTTTTTATGTAAAGCAATCAGGAGATGCGCGTAAACAAGAGATTCGTATTACTGAAGATGGTGACACATTAAAAATCATTGGGGAAAGAGAAAAAGATGCTTCATTTGATTTTTCTTTTTACGATTTTAGGTTTCAAACGTCTACATTGACTCTCCTTGTGCCTGAACGCTCTTACCAAGATGTAAAAGTAAATTCATCTGCTGGACAAATTGAAATAAGTGATGTGAAAAGTGACCGTGTAAGTGCTAGAACACTTACTGGAGAAGTGGATTTGAAACATGTAACGGCTAAGAATGTGGAGGGATCTACAAAAGCTGGTGAAGTAAACTTTAAAAAAGTAATAGGGAAAGTGACTGCAAAAACGACCAGTGGGGAAATAAATATTCTAGATCATGATTCTAAGTACAATCTAGAAGCAAGTTCAACTGCGGGAGATATAAATATTACTTTATCGGAAAAACCGAAAGATGCGGTAATTACTGGGCAAAGTGCTGCCGGGGATGTAACAATTTTTAATGAAGAAAATAAAGGCGTAACGATTGGTAATGGGAGTAAAAAGATTAGCGGTAAAACAGCTGCGGGCGATGTGACGATTGAAACGCGTTCATAAGAAATAGAATGTGTGAAAATCTATCAAAATACAAAAAGAAGATAATTACCGTATATAAATAAGGTAATTATCTTCTTTTATATTCTTAATGTAAATCACGATATACGCCAATTACTTTACCGATAACTGACACTTGCTTTAAAATGATAGGTTCTAATGAAGAGTTTTCCGGTTGTAGACGGAAATGGTCTTTTTCTTTATAGAAACGTTTAACAGTTGCTTCATTATCTTCTGTTAAAGCGACTACAATTTCACCATTATATGCAGACTGTTGTTGGCGAACAACAACTAAATCTCCATCGAAAATACCAGCTTCAATCATACTATCTCCAGAAATACGTAACATAAACACTTGATCTGCTCCTGCGACAATGCTAGCTGGAAGAGGGAAGTGTTCCTCAACGCTTTCGACTGCTGTAATTGGTAATCCAGCAGTAACTTTCCCGACAATTGGAACTTGAATAACAGATTGTGTTTCTGTATCCATTCGGTCTTCACCTAAAATTTCAATTGCACGTGGTTTTGTTGGATCGCGTCGAATGTATCCTTTTTCTTCTAATCTTGATAAATGTCCGTGCACTGTAGAACTAGAAGCGAGGCCGACTGCTTGACCAATTTCACGTACGGAAGGTGGATATCCTTTTTCTTGTACTTTTAGCTTAATAAAGTCGAGAATGTCTTGCTGGCGTTTCGTTAACTTTTCCATGTTTTCTAACACCTCGTTTTCTTTCATTTTCTTATTAATAAGTATAACATGTGAAAAAACATTCTACAAACATAAGTTCGAACAAAAGACGAATTTATGTTACACTAAAGGGAAATTATAGTGAGAAAGAGGGGTTCATAATGAATGCAATTATTTATGCGCGTGTGAGTACAACAAAAGAAGCACAAGAAACATCATTATTACGTCAAAAAGATGAATTATTGCATTTAGCGGAGCGCTATCAAATGAATGTTACTAAGGTGATTGAGGAACAGGCTAGTGGCTATACAATTGAACGTGACGGCATATTAGAAGTGCTAGATACAATTCGAGACGAACAAATTGATGTGCTACTTATACAAGATGAAACGCGCCTTGGTAGGGGTAATGCAAAGATTGCGTTAATGCACTGTTTACATAAAGAAGGAATAAAAGTATATACACATACACATAATGGTGAATTGCAATTGTCGGATTCTGATTCAATGGTATTAGATATTATTGGTATTGTTGAAGAGTATCAAAGAAAGATTCATAATTTAAAAATTAAACGTGGTATGCAACGAGCAGTAGAAAAAGGCTATCGTCCAGAAAATAATTTAAAGAATCGTCATTTAAGTGTAGGACGAGAGAAGAAAGAAGTGCCAATTGAGGAAATTGTACGTTTGCGCAAGAGTGAACTTACTTTCGAAGAAATTGCAGCAACACTACGTGGCTTTGGTCATAATGTCTCAAAAGCGACGGTACATCGTAGATATGTAGAGTATACAAAGCAATTGCTTGATAAAGAAGAGTAACTATTGTATGATAATAATCAGTTTTGAGTAGAAGGGGGATTCGAGATGCTTAGTCACGAACTCGTTGAACGCATTAACTTCTTAGCGAAAAAAGCAAAAGCTGAAGGTTTAACTGAAGAAGAACAACGTGAGCGTCAATCGCTACGTGAACAATATTTAAAAGGATTTCGTCAAAATATGTTAAACGAACTAAAAGGAATTAAAGTCGTTAACGAACAAGGTACTGATGTTACACCGGCGAAATTAAAAGCTTTAAAAAAGCAAGATAATGCAAAATTAAACTAAAAGATGGGCGAAGCCCATCTTTTTTATTTATTTAATAACTTTCCAGTTGTTATTAACGGTTGCTTCTATCTTTTTATGTTTCAATATATAGTTAGCAATAAGTTCAGACATATTTGTTGGTATGTCTTTTATTACGGGCTTATTTTGAAACATAAAGAAGTTCCCTCCGCCGCTTGCGCGATAATTATTCATAACGACGTCATATTCTTCGTTCATATTAAGGGGAGTGCCTTTATGTTGTAAAGATTCTACTCTTTCGCCAATTGGTTTTGAAATGTTTAATACGTACGAAATTCCTTCCCACATATCGTAATTATAGTGTTGCGGTTTTGGTTCTATGTAGCTAGGGTTTACGATGATGGTTCCATCGTCTTTTAATGTGAAATAAGAAGCAGAGAGTTCAAGGGCATCTTTTATATCTGCTCCAGTTATTCTAATTACTTGTAATGTATTGGGATAAATATAATTAGAAACGATGTCACGCATTGTTACATATGTCGGGAAACCTGGAGATGTATTATGGAATAAGCTTGTACAAGAAATAGAAACATTAGCTATATCCATCTGTATTTTATTTATGAATTCAATAAAAGGATGGTCTTGCAAACGAGTTTGCATAGCATCTGAAATTTGCATGTCACCGTGGATGGTTCCAATAGGTTGATCAAGCCATTTTTGTGTTTTCTCTTCATAATCGGTTACCAAGTAAAGAACATCTGGATCTGTCTCGATTTCTTGCACAGTCAATAGTTCTGAATAACTCTCTTTTTTTACCCACTCTTGTTTCATTTTTTCAAATGTTACAGTTACTTTTCCAACTGAATGTCCATTACATCCAGTCTGTAAAATTGTTACATCATTACCCACTGTTTGAGCAATTTTTCGGTGCTGATGGCCTGTTAATAAAATATCTATGCCCTCAATTTCATGACACATAGCATACCCTTGGTTTTCGCCTGTTAAAACTTCAGTCGGTTCTCCAGTTTGTAAATCGCGTTCAAATCCCCCATGATACGCTACGACTAGTAAATCTGGTTTCTCATGTTCGTGAATGTAAGAAACCCAATTTTTTGTTGTTTCTAACGCATCTTCAAATTGCAAGTCTTTAATGTGATGGGGTTGTTCCCAATTTGGAATATAATGCGTTGTCACCCCTAAAATAGCAATTTTTATATTTGCTTCAATATGTTTTATTATATATGGTTTCCCGAAATAAGGTTTTTTACTGCTTTTGTCTAAAATATTTGCTGATAAATATGGGGAGTTTGCAGTAGAAATAGCATTGTTTAATACATCCATTCCATAATTAAATTCATGGTTTCCAATCACTGCAGCGTCATAACGTAAATAGTTTGCTATTAATGACATTGGGTTTTTCTTATCTTTTTCATATGTAGCGTAATGGTAAGTAAATGGTGTTCCTTGTATGAAGTCACCGTTATCAATTAAAAGAACGTTTTTATTTTGGGACCGTTCTTTTTTTATAAGAGTAGAAATCTTAGCTAAACCAATTTCTGCTGGAGAGTTATCTTGGTAGTGAATTGGATAAACAGTACCATGTATATCACTTGTTAATAGGATGTTTAAAGTTACAATTTGATTTTGATTCAATATCATTCACCTTTTCTATTATTATCTACCGATTAAGCATATCAAATATATGGAGAGAATTTTAATGTGAGTGTATAGAATGTGTAAAGATTCTGTAAATAATCAATTATTTGTAAAAATGTGTGATATATTTCTTCATGTTTATGAAAGGTTATTTTATAACAATGAAAAATGGAGGCATTAACATGTTGAAAAAAGTTTTTGCAATGAGCACAACAGTTGTATTAGCAGCGGGTTTGTTAAGTGGCTGTGGAACGAAGGAATCAAGCGCAAGTAAAAATGCAGATACGAAAAAAGGGTATGTACCGAAGACTTTAAATGTTCAATTTGTTCCTTCTCAAAATGCAGATACGTTAGAGGCGAAGGCAAAACCACTTGAGAAGCTATTAAGTGATAAGTTAAATATTCCAGTAAAAGTTAGTATTTCGACGAATTACAATACAATTGTAGAAGCGATGGCATCTAAGCAAGTAGATGTAGGATTTTTACCTCCAACAGCGTATGTGCTAGCACATGAGAAAAAAGCTGCAAACGTAATTTTACAAGCACAACGTTTTGGAGTAGATGATGAAACTGGAGCTCCTACAAAAGATTTAGTAGACTTCTATAAATCTGAGTTTGTTGTTAAGAAAGATTCAAATATTAATAGTGTAAAAGATTTAAAAGGTAAAAAAATTGGCTATCAAGATGTAACTTCATCAGCGGGATATGTGTGGCCTGCGGCTGTACTATTAAAAGAGGGCGTTGATCCGTTAAAAGATGTGAAACCTGTTACATTAAAAGGTCACGATCAGTCGCTTATTGCTCTTTTAAATGGTGATGTAGATGCAGCTGTTGTATTCCAAGATGCTCGTAATATTGTAAAAAAAGATTATCCGAATATATTCGATCAAACGAAAATAGTGAAATTTACGGAGAAAATTCCAAACGATACGATTTCGGTACGTTCTGATTTAGATGAAGAGTGGAGCAAGAAATTACAGGATGCTTTCATTGAAATTGGAAAGAATGAGGAAGGTCACAAAATCATTAAAGAAGTATATTCACATGAAGGATATGTTAAATCTGATGATAGTAAATTTGATATCGTTCGTGAATATGGGAAGAAAGTAAAAACGCAATAATACATATGGAAATGGCAGCTAACTGGAAAGGTATGTTTTCAGTTAGTTTGCCGTTTTGAATTCATAGAAGGTAGGTAAGATGTGTGATAGAGTTTCGAAATGTTTCCAAAGTGTATCCAAATGGTACAAAAGGATTGAATGATATAAATTTGAAAATTCAAAAAGGTGAGTTTGTTGTAATGGTAGGGCTGTCCGGAGCTGGAAAGTCTACACTTTTAAGATCGGTAAATCGTCTTCATGAGATTACAGAAGGTGAAATCATGATTGAAGGTGAGTCTATTACTGCTGCAAAAGGAAAAGGATTACGCCGCATGCGCCGGGATATTGGTATGATTTTTCAAAGTTTTAATCTTGTAAAGCGATCAACGGTATTAAAGAACGTATTAGCTGGCCGTGTCGGGTATCATTCGACATTACGTACAACGTTAGGTCTATTTCCGAAAGAAGATTTGGAGCTTGCCTTTCAATCGTTAAAAAGAGTAAATATTTTAGAAAAAGCATATGCGCGGGCTGATGAATTATCAGGAGGACAACAACAACGTGTATCAATTGCTAGAGCATTGGCGCAAGAAGCAAAAATCATATTGGCAGATGAACCTGTTGCGTCGTTAGATCCGCTAACAACAAAGCAAGTATTAGATGATTTGAAAAAAATTAATGAAGATTTTGGAATTACAACAATTGTAAACTTACATTCTATTGATTTAGCTAGACAATATGCGACACGCATTATTGGATTACATGCAGGCGAAATTGTTTTTGATGGCCTAGTAGAAGAGGCAACGGATGAAAAATTTGCTGAAATTTATGGTGACGTAGCGCAGAAAAGCGAATTGTTAGAGGTGGCAGTTAAATGAATGACGTGACGATATATTCGAAATCGATACCGAAGCCGCCGAGTAAGTTAAAACATATGTTAACGGCTGTTCTAGTCATTTTACTGTTGTGGGGAAGTAGTATACAGGTCGACGCATCATTTTCAAAACTAGTAGTTGGTTTTCCTAATATGATGGATTTGCTAAAAGAGATGGTGCCACCAGATTGGAGTTATTTTCAAGTTATTACAACAGCAATGTTAGATACAATACGTATGGCGATTATTGGGACGACTTTAGGTGCGATTTTAGCTATTCCACTGGCACTATTTGCGGCAAATAATGTGTTTACTAGTGCATTTTTGTACAGTCCAGCTCGATTGATTTTAAATTTTATCCGAACGATACCAGATTTATTATTAGCGGCGATTTTTGTAGCTATTTTTGGAATAGGACCACTTCCAGGTATTTTGGCTCTTACTTTTTTCTCAATTGGGCTCGTGGCTAAATTGTTGTATGAGTCAATTGAATCGATTGATCCAGGTCCATTAGAAGCGATGACAGCAGTAGGAGCAAATAAAGTGCAATGGATTATTTATGGGGTAATTCCGCAAGTGAAAGCGCATTTTGTCTCCTATGTTCTTTATACATTTGAGGTAAACGTACGTGCAGCAGCTGTTTTAGGTTTAGTAGGGGCAGGTGGTATTGGGTTATATTATGATCGTACACTTGGATTTTTACAATATGAACAAACTGCATCTATTATTATTTATACCCTTGTTGTTGTATTGTTAATTGATTATGTAAGTACATTGTTGCGGGAGAAATTATAATGAGTAAAACGACGTTAATCGTACCAAAACCGAAGAAACCGAGTATGTATCGCTGGATTATTTTCATAGCACTTACATTTGTTTATGTATGGGCTTTTTCGGGAGTACCGCTAGAGGGAATCAAAGATACGGCGGGAGAAATTACAAAAGCAATTATGACAGGTGTATTGAATCCAGATTGGTCGTATGTATCTTTGTCAGATGGTGAAGATTTATTACATGGTTTAATTGATACGTTGGCAATTGCGATATTAGGTACATTTATTTCTGCCTTTTTATCTGTTCCATTCGCTTTTTGGGCGGCGACGAATATGAGTAGTGGAAAATTAACTTCGGGAACTGGGAAATTTGTACTTAGTTTTGTCCGTACATTTCCTGAATTAGTTATGGCCCTTCTATTTATAAAAGCTGTTGGACCAGGTTCTTTTGCCGGCGTTCTAGCTTTAGGGTTACACTCTATTGGAATGTTAGGGAAATTATATTCAGAAGGAATTGAAAATATAGATAAAGGACCGACGGAAGCGTTAATAGCAACAGGTGCGAATCGCTTTCAAATACTTTGGTATGCAGTATTGCCGCAAGTATTACCAGATTTTCTATCGTATACGTTATACAGGTTCGAAATTAATGTGCGATCCGCTGCCATTTTAGGTGTTATTGGAGCAGGTGGAATTGGCACACCTCTAATTTTTGCACTGAGTTCACGCAATTGGTCTCGCGTGGGAATTATTTTATTGGGCATCATTTTAATGGTCATTATCATTGATTTTATTTCAAGTTCGATTCGGAAACGGATTGTTTAACTGATTTGAAAAGCATCGAATTTAGATGCTTTTTTGTATTTTTAAAGCGGATTGAAAAAGTTAGTATAGAAGAATTTTGTATATCTGTATAAATATACAGATAATTCTCTCTCTTTTTAAAATAAAAATAATGAAAAAGTATGTCATATTGAATGCCCATACATTCCCGGAAACATTGATTTTTTTATAAAAAATCAAAAAAACATCAACATATTTGTCGATACATGTTGTATAATCTTGCGTGGGAAGCTATCATATAAATGTATAAAACGTTTACTAATATAAGCGAAGGGAAGAATAGCATGTCACATTCAATCGAACAACTTTCTATCAACACGATTCGCACATTATCCATCGATGCGATTGAAAAAGCAAACTCTGGTCACCCAGGAATGCCAATGGGTGCAGCACCAATGGCTTATACATTATGGACTCAATTTATGAAACACAATCCAAATAACCCAACGTGGTTTAACCGTGATCGTTTCGTATTATCTGCAGGTCATGGTTCAATGTTATTATACAGCCTACTTCACCTATCTGGTTATGATGTAACAATGGATGACTTAAAGAACTTCCGTCAATGGGGAAGCAAAACTCCAGGACATCCTGAGTACGGTCATACAGCTGGTGTAGATGCAACGACTGGTCCACTTGGACAAGGTATTGCAACTGCTGTAGGTATGGCAATGGCAGAAAGACATTTAGCTGCTAAATATAACCGTGATACGTATAATGTAGTAGACCATTATACATACGCTATTTGTGGTGATGGAGATTTAATGGAAGGCGTTTCTGCTGAAGCATCTTCATTAGCTGCTCATTTACAATTAGGTCGTCTTGTTGTGCTTTACGATTCAAACGATATTTCATTAGATGGCGATTTAAATCGTTCATTCTCTGAAAGTGTAGAAGATCGTTACAAAGCATACGGATGGCAAGTAATCCGTGTTGAGGATGGAAACGATATTGAAGCAATCGCGAAAGCAATTGAAGAAGCGAAAGCTGACGAAAAACGCCCAACGCTAATTGAAGTAAGAACGACAATTGGTTTCGGTTCTCCAAACAAATCAGGAAAATCAGCTTCACATGGTTCTCCACTTGGTGTAGAAGAAACAAAATTAACGAAAGAAGCATATGCTTGGACTGCTGAGCAAGACTTCCATGTAGCAGAAGAAGTATACGACAACTTCCGTAAAACAGTACAAGATGTTGGTGAAACTGCGCAAGCAGAGTGGAACACGATGCTAGGTGAATATGCACAAGCATACCCAGAATTAGCAAACGAATTCCAAGCAGCAATGAACGGTCAACTTCCAGAAGGTTGGGAGCAAAACTTACCAACTTATGAATTAGGATCAAAAGCAGCAACTCGTAATTCTTCTGGTGCTGTAATTAATGCAATTGCAGAATCTGTACCATCATTCTTCGGTGGGTCAGCTGACCTTGCTGGTTCTAACAAAACATACATGAATAACGAAAAAGACTTTACAAGAGATGATTACAGCGGTAAGAACATTTGGTACGGTGTACGTGAGTTCGCAATGGGTGCAGCAATGAACGGTATTGCACTACATGGTGGTTTAAAAACTTACGGTGGTACGTTCTTCGTATTCTCTGACTACTTACGTCCAGCAATTCGTCTTGCAGCATTAATGCAATTGCCGGTAACGTATGTATTCACACACGACAGTATCGCTGTTGGTGAAGATGGTCCAACACATGAACCAATCGAGCAATTAGCGGCGCTACGTGCAATGCCAAATGTATCTGTTATTCGTCCAGCTGACGGTAACGAGTCTGTTGCGGCTTGGAGACTAGCTCTAGAATCTACAAATAAACCAACTGCTTTAGTATTAACTCGTCAAGACCTTCCAACATTAGAAGGTGCAAAAGACGATACGTATGAAAAAGTAGCAAAAGGTGCATATGTAGTTTCTGCAAGCAAGAAAGAAACAGCTGATGTAATCTTACTTGCAACTGGATCAGAAGTAAGTCTAGCTGTTGAAGCTCAAAAAGCATTAGCAGTAGACGGTGTTGACGCATCTGTTGTCAGCATGCCATCTATGGATCGCTTTGAAGCTCAAACTGCTGAGTACAAAGAATCTGTATTACCAAAAGCAGTAACAAAACGTTTCGCAATCGAAATGGGTGCTACATTCGGATGGCACCGTTACGTAGGTCTTGAAGGAGATGTGTTAGGTATCGATACATTCGGTGCTTCTGCTCCTGGTGAGAAGATTATGGAAGAGTATGGATTTACTGTAGAGAACGTTGTTCGTAAAGTAAAAGAAATGCTTTAATGATTTTAGAAAAATCTCTCCGGCATGGAGAGGTTTTTCTATGTAAATGAGTTTTTTCGACAGAAAAAGTTTTTTCTCTCTCCGCAGTCAGACAATCATTGCAAAATTTCTTCTATATAATGAAGAGAAAAGGTTGTCCAGATTGGGAGGCGAAAGATGAAAACGTATGAATTGTATTTAATTCAAGAGGATATTGCGAAAGCTTACTTTGGTCGTGAATATTTGTTTTTTGATTTATTTGCTCGATTTTCAGAATCTGGGTCCCTTTCGGAGAAAAAAGTGCTATATAAACAAATGATGTATATAACGATGCCATTACAAGTAATGAAAATTCATCATAAATTAGAACAAGCTTTGCGCGTTCTTGGTAAATATGATCGAACACATCATACACATACACTTTATACAGGGGCAGAATATGGCGAAATAATGGTGAAACCACACTATATTCGCATGAATACCTCTGGAAATGTTTCTATGGAAACGACTTTCTTTGAGGTGCTTCGGAAGTGTGAATTAACATTTTTAGCTATGGATTATGAAAATACAAAGTACGGATGGCTGAATCCTCTAAAACAAGTACGAACATATGTGTAAAAAATGTCGAATTGTATCTTGTCTTATTGAAAAGGTTTTAGTACACTGTAAGGTAGACAACATGAAGGAGGAAAATATATGCCAATTTGGTTAGGTATTCTAGTGGGCGTAGTAGCACTAGTAGCAGGCGTGGCGTTAGGATTTTTCATTGCCCGCAAATACATGATGAATTACTTACAAAAAAATCCACCAATTAACGAACAAATGTTAAAAATGATGATGATGCAAATGGGACAAAAACCTTCCCAAAAGAAAATCAATCAAATGATGAGCGCGATGAACAAGCAACAAATGAAATAAGCGCTAAAAGACACTCGCTAAGAGTGTCTTTTCTTTTTGATATGGACAGAGTTTAAAACTTTTAAAAATTCTGTATTTTTGGTAAACTGAAAACATCGCTCATTTTAAGGGAGGAGGAAAAAAATGAAAGTGTTTATGAATTTAGCGTGGTTTTTTAAACAAGAAAAACGAGCGTACATAACTGGAATTATTTTGTTGTTTGGCGTTGCACTTTTAGAACTTGTAGCACCAAAAGTAATTGGAATCGTTGTAGATGAAATTAATGATGGAACATTGACGACCGATAAGTTACTAAAATGGGTTGTACTATTAGTAATTGTAGGTATTACGATGTACATATTACGTTACGTGTGGCGCATTATGATTTTTGGGTCTTCATTAAAGTTAGCTCGCCAATTACGGAAAAATTTGTATGAACATTTTACAAAGATGAGTCCATCTTTCTATCAGTCAAATCGCACAGGTGATTTAATGGCGCACGCGACCAATGATATTCAAGCAATTCAGCAAACTGCTGGGGCGGGTGTTTTAACACTTGTTGATTCATTAGCTGTTGGAGGATGTGTACTCGTAGCAATGGGTTTTACAATTAGTTGGAAGTTAACATTGTTAAGCTTAATTCCAATGCCGATTGTAGCAATATCGACAAATTATTACGGCACTTTATTACATAAAAGGTTTCATAAAGCGCAGCAATCGTTTTCGGAAATCAATGATAAAGTGCAAGAGAGTATGAGTGGGATGAAGGTAATTCGATCGCTTGGACAAGAAAAAGAAGATTTGCAAGCGTTCCGAAAAAAATCAGAAGATGTCGTACATAAAAATATGTTAGTTGCACGTATTGATTCGTTATTTGATCCAACAATCGCTCTTATCGTAGGATTTTCATTTTTAATCGCAGTATGTTACGGGTCAGTATTAGTTGTGAGAGGTGAATTAACAGTAGGTGATCTCGTTACATTTACGACGTATTTAGGTACCCTCGTTTGGCCGATGTTAGCGTTTGGATGGCTGTTTAATATTATGGAGCGTGGGCGTGCTTCGTATGACCGTGTAGAAAAAATTCTCTCACAAAAATCAGATGTAGTAAATAGAGAAAATGCTGTGCATACAGTAGCGAGCGGTGATGTTTCATTTGCGGTCGATTCGTTTTCGTATAAGAAAAATGAACTGTTACATTTAACAGATATTCACTTTGATTTGAAGAAGGGGGAAACTTTAGGGGTCGTGGGACGTACAGGTGCAGGGAAAACGACTTTATTAAAATGTTTAATCCGTGAGTATGATCATTTTAATGGTGAATTAAAAGTTGGAGAGCGGGATATTAGAGATGTAACACTTTACGGTGTCCGTTCTGCTATTTCATATGTGCCGCAAGATCATTTTTTATTTTCAGCGAGTATTGGGGAGAATATTGCCTTTGGAAAGGCGGATGCTACATATAATGAAATTACCCGTGCTGCAGAGATTGCTTGTATTCACAATGACATCCTTCAATTTTCAGAAGGATATGAAACAGTAGTTGGGGAAAGAGGTGTTTCTTTATCTGGAGGTCAAAAACAGAGAATTTCTATTGCGCGTGCTTTATTAACGGATGCTGAAATTTTAATTTTAGATGATTGTTTATCAGCAGTAGATGCAAAAACAGAAGAAACGATTTTAAATGCTTTAAAGAGGGAGAGAGCAGGGAAAACGACAATTATTACTGCCCATCGTTTAAGTGCAATTCAGCATGCCAATCTTATTCTTGTTGTGGATGAAGGTAAAATTGTACAACGAGGTACACATGAACAACTAATGAAAGAACATGGTTGGTATAAAGAAATGTATGAGAGCCAGCAGTTAGAAGCATTAGTCGAGAAAGGAGGCGTATGATGGCTGAGAAAAAACAGAGCGATTTAAGAAGATTACTGTCTTATATGAGGCCATATAAAGGACTGTTAGCATTAGCATTTTTATTTCTAGTTGGTGCAACTGTAACAGAAATGATGGGTCCTTTTTTAATTAAACAATTTCTTGATGAACACTTAGTACCACGTAACTTTGATCAATCAGCACTTGTTACTCTATTTGTAGTGTATATTGTTGCTCACTTATTAAAAGTATTATTTACTTATTTAGACTTGTTATATTTTCAAAATATCGCTTTTAAAATTGTTCAAGATATGCGTGTTGAAGTATATGAGCATGTTCAAAAGTTGTCATTAAGTTTCTTTGATCGTACGCCGATTGGTACGCTCGTATCGCGCATAACGAATGATACAGAAGCAATTAAAGATTTTTATGTCAGTGTATTATCAACATTTGTTAAAAATATCGTATTTTTAGTAGGGATTTTAGTAGCGATGTTTTTATTAAATGTAAAATTAGCGCTATTTTCTCTCGTATTAATTCCGATCATGTTTGCGATTATGGTGCTATATCGTCGGAAAAGTGCAGCTTTTTATTTAGAAGTCCGTAATCAATTAAGTGTGTTAAATGCAAAGTTAAACGAGTCCATTCAAGGGATGAATATTGTTCAAGTGTTCAGACAAGAAAAGCGTATGAGAAAAGAATTTGAAGAAGTGAATAATAAACATTATAGTGCAGGGCGACGTACATTAAAGTTAGATGCATTGCTTTTACGTCCAGCAACTGATTTAGTTCATATTGTAGCTATTGCGTTAGTACTTGGTTTATTTGGAATTGATGCTTTGAAGAGTCCTGTTGAAGTAGGCGTTTTATATGCGTTTGTTAACTATATCCATCGTTTCTTCCAGCCTGTAAATGAGATGATGATGAAATTATCATTTTTCCAACAGGCACTGGTTTCATCATCACGTGTATTTCATTTAATGGATGAGAAAGATTTAGCGCCAGTTCAAAAAGGGGATGGAAATCCTCAAGTTATTAATGGAGATATTGAATTTAAAAATGTTACTTTTTCGTACGATGGAAAACGTGATGTTTTAAAAAATGTATCTTTTCACGTGAAACAAGGGCAAACGGTTGCTTTCGTTGGGCACACTGGCAGCGGAAAGAGTACTATTATGAATTTATTACTGAGATTCTATAATATTAAGTCCGGAAATATTGTAATAGATGGTGTAGAGTTAGAGAAATTTGAAGAACAAGAAATTAGAAAGAAAATAGGACTTGTATTGCAAGATGCATTTTTATTTGCGGGAAATGTAAAACAAAATATTCGTATGTATAATGAAGAAATTACGGATGAAGAAGTAAAAGAAGCGGCACAATTTGTGCAAGCGAATACGTTTATTGAAAAATTACCAGAGCAGTATGAAACGGAAGTAGTAGAAAGAGGAGCTGCATTTTCTAGTGGTCAACGACAATTAATTGCTTTCGCTAGAACGATAGCGACGAATCCGAAAGTGTTAGTATTAGATGAAGCAACAGCAAATATTGATACAGAAACTGAAGATGCAATCCAAACAGCGTTACAGCAAATGCGAAAAGGACGGACTACGATAGCGATTGCACACAGATTATCTACCATACAAGATGCAGATCAAATTTTTGTTATGCACGATGGAGAGATAGTAGAAAGAGGGACACATCAAGAATTACTGAGTGAACAAGGATTGTATTATAATATGTATTTACTACAAAATAAAGGAAGTTTACAAAAGGCCTTGTAATTACAAGGCTTTTTTACTTTGTTTATAAAATATGTTTGCTCTTTATGTCTATAGTATAAACGTCGTCACAGCAGCGGTTTCATTAGAAGCTTTGCAAGGAAATGGAACAAATGGTGGTGGAAATGTTTCCCGGCCCAGTACTGCTACTGCAGTCTATGGTGTTACTGTAATTAATGGCGATAATGTAAATTTACGGGGTAGACCATCTTTACAGTCAAATGTAATCCGTCAGCTAAATAGAGGAGAATCATATGAAGTTTTGGACGAACAAGATAGTTGGATTGCTTTAGGTGGAAGCGAATGGATATACTATGATCCGAGTTATATTCAGTATGGTGTACAATAAAATGAACGTAAAAGGTATCTCGCTTGAGATGCCTTTTATTATAAATATGTAATTTTTACAAAGTGTATATTAAAAGCATAGTATAATATAATGGATGTTTATAAAAATAATTGAAAATGCAATAAAGGAGAAAAAATATGAATTATGTGCTAATAGGTGTAATTTTATTATTATTAGCTGCAGTATTCGTGCTGTTTTATAAAAATAAACAGCTAGAATCAGAGAGTCAGCAAGCGGAATTTGAAAAAAAACAAGCAATTGAAACGTACGAAAATGAAATTGCAGCTACGGTTACAGAACATAAAGAGCAGCAAAATACATTAAAAAATATGGAACAGAAAAAATACAATGATTTACAAATAAGTGCAGCGAGAGAACTTGAAAATATGCGTATGATGAAAAATCAATTAGCTGTGCAACATAGTAAAGAACGCAGTGAAATGCAAGAAAAACATAGTAACGAAATACATATGTTTCAAAAGTTAATTGCAGATTTGCGAGAGTATACGAAAAATGGAGCCGAAGTGAGTACACACGAAACATTACAGTATATGAAGCGTGGCTTCGTAGAGCAAGGCATAATACTAGATAATGAATTTCATATTATGCCGAATGTTTTTATGAGGAATCAGCATGGAAGAAATGATTTTCGAATTCATCATCTTGTTTTAAGTAAAACGGGTATGTATGTACTTGAAACGAAAGAATGGACAGGGAAATTAATTCATGGCTTAACGAAAGAAAATGCTAGTACATATTCATTTATGATTGATGAAATTGGCAAGTATCAACAAGAGATAGAGAAAGAAGAGACGTTTGAATATATTACAGGTGAAGATTCATTAACGATACAAGTGAAAAATGAAGGGAATCCAGTATATAGAGCGAAGAAACTATCTCATATTCTATACAATTGTTTGAAAGAAATGCAAGTTGATATTGTAAAGGAAAACATAAATCCGATTGTATATTTTTATAATGAGAATGGGAAAGAAGTGTTAGATCTTTCTGAAGAAAAAACGCCGAGATTAAAAGATAGAGAGCAACTTGTATCGTTTTTCAGAAATGAATTCTTAACGGGGAAAATAATATATACAGGTCAAGAGTTAGAAAAACTTCGAGAAACCATTAATCGAATGAATTATATAATGAATTAAAAAGAGGTGGGCTTTCTGAGTGCTATATTAAGGGGTATTTTGTATGTTTATATTTGTTTGTATATACTCATGTATCTTGCTTTTATGTTTATTATTGGTATGGCTCATACGTCATTAAGTGTAACGAGCATTTTTATAATAGTCATGCCATTTGTTTTATTAGTTATGATTCAAAAGTCGATCTTATATGTGGCTAAAAATCGTAATGAAGAAAAGAAGCAAATGTCGGGAGTATTAATAGTAGCACTTATTCCGTTAGTAGTATGTACTGCACAATTAAGTATGAATACGTACACTTCCAAGTTTAACCAAGATCGGTGGTTACATGCTGAAGATAAACGGGTACATATGGTAGATGATCTATTGCAAAAATATAAATTAACAGGAAAATCAAATGAAGAAATTACACAATTATTAGGAACGCCTACTGAAACGAGAAATGGAGAAAACGGGGTTATCACTTCGTACTATCTTGGAACTGAACGTGGCTTTATTCCCATAGATAGTGAACATCTTGTTTTACAATTTGATAGAGATGGTAAAGTTGTGGAATATAAGGTGCATACCGATTAAAGAACCGTTGAGAGAAGCTATATATTATAGCTTCTTTTTTATATTCCAATATAGTAAATGTAGGCAAATAGTAGTCATTCCTATCTATACGAATTGGAATGAGTCTGTTATATTGTAAATGGTTATGTTGCTTAATAGTTTAGTAGATAATCTATATTTTGGTTGAGGAGGGGAATTTTAACACGAATTTAATGATATGCGTGTTAAGTAGTATGATGAAAAAAGGATTTTATAATGTTTTAGCTGCATCAATTGTATTTAGTATGGTAACGATTCCAAATTATTCCTATGCTAATGAGCTTGGAAAAACTGTTACAGTTTCATCTGATGAACAAGCTTTAAAAAGTATTGAAAACCATATGAAAGATGAAGATGGTCGAGGGGAAGATAAAGGAGTAAGAAGTGAAGTGCAAGGTGAGTTTCTTGTACATATAGTGAAAGAAGTACTTTTATACGATTCTAGTAATTTCCAAAAAGAGACAGGGATTCGTATTTCGAATCAAGTTGTAAAAGCTGAGAAGAGAAAAGGAAACGCTTACTATGTTCAAACTTCATCGGGAACGGGATGGATACAAAATAGTGATGGAAATGTAGAGGTTAAAGAAATTCACCCGTTATTAAGTGAAAAGTTAGTTATTAATGAAGGAAGCTCTACTTACTCTGAACCATTTACTTCATACAAAGAAGAAAATGTACTGGAGCCGCAAACTATTCAAGCAATTGGACAGGCGGGAGAATGGTTCCAAGTAAAAATAAATAATGAGATGAAATGGATTCATTCACCTTCAGCAAAATTTGAAGGAACAAAAGCTTCACTTATACAAGATGCAGCACCAACACGTACAAAACGTGCAGCAGCTATGTATGCTGCGCCAATAGAAGAGAAAACAACGGATATTTATGGTGTACCTTTAAAAGAAATGATTGTACCAAAAGGAAATGAAAATATTCGTCCAGGTTATGCGATGAACCCGAAGTATATTACGATTCATGAGACCGATAATTATAGTGTTGGGGCAAATGCTAGAAACCATGCGATATATTTATATAACCAAGCAACGGGAACGGAAGATCGTTCAGCGTCGTGGCACTTTACGGTAGACGATAAAGAGATTTATCAACACCTGCCATTAAACGAAAATGCTTGGCATGCAGGAGATGGAGCAGAAGGAACTGGGAATCGAGAATCAATTGCGATTGAAATTGCTGTAAACGAAGATGGTGATTATAATAAAGCTGTTGAAAATGCTCGTAAACTAGCAGCTTATTTAATGGGGGAATTAAATATTCCTTTAGAAAATGTGAAAAAACATCAATTTTGGAGTGGGAAGATTTGTCCAGCCATTATGATTAAAAATAATGGGTGGGAACCATTCTTACAAGGAACAAAAGTTTATTATGATGCGAACCATAAAGATGATATAACGGGTGGTTGGTATGAAGCAGACATTCGTGAATTAGATAAGCGCGGTATTATGGTTGGAGATGGAAAAGGTTCTTATTGGCCAGAGCGCCTTGTGACACGTGGTGAATTTGCAAATTTAATATCAAGATCATTGCAGCTACCTGAAGGATCATCGAATTTTAATGACTTAAATACAGCACATCCATCGCTAATAGATGGTATTAATCGTGCAGCAAGTGCTGGGATAATAAGTGGTAGAGGAAATGGTATATTTGCTCCAAACGATACGATTAAACGAGATGAAGCTGTTATCATGATTGACCGTGCACTGCAATATAAAAAAATTAAAGGTAACTTAGTCTCGTTACCATTTTCAGATCAAGATTTAGCATATGATAAACAAGCTGTACAACGTGTTTATGGATTAGGTATTGTAAAAGGAAATGAAAATAATGAATTTATGCCGAAAGGTTCTGCAACGCGTGGAGAATCGGCAGCATTTATTAATAGAATGTTAAAAGTAATAGAAAGTAAATAATGAAAAAGCACTCGCTTTTGCGAGTGCTTTTTTATTTTTCAATATGTTATGGAAGGGAGCGGAGGTTTTTGAGTGGAATAAGGAATGAAAGCGGAGGTGATGCATATATATAGATGCGTTGGATTGTTTTTAACGAGCTATTTGCGAGCAGCCTGATTGAAAATCCATACTGGTTAAAGTTTTACTTTATCATATTGTATAAATGAAAAGGAGGTAAGACGGTGAAAGCTATACCGACTGATGTCCTGAGTAAAGAATTGATGGAAAGAGAAGGCGTTATATCTATTACAGTAAAGGAATTTGAAAAAATCGAAGTAGCTGGAGTAGTAGTCGCTGGCCCCGCGGTTATTTTGATTAATCAAGATTAAGTACATAGTATTGAAATAAAAAGTATCCTAGATGGATGCTTTTTATTTGTGTAGAAGAAAGAATATGGTGGATAATTGCCTTACTGGAGGGAGAGTATGTGGCAATTATTATAACGATGTTAGTAATGGGGATTTTATTAGGGTTTGTTGGAGCTGGGGGAGCCGGGTTTATTATCGCGATACTCACTTTAGTATTCCATATTCCTATTCACGTTGCACTTGCAACGTCTTTAACTGCTATGGCATTTACGACATTATCTGGGGTTATAAGTCATTATCGTGAAGGAAATGTAGTACTTACTATAGGCGGGATTGTTGGGGGATGTGGAGCGCTTGGTTCTTATATCGGTTCAAAAATTGGTTCACTTATACCAGGACATCTTCTTCATTGGTTTACAGCTGGGATGTTATTTTTATCTGCAATTTTTATGTTTATTAAATTAATTAAGTTTCAAAATAGGGAAGAGTTACTTTTAGCAGAGATTAAAGATTTTTCGAAAGAGAACATAATGAAATGTATATGTCTTGGATTAGTCACTGGAATGATGGCTGGTTCATTTGGGATTGGTTCTGCACCATTTATTCAACTTGGATTAATGGGTCTATTAGGATTGACGATTCAGCAATCTGTAGGAACAACAATGCTTGTTATATTGCCCATTGCGATTGGGGGTGGGTTAGGGTATAGTTCAGAAGGGTATCTAGATTATATATTATTATTGCAAGTATTAATTGGGACGATGCTAGGAGCTTATATCGGTGCGAAGTTTACAAATTATGCACCACGTATGCTTTTGAAGTTTTCAATGATTATGACACCAGTTTTCGCTGGATGTATGTTATTAATGGGATAAAAATAATATAGCAAACTAATATGTTTTACGAATGAATTATGTAAGTAATTCATATTTCCCATATAAAAGGATTTGCTTTAATATAATGAGTGTAAAGTTCGAGTATTCGAAGTACTACTTGAATTATATCCCTATCCCTTTTCTAAAAATGCGAACAAGTTTTGCCCTATTCTATTCAATATTTAATTGTATAGAAATATATTGTTCGATGACCATTATGGAACGTACATAATGGGAAAATCCCGATCCTTAAAGAGGATGCCCCTAATCTTCATGTGAAAATATGATCGGATATGAAAGCTGACCAATTTATGGTCAGCTTTCTTTTTGTTCAAAAACTATTTCTTCTTTAATTTCAGTTTGTAATAATAAAGCTTTTCCGAAACGACGTTTACATTCTGCACGCACTTTTTCAATGGCTAGTAGCTGAGTAGTAGCAGGAACTGTGACGATAGCTTGGCGAGGTTTTCGATTTTCTTCACAAAAGACACATTCCACAACATATTTAAAAATCATGCTTTCATCCTTCCGTTTTTAATTTCTAAGAAGGAACTGCCTATGAAGTTGATGTGAATTTTCGTCATTGTTTTCCTTTTTTCCTCTTTTTTCAAGGAGAAAATAAAAAAGGAGACGAATAGTAGTAGGGGAGGGATGTATATGGAAAGATGGATAGGTTGTGCAGCAGTATGTGTAAATGAAAGAAATGAGGTTTTAATGGTATTGCAAGGACAAAAAGGTGAAGAAAAAAGGTGGTCCGTCCCAAGTGGAGGACTTGAAAAAGGAGAAACACTAGAGGAATGTTGTATCCGAGAAGTTTGGGAAGAAACAGGTTACAATGTGGAAGTTGTAAGTAAAATATACGAAAAAGAAGGGATTACATATGGGGTTCCTGTATACGTTCATTATTATGTCGTAAAAAAAATAGGCGGTAGTATGAAAATCCAAGATCCTGATGAGTTAATACATGAAATTGCTTGGAAGAGGATAGATGAAATGAAGGAATTAACGTTATCTTTCCCGGAGGATTATGAGATTTTAAACAAATACATAAATAAAAAAGCGAGTGTGTAAACACTTGCTTTTTTAATGTATCCACGATAAGAAAAGCGGAACGATAACTAAACTAGCTCCTGCAGTTAAAAGCATAGATAAACTTGCAATCGTTCCTTCTACAGGACCGATTTCGAATGCTTTTGATGTACCGGTTCCATTTGCGCTCGTTCCTAACATAATACCTTTTGCAATTGCTGTTTTAATACGGCATATACGAATGAGAGAAGGTCCGAGCAATGCTCCTGTTAACGCAGTTAAAACAACAAATACTGCTGTTAATTGTGACATACCACCAATCATTTCTGAAATGGCCATTGCAATTGGCGTCGTTACAATATGAGGTGCTAAACTATGTTCTAACGATGAATCAATTTGAAAATAATTTGCTAGTAGTGCTGAAGTAATAACTGATAGAAACGAACCAACAATGACATTAAGTAAAATAGCTATTCCATGTTTCTTAAGTAAATCAAAGTATTTATAGATTGGCCATGCAAAAGCAACTGTTGCAGGTTTTAATAATTCTGTTAACCAGTGGCCTCCAGTTTCATACGTTTCATAAGATGTGTCTAGTCCGAGTAATAACGCGATTAAAATAATAGGACATACGAGAAGAGGAGAAAGTAAGCTCCAATTCCAGCGTTGATACATTTTCTTCGATATCCAATATGTGAATAGTGTTAATAGTAAACAAAGAAAGCTGATCATTGCACGGATCCTTTCCGCTTTAGTAGCAATTCTGTTAAGAGTCCTGTAACGAGAGTGACACAAAGTGTACTAATCATAATAATTAAGATGAGATCGATTCCATATTGTGATAGTGTATCTTTGTAGCGTATGACAGCGACTGCAGAAGGAATGAAAAATAAAATAAGTTCTTTTAATAAAAAGTCTGCACCGTCTTGTATCCACTCTTTTTTCACTAGGTTAAATTTTAATGAGATTAATAATAAAAAAATACCGATAATACTTCCTGGAACTGGGAGGTGTGCCTGTTTTGCAATCCATTCACCTGTCCAAGCGAAACAAAATAATAGTAAAATTTGTCCGCTTAATTTCCACCATTTCATACAGTAACCACCTCTTTCTTTTTTTACATAAAAATTGTAAAAAAGAATTAACAATTTTTACTATACGTTCATTCAAAAAATTTGTCTAATATATAAATTATATGTTATTAATATATTAGACGTATTAATTGAAATGGAAAAGGGTGTCCAAAATGGAATTACGGCATTTGCAATATTTTGTTGTAGTGGCAGAGGAGTTACACTTTGGACGAGCGGCTGCTCGTTTACAAATGACACAACCACCGCTTAGTCAACAAATTCAGCAATTAGAAAAAGAAATGGGAGTTATGTTATTTTCAAGAACGAAGAGAAAGGTTGAATTAACAGAAGCTGGAGAAATGTTTTTGAAAGAAGTAAAAAAAGCGTTCGAACAAATTGAAAAAGCGGTAGAGATTGCACAAAGTGCCCAAAGGGGAGAAGTGGGCTCACTTTCAATTGGTTTTGTAGGTGCGGCGATATATGATATTTTACCATCTATCGTAAGGGAGTATAGAAAGAAATTTCCGAGGGTGTCTGTTGCATTACATGAATTATCTACTCCAGATCAAGTGCATGCACTTCATGATAATCGTATTGATATTGGATTTTTGCGTCCACCAATCCCAACACAATTATTAGAGTTAGAGCCAATACAAAAACTATCTTGTACTTTATGTTTACCGAAGGCTCATCCACTTGCAGAGAAAGATGAAATACATATAGAAGATTTACGGGATGAACCGTTTGTATTTATTACGAGACCAGTATGGCCAGCGTTATACGATACAATTTTATCACTTTGCCGCGACGTCGGGTTTAGTCCGCGTATCGTACAAGAAGCGACGGAATATCAAACAGTTATGGGACTTGTAGCAGCGGGGATTGGAATTACAGTCATACCCGTATCGGCAAATAAATTATATAAAACAGAAGTTGTATATAAAGAGCTATATGATTCTAATTTTGTTGCAGAAATGTCAGTAGCTTACAAAAAAATGAATAGCAATCCAGAGCTACTAGAGTTTTTAAAAATTGCAAGAGAGAAGAAAAGAATAGAAGTTGAGGATGAGATTAATTAAGTTATTAAAAAGTACACCTCATTAAACAATAAAGCGGAAAGGCAATATAATTGCCTTTCCGCTTTATTGTTCTTTTTTTAGTTCTATACTAAAGAGATAAACATGTTTATTTTTGTTTTCTAGGACTAAAGGCTTAGAAAAAACTCCGATTGTAGTGCGATGTTTAAAATGTCATATTTTTATACACTAGTAGTATAGAATGCGTATGTAATAAGGTAGGGGAAGAATTTTATGTCTTTATGTCGGTTAGCGAGAAAAAATATAAGAACATTTGCTACCAAAAGGATGAAGCAATTTATGTGGATTGCTATGAGTATTATGATTTTGTTTTTTATGATATCGCTACAATTTAATGAAGTAGTTGCTGGGGAATTAGGGACTACACTTTTATTTCAAATGTGTTTTTACACGTTGTTTATCGTAGTCATTTTCATATGTACGTTTATTACATATAAAATGACTTATTCTCTTCTGCAAGCGAGGAAAGAAGAAATTAAATCTTATGTAGCAGAGAATAGGAAGAGAAATGATGTACTATGTTTATTATGTCAGGAACAATTATTTATTTATGGAGCAGCGTTTGTTTTTGGATTAGTTAATGGGATGTTATTTTTAAAATTATTTACGATTATCTTTATGAAAATAACAGGAATACAAGGGATAAATAGTGCACCGATTACAATATATGCAATAGTAGTAGTGAGTATAATTATGATTGTTATTTTTCTATTATCGATGGTGCAATGTATTCGATTTGTTCAAAGTTTACAAGATGAAAATTCATTTCAGTTTAAAGAAAAGGCATGAGAAATCATGCCTTTTTCCATTTTACACATAAAAATAATCATGTTACAGTGTAAAGACCTGACAAAGAATGGGAAGGAAAGGTTGTATAGCATGACAAATGAACAATCAATTGTAAAGGTCGAGCGGTTAACGAAGCGAATCGGTTCAAAGACACTTGTAGAAAATATTAGTTTCGAAGTTAAAAAAGGTGAAGTAGTTGGTTTGCTTGGACCAAATGGTGCTGGAAAAACGACTTTAATGAGAATGATGGTCGGCATGATTCGTATGACAGAGGGCGAAGTTTGGATTGACGGTCAATCTGTAAAACAGCAATTTGAAAGTACTGCCTCGAAAATTGGAGCAGTAATTGAGGCACCGGAATTTTATCCATTTTTGAGCGGCTATGAGAATTTAACATATTTCGGACGCATGAATGGTAACGTGACAGAAGAACGTATCGATGAAGTAGTGAAATTGCTAGGGATGGGACAAGTAATTAATCGCAAAGTAAAAGCATATTCACTCGGCATGAGACAACGTTTAGGAATTGCCCAAGCGCTTATTCATGATCCAGATGTATTAATATTAGACGAACCAACGAATGGATTAGATCCTAGTGGAATACATGAAATGAGAATGTACATAAAGAAAATTGCACATGAACAAGGAAAAGCGGTACTTGTATCTAGTCACTTACTTTCGGAAGTTGAATTAATGTGTGATAGAGTTATCATTATTCAGCACGGAGAATATGTCGCGACGCAAAATATTCAGCATAATCAAAGTGAAGAGATGGAGACAATCCGTATACGCGTAGATGATGCGAATAAAGCGGCAGAAATGTTAGACCAAGATGTTTTAATAAAAGGTAATGATTTACTTATTCATGTAAAAGATGAAGAAATCCCAAATGTTATTCGTACATTGCTTGAGAAAAACATTCAAGTGTATCGTGTATATGAAGAAAGAAAAACGTTAGAAGAGCAATTTTTAGAATTAACAGGGGGAAAAGATATTGTTTAATTTAGTGTATAACGAATTGTATAAAATATTTAAGCGAAAGCGAACGATTATTCCATTTGCAGTTATTGCAGTATTAATAATCGGATTAGGATGGGTTACTGTAAAGTATTTGGAGCCGGAAACAAAAGGATGGAAAGCTGATTATACAGAACGAACTGTAGAAATTGAGAAAAAGCTAGGCATGGAAAAAGAAGCAATTTTAGCGGAACGATCTGGGGATGAGCTTGTAAAGGAATATCAGCTTAAGATGAAGCATTTAGATACAGATACAGCACCTGCAAGTAGTTCTCCGCTTTCTTTCATGAGAGATACAGGTTTTATCGTATTTCCAATATTGCTCCCGTTTATCCTCGTGTATGCAAGTACAATTTTTGCGAATGAATATAGCTGGGGAACATATAAATTTTTAACGATACGACCAGCAAGTCGCTTTAAAATTTTGACAGCTAAATTTTTAGCAATTGTCATATTTGCAGCGCTATTGTTTATATTTAATATGATTTTTTCCATTTTATGTGGACTTGTTATTTATAAATTCCAGCAGCCTGCATGGAGCGAGTTTATTTTCCAAGATGGAAATATTATAAAACAAAATATTTTTGTAGAAGCTAGTAAGTATTATATTTTATCGTGGTTGCCGACGATTGTGTACGCAGCGTTTGCATTTATGATTTCTGTACTAACAAGATCTAGTGGAGGCGCGATTGGTATTTCACTATTTCTTGCTTTATCAGGAAACATCGCATTACTAGCAGCAACTAGATATGATTGGGCGAAATATTTATTGCCAGCAAACACAGATTTATATAGTATTGCAAAGAATGGAAGCTTTATTGATGGAGTAACGTTCCCGTTTGCATCATGTATGTTAGTACTGTATTTATTTGTATTTTTAATCATTTCCTATACAGTATTTTTAAAACGTGATTTAACTTAAAAAAAAGAGCCGTTAAGCATTTCTTAACGGCTCCTTTTTTAGGAAAAGTGTTTAAGTGCTTTTTCAGCTAACAAAGTGAAGTATTCTGCACTTATGGGTAACGCTCGCTCATCTACTGTAAAGCTTGGATGATGCCATTCATGTGTACCACTCGTTCCCATAAAGACGAATGATCCTGGTATGTGTTGTTGATAAAAAGAGAAATCTTCGCCAGCCATGGAAGGAGTAGGGGTAATCACGTCTAGTGACATTTCCTGTGCAGTTTGTGTACATAAATGAGTAAGACTTTCATCATTATGGACAGCAGGAGGACCTGAATGAAAATGGAATTCTGTTTTTACACCTAGTGCATCAGAAACGCCCTTAATGATACGTTCCATTAAGGCTGGAATTTTTTCGCGTGTTTCAGCTTGGAAAGTACGAACAGTACCTTCTAATATTGCTTTTTCAGGAATAACGTTCCACGTATTTCCTGAGTGGATGTTTGTGACACTAACGACGGCATTATGTGAAGAACTTATATTTCGGCTTACAATTGTTTGTAATGCCATCACAATTTGAGAAGATGCGACAATTGGATCTACCCCAGCATCTGGTACAGCTGCATGTGTACCAACTCCGTGAATTTCAATTTCAAATCGATCAACTCCAGCCATCAGTGGACCATCTTTAATACCGATTGTACCGACTGGTAAATCAGGTTTATTATGCATGCCGAAAATAGCTTGCACGCCATGTAAATGCCCGGCTTCAATTACTTTGCAAGCACCATTACTGCTTTCTTCAGCTGGCTGGAATATAAAGCGTACAGTTCCGCTAAGAGAAGATTCTTTTTCTTTTAGCAAATAAGCAGCCCCTATAATAGCAGCTGTATGAAAATCATGTCCGCAAGCATGCATCCTGCCGTGAATTTTTGAAGCGTACGGTAAATTTGTTTCCTCTTGAATAGGCAGGGCATCAATATCAGCACGGATTGCTATAAGTGGTCCGTTACTATTTCCAGAAATTTCAGCAATAACGCCTGTTTCTAAATTAGAATGTATAATCGTAATGTTTTTTTCTTCCAACCAATTCTTTATAGCTTTCGTCGTTTCAAATTCTTCGTATGATAGTTCTGGATGCTCATGTAAATTTCGACGAATAGAAATTAGCGTCTCAGTTAATTGCTCTAGATTTGCAGCCACGTATAATGCCTTCTTTCTTAAATAAAGTATTTACATCAAGTATACAATATTAAAAGAGAGGATTCTCAAATGAAAATCCTCTCTCGTTTATGCTGCCAATTTTTTGTGTGTATGATGTTTACGATAACGTCCACGCATTGCATAGGCAATTTGCGGGATTGCAATACCGATTAAAATAAGTGATACACCGAACCATTGTGAAGAGAGCACAGCTTCTTTTAAAACGAATACAGACATAATTGTAGTAACGGGTAATTCTGCTGCACCAAGAATAGTTGCTAAGCCAGAACCAATCTTTGGAATACCAATTGTAAAGGCGATAGAAGGAATAACGATACTAAATGTTCCTAAACCTAAACCGTATTTCCAAAGACCTTCAGAAATTGCACCGTTAAAAATAAATGTTGGAGGGAATACGATCATTACTAAAGTTAAAGCGCCAGCCATTAGGAGAACACCACGTGGTAATGAAGGTACTTCAACAGCAACTTTTCCGCTCACAAAAATGTATGTTGCAAATGTAACAGCAGATAACAGGCCTAGTATAATTCCTGTCGTATCGAAATCACCTGCTGATTTTTCTAGTAAACCACTTGATAAAAATGTACCTGCAAGTAAGAAAATAACGGAAATAACCTTTTCTCTTGAAGGTAATGTTTTTGTTGCGACTGCTTCAATAATAATTCCGACCCAAACGAATTGAAATAAAAGTATAATTGCAATAGATGCTGGTACAGTTTTTAATGAAGCATAATAAAAAATTCCAGTGAAACTTGCAGATGTACCTGCAACGAATAAAGTTAATGCTTGTTTTAATGGAACACGATGTCTAGAAAATAGAAGTGTAATAGCAAGCAAAATAATCCAACCGAACAAATATTGGCTGCCAATTACCTCTCCAAGTGAAAATCCTTCTGCATATGCAAGTTTAACGAAAATAGCTAAAATCCCATAACTACACGCTCCTAATAAAACTAAAAGAGAATAACGAAGCATGAAAAATTCCTCCCATCTATATGAACTTGTTCCGTAACGGACATATATAACTAGAGGGAAGTATACAAAATTAAAAATGAAGGGTCAAATAAAAGAAAAGTGTGACATTTTATAGAATAATAATAAAAGTATGATATTTATGCATAATCTTGAAATTAGTAATAATAGAAGTATTGTAAAATCAGCTTTGTATTGTATAAAGACAGCATTTGAAAAAAATATTTTTTAATCAATATGTATATAGACATACGAATAATATGCTAATCATTTGAGAAACTATGTTACCTTTGTTATGTTAATAACATTAGAGAGGTTTTGTAGTTTAATTGAGATTTTTCTATATAATAGAAGGAACTGAAAACGTTTTTTTAGAAAAAGCGTGAAAGGGTAGTTTTTCTTATTATCACGTTGGAAAAGTGATTTCACGAATTGTTCACAGTATTTTTATATGTTTTTGCTACAATATGTAAAGAGAGGAGTGGAACAATGCAAGATATTAGTATTTTTTTAGCGTTTGGCGCCGGGTTTTTATCATTTATTTCCCCATGCTGCTTACCGCTTTATCCGGCATTTTTATCGTACATAACAGGTATGTCGGTTTCTGAGTTGAAAGAAGAAAATGCAATGCTTCGCAAAAGAAGTATGATACATACAGCGTTTTTCTTACTTGGATTTTCAATTATATTTATGGCAATTGGATTTGGTACAAGTTTTATTGGAGGCATTTTTACAAATTATAAAGATTTAATTAGACAGTTAGGTGGTATATTTATCATCGTATTTGGTCTTATTATTGTCGGTGTGTTTAAGCCGAAGTTTTTAATGCAAGATCGTAAATTCACGTTTAAAAATCGTCCGAGTGGTTATTTTGGATCCGTTCTAATTGGGTTGGCATTTGCGGCAGGATGGACACCTTGTACTGGACCTATTTTAGTATCGGTTATTGGATTAGCAGCAACAAATCCAGAATCAGCAATGATTTATATGATTGCATACATACTTGGATTTGCTATCCCGTTCTTCGTACTATCATTCTTTATTACGAAAATGTCTTGGATTAAAAGAAACAGTATGAAGTTCATGAAAATCGGGGGATACATTATGATTATCATGGGTATCTTCTTATACTTTAACTGGATGACAAAAATTATCGTATATTTCTCAAGTTTATTTGGTGGTTTTACGGGTTTTTAGTATTATTCTGTGAAAATGTTGGAAATACTAACGGAAAAGCATATAATGAAAGTATATTTTGCATATAGCCACAAAAAAGGATGAGAAAATATGAACATAGTTGTTTTATCCAGTATCGTTGCTGTTTGTATGGCTGTTGGTGCGATGTTTATTCGTTTAAAAGCAGCTAAGAAACCTGCAACATTGAAAAAAATTATACTTCCACCATTTTTTATGAGTACGGGAGCGTTGATGTATGTTTTTCCTGAATTTCGATTAACTCCAGCAGAAATGTTAGAAGCAATTGGCGTCGGTTTGTTTTTCTCTATTTTTCTTATTAAAACATCTAAATTTGAGATTAGAGGACAAGAGATTTATTTGAAGCGTTCAAAAGCCTTTGTTTTTATATTAATTGGATTACTTGTCGTGCGAATTGTATTTAAAACATACTTAAGCCAATCTCTTGATTTAGGACAACTTAGTGGCATGTTCTTCTTACTCGCGTTCGCAATGATTGTGTCATGGAGAATTGCGATGTACCGTTCCTTTACGAAATTGCAAAAGGAAATGGAAAAAGAAGATGGTTTTTATAATGAAAAAGATATGAAATTAACTTAAAAACTGTATATGTATAAAATAAAAAGACAGCGTTTTTTGACGCTGTCTTTTTATTTTATATTGCTAACATCTTCTATTCCAACCGCGCCGGATAAAACGTTCCCCATTAAAGAAACAATTTAAATTTGGTGAGACGAACGGACCGATAAACGGAATAATGTTTGGCTCTGAAGTTTCATCAACGGAAATCGGTGGTTTAGTAGGATCTGGTCTGAGTGTATAGCGAATGCGAGCGGTATTTCGAATGAGACCATTTCGTGGCTCTGCTGTTACTTGAACGATAAAACGAACAACAACGGATTCACTTGGATTAACAGTATTGATAAGAATACCGATAGTTGGGTTAGTTCCGGGACGTGCTACTCCATTTACTGTTACTGAATTTGGATAGAAAGTAACCTCAGGAGGAAGTGGGTCGGTAATGAGTACGTTATTTACTGGGATGATGCCATTGTTAGTAAAGGTAAGTGTATATGTGATGAAATCACCGAGATGGGCGCTATTTACATTTGCGGTCTTAATAAATGTGTTTGGCTCATTAGGGTTTACTTCTATCGTAATTGGTGGTGTTGTAGTCGTTGTTGTGATAGGTGGTCTAGTCGGGTCGGGTTGAGAAGTATACGTAATGGATGCGATATTTGTAATCATTCTATTAGCTGGAAGTGTAATAACCTGTACTTGGAATGAAATAGTTACGGATTCTGTTGGATTAAGAGTTCCGACTGGAATGCCTGTGGATGGATTTGCGTTTGGAACGGGAATGTTATTAATTGTGACACTATTTGGAACGAATGATGTGCCGACAGGAAGTGAGTCTGTAACAGAAATGTCAGTGACAGGAATCGTACCTTCATTTTGGAATGTGATAGTAAATGTAATCGTATCACCTACTGAAACGATGGATTTATCAGCGGTTTTTATCGGGTTAATAGTCCCAACGTTTACAGGAGTAATTGTAGTAGGTGTAGGGGTAGTAACGGATACCGGTGGTTTAGTAGGATCGGGTTGGTACTGGAAGGAAACGTTACCTTGGTTTTGAATTTCTCCGCTTGGTGGAATTGAAGTAACTAGGACACGGAAAGAAATCGTTGCGGATTCAGAAGGAGCAAGTGTTGAAATTGGGATGCCTGCTGATGGATTTGCAGTTGGTTGCGGCACGTTGTTAATTGTTACACTATTTTGGATGAACGAAGTACCGATAGGAATTGTATCAGTTACAAGTATATGATTAGCAGGAATGGTACCTGTATTTTGGAGAGAAATCGTATACGTAATGATATCACCTAAAGTAACTGTTTCCGGCGTGGCTGTTTTTTCCGGATTTAATATAGCTGTATTTACATTCGTTGTGTTAATTGGAGTAGGGTCTGTAATTGTAATAGGAGGTTCACCAGGACCTGGTTCATATGTGAAAGTAACAGTTGCTTGATTTCGAATAATACCACCAGGTGGTACACTTGTGACTCTTGCTTGGAATTGAACAGTAATTGTATCGTTTGGATTGACTGTTCCAACAGGTATACCTACAACAGGATTTGCTCCAAGATCTGGAATGCCATTTATTACAACAGTACCTGGAAGAAACGTTAACCCATTTGCTAACGGATCAGTAATGATAACGGAAGTTGCAGGGACTGATCCGCGATTTTGGAAGGTTACAGTATACGTTATGATTTCATTTATATCTACAATTTGTTTGTCGGCTAGTTTATTTGGGTTAGGTGTAGGTGTAATAACGGATACTTCAACAGTTGGAGTAGGATCTGTAATAGTAATAGGGGGTTCGCTAGGGTTTGGCTGGAATGTGTAAGTGACAGTTGCAGTGTTTTTAATAATACCGTCTGGTGGGAGTTCAGTTACAGTAACTTGATAAGTTAATGTAACAATTTGTCCTGGAGTTACAGTCCCAACGTTTACACCACTATTTGGATTTGCTCCAGGTGAAGCAACACCATTAATCGTAACACTGTTCGGAATGAAAGTAGTACCAGCTGGAGTAGGGTCTGCAATAATAACATCTGACGCATTAATATTCCCTACATTTTGGAACGTAATTGTATAAGTGACAGTATCACCAAGGTTAATAACTTGAGGAGTAGCTTGTTTGTTAGGATTAGTAGTAACTTCACTTACTTGCGTCTTTGTAGTAGGTGTAGGCGTAGTAACGGATACGGGAGGTAAATTTGGATCTGGCTGGTACTGGAATGAAACGCTTCCTTCATTTTCGATAAAACCTGTCGGTGGTATCGATGTTACTTGAACTTGGAAAGTTACGACGGCTGAAGTGTTAGGTTCTAATGTACCGATAAGAATTCCAGAACTAGGAACGATATCTGGTTGTGGAATGCCGTTTATCGTAACGCTATTCGGAATGAAAGTAGTACCAGCTGGAATAGGGTCGGTTACAAGTACATTTGTTGCAGGGACAGTTCCTGTATTTTGTAAGGAGATTGTATAGGTGATTGTGTCGCCTAATAAAGCAAATACTTTATCTGCGGATTTTGTAGGGTTCGTTGTTGCGGTATTGACATTTGTAGTAGTAGGTGGAGTCGGTGTAGTTACTGTTACTGGGGGTTCTCCAGGATTAGGTTGGAATGTGTAGGTGATAGTAGCTTCATTTACAATAATTCCGTTAGGTGGTATGGAAACAACACGAACTTGGAAAGTTACAACAACTGATTGACTAGGATTTAATGTGCCAAGAGGAATGCCAAGAGCTGGATCAACATCGCTCGTTGAGATACCATTAATTGTTACACTATTTGGAATGAAAGTCGTACCAATTGGAATCGAATCTGTGAAAATAATATTTGTTAGTTCAACAGTTTGTAAGTTTTGGAAGATAACGGTGTACGTAATGATATCACCTATATCAACATTGTTTCGATCAGCTGTTTTTGCTGGATTAATAATGCTGTTAATAATTTCAGTATTAACTGGAGGAGTTTCTTCTGTTTTTGTAATAGGAGGTTCATTTGGGTTAGGCTGAGATGTAAAGTTGATTGAACCAATATTTGTAACAACACCGTTAGGAGGTATATTTGTAATCGTTACCTGGAACGTGATGGTTACTATTTGATTAGGCTGTATTGTGCCGATAGGTATCCCGATACTTGGATCAATACCTGGTTGCAAAATCCCATTTATTGTAACAGAATCCACAATAAATTGTGTGCCTACTGGTGCTTGATCCATGACGGATACATTTGTCATTGGAATATTTCCGAGGTTTTCAAGAGTGATTGTATACGTGAGTGCATCTCCAATGTTAGCAACTGATAAATCTACTGTTTTAGTTGACTCTAATTCTGCATTTTGTACAATTGTTTCTGCGATTGGAGTCGGTGTGGTTGTTGTAATAGGCGGGAGTGTCGGATCTGGTTGAGATGTGTAAGTGACATTTGCTTCATTTGAGATAATGCCATTTGGTGGTAAAGCTGTTATTTGTACTTCTAAAGTAACAGTCACTATTTGTCTAGGGTTTAATGTGCCAACTGGGATTCCTATTTCAGGGGTCAAATTAGGTTGTGGAATGCCATTAATCGTAACGCTACCAGGGATAAATGTAGTTCCAGTAGGGATAGAATCTGTAATAATGACATTAGTTGCAGGTATATTACCAGTATTTTGAAGGGTGATTGTATAAGTGAGCGTATCACCAATACTTGCAAACTCACGATCCACTGTTTTTTGCGGGTTCGGGTTAGCGGTACGAACAGGTAAAGTTACGGTAGGAGTCGTTTCTGTTGTTGTAATAGGAGGTTCGCTAGGATTAGGCTGAGAAGTGTAGGTAACACTTGCTGTATTTTCTATTTTTCCATTAGGAGGAATAGCGTTTATTTGAATCTGGAATGTAACAGTAACTGTCTCGCCGGGATTAACTGTTCCAACAGGAATTCCTGTGACTGGACTTACGCCGGGTTGAGCGACATTGTTTACAGTAACACTATTCGTAATAAAAGTTGTACCCGGTGGCAAAGAGTCTGTAACTGTTACACCTGTAGCAGGTATAGTTCCTTGGTTTGTAAATGTGACAGTATAAGTTACAATATCGCCAATTTCTGCAAACGTAAGGTTTGCTGTTTTTGTCGGACTTATGACTACAGTTTGGATAGGAGTCGTTGTTTCAGGAGTTGTTTCTGTTTTTGTGACTGGAGGTAAATTTGGATCCGGTTGATAATTAAATGTTGCACTACCTTGATTTCGGATTTCGCCGCTAGCAGGGATGTTTATTACTCGTACTTGGAAAGTAATCGTTGCGCGTTCGGATGGCGCTAAAGTTCCAAGTGAAATTCCTGATGATGGATTTGTTCCTGCTTGAGGAATCCCATTAATCGTAACACTATCTGGAATAAATACAGTACCGGCAGGGATAGAATCTATTACTGTTATATTCGTAGCAGGAACAGTACCGGTGTTTTGAAATGAGAGAGTATAGGTAATGACATCATTTAATGCAACGAAGGAGCGATCTGCTGTTTTTTGTGGATTTAGTGTAGCGGTATTAACTGCTGTTTCTGTTTCAGGAGTTGTAATAGTTGTCGTAACGGGAGGTTCATTTGGATTTGGCTCGTATGTGAATGTAATATTTGCTTGATTTCTAATAACTCCTCCGGGCGGGATACTATTTACTACACCTTGGAACGTAACTGTAATACTTTGACCGGGATTTACAGTGCCGACGGGTATACCAATTTCAGGGTTTTCTCCAAGTTGTGATGTGCCATTTACGACAACGCTACCTGGAACGAAAGAAACACCAGATGGAAGTGCATCTTTTATAATAACATTTGTAGCGGGGACGGTCCCTCTATTTTGGAATGTTACAGTAAAAGTAATCGTATCCCCTATATCAGCAACTTGTCGATCAGCAGATTTTGTAGTCGTTGGATTAGGATTATTAATTGGAATGTTTACACTTGGAGTGGTGGTAGTTGTTGTAACAGGAGGCTCACTTGGGTTCGGTTGATATTGGTAAGTGAAGGATGCTTGGTTTCTAATTATTCCATCAGGTGGTAAGTTTGTAACGACAACTTGATACGTGATTGTTTTTGTTTCTCCGACAGAAATGGTACCAAGTGGTATACCAAGTGATGGGGCTGCTCCTGGCGTTGTAATGCCATCGACTGTAACACTATTTGGAACGAAAATAGTCCCGTTAGGTGTAGGGTCTGTAACGACTACATTTGTAGCCGGAACGGTCCCGTTATTTGTAAATGTGACCGTGTAGGTAATCGTATCTCCTAAATCAGCAACTTGTTTGTCGGCAGATTTTGTAGGCGCTGTAATAACGGTCCCAACTTGAGTTTCTGTTTTAGGAGTTGGGGTAGTTGTTGTAACAGGAGGCTCATTTGGATTAACAATATAATTAAATGATACACTGCCTTGGTTTTCTATAATTCCATTTGGTGGGACACTTGTAACTTGAACTTGGAATGTAATTGTTTTTGCTTGATTTGGATTTAAAGTACCGATTGATATACCGTTTTCAGGATTACTGTTAGGTTGTGAGACACCATCAATCGTGACGCTATTTGGAATAAATGTTGTACCGTTTGGAATTGGATCTGTTAGTACAATATTTATTGAGGGAACAGTGCCGTTATTTTGTAAACTAATTGTATACGTAATAACATCACCAATATCAACGAAAGTACGATTAGCAGATTTTGTAGGGTTAACTGTAGCGGTATTAACAGAGACTGTAGTAGGTGCTGTCGGTTCGGTTGTGGTAACCGGCGGTCTTGTTGGATCTGGCTGGTACGTATATGTCGTTGAAGCTGCGTTTGTAATAACACCGCCAGCTGGAATTTGTGTAACAAGAACTTGGAAAGATAGTGTTTTGGTTTCACCGGGATCAATTGTTCCAACTGGGATTCCTAGTGCGGGATTTGAATTTGGAACCGGTACATTATTTAAGATTACGCTATTCGGAATGAATGTTGTACCAGTAGGAATGGTATCAGTAAAAACTACATTTGTAGCAGGGATCGTACCATCATTAGTGAAAGTAATCGTATACGTAATAACATCACCGATATCAACAGTAGTTTTATCCGCCGTTTTAACAGGGTTTGTAATAGCGGTGTTAACAGGAGTAGTAGTAGGTGGTGTAGGGTTTGTTGTTGTAATAGCTGGTTTTGTAGGATCTGGTTGATACGTAAATGTTGTGGTTCCGATATTTCGGATTAGGCCATTCTCTGGGAGAGAGGTAACTTGAACTTGGAAAGTGACAGTGACAGTATTACCAGCTGCGATTGTTCCAATTTGTATACCACCAGAAGGGTTTACGCCAGGTTGTGAAGTACCGTTAATTGTGACGCTATTCGGAATAAATGTAGTGCTACTTGGAATCGGATCAGTCACAATAACATTAGTTGCAGAAATATTTCCTGTATTCGGTAATGTAATCGTATACGTAATCGTATCGCCAATATCGACAACTTGTGGACTAGCAGATTTTGTAGGATTTACAATTGCAGTTCGTACAGAAGTAGTTGTTGGAGGTGTTGTTATCGTAGTGGTTGTTGGGGGTTCAGCCGGATTCGGTTGCGACGTAAATGTTATATTTGCTTCGTTAGTAATCGTTCCGTTAGCTGGAAGGGAAGTGACTTGGACTTGAAATGTGACAGTTGTAGTTTGACCAGCAGGAATTGTACCTAGCGGAATATTTGTTGGAGTTACGCCAGATTGTGCCGTTCCATTAACTGTAACACTGTTTGGAATAAAAGTAGTGCCAGTAGGGATAGGGTCGGTGATGGAAACATTTGTTGCTGAAGTATTACCGTTATTTGGAACAGTAATCGTATACGTAATGATGTCACCAATATTTACAATTTGTTGGTTTGCACTTTTAGTTGGATTTATGATAGTAGCATTAATTTGTGTTTCAACTATATTACTTGTAGAGTTTCTGTTAATTGGTGGTTGGTTTGGTGGATTATATTGAAAGCTTGAAGTTGCACTATTTGGAATAGGGTTTGGTGTAGGGAGAGTATTAACTTGAACTTGAAACGTAATTGTAGCATTCCCGTTTGCAGCAATCGTTCCTACATTTATTCCAGTAGCAGGATTATCTGTAGTAGAAGTACCATTAACTGTAACGCTACCCGGTACGAACGATGTGCCGGCAGGAGGCGTGTCTGTAATGATAACATTATTAGCAGCTAATGTGGCTTGATTTGTGGCTGTAATTGTATACGTAATCGTATCACCGATAGTAGCAATTGTTTTATCTACTGCTTTTGTTAATGCGACATTAGCTGTGAAAATGTCTGTATTAACAATATTGCTTGTTGTTGTACGTGTGATAGTGGGTGCGTTAGGTGCAGGTTGAAATTCGTATCCAAATGATGCTACGTTACTTGCAATTGGTGGGGTAGGGACACTTGTAACATCTACTTGAAAGGTAATTGTAACAGAGCCGCCAGCAGGAATGTTGCTAATGGGAATACCAGTAGCAGGATTTCCAGCTGTTGCAACGCCATCAACTGTAACGCTGTTTGGAACGAAAGTAGTGCCAGCAGGTATGGGGTCTGTAAATGTAACGTTTTGGGCAGGAAGTGTTCCGGTATTTTGGACAACGATTGTATAGGTTAAACGACTTCCTATTGTTGCTATTGCCATTAGATTCGTCCTTTCTAGATGAATTTAAATCCGATCAATAGTTAGGCATTTACAAATAGCATCCATTTAAAATTGAAAGCTGGTTCTATTTGTAAAAAAATATGAAAAATGAGCTCGTCATTGCATCCTATTCAAATATAAATGAATAGGAATAGGCAAAGGCTTTTTTTTTGCCTAAATTAGCTCGTACGTATATAAATGGAACTTTTTCGTTTTGCTCGCATTAAATGAAATAGCGAATAAATATTTATTTTCATAGAAAGGTAGTGAGGTCTTGGCCTTCGTTCAAGCTTACGGTAAAAACGATAACTTATTTATGATGCATACAGGCAATACGATGGGAATGCGAGGTACTGCTAATACAAACTTTGCTTATAATGCACTTATTACATTAAATACTGACACCACTTTCGGAGGGGTGCCTTCATCGACGGATCCAAATACATTTGGAGGTACGACAAATGATTGGACACTAGATGGTTCATGGGCTGAATTAAATCCATCAACTACTATCGTTCCAACTACAGCAGTTGTAGATTTTGCATTACTTGTTTGGTCAGGTGGGTTGGATACGGCTGTTACAACCGCTGTTGTTGATGCGAATCCACCAAATTTAGTTACGCCTGATGGAACGAGTACACAAGTGACAATAAATTCAGCATGGTCATCAGGAGGGACGAATTTACCTTTTATAGCCAATGTATATAATCGAGCAGCAGACGTTACATCTTTACTACAAGGGCTACCAAATCGCGCAGCAGGAAGATATAGTGTGACAAGATTACCTACGCGTCAGCCAGTTGGTTATGGTGCAGGATGGTCGTTGATTGTTGTATATCGTGATTCCTCATATCCGATGAGAAATGTGAGTTTATTTCCAGGTTTTTTATTATCAGGTACACCGCAAACCCTTTCTGGATTTTTTACACCAGCTACAGGGACGGTGACAGCAAGAGCTTTTGTAATGGCGGTAAATGGTGATCCGAATTTTACAGGTGATAATTTTCAATTGAACTCTGTGACATTAACAGGACCAAATAATCCAATAGGGAACTTTTTTAGAGGGCAAGTAAATGATATTAATGGAAATTTAAATACAATTGGTAGTTTTGCAGATCGGAATTTTTCTGGAACGACTACAACTGCAAATGCAAGAGCTGAGTTTGATATTACAAATGTAAATGCTACAGGTTCTATTGCACCAAATACGACATCTACACAAGTAAATATTACAGGTACCGGAGATACAATTTATACAAGTGCGGTTGGATTACAAATAGACTTGGCGGAGGCTAAATTAACAGCAGTAAAATCAGTAACTGTAAGTTAAAAAAGATTGCTATAAGTTAGCAATCTTTTTTATGAGAGGTATTTTGTTAGTAATGATTGATAGTTAGAATAATCAATCTCTTTTTCTTGTAGTTTTTTCACTAAAAATTTATGGTCGCGTTTTGGTGTAGCGATAATATATCCTTTAATAATTAAATCTTGTGTAATTTGAGAGGCTTTTTCTTGTAATGCAAGTTCTCCGATTTTTCCGGCAATTTTCGATTTAGCAACATCGCGAAATAGTTCTGGAACAGGACTTACGAGCTCTTCTAACAATTGTTTTTGTTCGTCATCCCACAAATGTCTAGTTTTATTAATATAGTGCTCTTCCCAATCTAAAATGGACATACCATCTTCTTTTGGTAATCGTTTCAGGAATTTTCTGAACATAAAATATCCACCGATAGACATAAGCCCTAATAAAATAACAGTCCATAGCACAATAAACCAACTGAACCATCCTTCGAGCAAATATATCCCCCCTTAATGATTGCGGTTTTCTATTATTCATATTATAAACAGTGAGATTCATAGAAAGCAAGAACGCTTGGTCATTTTGACCAAGCGTTATCATTTAAACAAAGTATAGTTGTTCCACACATAAATTATTATTATCATCTTCTACATATTCAATGATTAATGTGCCAACTTTACGATCTTTATCTTCAGTTGTGAAAATAGAGTAAGAAGTAAAACGTGCTGTTGATAGGCCGCTTATATGTGTAGGTAAAGAAATGTAGTCGTTATCGCGGAAGAATTCCATCAGTTCAATATCCTCAAATTCTTTTCGGTCAACTTGTTTGTTTGTATAGCGGCGTTGAAGTTGTTTTAAAGACTCATTCCAAGAAATTGCTTTTGTGTCGTATACCATTTTGTTCTATCTCCTTACTGTATGTAATCATTAAGAACATACGTTCTAATCTAGTATACTCTTTTTATTAGAAAAGGGAAAGCAAAAAATAATGTAAGCTTGGATTTCCAAGCTTACATTATTGATGCGTTCGTCATAATCTCTATTTTTTATTATAAGTTACATAAGAATAAGAAACAAGATGATATATATTTTGTTGATAGTTTTCAAGATTCTGTATATTATAGTTTTACTAAAGCGCAAGGGAATGAGAGGAATGGCATATGTAATTTCACTCCAAGGACCGATGGCAAGCGGAAAAACGACATTGGCTAAAAGGTTAGAGCGATGTGGGTTTTCAGTTATATATGAAAATCCTTATCCAATTGTAGAAAAGCGAAGAGTATTAAATTTGGATATGAATTCAAAAGAAGGGTTTATTTTAAATCAAAAAATGTTTATGGAAGCAAAAATAAAGGAGTTTCAAAATGTAAAAGATTCAGTTGTGATTTTTGATCGCGGGCCAGAAGATATTGAGTTTTTTACGCTCTTTTATCCAAAGATTATAGGAGAAGAGTGGGATATAGAAACTGCATTAAGAGATGAATTATATAAATTAAGAGAATGTCGTTCAGATGCTATTTTTTATTTAGATGGCTCGGAAAGTAATTTATATAATAGAAAAAATAATGATAGAACAAGAAACAGAAGTACATTTGAGGAGCAATTTAAATTAGTAGAAATGGAAAAAGACTGGTATAAACAATTTCCTGTAACTTATGTGGACACGAATAGATTAACAGTGGACGAATTAGAGATATATTTTATGAGATGGTTGAAGGAGAGAGGGCTGTGAAAAAAATACTTTTATTTGTATATCCTACATTTGCGGAGTTTGAAATTACGGTAGCAACGGCATTGTTGAAAAACAAATATGAAATTATTACAGCGAGTTTAACGAAAGAATTGATTATAAGTGAAACAGGTTTGAAAGTGCAACCACATATAGAATTAAGAGAAGTGCGTGTAGAAGAATATGAGGGGATTATTATTCCAGGCGGAGATGCAATACATATGAAGGATGCAGAAGTACTCTTTTCAGTTATCCGTCAATTTCATGAACAAGAAAAATTAGTAGCTGCTATTTGTGCTGGGCCGTATGCGCTAGCAAAAGCAGGCTTATGCAAAGAAATCTCATATACGGTGACTATGGACTACCAAAAATTAGATTGTTTTCCAGTAGAAAATTTTGTCTATGAAGAAGTTGTGCAACAATCAAATATTATTACAGCACAGGGGCATGCATTTGTACCATTTGGAATAGCGATTGCCTCTTATTTTGGAGTAACAAACGAACATAATATAAATTTTTACAGTGGTAAGGGGAATGTGATGATGGAGGAGCTTTTGCCTGAGAATGTATAAAAGCTAGCATTTGCTAGCTTTTTTCTTTTTGACATCGATAAATGGCTAACGTTTTCGGATCACGCCATATACCGTTATGAATTGCAGATTCAAACCTTTCAAGTAATTTTTCTTCAATTCGAAAATGAATATCTTTTCGCTTTGTCATTGAAAATTCGCTCCTTTGCATCTGTTAGTGAGACTATAGCATGCCTGAAAAAATTGTGTAAATCATTTGTGTACACAAATGGAGGAGATGAAAAAATTATTTGAATGTGAGTTTAAACTATTGACGATTTAACCGTTTTCATATATTCTTAAATTAAGAAATATTCAAATAATTAAAAGGAATGAGAGAGTCACATGCTTCTTCAAGGAACACATCGAATTGGTCGTATGGCCATGCTGTTGGCACTTGCGGATGAGAATGAAAGTCCTGTATTATCTATTCCAAAAGGTTGGAAGTATTGTACGGGGAAAGTGGGTTCGATGAATTCGCAAAAGGTTGTCGCAGCAATGGAAACAGCGGCTAAGAGCAACCAAGTTATTGAAACAGACGTTTACAGAGAAACACATGCACTTTATCACGCAATTATGGAAGCTTTGTACGGAGTGACGAGAGGTCAAATTCAGTTAGCAGACGTTCTTCGTACAGTAGGACTTCGCTTTGCGATTGTGCGCGGTACACCATACGACGGAAAAAAAGAAGGCGAATGGGTTGCTGTTGCATTATATGGAACGATTGGTGCACCTGTAAAAGGATCTGAGCATGAGGCGATTGGTTTAGGAATTAATCACATATGATTTGCCCATAGTCTATTAGTTAGAAGGGGGCCTTACTTTTTTAGGACAGAAGTCTGTCTTAAAAAGATAAGGTCCCCTTTTGCCTTTTTAAGGAGGAAAAACAATGATTACGTTAACAGGACACACATTGACAATTGAAGAAATGAAGAGGTTATTACTTGAAGGAGAAGGTGTAACAGCTTGTCCAACTAGTATGCAAAAGGTGGCGGAGTGCCGCGAAGTTGTTGAGAAAATTGTAGAAGACGGAAAAGTCGTTTACGGTATTACAACTGGATTTGGAAAGTTCAGTGATGTGCTTATTCAAAAAGATGATGTAAAGGCACTTCAACACAATTTAATTCAGTCACATGCATGCGGGATAGGCGATCCATTCCCTGAAGAAGTATCACGCGGTATGTTAATTTTACGAGCGAACACGATGCTTAAAGGCGTATCTGGCGTTAGACCGCTTGTTGTAAATATGCTTCTTGAGTTTGTAAATCGTAAAATTCACCCAGTCGTTCCGCAACAAGGTTCACTTGGTGCGAGTGGCGATTTAGCGCCTTTATCTCATCTTGCGCTCGTATTATTAGGCGAAGGTGAAGTGTTCTATAAAGGGAAACGCGTTCATGCGATGGTGGCTCTTACAGAAGAAGGTCTTGAGCCGATTGAACTTGAAGCGAAAGAAGGGCTTGCATTAATCAATGGTACGCAGGCGATGACAGCGCAAGGAGTTCTTTCTTATATAGAAGCAGAAGCAACTGCGTATCAAGCTGAATTAATCGCTTCAATGACAATTGAAGGGTTACAAGGCATTATTGATGCATTTGATGAAAATGTTCATAAAGCACGTGGTTATAAAGAGCAAGTGGAAGTAGCGAGCAGAATTCGTGACATCCTTCACGATAGTAAGTTAACAACAAAACAAGGAGAACTACGAGTACAGGATGCCTATTCACTTCGCTGTATCCCGCAAGTACATGGTGCTTCTTGGCAGGTTTTAAATTATGTGAAAGAAAAATTAGAAATTGAAATGAATGCAGCAACAGATAATCCGCTGATCTTTGATGGCGGAGAAAAAGTAATTTCGGGTGGGAATTTCCACGGTCAACCGATTGCGTTTGCGATGGACTTCTTAAAAGTAGGAATGGCGGAACTTGCAAATATTTCAGAGCGTCGTATTGAGCGTTTAGTAAATCCGCAATTAAATGATTTACCTCCATTTTTAAGTCCAGAACCAGGACTTCAGTCTGGTGCAATGATTATGCAATACGCAGCAGCGTCACTAGTTTCTGAAAATAAAACGTTAGCACATCCGGCGAGTGTTGATTCAATCCCGTCATCAGCTAACCAAGAAGATCACGTAAGTATGGGAACAATCGCTTCACGCCATGCACATCAAATTATTCAAAACGTAAGACGTGTTCTTTCAATTGAAATGATTTGTGCGATGCAAGCAGCAGAATATCGTGGTATTGAAAATATGAGTACAGTGACGAAGAGCTTCTACCATCAAGGTCGTCAGCAAGTGCCTTCTATTACAAATGACCGCATATTCTCAACAGATATTGAAAATATTGCGCATTGGTTAAAAACGAATTATTCGATTAAAGAAAGATTAGATGTAAACGCAGCACTATAAAATGAGAAAAGGGAGAGATTGAAATGGAAAAAGTAAAACAAACAATTCGCGCGCCAAGAGGTACTGAGTTACAAACGAAAGGGTGGGTTCAAGAAGCTGCACTTCGTATGTTAATGAACAATTTAGATCCGGAAGTTGCTGAAAAGCCAGAAGAATTAGTTGTATATGGCGGAATTGGCCGTGCAGCTCGTAACTGGGAAAGCTACAATGCAATTGTAGATTCATTAAAAACGTTAGAAAGCGATGAAACATTACTTGTTCAATCAGGAAAACCAGTTGCTATTTTTAAATCACATGAAGATGCGCCACGCGTTTTGTTAGCAAACTCAAACTTAGTACCGAAGTGGGCGAACTGGGATCACTTCCGTGAACTAGAGAAAAAAGGTCTTATGATGTACGGACAAATGACAGCAGGTAGCTGGATTTACATCGGAACACAAGGTATTTTACAAGGAACATATGAAACATTTGGTGAAGCGGCACGTCAACATTTCGGTGGTTCATTAAAAGGTACATTAACACTTACTGCTGGTTTAGGTGGTATGGGCGGTGCACAACCTCTTGCTGTAACGATGAACGGCGGTGTTGTTATCGCTATTGATGTTGATAAGCGCAGTATCGATCGCCGTATTGAAAAGAGATACTGTGATATGTATACAGAATCGTTAGAAGAAGCGTTAACGGTTGCGAACGAGTATAAAGAGAAGAAAGAACCGATTTCTATTGGTTTATTAGGAAATGCGGCAGAAATTTTACCAGAGCTAGTGAAGCGTAATATTACGCCAGATTTAGTTACGGATCAAACATCTGCTCATGACCCATTAAACGGCTATATTCCAGTAGGTTACACGTTAGAAGAAGCGGCAAAACTTCGTGAAGAAGATCCAGAACGTTACGTACAATTATCAAAAGAAAGCATGACAAAACATGTGGAAGCAATGCTTGCTATGCAAGCAAAAGGCGCAATTACATTTGATTACGGAAATAACATTCGCCAAGTTGCTTTCGATGAAGGTTTGAAAAATGCATTCGATTTCCCTGGATTCGTTCCAGCATTTATCCGTCCATTATTCTGCGAAGGAAAAGGACCATTCCGCTGGGTAGCACTTTCTGGTGATCCAGAAGATATTTATAAAACAGACGAAGTAATTTTACGTGAGTTCGCGGATAATGAGCATTTATGTAATTGGATCCGTATGGCTCGTCAGCAAGTTGAATTCCAAGGCCTTCCATCACGTATTTGTTGGCTTGGTTACGGTGAGCGTGCGAAATTTGGTCGCATCATTAATGAAATGGTTGCAAATGGTGAATTATCAGCACCAATTGTTATCGGTCGTGACCATTTAGATTGCGGATCAGTAGCATCTCCAAACCGTGAAACAGAAGCGATGAAAGATGGTAGTGATGCAGTAGCTGACTGGCCAATTTTGAATGCATTAATTAACAGTGTAAACGGTGCAAGCTGGGTATCTGTTCACCACGGTGGTGGCGTTGGTATGGGTTATTCACTTCACGCTGGAATGGTTATCGTTGCAGATGGAACAGAAGCAGCAGCAAAACGTATTGAGCGCGTATTAACTTCTGACCCTGGTATGGGTGTTGTTCGTCACGTGGATGCAGGGTATGACTTAGCTGTGGAAACTGCGAAAGAAAAAGGCGTTAATATTCCAATGATGAAATAAGGAGGAGAAAAACATGCTGGACACTTTACTAATAAATATCGGTCAATTGCTAACAATGGATCAAGAAGATGGCTTGTTAAGACGGGAAGCGATGAACACGCTTCCTGTTATCGAAAACGGTGCGGTTGGAATTGAAAATGGTGTAATCACTTTCGTTGGAACAGCAGAAGAAGCAAAAGGACTTCAGGCGAAAGAAGTTATTGATTGTGGCGGGAAAATGGTTTCTCCTGGTCTTGTTGACCCGCATACTCATCTTGTATTTGGTGGATCTCGTGAAAATGAAATTGCACTAAAACTACAAGGAGTTCCGTACTTAGAAATTTTAGAACAAGGCGGAGGTATTCTTTCAACTGTAAATGCAACGAAACAGGCGTCGAAAGAAGAACTTGTTCAAAAAGCGAAATTCCATTTAGACCGTATGCTATCTTTCGGAGTTACAACTGTAGAAGCGAAGAGTGGTTACGGATTAGATGATGAGACAGAATGGAAACAATTAGAGGCAACTGCACAATTACAAAAAGAGCATCCCATCGATTTAGTTTCTACATTTTTAGGTGCTCATGCAGTTCCGAAAGAGTATAAAGGTAGATCGAAAGAATTTTTACAATGGATGTTAGACCTACTACCAGAAATGAAGGAGAAGCAATTAGCTGAATTCGTTGATATTTTCTGTGAAACAGGCGTGTTCTCTGTTGAAGAGTCGAAAGAGTTTTTATTAAAAGCGAAAGAGCTTGGCTTTGACGTAAAAATTCATGCAGATGAAATTGATCCTCTTGGTGGTGCGGAAGCAGCGGCTGAAATTGGTGCAGCATCAGCCGACCATTTAGTTGGTGCTTCTGATAAAGGAATTGAAATGCTTGCAAACTCTAATACAGTAGCCACTTTATTACCAGGAACAACTTTCTATTTAAATAAAGAAAGCTTTGCCCGCGGTCGTAAAATGATCGATGAAGGTGTTGCAGTTGCGTTAGCTACAGACTTTAACCCAGGTAGCTGTCCAACTGAAAACATTCAGCTTATTATGAGCATCGCAATGTTGAAGCTGAAAATGACACCAGAAGAAGTTTGGAACGCGGTAACAGTTAACTCTTCTTATGCTATTAACCGAGGCGATGTAGCTGGGAAAATTAGAGTTGGTCGTAAGGCAGATTTAGTTTTATGGGATGCTTACAATTATGCTTACGTACCGTATCATTACGGCGTAAGTCATGTAAATACAGTATGGAAGAATGGTAATATCGCATATACAAGAGGTGAACAATCGTGGAGCACGGCCACTATTTAAAGAAGAATGCAAAGTTTATCGATCGTGAAGTGACGAAATGGAGTGAAATGATTAAAGATTGGGAGGAAGGAGTGGAAATATTCGGTGCTGCCTTAATTGGAGCACCCCTTTCTAAACCATCTATTAGTCATTCAGGAGCAAGTTTTGCGCCAAAAACGATTCGTGCGATGTTGGATGCATATAGCACGTACGCGATTACAGAAGAACACGATATGAAAGAAAGTGTTTTATATGATTGCGGCGATATTACGATGCATGTGACGGATATAAAAGAAAGTCATAACCGAATTGCGAAAACAGTTGGTCATGTAACGAAAGTAAATCCGAACATGATACCAATCGTTCTTGGCGGGGATCACTCAATTAGTTTTCCGAGTATAACAGGATTTGCAAACAGTAAAGGAAAGGTCGGGATTATTCAATTTGATGCCCATCATGATTTACGTAATTTAGATGATGGTGGTCCGTCAAATGGTACTCCGTTCCGTAGTTTACTAGAAAATGATATTATTACAGGAAAACAACTCGTTCAAATCGGAATTCGTAATTTTTCAAATGCACGAGCGTACCATGAATATGCAAAAGAACACGGTGTGACAGTTTATACAATGAAAGATGTACGAGAGCGAGAAATCAAAGATATTATTATAGAAAGTATTGAAGTATTAAGAAAGCAAGGCGTGACCTCTATTTACATTTCTCTTGATATGGATGTACTAGATCAAGCATTCGCACCAGGTTGTCCAGCAATCGGTCCTGGTGGAATGGACAGTACGACTTTACTTGATGCGATTGAATTGCTTGGTAAAGAACCGCTTGTGCAAGGGATGGATATTGTAGAAATTGATCCAACCCTCGATTTTAGAGATATGACGAGTCGAGTAGCTGCGCAAGTGATTATGAGTTTTCTTTTGGCGAGAGAAACAGTCCGTAAGCAGGTTAGTGTATAGACGGAAAAGTAGATTTTTATTTATGCCTTATCAAAAACACATTACTACTCAAATGTAGTAATGTGTTTTTATGTTAAAAGAGAATGAATGTGTGTGGAAATGTTAATAAAATTGCGCTTTTTATAGTGTATTGTGTGAATTAAATTTCTTGCTTTTGAAGTGTTGACGTGTAAAATAATTTTATGATAAAATAAAAATTTTGCTAAAAAAACGAATGTGTGTTAAGCTTGAGAAGGTTACCATATATGGAGGTGGATTATTTGTTTCAAATTGGCGATAACATTGTTTATCCAATGCAAGGAGCAGGTATAATTGAAGCCATAGAAGAGAAGGAAATCGCAGGAAAAAAACAACAATATTATGTTATAAAAATGTCGGCTAGTAATATGGAAATAATGATTCCTGAAGGGAAAATATTGAGTTCAAATATACGACCAGTAACGGATATCACGGCATTAATACACATAATAGATATTTTTCAACATGGAGAATCAGATAGATTACTTACGTGGAAACAAAGATATAAATTGAACACTGATAAAATAAAAACGGGTAAAATGCAAGAAGGTGCTGAAGTTGTGCGTGATTTAATGCGTATACAGAAAGAAAAAGCACTTAATGCAAGCGAAAAGAAAATGTTAGATAACGCACATGAGTTTTTGATTAGTGAACTAGGATTAATTGAAGGTATCACAGAAAATCAAATAAAAAGCTTTTGTTAAGGTTTATTACAAATAATGTATTGCATCCCAAAAAAGATTCTGAATTTTTTGGGGACAAAATTATAGACAATCAATCATTTCAAAGACATTCAACTCTTTTAAACCACTTTTTTGAGCATTAACCTCTTTTGTTATTACTACAATCAAATCCATTTTTATTTTTTAATTCTTTTACGATTGTTCGAAGTTTAATGAAACACTTCGATAGAATAGTTACTTGATTTTTGCAATCCTGATTCACACTGGCACGGACGAGGAGCCGTAAGGATGAAAGAGAGGTAGGGCTTTCATTGTTTTAGGTTTATAAGTTATTATTTTTAGAAGAATACTGAACCATTTCCACTTCTATTGATAAGGGATTTTTTATATGTGAAGAGATAAAGAAATTGATACCCATATATGGTCAACTAAAAAGGTTTCCTACTAAGGAAACCTTTTTAGTTGATTTATCCCGCTATTTGCCGGGCAGTAAGACCCCCACCTCAAAATTTAGCGGAAGCAAAGGAGTTAGGTAGGGATCAACTACCCGTAAAAGCCCGATTGGTGAGGGCTAATAATCAGTGGTGGGATGAACACCCCCCACTGATTAAAGTTTCATTTTATAGCATTCTATTTGTTTGATATTCGAATGTTTTGTGGTTAGAGCGTATAAATTGACGTTACTATCTAAAAGTAAGTATGATGCGATTATAGTAAGAATATTTTTAGGGGGAAGAAAAATGACAAGTTCAAATAATAAAGCGGCAAGTATTTATGAAGGAACAAATATAAACGCTTGGGGATCTTTTGAAAACATTGAAGAAACGAAGTTGTTTGATCCGATTCAAATTGGATCTTGGTCTCTTCGTAATCGTATAGCAATGGCACCGATGACGAGATGTTTCGCGAATCATGAAACGGGAGTCGTTGGTGCTGACGTAGTTGAGTATTATAGAAAGCGTGCAGCTGATGGAGTTGGATTCATTATTACAGAGGGAATCGTCATTAGCCCAAGAGCAAAAGGGAATCCAGGAGTACCAGGAATTTATACACAAGAACAAATCGATTCGTGGAAGCCTGTTACAGAGGCAGTACATAAAGAAGACGGGACGATTATTGCTCAAATATGGCATGTTGGACGTATGAGTCATCACGAAATAATAGGTGGGCAAATGCCGCAAGCGCCTTCTGCAATCGCTGCAGAAGGGAATGTTCCGCGTTTTCGTAAACCATTTGATACGCCAGAAGAAATGACGTTACAAGAAATACAAGAAGTTATCAGTCAATACGCACAAGCTGCGAAAAACGCGATCGAAGCTGGGTTTGATGGGGTAGAAATTCACGGTGCACACGGATATTTAATTGATCAATTTACTTATGAGTTTGCTAATAAGCGTACTGATAAATATGGCGGTGACTTAAAGCAAAGGTTAACGTTTATGAAAGAAGTAACTGAGGCTGTAATAGAAGCAGTTGGAGCTGATAAAACACTTCTTCGTTTCTCTGCTTTTAAAGGGGATAATCCTACTTATATGTGGGAAAACCCTGAGCTGGCAATTGAAACATTCGTAAATATGTTTAAAGAAGTTGGATTAACGATGATTCACCCTTCAACGATGAATTATACGCAAGTGATTGCTGACGGAAAGAATTTTCATCAATTAGTAAGAAAATATTGGGATGGTACGATTGTTGGAGTTGGTAATTTAAATCCGAAAGAGGCAGAAGAAGCACTGCAAGAAGGAACAATTGACGTAGCTGCATTCGGAAGACCGTTAATTGCTAATCCAGATTTTGTTCATCGAATTAAACATGCTGAAAGTTTAGTTGAATATGACGCGAAAGAGCATCTTGCTACATTAATTTGAATAAAGATAAAAGGAGAACACATGGAGTGTTCTCCTTTTATTATGGAATTTCATAGGGGGAAGCGAGATGAGTGAAACGCTACTCGTTATTATTAGTATATTACTATTATTAATGTTGCTTTTAATCGTCTTTTTTATTATCACATTTTTTATAAAAAAACGGACGCATCATTCTATTTTAAAATTACATCCATACTTAGGAAGAATGCGTTACTTATTGGAAAAGATAGGGCCGGAATTCCGACAATATTGGTTTGATCACGATACAGATGGAAAACCTTTTTCACGTTACGATTTTCAAAGTGTTATGTTTTTAGCGAAGTATCGCTCTGAAATACTTGGTTTTGGGTCGAAACGAGATTTTGAAGCATCTGGTTATTATATTGCTAATACGTTGTTTCCGGTATTAACAGAAGAATTAAGTGTGAACGTAACGCAAGAACGTGAAGGGAAAAAGTATGTGATTCATAAAGAAGGATTATTTTCACGGAGAGAAAAATTGACAGCGGATACAACGAATCTTTGGTTATACGAAGAAGACGATGCAATTATCGTCGGCGAAAATCGTAAATATCCGTGGAAACTGTATGGCATGTTTGGGGCATCAGCAACTTCTTACGGTGCGATTGGCGAAAATTATATTTTAGCGAGCGGCTTTGGAGCGAAAATGGCAGGCGGATCGTGGATTAATACTGGTGAAGGTGGCGTTATTCCAGAACATTTACATACAGGGGCGAATATCGTGGCGCAAATTGGTCCAGGGCTATTTGGATACCGTGATGAGGACGGGAATTTTTCAATGGAGAAATTTATGGAGAAAGTGAAAGAAAGTAATATTAAAGCATTTGAATTGAAATTTGGGCAAGGTGCGAAAATACGTGGTGGTCATTTAGAGGGGCAAAAAGTAAATGAGAAAATTGCTTCTGTTCGGAATGTACGAGTAGGAGAGACGATTAATTCTCCGAATCGATTTTCATTTTTGAACAATGCAGCAGATACACTTTATTTTATTCAGCGTTTGCAAGAAACTGGCGGGAAACCAATCGGTATGAAAATTGTAATTGGACAGCAGGAGCCGTTGGAAGATTTATTTAAAACGATGAAAGAGTTAAATATCTATCCGGATTTTATTACAATTGACGGTTCAGAAGGTGGATCAGGAGCAACATATAAATCGATGGCAGATAGTATGGGGATGCCGCTTATTCCAGCGCTACTGACATGTATTGATACAGCGAATCAGTATGGTGTTCGTGATAAATTCAAAGTGTTTGCCTCGGGGAAATTAATTACACCAGATAAAGTGGCAATTGCTTTAGCGATTGGTGCAGATGCTGTAAACTCGGCACGTGGTTTTATGATGGCAAGCGGTTGTATTATGGCGCTTCAATGTAATTCTGGCCAATGTCCATCTGGTGTTGCCACGACGAATCCGCACTATCAAAAAGCGTTAGATCCGTATGAGAAGAAGTGGCGAGTTATGAATTATATTATTAGTATGAGATATAGTTTGTTTTCGTTAGCAGCAGCAGCGGGAGTAAAGAGTCCACGTCATTTAAAGAGAGATCATATTGTATTTAAAGATGAGATGGGGCGGATAGTTCCTCTCTCAGAATTGTTTCCTACTAGTAAATAGAAGTAAGCTATGTTTAATAGATTAAAAGTCATACATTTGTATGGCTTATTTTTATTAAAAAAATAGGTGTTTTATTTTCTGAATATTTTTACTTTAATTCTTTTTAAAAACCGGGTAATCCACTGGGATAAAGGCGTTTATGAAGGTTTTCACATGCAGTAAAAAACACCTGTTCACTTGAAAGAACAAAAAATGTTTGTTAAGGTAGGGAACCATAAGCGAAAACAAGAAAATAGAAAAAGTCATTTTTCGAAATTTTGAATGGCTTATGTAACTAAGGGAGAGATTTGGTGAAGATTGAGATTATGGTTTCGCTTGCTATTTATATGGCAGGTATGTTGTATATCGGTTATTGGTCTTATAAGAAGACATCCGATTTATCAGATTATATGTTAGGCGGAAGGGGACTCGGTCCAGCAGTTACAGCTTTATCAGCTGGTGCTTCTGACATGAGTGGTTGGATGCTAATGGGATTACCTGGTGCGATGTATGCGACAGGGTTATCAAGTGTATGGATTGCGATAGGTTTATTAATAGGTGCTTATGCAAACTATTTAATTCTTGCCCCGCGTTTGCGAACGTATACAGAAGTGGCTAATGATTCAATTACGATTCCAGACTTTTTAGAGAATCGATTTAAAGATCGTACGAAAATACTTCGTTTTGTCTCCGCTATCGTCATTTTAGTATTTTTCACATTTTATGCGTCGGCTGGTTTAGTATCAGGTGGACGTTTGTTTGAAAATTCTTTCAACCTTGATTATAAAATTGGTTTATTTGTAACTGTCGGTGTCGTAGTTGCTTATACACTATTCGGTGGTTTTTTAGCAGTAAGTTGGACCGACTTTGTGCAAGGGTGTATTATGTTTATTGCTCTCGTATTAGTACCAATTGTTGCTTTTACAGATGTCGGTGGTGTAACAGAGACATACAATACGATTAAGCAAGTTGATGCATCGCATTTAGACATGTTTAAAGGGACCACAATTCTTGGTATTATTTCCTTTTTAGCATGGGGCCTTGGGTATTTTGGTCAACCACATATTATTGTCCGCTTTATGGCAATTACCTCTATTAAAGATTTGAAAACTTCTCGTAGAATCGGTATCGGTTGGATGGCGATTTCCATTATAGGTGCAATGCTTACTGGCTTGGTTGGTATCGCCTACTATGCTAAAAATAATGGGACATTACAAGACCCAGAAATGGTCTTTGTAACATTCTCAAACATTTTATTCCATCCGTACATTACTGGGTTTTTATTGTCAGCTATATTAGCTTCTATAATGAGTAGTATTTCCTCGCAATTACTTGTTATTTCAAGTGCAGTAACGGAAGATTTCTATAAAACATTTTTCCGTCGTAACGCAAGTGATAAAGAACTTGTATTTATCGGTAGACTGTCAGTTTTAGTAGTAGCTATGATCGCAGTTGTTTTAGCGTATCATCCAAGTGATACAATTTTAACACTCGTCGGTTATGCTTGGGCAGGATTTGGTTCAGCATTCGGACCTGCCATTTTATTAAGTTTATATTGGAAAAGAACGAACAAATGGGGCGTTCTTGCTGGGATGATTGTTGGTGCAGTAGTTGTAATTACTTGGGTACAAATTCCAAGTTTAAAAGCGACTATGTATGAAATGGTACCTGGATTCTTCTGTAGTTTATTAGCTGTTATTATCGTAAGTTTAGTAACGAAAGAACCAGTTAAAGCAATTCATCGTGAATTTAATGAGATGGAAGCAGTGCTGGAAGAAGAAACGAAATGATTTGAAAAGGGAGTAAACGGTGAATAGTGTTTACTCCCTTTTCATTTTAAATGAAATAAGTAACTTGTTGACAAAGAAAAGTAAGTAACTTATAATAAGTGTTAATTTCGAGGTAAATGATATTCTAAATCACGTTTTATCCCACTTTAATGGGCGGTAAGCCCCCCACTGATTATGGTATTAAAGTGAGTAAATTTTTTGGAAACTATCTTGAAATCGAGATAATTTCGATAAGTTAAACGTTAATGTGTAATTTTATAATTAATATCTCGAATTCGAGATAAAATTATCATGACGGATTTTACTAGGCAGTATGGACAAAATGAATAATGAATTTTAATGTAAAGCAATTTTTATAATAGAATAAAAAGGAGTGGACGAAATGGAAAAGAAAACAATGGGAATTCATCACATTACAGCAATCGTAGGACATCCACAAGAAAATGTAGATTTTTACGCTGGTGTGTTAGGTTTACGTTTAGTAAAACAAACAGTGAATTTTGATGATCCAGGTACGTACCATCTTTATTTTGGTAATGAAGGAGGAAAACCGGGAACAATTATTACGTTTTTCCCATGGGCAGGTGCTCGTCAAGGAGTTATTGGTGACGGTCAAGTAGGAATCACTTCTTATGTTGTACCAAAAGGGGCAATGCAGTTTTGGGAAAATAGATTAGAAAAATTCGATGTTTCGTATACAAAAATGACTCGATTTGGAGAGCAGTATTTAGAATTTGATGATCCACATGGTTTGCATATAGAATTAGTAGAAAGAGAAGAGGGTGAATTAAATAATTGGACTTTTGGAGAAGTTACGCCAGAAGTAGCAATTAAAGGATTTGGTGGTGCAGTTCTTTTATCAACGCAGCCTCAAAAAACAGCCGAACTGTTAGAGCACGTTATGGGTCTTGAGAAAATTGGGGAAGAGGGCGAATTTGTTCGATTCCGTTCTTCTGCTAATATTGGAAATATTATTGATTTGAGATTATCGACAATTGGTCGTGGCCAAATGGGCGTTGGTACAGTGCATCATATTGCTTGGAGAGCGAGTGACGATGATGATCAGCTAGACTGGAAAGAGCATGTGTCCCGTTTTGGATACCACGTAACTCCTGTACAAGATCGAAATTATTTTAACGCAATTTATTTTAGAGAACACGGTGAAATTTTATTTGAAATTGCAACAGATCCCCCTGGTTTCGCTCATGATGAATCGTTAGAGACGATGGGTGAGGAATTAAAGTTACCGGAACAATATGAAAAACATAGAAAACAGATTGAACAAACGCTTTTACCATTTGAAGTGAGACATTTAGATTAAAGTGATTGAAAGGGGAAAAGGATTATGATGAAACATATTTTTCAAAAAGGAAAAGATACGTCAAAACCAGTATTGCTATTACTTCATGGTACAGGAGGTAATGAATTAGATTTATTACCACTTGCAGAAATAATTGATCCGGAAGCATCTGTATTAAGTGTTAGAGGAAATGTATTAGAAAATGGCATGCCACGTTTCTTCCGTAGATTGGCAGAAGGCATTTTTGATGAAGAAGATTTGATTTTCCGTACGAAGGAATTAAATGAGTTTTTAGATGAAGCTTCAAAAGCATATGAATTTGATAGAAATAACATTGTAGCTATCGGGTATTCAAATGGAGCAAACATTGCGGCAAGCTTATTATTCCATTACGAAAATGCGTTAAAAGGTGCTGTGCTTCATCACCCAATGGTGCCTAGAAGAGGAACACAATTGCCTAATTTAGCTGGGAAATCCGTGTTTATTGCTGCTGGGACAAATGATTCAATTTGTTCATCTTCTGAGTCAGAGGAATTGAAGCTACTATTAGAAAATGCAAACGCTAATGTAACAATGCATTGGGAAAATAGAGGACATCAATTAACGATGGGTGAAGTAGAAAAAGCAAAAGAATGGTATGGAAAAACAGTTCTATAAGTATAAATAATAAAAGAAGCATCTGCTAACGATTAGCAGATGCTTCTTTTATTATTTAAGACTGGATTGCAAGGTGAGGTGAAGAAAGTGGTAGGTGAATATCAACGACCGTACCTTTATTTAATTCACTTGAAATGTGTAATTTACCATGATGTTCTTCAATTATTTTGTAACACATCATTAATCCTAGCCCTGTGCCTTTTTCTTTTAAACTATAAAACGGTTCGCCTAAACGGGAGATACGATCTTCTGGGATACCGCAACCTTCATCGATGATCCGTATTAAGATGAAATTACCCTCTAATGGTTTTGTTTGGATGAAAATATTTCCGCCATTTGGCATTGCTTCAATCGCATTTTTTAATATATTTATAAAAACTTGTTTTAATTGGTTACCGTCACATTGAATATCATATACGTAATCAAAATGGTCCATAATGATATGAACGCTGTGCATAATAGCAGTCGGTAAAATAAATGTAACTACCTCTTCAATTAAAGTTTGTATGTTACAAGTTTGGATTGCTAATACTTGTGGTTTAGACATCGCCATAAATTGACTCGTGATAGATTCCATCTGTGAAATTTCACTTAACATAACATCGATATACCACTTCTGCTCCTCATTTATTTCAGGGAGTAGCAATGTTAGAAAACCTTTTAGAGAAGTGAGTGGATTTCGAATTTCATGAGCAATTCCAGCTGTCAGTTGTCCGACTACGGCGAGCTTTTCAGATTTTCGTAATAACTTTTCCGTTTCCTTTAGCTCAGTAATATCTCTTCCCATTACGATAAGACCTTTACGGGAGCCGTCAGGGTGATAGAGAGGAACCTTCGATATACTTAAGATTAGGTCGAAATCATCTCTATGAATAATAAATTCTTCACCATGAAGAATTTGTCTTTGTTGCCATGCTAATTCATCGACTTCTTCACAATGTAAAAAAGCTTCTCGGTACGCTTCATTATATTGAATGAGTTCACTATCTTTTTTTCCGTGGTAAGGTACATGATGGAAATTGAAGCAAGAAAGTGCGTAGTCATTTGCCTCAAGCCAGCGCCCTTCATGATCTTTAAATATAACAAATGCAGGCATGGAGTTTACTAATGTACGCAACCTCTTCTCACTTTCTTTAAGCTTTTTCTCAATTCTTTCTGATTTTTCAAGAGGCTTCATAATGGCATATACGCCAGTTAGACGATTTTGGACAAAAATAGGAACTAGTTTTGTCACGACGTCTAATAAAAATCCATTTTTATGATAAATAGATAATATATACTCGTGCTGATTATCAGCTTTAGTGTTCTTTATATTTTGTAATACTTGCTCAGAAATATGAGCTTCTAAAATAGAGGTAATGCTTTTTCGTTCTAATTCTGAAGAAGTGTAACCTAGTGTTCTTTCGGCAGAAGGATTAGTGTGTATAATAATTCCTTCTAAATTTAATGAAATAATACTATCAGGATTGTGTTCGAACAGAGATGCATACATTTCTGTTAATGAACGATCTTGTATATGGTTCCGTAAACGTCTAGAAATGTTCGGATGACGTTTTCTTTGAGTTGATGAATATTTTTTACGACTCATAATAGTTCCTCCGTACAAATAGCATCTAAAAAGATTTGTCTATTCATAACTATAATATAGATGTAATGTGTATTTCTATAAAAAATGGAAGTTATATAATAAATTTTGTTTTCTTTATTTTGGAAAAGTGCGTATAGGGTGGTAATAAGGGGAGCTTATATTGTTTTATAAATCATTTGTAAGTTACAGGAGTAGGTTTTCCTTATAACATTAGGGTAGAAGAGGGGGAGAGAAAATGAGAAATTATATTCAAGGTATCGATCATGTACAAGTAGCTGCGCCTGTAGGGTGTGAAGAAGAAGCGCGAGAGTTTTATAGTAATAAAATTGGTATGGAGGAAATCCCAAAGCCAGAGGAATTAAAGAAGCGCGGTGGGTGCTGGTTTAAGTGTGGAAATCAAGAGATTCATATCGGAGTTGAGCAAAACTTTACCCCAGCTAAAAAGGCACATCCGGCTTTTTATGTTTTAAAAATAGATGAATTTAAACAAGCGTTAATACAGCAAGGCATTGAAGTAATAGATGATCATGCACGACCAGATGTAATTCGATTTTATGTGTCAGATCCGTTCGGAAATCGAATTGAATTTATGGAAAATAAAAACTAGGTGGAAATCCACCTAGTTTTTTAACCTTTTCTAAACAATCCTAATACTTCAACCGTTTCTGTAATGTTAACGAATGCATGAGGGTCAATTTCAGAAATTGTTAATTTCATACTTGCTAATTCTTCACGAGAAACGACTGTCATAAGTACACGTTTCTTTTCGCTAGAATAAGCACCTTCGCCATCAAGTAATGTAATGCCACGTACAACAGTTGAAAGAAGTTGTTTTTTCATTTTTTCTGCTTCATTTGTTACAATCATAAGTGTAACCTTCCGATGTTTCGTATGAATAGCATCAATAACTTTACCAGTTACATAAATCGAAAGTAAGCTTGTAAGAGCAACATCCCAAGTGAAGAAGAATCCTGCAATGATTACAACGACTGCATTTAAAACAATAAGGAATCCGCCAAGTTTAATATCTCTTTTGCGAGACAACAACATACCGATAATATCAAATCCACCAGTTGATCCATTACAGTTAAAAACAAGACCGATACCAGCTCCGGCAATAACACCACCAAAGATAGATGATAAAAGTGGATCTGTTGCTACGACTTTCACTGGAACATAGTATAATGCAACAGATAATACAATCACAGAGATAATCGTGTTAAAAATGACTTTTTTTCCAAGACCTATGTATCCTAAAATAAGGATAGGTAAGTTTAATACAAAGTTAATAATACCTGTGTTTACAGGAGTTACAATCCCTAAAATAATAGCAATTCCGCCAATTCCACTACTTAAAATTTTGTGGGGGATAAGGAAAAGATTAAAGGCAATCGCAATAATAATAGAACCAATAATAACACCAAGAAATCTGACCATCTCTTTCCCGTCCTTCACTGAAAAATTCATATTATTTCAAGATTATATATGATATTGAAAGTTTTGGGTAAAAACAGTTTATTTCGGAAAATTAGATTAATCAAAAGAATTTGAGTATTTTATCATTTGGAAGGGGATACAGTTATGAAGATAAAAACATATCAACAGAAAAGCCCGTTGAAGCAAGAATGTGAGGATTCTTATTTTTGTAATGAAGAAAAAAAGATTTATGGTGTATGTGACGGCGCAACACCACTTGTCCCGTTTCGTGATGAAAAGGGACATAATGGAGCATACATCGCTTCACATTTATTTGCAAGTTATTTTAATTCATTTCGCGAAAATCATAGTTTACAAGTTGCTGTTGCAAAAGCAAATGAAGCATTGCAAAGAAAAATGTTAGCATATGGAGTAGATACGAGAAAGAAAGAGCATTTGTGGTGCACATGTATCGCGGCAGTCCAAATAGTTGGTGAGAAAATTGAATATGCACAATTAGGGGACTGTATGATTGTTGCAATACTTCAAAATGGAACGATGCAAGTATTAACGAAAGACACGGTCGAAGGAATTAGTAAACGAGCAAAAAAGAAAAGAGAAGAAGATCGTAAAGAAGGGGTATCTGTACCAGAAGAACATGTTTTTCAAGATGTGCGAGAACAGTTAAAATATAATCGTTATCTTGCAAATATGCAGGGGGGGTATTCCGTTGCAAACGGAATGAAAGAAGCGATTCATTATTTACAGCATGGGGAATTACATATAGATGAAGTAAGCGGGGTTTTTATTTGTTCAGACGGATTATTCCACCCAGATTGGTCACTCGAACAAACTGTTGCATATATAAGAAAGAATAGTATAAATGAATATGTAGCAATTATTGAAGAACTAGAAGGGGAAAAGAGAATAAGACCAGATGATAAAACAATTATGATTATTGAATTGTAAGGGAGGATGTTCAAATGGAAATTAAATGTGTTAATTTAACATTTCAAGATGAATTAGTTCCTTTAGAAAAAGTAAATAAACTGATTATCCACCACACATCCGAAGATGGATGGGATGTGTATAAAACACATGAATTTCATCAAAAAGTAAGAGGGTGGAGCGGGATTGGTTATAATTATTTTATCGAAGCAGATGGAACTGTAGTCGAAGGACGTGGTTTACATATTGGAGCGCATGCGAAAGATAATAATAGAGATACAATTGGAATATGTATGACGGGTAATTTTGATAAATATGATCCAACTACCGCACAAATGAATGCATTATATTCTTTATGTAAAATGTTTATGAAGCAGTTTGCTATAAAGAAAGAAAATATACTCGGTCATAGAGAGCTAGAAGGAGTTACAAAAACTTGCCCTGGAAAGCGTTTTTCTATGGTAGAGTTAAGAAACGTACTATCCTAAATATAGAGGAGTAATAAATGATGATGAATATAAAAATACCAAATGATAAAAAAGAAGAGCTAGTAGCACAAATTCAGCAATTTTTCGTTGAGGAAGATTTAGATGAAATTGGACGCTTCCAAGCAGAGCGTTTAATAGAAGAAATGATTAAATTAGTAGGACCATTTGCATACAATCAAGCGATTGGAGATGCTAGAAAGCTTGTAACAGAGAAATTATCTAATATTGAAGAAGATTTGTATGTGTTAGAAAAAAGTGAAGGGAAGTAAACTTCCGTCAATTATAAAATAAGTGTTATGTCACGGCCTTTTTCGATGTTTTATTTGGAAAAGGCCGTGACATTTTTTTATTGTCATCAGGAAAATAATGAAACTTATTCCTCTATCTCGTACTCCATTCTTTTGCCATTTCATCATGATATGCTTCTGTCCAATGATATGGTTGCAACTCTTTTAAAGGTTTAAAAATAATATCTTGTTTAGCATTTGTAATCGCACACTGTACTTCTGGTCCCCAATAAAATAAACGTTCTTGGCATACACCACAAGGCGAGAGTACCTTTAATTCAGAATGCTCATTTTCTCTCGCAAGACAAATAGAATGTGTAACTTTCTTTTGAAATTTATGAGCTTCTAAAATTGCACCTGTTTCCATACAAAGTTCTGTTGAAGCATTTATTACGCCTGGAGCAACACTTGTATAAATTGTTCCATCTTCTACACGAATCGCTGCGGCTCCACCCCAATCGTTTGGATATCTTTGTTCAATTAACTGTTTCACCACATCATATAATTGTTGCTCAATATTCAATTTCTTTTCCTCATTTCTGCCCAAATTCAGGTTTGTTATTTCGAAATATTCTTTCTTTTATCATAATAGCATAAACAAAAAAATGGAATGAACATTTAATTTCAAGCCATCTTTTTGCCAAAAGGAACGTTTTTTTATAAAAAGATTGAGATTAAAAATATATAATCTTAATTTTATCTTTTTTTAATAATTTGTTTATGGGCAATTTATAGTTGTTATTTATAATTCCTATATATAGCAGCTATTGATACTACAAATAAGAAATTTGGATGTGTAACACTTTGTATTCCATTAGCTGTAATCAAAATTTATAACATAAATTGCGCACATAGAATCTTCTTTTGAAAGAAAAGTTGTGTAATTATTTGTTAAATGAAGGAAGGGATTGGGAAGCTATGAATAAAACAATTTTAAAAACATGTATCATATCAGCAGTTTTAGGTGGAAGTCTATTAAGTGAAACGACTGGAGAGGTGAAAGCAGAAGTAGTTACACCAAACACGAATCATACTGGGGTATTCAAAGATGTTCCAAAGGGGCACTGGGCATATGAGGCGATTCAGCAATTAACAGGCGAGAAAATCATTTTCGGCTATGATGATGGGAGATTTGGTTTTGGAGATAACGTGACACGTGAACAAGTTGCAGCTTTACTGTATCGTTATTTTAATTTGGCAGAAGAGAAAAATTATGAGAATCCATATGGGGACGTAAGTGAAGAGTCGACAAGCTATATAAAGGAAATCTTGTCTTTAACAGAAATGGGCGTTTTTAAGGGTGACGAGCACGGGAACTTTAGACCGAAGGCATCCTTAACACGTGCAGAAATGGCACAAGTTCTTACAAATGCTTTTCATTTAAAGGCAAAGAGTAATCATACTTTTAATGACGTTTCAACGAACTCATGGGCAAGCAATGCCATTAGTGCTGTTCAAACAAATAATATTGCAAAAGGAGTAGGCGGAGGGAATTTTGCTCCAAATATGGATGTGACGCGTGAACAGTATGCACAATTTTTATACAATGCAATACAAGAAACTGAGAAAACTCAAGAAACGAAAGGGCAACTATTAGCTAGCATACTTGGTGAAACAAATTGGCAAGGGACAAAAGTCTATGACAAAGATCATAATGATGTAACGAAAGAAAATCAGAATTTCATCGGGCTTGCAAAGTATGATGCTAAAACGGCAAGGTATGAATTTTTTAATGCAAGTACAGGAGAGAGTCGTAATGATAGCGGTACCTTTTTTATAACGAATGATGGAAAGAAAAGAGTACTAATTTCTGAGACGCAAAATTACCAAGCAGTTGTTGAATTAACGCAATTAGATAAAGAGAAATTTACATATAAAAGAATGGGGAAAGATGCAAAAGGGAACGATGTAGAAGTATTTGTTGAACATATTCCTTATCAAGAAAAAGAGCTATCTTTCACGCGACCTGATAAAAATTTAGAGAGCTCGACGGGTAAAATAGTTACGGATGTTGATGGAGATAAAATATTATCTAGTACACTATGGAATGGAACGGTGGTATTAGATGAACAAGGTAATAATGTAACAAAATACAATTCAAACTTAATCAGTCTAGCAAAATATGATAAAAATACAAATAAATATGAGTTTTTTAATGTGAATACAGGAGAAAGTCGTGGAGACTATGGTTTCTTTGATGTTGTACATGATAATAAAATAAGAGCCCACGTTTCGTTAGGAAATAATAAATACGGTGCAGTTCTTGAACTTACAGAATTAAATAAAGAGAAATTTACGTATACAAGAATGGGGAAAGATGCGAATGGAAAAGATATAAAAATCTTTGTTGAGCATGAACCGTATACAGGTGACCTAAAACCAAATTTCACAAAGTAAGCCTTTACTGTATGTAGCAAAGGCATTATGTTAGAAAAGGTTAGTAAGGAAAGATCAGAGTGATTATATAATTAAAATAGTTGTTTATAGACAAATAGATGCCTTGAGGCATCTATTTGTCGTTTTAAAATGATTTTATGGGGCAAATTCTCTTTTTTCAGACCTAGTCACTTACTACTTGCACAACCATACATTTTCGTTCTTTTATTTATTCTCTTTATGTTCTTTATATTCATGAACTTTTTCTTTTACATTACCGACAGTATCTTTAGCAGTGCCTTTTACTTTATCCCATTTTCCTTCAGCTTGTAATTTTTTATTGTCAGTTACTTTCCCGACAACTTCTTTTACTTCGCCTTTTACTTTATCAATAGCACCTTCTACTTTTTCTTTTAAACCATGATCATGTTTAGTCATACATTTCTCCTCCTTGTAGTTTGATTAGAATTCTCTTTTCATATTGCAAGTTGAATGATGTATCTAGCAATAGCGTAACAGATTTAGTTTGAATATTCAAATGATTAATAGAGTTGAAAAGGAATTGTCATAAAGTGTATAAAGTTGTAATGAGAAGAGAAAGAATGTTAATTATATGTTTTTGGCGGTCCAGATTGATTTTGTATAAGCGATCTTCATATGGGCACGTTCCATATTATTTTGACTGCTGCTACCGAATCTTGCTTGTCCGACTATTAAATGACAATTGGATTCAATAGCTGTCTCAATTCGCTTTTGAATTAAGGCAGTATGACAGCCTTTACGCTGAAATTCTGGCAAAGTAGCAGAAGCAGCTAATGATGCGACACCCTTATTTATATACAGGACACCAATGCCCGCAGGAATGTTTTGAACTTCAGCTATGAAAAAATGCCATCCTGGTTTATCGTAGAGAATTTCGTTATTTTGGCGCACACCATCTTTTGTAAAGGATGGCATGTTAAATCCACGTACATATATGTCTGCAAAAACATCAAACTCATTTTCTTTTAATTTGCGTACTGAAATGTTAGAAGGAACAAGGGACGGATCTTCTCGCGGTGTACTATATAAAGCGGTATGGAAGCTAGATTGATAAAAACCTTTTTCAGATAAGTATTGAAATAGTTCAGCTGTACCTTGCGCTGGCGTAATTTCAAAACGACAAGGGATTTGTAGTGATTGATAATAAGAGATGATTTCATCTATCTGAGTTGTATTTGTAATACCTTTTATCGTATTAAAAGCAGGACCAGCAATTACTTTTGATGAAAAGGCGGTGGCACTTCCGAATTGTTCTATTTGTACTTGCATTGGATTTTCTTTTATCGCTTGTAGTGCCTCTAATCTAGAAGAAAGCATATTTATTTCTGCGTTTTCTATTTCTTGTGCTGTATTGGGCGTCATAATTGTACTCATATAATTCCTCCGTCAGTAAATATATTTCATAGTACATATACGATGTTTGTTCTGATATTCCTGTTGAAATGTAAGAGAATATGAAGTTTTTTGGAAGGGAAATGGAAGTGGACTGTCGAAGGGAGTGGAAACAGATTAAAGGTGGTGCTCTCATGAAACAGAAAGACGTGCAGACATGCTCTAATTGTGGTTCTCATAACATAGGAGAAGGTGAGTTTGTCGGTTATGCACAAATACGGAAAAAGGAGACGATGTTTACATCTTCACCAGTAGATGCTTATATTTGTACAGATTGCGGAAATGTCCTTTTATTAAAAGTACGACATTACGAAAAGTTTAAGCAGAAGCCGTTATGATTATTGAGAAGTGGTCATATCCAACATTGTATACGAAACGTCTTATATTAAGGGAAATTAATATGAGTGATAGTTTACATATATATGAGTATGCTGCAGATAAAGAGATGACAACTTATACTGTATGGGATGCTCATCAATCGTTATGTGACACATATAACTATATAGAAGAAATTGTGAGTCAATATAATGAAGGACAAGTAGCGCCTCTTGGAATTGTGTTAAAAGAGAAGCAAAAACTTATAGGAACGTGTGGATTTATAAAATATGATTTGACCGTACATACAACAGAAATTGCATACGCCTTATCTCGGAAATATTGGGGAAGAGGATTAGCTATCGAGGCTGTGTTAGCTTTTTTCTACTATGGTTTTCATAAGTTGCATCTTAATAGTATTGAAGCGGAATGTGATTCAGAAAATGAAGCATCTGAAAAAATAATGAAACGTTTGAATATGGAGTACGAGTGCACGATTTAAAAGGATATGTTCATTAAAGGTAAGTATCGTGACACGAAAAGATATTGTATATCTCGAGAAAGATATATGAATAAATGAAATATTTTATATTAAAAACTCCTTTCAATGAATAAGGGAGTTTTTATTTTTTTGTAGCAATAATTACCTTTAATTTCTATAATTGGTTATTAAGAAGTAGTGGTTTATTAACATCATAATTTTAGAAGAAAAATAGCTAAATCGTATACAAAACCGCTATATAACATAATCGCAACCGTAAGTTGACAAAGTGCAACCGCGGGAAGATAGAGATAAGGGCTATGTTTACATACAATTTAGTTAAGAAAACGGAGGGGGACACACATATGGGATTTGGTGAAAAGCTTTTTAAATTAAGAAAGGAAAAAGGCCTTTCTCAAGAAGCGTTAGCTGAGAAATTAAACACGACAAGGCAAGCAGTTAGTAAATGGGAAAATGGTCAAGGGTTTCCTGAAACTGAAAAATTAATAATGATTGGAAATGTATTCGAAGTATCTCTTGATTACTTATTAAAAGAAAATGTTGAACAAAGTAACGAAAAGGAAAATGGTTATTACGTAAGCAAGGAAATGGCAGAAGGGTATATAGTGTATGGACAAAAAATTTCTAAATATATTGCGTTAGGATTTAGTTTGCTCATTTTATCTACAATACCATATTTATTATTTAAAGAAGATGTAACAATGTCTACGTTTCTTGTCATTATCATTGCTGTCTTTGGAATTGGAGCAATGATGGTACCTGTAACGATAGAAGAGAGTCGATACAATGTATTAAAAAAAGAAGAATTATTATTTGATCAAAACTTTCTAAAAGAATTCACAAAAAGATATGCGATTATTAAGAAAAAGTATGCTGCAGTAATGATCGTTGGATTTTGTTTTATAGCTGCAGGCGCAATCCCGTTTTTGTTTGAGAAAAAGCATATCACTTCAGGGGAATTAGTGCAGTATTACCCTTACTGTGTTGTACTTATTGCTATCGGAGTTTATCTTTTTGTTCGTGTGTTAGGAGTATTAGAGGCGTATCGAATTTTAGTAGAAAATAAAGAATATAGTAATCGTCTTATTTTTAAACTGAAAAAGAAAGTGAGAGAAAAGGTGGATAATTTTTAATAGGAGGAAACATATTTTTATGAAAAGTTAAGATAGGAGTGTAATGATGTCAAATCTTCTAGAAATTGAAAATCTAAGTAAATCATTTGGAAATAAAGTTGTTTTAAGAGATGTTTCTTTCAATGTGCCGTCTGGATCAATTGTTGGATTCATTGGTAACAATGGAGCTGGGAAATCAACAACCTTTAAAACAGTATTACAATTAATTTCTAAAGATAATGGTACAGTAAAAATATTTGGTAAAGAAAATATAAATAAAGATGCCAAGATTAAGGAAAAGATAGGAGTCGTATTTGATGCTATGAATCTCCCGGCTCATCTTACAATAAAACAACTAAATAAAGTTTTTGAAAAGATGTTTGAATCTTGGGATAGAGAAAAATTTTACCGATTAGTTCATTCTTTCTCTTTACCTACTAATGAGAAAGTAGGTAAATTCTCGCGTGGAATGTCAATGAAACTAACTATAGCTGTTGCGCTGTCACATAATGCAAAATTATTAATCCTAGATGAAGCGACGGGAGGTCTCGATCCTTCATCTAGGGAGCAGGTATTAGAGGAGTTAAAAAGTTTTGTGAGTAAAAGTAATGGTGGTATACTACTTTCTTCTCATATTATGAGTGATGTAGAAAAAATAGCTAGCCATCTTATCATTATAAAAGATGGAGAAATTTTATTGAATGAAGAAAAGAATAAGGTTTTGAACAATTATGCCATTGTAGATGTTGATGAGGAACAACTAACTTTAATTAACAAAGATATAGTTGTGGTGAAAAGGAATAATGGCTCTTATTTCAATGTACTTGTATCAGATGTGCATAAATTACCAAATGGGATCGCTCATAGAACCATTTCAATAGAAGAAATAAGTGTTTTATTAACAAGGAGTGAAAAATAAATGAAAGGTTTATTATTGACAAACTATTATCTAGTGTATCGAACTTTCTTTACGTTCATGGGAATAGCGATATTAGGATCGGGATTTGTTTTTTATTTTGGTAATGCTTCAATGTACCGTTTAATTGCTACATTCATTATCTTATTTGCTGCAATTCCTGCACTTGAAGTTATTAAATATGAGAGTAAGTCAGGTTATGAAAAATATGTACTTACTTTACCGGTTACTAGAAGTAATATTGTGCAAAGTCACTACTTTTTCTATTTTTTAGTTGTAATTATTGGTACTGTATTATCATATGGCATATTTTATGTACATAGTTTCGTTTCAGATACGCCAATTGATGATGAGATATTTAAGAGTGTTTCTTTAGGGACATTCATCATCCTTAATGCCGGAGCAATAGCCTACCCACTTCTCTATGTTTTTGGAGCAGAAAAATCTGATGCTATTACAATTGGGGGCGCATGCGGGGGACTTGTAACTTATTTTGGATTACAAAGTGTAATTGGCTATCTAATAGAACAATTTCCAATATCAAATTTAAATTTATCTGTATACGTTTCAATTCTATATACAATATTTGGCGTTATCATATATATCTTTTCTTTTGTTATTTCGGTATTTATATATCGTAAGAAGGAGTTTTAATGTGTTTTCTCTTAGTATTTTCTGAATTATTTCCAAAGAAATAATTCAGAAAATACAGAAAAATGTCGTGATTATTTGTAGAAGTCTGTTATAATAAACAAAAAATGAAAACGCTTTAAAGGGGGATGTAACCAATATGATGATGAATGTACCGCTAACAATTAGTTCTATGATGGAAAGAGCAGAAAAACTGTTTTCGAAGAAAGAAATTGTTTCACGGACACATGACACAGTTATGACATTAACGTATAAGCAGTTAGGTGAAAGAACGAGAAGGCTTTCCAGTGCGTTGAAAAAATTAGGAATTAAAGAAGGCGAGCGTATAGGAACGTTAGCGTGGAATCATCATCGACATGTGGAAGCGTATTTTGCTATTCCTGGTATTGCTTCCGTTTTACACACAATTAATATTCGTTTATCTCCTCAACATATTTCATACATTATTCAGCACGCAGAAGATCGAATTCTACTTATTGATGAAGATCTTGTACCACTTGTTGAAAAAATTCAATCTGAATTATCAACTGTACAAGCCTACATTATTATGACTGATAAAGATGAACTTCCAAATACTACGCTAGAACCTGTATATCATTATGAAAAGCTATTAGAAGAAGGCGATCCAAATTTCCAATTTGTAAAAGATATTGATGAAAATACACCTGCTGGTATGTGTTATACGTCAGCGACTACAGGAAATCCAAAAGGTGTTGTATATACGCATCGTAGTACTGTACTGCATTGTATGGCACTCGGTTTAGCAGATACAGCTGCTTTATCGGAAAGTGATGCGGCAATGGCTATTGTACCGATGTTCCATGTGAATGCTTGGGGACTACCTTTCGCAGCTACTTGGTTTGGATCAAAACAAGTTCTTCCAGGACCGATGTTTACGCCGAAAATTTTATTAGAAATGATTCAAACTGAAAAAGTGACGTTAGCTGCTGGTGTGCCGACAATTTGGCTTGGTGTATTACAAGAGTTAGAAAATAATAGTTACGATTTATCTAGTATGACGAGAATACTATGCGGTGGTGCAGCTGCACCGAAGAGTGTTATTAAAGCATTTGAACAGAAACATAATGTTCCGTTCATCCATGCATATGGTATGACCGAAACAAGCCCACTCGTAACACTTGCACGTTTAAAAAGTTATGAAACAGAATTATCATATGAAGAGCAATTAGAAATCCGCTCAAAACAAGGATATCTTGTCCCTGGTGTAGAGATGAAAGTAGTCGGTACAAATGGTGAAGTGAAGTGGGATAGTACGGAGATGGGAGAACTATGTTTACGAGCACCGTGGATCGCTGAAAACTATTATAACGATGATCGTACTGTTGAAGGCTTTCGCGATGGATGGTTATATACAGGAGATGTTGTCACAGTCGATGAGGAAGGTTGCATAAAAATTGTCGACCGCACGAAAGATGTGATTAAAAGCGGAGGCGAGTGGATTTCCTCTGTTGACCTTGAAAATGCGTTAATGGCACATGATGCTATATTTGAAGCGGCTGTCGTTGCCGTTCCTCATCCGCAGTGGCAAGAGCGACCAGTTGCCTGTGTCGTTCAAAAGAAAAATAGTACAGTAACAAAAGAAGAAATATATGAGTTTTTAAAACCACAGTTTGCAAAGTGGTGGTTACCAGACGATATTGTATTTATGGAAGAAATACCGAAAACATCTGTTGGGAAGTTTTTAAAACAGGCGCTTCGGAAAGAACTCGAGCATTTGCATAAAGAGAAATAATGGAATTTATATTTGTAAACCTATTTTAAAAATAAGTTGACAAATGCTAGATAGAAAGATAATATAACTCCTATAATATGTTATCTAAAAATCATTTTGAGTTTACAAATAGGAGAAGCAAATATGAATACAAAAAACTTAGTTTTCGTCGCTCTATTTAGTTCTATTATGGGAGTGTTAGGGTTAATACCTCCAATTGCTCTTTCTATTACACCAGTTCCAATTACATTACAATCACTTGGTGTTATGCTTGCTGGTGGATTGTTAGGATCACGTCTTGGTGCATTAAGCCAGCTTATTTTCTTACTTATTGTAGGAGTTGGAGCGCCATTACTTGCTGGTGGACGTGGTGGCTTTGGCGTATTTGTTGGACCAAGTGCAGGATATTTAATTGGTTATATTGTTGGAGCGTTTGTCATAGGGTATTTAATTGAGCGTTTACGTGAAGTTTCTATTATAAAAGTATTATGTATTAATATAATTGGTGGTATTTTCGTAGTTTATGTATTTGGTATCCTTGTGCAAGCTTTCGTAATGGATATTTCTGTATGGGAAACGATGAAAGTGAGTGTTGTGTTTTTACCAGGTGATTGCATAAAAGCAATTATAGCAGCAATTCTTGTAACGAAATTACATCGTTCATTGAAACATATTATTACGCCTGCTTTAAAGAGTGGGAAATATACAAAAGCGGGATAAGAAAGAGAAGAAACACGTTCATTACGTGTTTCTTTTTATTATTTTGTCAAGAAAGGACGTCTCATATGGGGATTACAAAAGAATATAAAAAGCATGCCTCTGTACAACCGAATAAAATAGCAATAAAGGAAAATGATCGAGTTTTAACATATAAAGAGTGGTTTGAGTCAGTGTGTAAAGTAGTAAACTGGTTGGATGAAAAAAAGTCAAAGAATAAAACGATAGCAATCGTATTAGAAAATCGTATAGAGTTTTTACAACTATTCGCTGGTGCTGCTATGGCCGGATGGATTTGTGTACCATTAGATATAAGGTGGAAACAGGATGAGCTTAAAGAAAGGATTGCAATCAGTAATCCGGATGTGATTGTGACAGAGCGATATAAGGTAAATGATCTACCTGGTGAAGAAGGAAGAGTAATAGAAATTGATGAGTGGAAAAGAATGATAGAGCATTATCTTCCTGCATATCAGTCCGTAAAAAATGTACAAAATGCTCCTTTTTATATGGGATTCACATCAGGATCAACTGGAAAAGCAAAAGCATTTTTACGTGCGCAACAATCGTGGGTTCATAGTTTCGATTGCAATATACATGATTTTCATATGAAAGAAGAAGATTCTATTTTAATAGCTGGGACACTCGTTCATTCTCTTTTTTTATACGGCGCAATCAGTGCATTATATGTAGGGCAAACGGTGCATATTATGAGGAAGTTTATTCCAAAACAAGTGTTGGATAAGTTAGAAACTGAAAATATTTCGGTCATGTATACCGTACCAACAATGCTGGAATCTTTATATAAAGAAAATAGAGTAATAGAAAATAAAATGAAAATAATTTCGTCAGGAGCGAAGTGGGAAGCTGAAGCGAAAGAAAAAATAAAGAGTATATTTCCTTATGCGAAAAGATATGAATTTTACGGTGCATCGGAGTTAAGCTTTGTAACAGCGCTAGTTGATGAAGAGAGTAATAGAAGGCCAAATTCAGTAGGGAAATCTTGCCACAATGTGCAAGTGCGAATATGTAATGAAGCAGGAGAAGAAGTACAGAAAGGTGAGATAGGAACTGTTTATGTGAAAAGTGATCAGTTTTTTATGGGATACATATTAGATGGGATTTTAATTCCAGAGTTGACTGCAGATGGCTGGATGACAGTGCGAGATGTAGGTTATGAAGATGAAGAAGGATTTATTTATATTGTCGGTAGAGAGAAGAATATGATTTTATTTGGAGGAATTAATATTTTCCCAGAAGAAATAGAAAGCGTATTACATGAACATCCAGCTGTTGATGAAATAGTTGTAATTGGTGTGGAAGATAGTTACTGGGGTGAAAAACCTGTCGCGATTGTAAAAGGAAGTGCTACGAGGCAACAATTAAAGAGTTTTTGCTTACAACGATTATCCTCTTTTAAAATACCGAAAGAATGGTATTTTGTAGATGAAATACCGTATACAAATAGCGGGAAAATCGCTCGTATGGAAGCAAAAAGTATCATTGAAAATCAGGAGAAAATATATGAATAGAGCAGTTGTTGTAGAAGCGAAAAGGACACCTATTGGTAAGAAGAATGGGATGTTAAAAGACTATGAAGTTCAGCAATTAGCAGCGCCGCTTCTTACATTTTTAAGTAAAGGAATGGAGAGAGCAATAGACGATGTCATATTAGGGAATGTTGTTGGGCCAGGAGGGAATGTTGCGAGATTATCTGCTTTAGAAGCAGGGCTTAGTCATCATATTCCGGGTGTAACGATTGACCGGCAATGTGGTGCCGGATTGGAAGCGATTCGCACCGCATGTCATTTCATTCAAGGGGGGGCCGGTAAGTGCTATATCGCCGGAGGAGTAGAGAGTACAAGTGTGTCACCTTTTCAAAATAGGGCGCGATTTTCACCAGAAACAATTGGCGATCCTAATATGGGAGTAGCGGCTGAATATGTTGCAGAACGTTATAACATCACGAGAGAAATGCAAGATGAGTATGCTTGCCTCAGTTATAAACGAACACTGCAAGCATTAGAAAAAGGATATATACATGATGAAATATTGTCTTTTCATGGATTATTAGATGAATCTATAAAGCCAGAAATGAATTATGAACGAATGATTAAAAGAACTAAACCTGCATTTTTACAAAATGGTACAGTAACGGCAGGTAATTCGTGTGGTGTCAATGATGGGGCATGTGCTGTTCTTGTAATGGAAGAGGGGCAAGCTCGAAAATTAGGATATAAGCCTGTCCTTCGTTTCGTTCGTAGTGCTGTAGTTGGAGTAGACCCAAATCTTCCGGGGACTGGTCCGATGTTTGCGGTGAACAAATTATTAAACGAAAGGAATATGAAAGTAGAGGACATCGATTATTTTGAAATAAATGAAGCATTCGCCTCAAAAGTTGTAGCTTGTGCAAAGGAGTTACAAATTCCGTATGAAAAATTAAATGTAAATGGTGGTGCAATTGCGCTCGGTCATCCGTACGGTGCATCTGGGGCTATGCTTGTAACGCGCTTGTTTTATCAGGCGAAACGAGAGCGTATGAAATACGGAATCGCGACGTTAGGAATAGGGGGCGGGATAGGTCTTGCACTATTATTTGAGAAAGTAGAAGACTAGAAAGGAACTAGTTTTCTACTTTTTGAGGAACATAAGCATTGCTACCACGTTTTGCTTTTATTTCATTCCAAGCAGCGATAGCATCAGCTTTTGATTTTCCTTTATTATGTGGATCTTCGAAAAAGTCACGAGTAAAACGATTGTATTCAAACTGCGCGCTGATCGTTGTTTTATATGTAGGGTCTTTTTTACGTTCGTTTTCTTCATACCAAAATGTTATCGCGTCTTCATATGTTTTTCCAACATTCTCTTTAAAAAACTTTTGAAGAGCTACTGTAAAGCGGAAGTTTGCTCCAATTTTTTCTTTGAAAAAAGCACGAACATCTTCGCTACAGCGGTGATTGTTAGTAATAATCGTTTGAAGAGAAAGTTCTTTATAAGAGAGGGAAGTTTTACTCATCTTTTGACCAGAGCTGTTTTTTAATATTTTACCAGTATATAAATAATGTGAGATACGCTCGGTTATTTCAATCTTAGAGCCACTAGCTGGTAACCCATGCTCACGACAAAATATTTGAAGTTCTTCTTTTAACCAATAATAGTTTTGGAAATCTTCAAGTGATATAGACTTTGTTAAAGGTGGACGCATGAATGTAACAACTTCTTTCTTCCATAATTTTCTTTAATTATAAAACATATGTTCTTTTTGTGGAAGGATTAATTTGTAAATATAACAGGAAGAGGAGATTACATATGGAAAATGTAATGCAAGTTCGTGTTACCGGAATTTTAATTGAAGATGAAAAGGTATTGCTAGTAAAGCAAAAAGTTGCTAATCGGAATTGGTCTTTACCTGGAGGAAGAGCAGAGAATGGCGAAACGTTAGAGGAAGCAATGATTCGAGAAATGAGAGAAGAGACAGGGTTAGAAGTTAACATTCAGAAGCTACTCTATGTTTGTGATAAACCAGATGAACGCCCGTCTTTATTACATATAACGTTTTTGCTTAAAAGGATTGAAGGTGAAATTACGCTACCTTCTAACGAGTTTGATCATAATCCGATTCATGATGTGCAAATGGTACCGGTTAACGAATTAAGTCATTATGGTTTTTCGGAAACTTTTATAAAACTGGTAAATGAAGGGTTTGCAAATGCAGGGAGTTATCAAGGATTGAAACGAAATATAGGCTTGTAAATAAAGATGAAGGATAGCTATTAGCTATCCTTCATAAACATGCTTTACACTGCTGACTGTAAAGAAGAAATAAGTTGATTTAAAAACTCATCCCCAGTCATAAACGCTTTTCCACCGCCACGAGCACTTTTTTTATTTCCGCCACCTTTTCCTTCAATTGCAGGAAGTGCATCTTTTAAAAGAGCATTCATATCAAACGTGACTGTTTTTCCGCAAGCAAGAATACATTGTAATTTGTCCTCGTTTTCAATAACAAAATATGTAATGGCATGTTCTTGTTGTTCTGTAATAATAGCAGATAGTTTTGCGATTTCTTGTATAGAACGATTTGTAAACACTTTAGAAATAAGTATGCTAGCATGTATTTTGACAGGCTGTTGAAGTAGTTCATTTGCCTCTGCATATAATAATTTTTCATTCATTGTTTGTATTGTTTTTTCGTTTTCTTTTTGAGAAGTAAGCAGTTGTGCTACTTTTGCTGGAATATCACTCTCGCTACTGTTTAATTGTTTGGAAACATCCTTCATAATTTGTTGTTGTTGCCCTATTACTTTAAGTGTGCGCCAGCCAGCGATAAACGTTAGTCGTATGCCACCTTTATTGCGTTCCCAGCTAAGAACTTGAATAGGACCTACTTCACCAGTACGTTTCGGGTGTGTTCCGCCACAGCCGTTATAATCAAAGTTTTCGATCATAACAATGCGTATATTTTCTGTCATATTCGGTTCTTTACGAAGAGGTAATGTTTTCGCTTCTTCTAAGTCCATCCACTCTATACGGATTGGATGGTTTTCAAAAACAATATTGTTCGCAATTTGCACTGCTTTTTCAACCGTTTCATTAGGAAGATTTTCCGTTTCTAAATCGATTGTTACTATTTCTTTTCCAAGATGGAATCCAATCGTAGGTATGTTAAAATGGTCCCAAAAAGCAGCAGATAAAATGTGCTGAGCTGCATGTTGCTGCATATGATCAAAACGACGCTCCCAATTAATTGTCCCTTCTACTTCTTCTGTATGTAATTGTTCTACAATGAAGTGGCGAATTTCTCCATCTATCTCTTCTACATTGATTACATCGATGTCATTTAATGTGCCAGTATCATACGGTTGTCCGCCACCTGTCGGATAAAATGCCGTTTCGTTTAAAACAACGTATAAGTGCCCGTCTTTATCATAATCTTGCTTTATAATTTTAGTAGTAAAGTCCTTTTTATAAGCGTCAGTGTAATATAATTTTTGTACCAATTTTCTTTCCCCTTTCATGTTCACTAGTTTCATTGTAAAACAATTGAAATTAGTTTCCTAATATTTCAGAAGAAAGAAACTTTTTTTGGAATTTTCTTGCTATAATAAGAAAAAGAAAATGCGGGGGTGGAATGAATATGTTGTATGAAAACGGCGTAGATAAACTGCTTAGTTTAAGCAAAAATATTTCTGAATTGTATCGAGAATTAAACGAAATGACCCGGATTTTAACGGATTGTAACCGTGAAAGTGTGAAGTTTGATCGGTTATATGTAAAAGAGGTAATGTGGAAGAAAGAAGATGTAATCGAGAAATATGACCAGTTACTTGTGCAACTTTGTATAAATGAATGCTTTGATTTAAAAAGTGTTATTACAGGGGAATATAAGTATACATATGAAGAAGTAGAAAACATCGTTTTACAATTTAATGAAAAGTATAATGTCGCAATTTTAATTAAAGATGTTTGTAAAGAATTACAGTTTACATATGGCATAGATATGGATATAACGAGAACAGCTCGAGTATCAACAGCTCAAGTATAAAAAGGGAAAAGAAAGCAGATCCTTTGCTTTCTTTTTTTATGTGATAACAGGGAGAGTAGGTTTTTAAGATGAAGGGGAAGTTACAAAATATTCATCCGTTAGGAATGACAATTATAATAGGGACTTTATTTGCGAGGTTCGCCACGTCAATGAGTATTCCTTTTTTAGCAATTTATTTAACGACTGTTAAAGGCGTATCAGCTGGAATGACGGGTGCTATTATTGGAACGAGTGCACTTGTTGGAGTGTTTGCTAGTTTTATCGGAGGGAATTTATCTGATCGATTCGGTCGAAATATGATTCTAATATGGTCCATGATCGTTTGGGTGTTTGTATTCATAGGATTTTCACTTGCAGATCATGTTTTAAGTTTCTTTTTATTAAATGCTTTGAATGGATTATGTAGGTCCTTTTTTGAACCGACGTCAAGAGCATTATTATCAGATTTAACGAAACCAGAGTATCGTTTACTCGTATATAATTTGCGTTACGGTGCAATCAATGTTGGGGTAGCGATTGGGCCACTTGTCGGATTACAAATCGGAAGCGCAAAATCTACAATTCCTTTTTTAGTAGCAGCGGGAGTATATATTCTATATACAGCTATATTAGCATTCCAATTTAAGAAGTATCCAATTGAAAAAAAGAAAGTAAATATAGAAAAGCCTGTCACAATGTTAAATGCAATTCGCATTTTGCGAAAGGATGTTGTATTTTTAGTCGCGTTAGTTGGTATTATTTTGAGTAATTGTGGTTTTTCTCACTTAACGACGACAGTATCACAATATTTTGCAAATGCACATATATTCCAGGATGGAGTGAAGTTATTCTCATATATGCTCGCTTTAAATGCAGTTGTTGTAGTGATTATTCAATATCCTGTTATTCAAATGTGTAAAAAGTATACACCATTAGGATCCATTATGGTTGGAACTTTATTTGTGAGCGGGGGATTATTTGGATTTGGAATAGTAGAATCTATGCTAGGTGCTGCTATTTGCACAATTATTTTTACAATTGGAGAAGTCTTAATGTTTTCAATGACGGATGTATTTATAGATGATATAGCTGTTTCACAGTTAAAAGGAACATATTTTGGAGCAATGGGATTTTCAGGAATTGGAGCAGTAATAGGTCCATGGTTTGGGGGAGTACTTCTCGATTATTACGGGTACCAAAATGGATTTGTAGTATTTTCAGCGTTAGCTATATTTTCAACTGTAGCATTTCCTGTACTTTTAATTACGAAAGGTTTATTGAAAAAAAGGCATGGTGCAAATTGTAATTTAGAATTACATGCGAAATAAAATAAGCCCCAGTCATCTGCTGGGGCTTATTTTTGTATTTATCCCGTTATTAACGGGTAGTAAAACTCCTGTTGATTAAAGTTTTACTTTATTTTAATTCTCAATTTGAAAAAGAACTTTTTCTTCATGTTTATGAGCAACTTCGTTTTTGGAAATATGAATGGCTAAATATCCATTCTCTAAGCAGGCTAGCATCTTCTTATAAATAATATTATCGGGTAAAAGAATGATTCTCTGCAAAGAAATATTTTTATGAAGTATGCAAATGTTTAGGCCTGTCTTCATCTTTTTAATGACTACATTTTGTTCTTTTACATTTGGTACATCTGTTTCCAAAATGTATTCTTGTTCCGTTTCACAAAGGTCAATATGAATTTGATTTGGGAAACTAAAGTTGCTACAAGAATCAGAACAAAACTGATCCATCCATTCTTCGAAACCATCAACATGAAAAAGACAATCCTTCTTTTTCTTGCCCATGTAAGACACCCTCCGTAAAATCTCAATTCATACTATGTTATGCATGAATGAAGTAGGGGTGAAGAATAAATGGAAAAATATAAACATTGTATGTGGAAAAGGTAGCTAGTGTGCATTTTTTGTTTTACATATCATGATGTGCATGATGTTTTTGACGTGAATGGTTACGGTTTTTTACTTTATGAGATCCGCTTAATGGTTCGGGTTGTCCTTTTTTTTCTTTCGCTTCACGATTGTTTTTGCCCATTGTATGTGACACCTCCTCTTTCTCTTTAGAATGAGAGAAGTTTGCAAATTTATACGAGAATGTTTTTAGAAAAAAAGGTAAAGATAATTGGGACTAACTATTATGGAAAGGGGATTATATAATGCCATATCATAAAGATAAGCAGCAAGCTTTTCAAGCAGCGCAGCAAGGAGTTACACAAGCAGAAAATGCATTTAACAACATTGTAAAAAATGATCCAAACTACGGTCATGATTTAAAAGAATTACGCCAAGAGGTTCAGGAAGCCTATGAACAGATTCAAAATGCACTAGAAGTAGCTTCGGAAACACAACGCCCACAACTTGAGCAATACGAAAATAATCTTCAAAATATTATGCAGCATGTAGATCAATTAGAAAAGTAAATGAGATTGTTGTGTATTCGACAACCTCTTACTTTAACGAATATTATGCGAAAACAGAAAATTTTTCTACTCATTTTTTCTTTATTATGCGCAGTACATATATTTCAAGTTGAAAAAGTGGAAGCGAAAATGTTGCTCAGAAAAGAGCTAGAACCAACTGGCTATGTAACATGGGAAGTACCTAATAATGAAAAGATTATTGCTATTACATTTGATGATGGACCGGATCCAACTTATACACCACAAATTTTAAATTTATTGCGCCAATATAAAGCAGAAGCGACATTTTTTATGATTGGATTTCGAGTTCAGCGTAATCCATATTTAGTGAAACAAGTGTTAAAAGAGGGGCATGAAATTGGAAATCATACGATGAACCATTTGTATGCGAGTAATTCATCGGATGAAAAATTAGAAAATGATATTTTAGATGGAAAGAAATTTTTCGAAAAATGGGTGAAAGAGCCTTTGCTATTCCGTCCTCCTGGCGGTTATATTAACGATGCTGTATTTAAAACAGCGAAAGAAGCTGGTTATCAAACTGTTCTATGGTCGTGGCATCAAGATCCGCGTGATTGGGCAAATCCAGGGGTTGAATCTATCGTAAATCATGTAGTGAAACATGCTAAAAGTGGTGATATTGTATTGTTACATGATGGGGGAAATAATCGTAGTCAAACAGTAGCGGCGCTAGCAAAAATATTACCTGAACTGAAAAAGCAGGGCTATCGATTTGTAACGGTTTCGGAATTGTTACGTTATAAACATTAGAAAAAATCCCAAAAGGTGAATGCTCCTTTTGGGATTTTTCGTTACTGGTTCTTTTTGCGTTTCTTATTATTTTGTCGTTCTGCAGGAGTTAAGTTTTCATTTGCAAACTCTTCGTTATAACCAGCACCTTGTCCTTGTGCAGATGCTGCATTCATTCCTGAAATAGTATGATTTGCTTTTCTTTTACCCATTTTATTTCACCTCTATAACTTTTTTTGTAAGTTGCATGATGAGCAGTTCATAGTATGTATGAACTGTAAAGAAAACGCTAATAGAGCACTTTACTTTATGGTAATAGTATTCATAAGGAACATGAACACTATTCAAATTTAGAAACATAAAGAAAACTTATGATAATCTATAAGTTTCTTATTATTTACTTATTTAGAAAGTTGTAATAAGATATTATCGTAAGGTATTGAAAAGTTTGTCTACATTTTATATTCAGACAACTTAGTCACGTTTAACAGGGGGGAAACATAATGGTCAAACATAATCCATTTCAATCACGCGCAACTTTTGAAGTAGATGGAAAAACGTATCATTATTATGATTTGAAAGCGCTTGAAAACGCAGGGGTTGGCAACGTATCTCAATTACCATATTCCGTGAAAGTTTTACTTGAATCAGTACTTCGTCAAGTAGACGGACGTGTAATCACAGAAGAGCATGTTACAAATTTAGCGAAATGGGGAACGAAAGATGTGCAAGATATCGATGTTCCATTTAAACCATCTCGTGTAATTTTACAAGATTTCACTGGTGTTCCAGCTGTTGTTGATTTGGCTTCGCTTCGTAAAGCAATGGCAGACATGGGTGGGGATCCTGATAAAATTAATCCGGAAATTACTGTAGACCTTGTAATTGATCACTCTGTACAGGTTGATAGAGCGGGTACAGCAGACGCGCTTGCATTCAACATGGACTTAGAGTTTAAACGTAATGAAGAACGTTATAAATTTTTAAGCTGGGCACAAAAATCATTTGATAACTATCGTGCAGTTCCACCGGCTACAGGTATTGTACACCAAGTAAATCTTGAATATTTAGCACCAGTTGTTCATGCTGTGAAAAATGCCGAAGGTGACTTAGTTGCATACCCAGATTCGTTAGTTGGAACAGACTCACATACAACAATGATTAATGGTATCGGTGTTCTTGGATGGGGCGTTGGTGGTATTGAAGCAGAAGCGGGAATGCTTGGACAGCCTTCGTACTTCCCAGTACCTGAAGTAATCGGTGTAAAATTAACTGGTACACTTCCAAGTGGTACTACAGCAACAGACGTTGCATTAAAAGTAACACAAGTATTACGTCAAAAAGGTGTAGTTGGTAAATTTGTTGAGTTCTTCGGTAATGGCTTAAAGAGCATGCCTTTAGCTGACCGTGCAACAATTTCAAACATGGCACCAGAATACGGCGCAACTTGTGGATTCTTCCCAATCGACGAAATTTCATTAGAATACTTACGTTTAACAGGTAGAGATGAAGAGCAAATTCGCGTTGTTGAAGAATATTGTAAAGCAAACGGCTTATTCTATACAGCAGACAGCAAAGATCCAATTTACACTGATCTTGTTGAAATTGATTTAAATACAATCGAATCTAACCTTTCTGGACCGAAACGCCCACAAGATTTAATTCCACTTTCAGATATGAAAGATGCGTTCCACAAAGCTGTTGTAGCACCAGTTGGAACACAAGGACTTGGATTTAATGAGCAAGAGTTCGATAAAGAAGTGAAGGTTACATTAGAAGATAAAGAAGTAACGATGAAAACAGGTGCAATCGCAATCGCTGCAATTACAAGCTGTACAAATACATCAAACCCATACGTATTAATTGGGGCAGGTTTAGTTGCGAAGAAAGCAATTGAAAAAGGACTTAAAGTACCTGAGTACGTAAAAACATCATTAGCACCAGGATCTAAAGTTGTTACTGAATACTTAGATAAATCAGGTTTAACAACGTATTTAGACCAATTAGGTTTCCAAACAGTTGGTTACGGCTGTACGACTTGTATCGGTAACTCTGGTCCATTAGCACCGGAATTAGAAGAAGCAATCGCGGCAAACGATTTATTAGTAACATCTGTTTTATCTGGTAACCGTAACTTCGAAGGTCGTATTCACCCGCTTGTAAAAGCGAACTACTTAGCATCACCACCACTTGTTGTGGCTTATGCACTTGCAGGTACTGTCGATATTGACCTGAAAAATGATGAAATCGGTAAAGATGCAAATGGCAATGCTGTTTACTTCAATGACATTTGGCCATCAGCTAAAGAAATTGAAGATGTAGTCCAAAGTGTTGTTACATCTGAACTGTTCAAGAAAGAATATGCACAAGTATTTAACAGCAATGAGCGTTGGAATGAAATCCAAACTTCAAACGAAGCTTTATATACTTGGGATAATGATTCAACATACATTCAAAACCCACCATTCTTTGAAGGTTTATCTAAAGAGCCAGGTGAAGTTGAAACGTTATCAGGCTTACGCGTAGTTGGTAAATTTGGTGACTCTGTAACGACAGACCACATTTCACCAGCAGGTTCAATCGGTAAGCACACACCAGCTGGACGTTATTTATTAGAAAACGGCGTACAACCAGTTGACTTTAACTCTTACGGTTCTCGTCGTGGTAACCATGAAGTTATGATGCGTGGTACATTCGCGAACATCCGTATTAAAAACCAAATCGCACCAGGAACAGAAGGCGGATATACAACATACTGGCCAACTGGTGAAGTAACATCAATCTATGATGCTGCTATGAAATATAAAGAAGATGGCACAGGCCTTCTAGTTGTTGCTGGTAAAGATTACGGTATGGGAAGTTCTCGTGACTGGGCTGCGAAAGGTACAAACTTATTAGGTATTAAAGCAGTAATCGCAGAAAGCTTCGAGCGTATTCACCGTAGTAACTTAGTGTTAATGGGTGTGTTACCACTTCAATTTAAAGATGGCGAAAGCGCTGAAACGTTAGGTCTTGTTGGTAACGAATCATTTGAAATTCAAATTGACAAAACAGTTAGACCACGCGATCTTGTAAAAGTAGTTGCAACTGATGCAGATGGCAACGAAAAACAATTTGAAGTAGTAGCTCGTTTCGATAGTGAAGTTGAAATTGACTACTACCGTCACGGTGGTATCCTGCAAATGGTTCTTCGTGAGAAAATTGAAGAGTCTAAAGTGTCGAACTAAACAATTGAAATGAATGATAAGGAAGCTAACAACTGTTAGTTTCCTTATTTTATGGAAAGGGATGAAACCAAATGGTTTCATCCCTTTCTTTTTACTATAAAAATGGAGGGAACATTATGAAAGAATATAAAAGAGTATTGTTACCGTTACAGAAAGAAAAACTATTAGTAATAGCAGCTGTATGCAGTGGGATTTTTGCAGCTATTTTAAATCTATCCCGTCCACTATTCATGGGACTAATTGTAGATAACCTAATTCAACGAGAGCTGAAGGGAGCGTATCTTTACATTACTTTGTTTGCAGCTACCCGCTTATTGATGTGGGTGAACAATCTTTCATTTGATTATGTAAGCTCAAAAGCAAGTCAACGAATATTGCAAAAGAAGCGTATAGATGTATTGCGCCATTTTTTCTTATTACCGTTTGAAGAGAGTGAGAAAATCAAACAAGGAGAGTTAGAAACGTTAGTTGTGTCTGATATTCCAAACTGGGTCAGATTATATGGTTCTATATTAATAGAATATATACATGCCATTGCACAATTTATAGGTGCGTTCATAGCACTACAACATATAGATATACAGTTTATATTGTGGGTAACTCCGTTTTTATTTTTAAGTGCAACGGTTCCGATATTGATGGGGAAAAAGGTAAGAAATATTGCAAGTATTGCTCAAAACAATCAGTCAACTGTCGTAGAGATGGTGTCACAGTTTGTAAAAGGAGTACAAGATTTACGTAGTTTGCAAAAAGAAAAATGGGCCATTCGCTTATTTAAAAGAGTAACAGCACAATCTTATAGAACAGAAGTAAAGAAGACGATGATGCAACATTGCATTGGAGTAGTTGGAACGGTGATGGAAACAGGAGCATATATCGTTGTTCTTATTATAGGTGTACAAAAAATAATGAGGGGAGAAATAGAAGTTGGTTCACTCGTTGCAGTGTTAGCCACAATTGAGATGCTCTTTTTCCCTGTCCGTTATGTGGGCGATTTATTAATGATGACACAAGTTGCAATTGCTTCGGCAAGCAGAGTTTTTTTCTTTTTAGATAAACGAGTGGCAAATAGTAATGTAGAAAGAGCGATGGGGATGATAATAACAAATGTTTCATTTCAGGAGAATGATGAAGGGAAATGCAGAATTCATAATGTTGATTTGCAAATTCAACCTGGTGAACTCGTTATGATTGTAGGAGAAAGTGGTGCAGGAAAAACGACGCTTTTAAAATTAATGACAGGGTTGTATAAACCATCAAACGGTAGCATTGTTTATCATGGTAATAAGGCTCGTATGACGACAGTGTGGCAAGAACCTCGCTTTTTCCGAACGACTGTAAAAGAGAATACGTATTTCGGGGAAGTGTATGTAGAAAACCAGTTAGAAAAAAATATGGAACTTGTTAATGTGAAGCCAATTATTAGAGATTTACCTGAGGGGATTCAAACTGTACTACATAAAAGCGGTGAAGAGTTCTCGGGAGGGGAAAGAAAACGACTTGCATTATTGCGAGCAATAGGTTCAAATCCGAATTTTATTATTTTAGATGAACCGACTGCTGGATTAGATCCGAGCAATCAAGAAATTGTTTGGGATATGATAGAAGGGCTGGGAGGTGAGGTCACGAGAATTGTGGCGACACATGATGTAGAGAAAGTAATACTAGCAGATCGTGTTGTCATAATGAAAGAAGGTAGTATTGTTGCATGTGGAAGTCCTGAAAAATTAATATATAGTCATTCATTTTTTAAGAAATGTGAACAAGGATAAGGGCACTGCTCTTATCCTTATTCAGCATCATTAATTTGATACTCAATAGATTCTGAATGATTCAGATCAACGTTAAAGGTAGCAGTCACAAGGAAAGTGGCAATTCCAAGAATTAAGAAAAGGACGAATGAGACTAGAGAGACGTAGAGACAAATGCGTCCTACTTTCTTTTTTTCAAGATCTTTACTAAAGAGTGAAATGATCCATGTAATAATACCGACTGGGTATAAAAGAAAACTAAGAATATATAATGTTGTTTTTTCGAATGAATTCATAAACAATCCCCCTTTTGTTGTAGGGTTATAACTATGAGAGGAAAAAGGTGAATGGGTCCATAAGAAGATAAGCAACACTTTATCTGTTTTTCTAATTATATGATAAAAAGGAAAAAAACGCACTTTAAATAAGAATATTCTAATTATTTCGACTGTGAATATTTCCAAGCTTGTCCGTATAAGCTAAAATAAGGTATATAGTATTTTGATAAATATGTTAAAAGAAGATAAATACGTTAGGGTGATATAAAATGTGGCGGAAGCTTACGATTATTGTAGTGTTACTTTGTTTAGCGGGATATGCAGCTTATGAACAGTTTGGTAAAAACGATCAAGTGGTCCAAGGGGAGCGCACAAAAAGTGAAGCTGCTATGAAAGAGATGATTGCAAGTAATGGTATTGAAATAGGGAAGAGTGCGCCGGACTTTGAATTAACGAAGTTAGATGGAACGAATGTAAAGTTATCGGATTTAAAAGGAAAGAAAGTGATTTTAAACTTTTGGGCAACTTGGTGTGGGCCTTGCCAGCAAGAAATGCCAGATATGGAGGCTTTCTATAAAGAGCATAAAGAAAATGTAGAAATTTTAGCAATAAATTATACGCCTTCAGAAAAAGGTGGGGGGATAGAAAAGGTAAGTAATTTTGCAAAGGAAAAAGGAATTACTTTTCCTATTTTATTGGACAAGAACATTGATGTAACAACAGCGTATAAAGTCATTACGATCCCAACTTCGTATTTTATAGATACAAAAGGTGTCATTCAAGATAAGTTTATTGGACCGATGACACAAAAAGAAATGGAGAAACGGATTGCTAAATTAAAATAACAGTGAAAAGGTAGAGATGGAATATAATCATTTCTGCCTTTTCTTTTTCACGTAGTGAAAGCTTCATGATATGATAAAAGAAATATAAACGTTGAGAGATAAAGGAGTGTATTTGGAGTGGGGAATATATCCTTACCGTTAGATTATGTTGTAATTGACTTTGAAACAACAGGATTTAACCCTTATAATGATAAAATTATTCAAGTCGCAGCAGTGAAATATCGTAATCATGAACTAGTAGATCAATTTGTTTCCTATGTGAATCCAGAGCGTTCAATTCCGGACCGAATAACGAGTTTAACAGGTATTACAAATTATCGTGTTTCGGATGCACCGACGATTGAAGAAGTGTTACCTTTATTTTTAGCATTTTTACATACAAATGTAATTGTCGCTCATAATGCATCTTTTGATATGCGCTTTTTGAAAAGTAATGTGAATATGCTTGGTTTACCGGAACCGAAAAATAAAGTGATTGATACTGTATTTTTAGCGAAGAAATATATGAAACACGCTCCTAATCATAAACTTGAAACGTTAAAGCGAATGCTTGGAATTCGTTTAAGTTCTCATAATGCATTTGATGATTGTATTACTTGTGCAGCAGTTTATCAAAAATGTGCCTCTATTGAAGAAGAGGCGAAAAGGAAATCGAATACAGAAGTACTTGATGAAACAGCAGTATATGAAGCGGTAAAAGAGATACTTGTACGAAATAAACGTGATATTGAATGGATTCGTTGCATGAATGTAGGAAGCTATTTAGATATAAAAGCTTTTTATCCAGTTATGAGATTAAAGGTAAAAGGGCGAAAGAAATACGTATTAACAGACATATTAGAAGATGATGTGAAAGAAATATGTACGAGTTTAGCCTGTGAACCGGCGTTAAAAAGTGAAGTTGGTAATACGAGAATTATGCTGAATAGCTTAGAGGACGTCCTGAAATTAGAAAGTTATATTTTAGAACAGTATGATTTCGTACTGCAAGCGCTGCATGATTATAAACAAAGTGAAATGAATGCAGATGAAAAGTTAAAAGAGTATTTAAATATTATGGTATGAAAAACTCCGTGTACGTTTTATTGTACACGGAGTTTTTTTAGGAGTATTAAAACATAAAATTTTCTTGCAAATCTGATTAAAGAGTTTTTCCTTTGCTCATACTATGTATAGTAAGAATGAGAAGGAGAGAGGGTGAACAGCATGAGAAGAAGTCGTCGCAAATCATTTGACGAGCTTGTGAAAGAAAATAAACAACAATTATTAAGCGATCGCGATGCAATCGATCGCATTGAAGAGCGTATTGAAAAACGTTATGAAATGAAACTTTTTAAGCAAGCTGAATAATTCTTAACACTAGTACGATACTACTGTTAAGGAGGCGATAGTAATGGGTAATCCGAAAAAGAATTCAAAAGACTTTGTACCGAATCATATTGGAACACAATCAAAAAAAGCTGGTGGCAATAAAGGGAAGCAAATGCAAGACCAAACGGGTAAACAACCGATTGTTGATAACGGTTAAAAAGGGAGAATGTTATCATTCTTCTTTTTGTGACGAGTTTTTAATAGTAAAAAGGGCTGACTTTTGTCAGCCCTTTTTCGTAATCGTAAAGTTTTCAACGAGTAAACGCCAATTTTGTGGAAATGGCAAGCCGATCTTCCAGTAGCTAATACCGCCTATACCTTGTTCTTTCATTAAATTGAATTTACTTTGAACAGAACGTGAATCTTCAAACCAAACTTCGTGTTGTACACCATTTTCATCGAAATAATTAAAATGAGGGGCTTGGGCTGTGAAATCATAGCGGATAGGGACATTGTATTTACGAGCTAGTGCAACAGCTGCAACAGAGCTAATTGCTTTTGCAGGCGGATTTCCTTGTTTGAACGGTAGTTTCCAATCGAATCCGTACAAATTTTGCCCCATCATAATTTTTTGTGGAGGCATTTGAGATTTTGCGTATTGAAGTACTTCTTTTACAGGACCGATAGGAGAAATAGCCATCGGTGGTCCGCCTTGCCAACCCCAGTCATATGTCATAATGACGACGAAATCAACGATTTGTCCTTGTGCTTTATAATCGTGAGCTTCAAAAAATTTTCCTTTTTGGTTTGAACTTGTTTTCGGTACTAGCGTTGTACTCAATGTGTATCCGTTAGGTAAACGGGTTTTCACATTACGTAAAAAGCGATTATACGCCTCTCGGTCTTCAGGAGCTACACTCTCGAAATCAAAATGAATGTCTCGCATACCGTACTTCTCAGCAGTTTGCAAAATGTTTGTAATAAATTTATTTTGAATCGTTGCATCACGTAAAATAACGGATGTTAGATCGGCACTAAAGTTTCCATTTTCAATATTTGTAATAACGAGCATAGGAATGGTGTTTCCTTGCGTTGCAATATTAGCAATTTTAGCTGTTTCAGTTGGTTCTTTTAACGTACCATCTCTTTTTGCCTCGAAACTGAAGTAGGCTAAGTATGTTAAAAATGGATTAATAGCACGTGTAGAATTAACTAAACTTTCTTTAATGGGGATAGTTGAAGGTTGTAAATAAGCGATGGATTCTACTGCTCGTTTCGTCCCTTTTGGAATATATAATTGCTGGCCAACATGGAGAATGGATTTTAAAGATAAATTATTCACTTTAGCTAAACTAGCGAGAGGAACGTTATATGTTTGAGAGATTCGATATAAGCTATCGCCAGGCTGTACATAATAATTATTTCCTTTCGTATTCACAATTAGTGCCTGACCAACAACGAGTGTTTCAGCTGGATTTAATCCATTGTCCTTTACTATTTCGTCAGGTGTGGATCCATATTTTGATGCCAAGCTATATACGCTATCCCCGCTACGAACCGTTACAATTTGAATCATATGCTTGCTCCTTTCGGTAAAAGATTCACTGTTTTTATTTTATTTTTGCTTCCGCTGTATTATGATTAAATGTATGCAAGGCAGCAGAAGTGAAAGAAGGGAATACATATGTTTGTAGCAGAATATGAAGTTGAAATCCGTTATGCGGAAACAGATCAAATGGGTGTTGTTTACCATTCAAACTATTTAGTGTGGCTTGAACTAGGTCGCACGAAACTTATACAAGATTTAGGGTTTTCATATGTTGAAATGGAGAAGGAAGGAATTATTTCTCCTGTTTTAGATTTGCAAATTTCTTATCGTAAAGCGATGCGCTACGGGGAAAAAGCAATTGTAAAAACGTGGGTTGATACAGTGAGCCCGCTTCGCGTTGTATATGGATATGAAATTTATAATGGTGATGGCGAACTTTGTATTACTGCAAGTACGACAAATATTTGTGCGAAAAAAGAAGGGTTCAGGCCTGTATCATTTAAAAAGTTCTATCCTGAGTGGTATGCGAAATATGAGGAAATTAAGAAAAAATAAAAAAACGTGGCGGAAGCCACGTTTTTTTATTTTTCATAATTAAATTGCGGGAAATCATCACCGTCGTTAAATGTAACAACTAAATTATGTCCATCGAAGAACCACTCATCATCGCTTTCAATAAAGAAGTTAATATCTTCTTCTTGAATTTGCACAGCAGGATGTGCAGGATCATCTTTACGAATACCTAAAGAAAGTCCTTTTTGCACAGTACTGCAACCACCGTATTGTACGAAAAAGCGTAGTGTTTCACCTGATTGTAAGTTTAATTCGTTTTTATACCATTGTGCTGCTTCTTTTGTTACGGAAAGATTCATGTATAGTTCCTCCAAATTATGTTGCTTTTTCTTTAGTATAAAAAATAACGCAAAAAGACGCTATTAATATGCTTCACGTTTTCTTTTTGCGTTATGTGGGTTACAATCTTATTTTTGCTTTTTTGAAAAGTTTGCTTTCGGTTCAGTTTTATTTATAATTCGTCCAATATTTGCACGGTGTTTATAAATAACCATACCTGCTAATAAACACATCGCAATAATGAAGATTTTATCCCCGCTAACAATTGATGCGATAACGGCAACGACAGCTGTTACCATAGAAGAAAGTGATACGTATCTTGTTGTAAATAAAAGGCTGAAAAAGACAACAGCTAATATTGCAAAAACAACTGGTGAGTAGCATAATAGCACGCCAGCAGAAGTTGCAACTGCTTTACCACCACGGAATTTCGCGAAAATCGGATACACATGTCCAAGAACAGCTGCTAATCCGAACCATAATGGATGAACATCTAACGCGAAAATAATCGGTAGACTCGTTGCTAATGTACCTTTTAAAATGTCAGCAATTGTAACGATAAAACCTGCTTTTTTCCCTAATGTGCGGAATGTATTTGTTCCGCCTAAATTACCGCTTCCGTGCTCACGAATGTCAATTCCATAACCAATCTTTCCAACGACTAGTGCAAATGGAATCGAGCCAAGTAAGTAGGCAACGATAAATAAAAGATATGTAGTAACCATAAGTTCAGTCTCCTTTATTCAAATGTGTTGATAAAGGGTAAAAAGAGTTTTTCCCGTATATTGTACCATACATTTGTAAAGAGCACATTTCTTTTTTGTAAATGAAAAATTCATTATTTCGTGCAAAAAATTTCACAGGAATGTTACATTTCTCACAGAAACAATAAGACTATATGTAGTAACATTTTAATCAAAAGACAACAACATATTGGTGGAGGGTTATAAATGTTACAAAAAAATACACGTGGAGAAGAATTAATGAGAGTGTTTGAGACGATTGTCCACGGCAATGAACAAGATTTAATGCAAGAAAATGCAAATGTAGACGGCCGCTCTCCAATGGGAGTAATGGGAACGTTCGCATCTGAGAGTGCAAAATATTATGCTGTTGAAAATTTATTGTCAGATCAAGTGAAAAAAGCGATAAATGAAAATATATTATATCCACATGATTTAGATTTTTATGCGACAGGAACGACGACTTGTTCACAAATTCCGTTAGCGCAAATGCTTGCGAACGGTTTTCATACCGGACATGGACATATGAGACAACCGCAAGACATTAAAAGTGCATTAGCTCTTTCATCTATTATTTTTCAAGCGAATCAAAATATGCAGCACGGTGGTCAATCGTTTGCACTCTTTGATGTTGATTTAGCTCCATATGTGAGAAAAACAGTAGAGAGACATAAGAAACGATTACAGTCATATCCGCTTACGAAAGAACAAATAGAAGAATTTGCGTGGAAAGAAACAGAAAATGATACGTATCAGGCTTGTGAGGCTTTCATTCATAATTCAAATAGTATGCATAGTAGGGGCGGCGGGCAAGTCCCGTTTATTTCTATTAATTATGGAACAGACACATCAAAAGAAGGACGGTTATTAGTTAGAAAGCTTTTAAAAGCGACACAAGCTGGTCTTGGTAAAGGAGAAACACCAATTTTTCCTATTCAAATTTTTAAAATGAAAAAAGGTGTGAACTTTGAAGAAAGTGATCCGAACTATGATTTATTTGAATTAGCGTTAGAGACAACGGCTGAACGATTATTCCCTAACTTTTCATTTTTAGATGCGCCATTTAATGCTGTGCATTATGATGGAAGACCGGAAAGTGAAGTATGTTACATGGGATGTCGTACTCGTGTTATGTCGAACATACATGGAGAAGAAACGGCGATTGGAAGAGGGAATTTATCATTTACATCTATTAATTTAGTGAAATTAGCGTTAATTAGTGGTTCAAAAGAAGCGTTTTTTGAAGCGTTAAATTATTATTTAGATGTAGGAATCCAGCAATTATTAGAGCGATTTGAGTATCAATGTACGAAGCGAGCAAGAGATTTCCGATTTTTATATTCACAAGGTGTATGGCGCGGTGGAGAAAAGTTACAGCCTGAAGATTCTGTAGCAGCCATTTTAAAGCAAGGGACATTAAGTCTTGGTTTTATCGGTCTTGCGGAGTGTTTAGTAGCTTTAACAGGAAAGCATCACGGAGAAGATGAAGAATCATGGAAACTCGGGTATGAAATTATTTCCTTTATGAGAGATAGAATGGATAAAGCGACAGAAGAACATGAACTGAATTTCTCAGTCATTGCAACTCCTGCAGAAGGGTTATCAGGAAAGTTTGTGAAAAAAGATAGGGAAGAATTTGGCGTGATTAGCGGTATAACAAACCATAATTATTATACGAATTCATTCCATATCCCAGTTTATTATAACATGCAAGCGATAAATAAAATTCGTTTAGAAGGACCTTTCCACGCTCTATGTAACGGGGGACATATTACGTATATTGAACTAGACGGAGCAGCAATGCATAATAAACTGGCATTAAAACAAATAGTGCAAGCGATGGCAGAACATGGCGTTGGATACGGTTCTATTAATCATCCTGTTGACCGTTGTAAGTGCTGTAGTTATCACGGGGTTATTGGAAATGAATGTCCGAGCTGCGGAAATGAAGATGAGGCTAATATAGAAAGAATTCGCCGTATAACAGGTTATCTTGTAGGAGATATGTCGAAGTGGAATAGTGCGAAACGTAGTGAAGAGATGGATCGGGTGAAACATAAATGAAAGTGATGAACATTATTCATGATAGTGTAGTAGATGGAGAAGGGTTGCGGACAGTCGTGTTTTTTGCGGGCTGTCCGCATCGTTGTTTCGGTTGCCATAATCCGAAATCGTGGAATATTTGTAATGGAACTGAAATGACAGTAGAAGAAATTGTGAAAGAGATTGCAAGTAATCCATTAACTGATGTAACATTTTCAGGTGGAGATCCATTTTTCCAAGCTGCTGAAGTGAAAAAAGTAGCAAAAATCGTGAAAGATTTGAAAAAAAATCTATGGATGTATACAGGTTATACGTTAGAAGAGATACAGAGTTCTCAAAATAATGATATGATAGAGTTGTTACATTATGGGGATGTTTTAGTCGATGGAAGATTTGAAATCGAGAAAAAAGATTTAACACTTCCATTTCGCGGAAGCTCCAATCAACGTATTATTCGATTGAAAGAGTAAAAAGGCGGGATAGATTATTATGAATAAAACAGTATTGCTTGTTGAAGATGAAAGAAGATTACGTGAAATTGTTAGCGATTATTTTCGCAATGAAGGCTTTGAAGTAATCGAAGCAGAAGACGGAAAAAAAGCGTTAGAATTATTTGCAGAGCATGAAATTGATTTAATTATGTTAGATATTATGTTACCAGAAATAGATGGATGGTCTGTTTGTAGACGAATTAGAAAAGAATCAGCAGTACCAATTATTATGCTAACAGCACGTTCGGATGAGGATGATACATTACTAGGATTTGAATTAGGTGCAGATGAATATGTAACGAAACCTTTCAGCCCGAAAGTGTTAGTAGCTCGCGCGAAGACGTTACTGAAACGTGCGGATGGCGTGGTAGGAGTAGCTGAAGAAAATGCTATGTCTTTAGCTGGAATAGAAGTGAATCGTCTATCTAGAACTGTTTTAGTAGATGGAGAAGAAATTATATTAACACATAAAGAATTTGAACTTCTCGTTTATTTAATGGAGAACAAAGGAATTGTGTTGTCACGTCAACATTTATTAGATCAGTTATGGGGATATGACTATTACGGCGATGACCGAACGGTTGATACTCATATTAAAAAACTACGGAATAAGCTAGGAGATAAGGCGAAGCATATCGGTACTGTTATTCGTGTTGGTTATAAATTTGAAGAATAACTCGGAACGTATTGTGTGCTTCACTCTAGGAAAATAACAATTTTATATCCTCTTTTGCAGGTAGAATGTACAAAAAATACTTTTTTTGTCTACAATGTTAGATAAGTGTATTTTTTTAATTGGATTTCACGATGAGTTCACAAGAAGGACACAAAACGTGACTATACTAAAAATACGAATTCACCAGAGAGGGGAAGTAAACATGGGATATTACGACGGACCAAATTTAAATGAAGAGCATAGTGAAACGAGAGAAGTGAGAAAATCAAGCAGTAAAAAAGGTTATTTTTTCACAGGTTTAGTCGGAGCTGTAGTTGGGGCTGTTTCAATTAGTTTTGCAGCACCGTATATGCCATGGGCTCAAAATAATGGAGCGCCAGTATCATCATTCAGCTCGGATTCAAAAGTAGAAGGTACTGTAGTTCCTGTTGTCAATAAAGCAAAAAATGAAACGGACTTACCTGGTATGATTGAAGGCGCGAAAGATGTTGTTGTAGGTGTTATTAATATGCAACAAAGTATTGATCCATTTGCAATGCAACCGACGGGTCAAGAACAACAAGCTGGTTCAGGATCAGGTGTTATTTATAAAAAGGCAGGAAATAAAGCATATATTGTAACGAACAATCATGTAGTAGATGGTGCAAATAAACTTGCTGTAAAACTGAGTGATGGCAAGAAGGTAGATGCGAAGCTTGTAGGGAAAGACCCTTGGCTAGATTTAGCTGTTGTTGAAATTGATGGTGCTAATGTAAATAAAGTTGCCACTTTAGGTGATTCTAGTAAAATCCGTGCGGGTGAAAAAGCAATTGCAATCGGTAACCCACTAGGATTTGATGGAAGTGTAACGGAAGGTATTATTAGTAGTAAAGAACGTGAAATTCCAGTAGATATCGATGGTGATAAGCGTGCAGATTGGAATGCTCAAGTTATTCAAACAGATGCAGCGATTAACCCTGGTAATAGTGGTGGAGCGTTATTTAATCAAAACGGTGAAATAATTGGAATTAATTCAAGTAAAATTGCACAACAAGAAGTTGAAGGAATTGGATTTGCTATTCCAATTAACATCGCAAAGCCAGTTATTGAGTCACTTGAAAAAGACGGAGTAGTAAAACGTCCAGCGCTTGGAGTAGGTGTTGTTTCATTAGAAGATGTGCAAGCTTATGCAGTAAATCAATTGAAAGTACCGAAAGACGTAACAAACGGCGTTGTATTAGGTAAAATTTACCCAATATCACCTGCTGAAAAAGCTGGTTTAGAACAATATGATATTGTAGTAGCATTAGATAATCAAAAAGTAGAAAATTCACTTCAATTCCGTAAATATTTATATGAAAAGAAAAAAGTAGGCGAGAAAGTAGAAGTTACATTCTATCGTAACGGTCAAAAAATGACGAAAACAGCTACTTTAGCAGATAACTCAGCTACAAAGAATCAATAATCGGAATAAAAGAAAGTCTCTTTCATATTGAAAGAGACTTTCTTTATCGGCTATACTAAAGGAATAGGAGGGATAATTTATGACAATTGAAAACCCAACTCGTACGGAAATTGGTGAAGTATTAAAGAAAAGCAAAACGATTGCAGTTGTTGGTTTATCGGATAAGCCAGAACGTACATCGTATATGGTTTCAAAAGCAATGCAAGATGCTGGATACCGCATTATTCCAGTTAACCCAACAGTAGATGAGGTGCTTGGAGAAAAGGCAGTTGCTTCACTAAAGGATATTAAGGAACACGTTGACATTGTAAATGTATTTCGTCGCTCAGAGTTTTTAATGGATGTTGCAAAAGAATTTGTAGAGATTGATGCAGATGTTTTTTGGGCACAATTAGGAGTACAAGATGAAGATACATACAAACTTTTAAAAGAAAAAGACTATACTGTAATAATGGATCGTTGTATAAAAGTAGAACATGCGATGACAAAATAGTATAGATTGTAAAGGTAGGAAGATTGCTTCAGCCCTCATGATAATAAGTGGGGCCGATGAACGAGGTGTTCATCATGAGATTTTTTAAAGGCTGTTTTTGGGGATTGTTACTTGTAATCCCGTTTTGGATCTTGATCATTTGGATCATAATAAAGGTTTGGAATGTGTAATCTTGGAATACATATCCATTTCTCGTTGACAAACGATTATTTTTCTGAAATAGTAGCCTAGAGGAATCCTTGTGAAAAAACAAGGATTTTTCTATTGAAAATGGTATATAAAAGAGATAAGATAACTTGCCAAAACTATAGTCGAGGCGTTATTCTATAATAGAAACATATGTTCTGATTTTGGATTAGGAAAGGGGCAAGGAGTTTGGCGAAGCATCAGTTCCAATATAATGAAGATGCGATTCAAGTGTTAGAAGGACTTGAAGCCGTTCGAAAACGCCCGGGTATGTATATCGGGAGCACGGACAGCCGTGGATTGCATCATTTAGTATACGAAATAGTAGATAACTCCGTTGATGAAGCGTTAGCGGGATTTGGCGACGAAATTTCTGTCGTAATACATAAAGATAATAGTATTAGCGTTATAGATAAAGGGCGAGGAATGCCTACGGGAATGCATAAGCTTGGAAAACCTACACCAGAAGTTATTTTAACTGTACTTCATGCCGGTGGTAAGTTTGGTCAAGGTGGTTACAAAACGAGTGGTGGTTTACACGGTGTTGGGGCATCAGTTGTAAACGCCTTATCTGAATGGTTAGTCGTAACGATTAAGCGTGACGGAAATATTTATGAACAACGCTTTGAAAATGGCGGTGTTCCTGTAACGACGCTTGAGAAAATCGGAAAGACGAAAGAATCTGGTACGACAATGCATTTCAAACCAGATACAACGATTTTCAGCACAACAAATTACAATTATGAAACATTATGTGAGAGATTACGTGAATCTGCATTCTTATTAAAAGGGATGAAAATCTCAATAAAAGATGAAAGAAATGATTTAGAAGATGTCTTTCATTATGAAACAGGAATTGAAGCCTTCGTTTCCTATTTAAACGAAGAAAAAGATTCAATTCACCCAGTTGTATACTTCACTGGTGAACAAAATGGGATTGAAGCAGAACTAGCATTTCAATTTAACGATGGCTACTCAGAAAATATTCTTTCGTTTGTAAATAATGTACGTACAAAAGATGGTGGAACACATGAAGCTGGATTTAAGACAGCGATGACGCGTGTGTTCAATGAGTATGCTCGCAAAGTTTCACTATTAAAAGAAAAAGATAAAAACTTAGAAGGTACAGATATTCGTGAAGGTGTAGCGGCTATCGTTTCTGTACGTGTACCAGAAGAAGTACTTCAGTTTGAAGGACAAACAAAAGGGAAACTAGGTACAAGTGAAGCTCGTTCTTCAATTGATGCCATTGTATCAGAGCATTTAGCTTACTTTTTAGAAGAAAACCCGGACGTAGCCACACTTCTTGTGAGAAAAGCAATTAAAGCAGCGCAAGCACGTGAAGCCGCTCGTAAAGCGAGAGAGGAAGCGCGTACTGGTAAAAAGAAAAAGAAATCAGAAGGTACATTAAGTGGTAAGTTAACACCTGCACAATCACGTAACCCGCAGAAAAATGAACTATACCTAGTAGAGGGTGACTCTGCCGGTGGTTCTGCAAAACAAGGGCGAGATCGACGCTTCCAAGCGGTATTACCGTTACGTGGTAAAGTAATTAATACAGAAAAAGCAAAGCTTGCTGATATCTTTAAAAATGAAGAGATTAATACAATTATTTATGCGATTGGCGGCGGTGTAGGCAATGAATTCGATGTGGAAGACATTAACTACGATAAAGTTGTAATCATGACCGATGCAGATACAGACGGGGCGCATATTCAAGTCTTGTTATTAACATTCTTCTACAGATATATGAAACCACTTATCGAAGCTGGTAAAGTGTTTATCGCACTTCCTCCTTTATACAAAGTAAGTAAAGGAAAAGGAAAAAGTGAAGTAATTGAATACGCATGGTCAGATGATGAATTAGATGAAGTAACGAAAAAAGTTGGAAAAGGTTACATGTTACAGCGTTATAAAGGACTTGGCGAAATGAATGCGGATCAATTATGGGAAACAACGATGAATCCTGAAACACGTACATTAATTCGCGTGAAAATTGATGATGCAGCAAGAGCAGAGCGCCGCGTTACAACATTAATGGGTGATAAAGTAGAACCGCGCCGTAAATGGATTGAGCGTAATGTACAGTTTGGTATGCAAGAAGAAGGAAATATTTTAGAAAATGAAATGATTATGGAGACGGAGGTGGAATAACATGCAAGCAGAGAAGTTTCATGACCTCCCGCTTGAAGACGTGTTAGGTGATCGCTTTGCACGTTATAGTAAATATATTATTCAAGATCGCGCGCTTCCAGATGCGCGTGACGGCTTAAAACCAGTACAAAGACGTATTTTATATTCTATGTATGTAGAAGGAAACGTACACGATAAAGCGTTCCGTAAGTCAGCTAAAACAGTCGGTAACGTTATTGGTAATTATCATCCGCATGGTGATTCCTCTGTATATGAGGCGATGGTACGTTTAAGCCAAACTTGGAAAGTACGTAATGTTTTAGTTGAGATGCATGGTAATAATGGTAGTGTTGATGGGGATCCAGCAGCAGCAATGCGTTATACGGAAGCCCGATTATCACCAATTGCATCTGAGTTATTACGTGATCTTGATAAAGAAACAGTAGAATTCGTATCAAACTTTGATGATACGAGTGAAGAACCAGTTGTTTTACCAGCAGCGTTTCCGAACTTATTAGTGAACGGATCTACAGGGATTTCCGCTGGTTATGCAACAGAAATTCCACCGCATCATCTTGGAGAAGTTATTGACGCTACAATGATGCGTATTGATAAGCCGAATAGTACTGTTGATGATTTATTAACAGTTATGAAAGGACCAGATTTCCCAACAGGTGGTATTATTCAAGGGATTGATGGTATTAAGAAGGCGTATGAAACAGGTAAAGGTAAAATTATTATTCGCGGGAAAGCAGAGGTTGAAACGGTTCGTGGCGGGAAACAGCAAATCGTAATTACTGAAATTCCATACGAAGTAAATAAAGCAAACCTTGTTAAGAAAATGGATGAGTTACGTCTAGATAAAAAATTAGATGGCATTGCTGAAGTACGTGATGAGACAGATCGTACAGGTCTTCGCATTGTCGTAGAGTTAAAAAAAGAAGCAAATTCTGAAGGTATTTTAAATTATTTATATAAAAATACAGATTTACAAATTCCATATAACTTTAATATGGTAGCGATTAATAATCGTCGTCCAACGCTTATGACATTACCGAAAATTTTAGATGCATATATTGGCCATCAAAAAGAAGTTGTTACGAGACGTTCACAATATGAATTACGAAAGGCAGAAAATCGTCAACATATTGTAGAAGGTTTAAAGAAAGCATTATCGATTTTAGACCAAGTTATTGAAACGATTCGTGCTTCAAAAGATAAGCGTAATGCAAAAGATAATTTAAGTGCGAAATTTGGTTTTACAGAAGCGCAAGCGGAAGCAATTGTATCCTTGCAATTATATCGTTTAACGAATACAGATATTACAGCGCTACAACAAGAGGCAGATGAGCTTAATAAGAAAATTATTGAGCTACAGGCAATTTTACAAAGTGAAAAAAGATTACTTCAAGTAATTAAAACAGATTTAAAGAGAGTTAAGAAAACATATAGTGATGATCGACGCGCGATTATTGAAGATCAAATCGAGGAAATTAAAATCGATGTAGAAGTGATGATCCCACAAGAAGATGTCATCGTTACTGTAACGAAAGAAGGATATGTGAAACGTACTGGATGGCGCTCACATAATGCCTCAAACGGCAAAGACTTCGGTATGAAAGAGGGTGACATCTTACTTGAACGATTCGATACGAATACGACAGAGACAGTCCTCTTATTTACGAATAAAGGAAACTATATATATTTGCCAGTATACGAAATGCCAGATATTCGTTGGAAAGATTTAGGTCAGCACGTTGCTAATATCGTTTCACTCGACCGGGATGAAACCATTATTTGGGCAACTGTCGTACCGAACTTTGAGGAAGAAAAGCGATTTATCGTATTTGTAACGAAGAACGGTATGATTAAGAAGACAGAATTAAACCAATATAAAGTACAGCGTTACTCAAGAGCGTTCGTTGCTGTAAACTTGAAAAAAGATGATGAAGTTGTTGATATATTTGCGACAGATGGAACGAGTGATATCGTTCTTGCTACACACGGTGCATATGCACTTATTTTCCATGAAGATGAAGTAAGTCCAGTCGGTGTAAGAGCCGCTGGTGTGAAAGCAATTAATTTAAAAGAAGATGACTATGTCGCTTCTGGTAAACCATTAAATGCTGATAAAGATCAACTTATTCTCGTAACGCAGCGCGGTGCTGTAAAACGTCTAAAAGCATCAGAAATTGAGAAATCAACGAGGGCGAAGCGAGGTCTTGTTATTTTCAAAGAATTAAAACGTAATCCATACCGCATTGTCGGTATTGAAATCGTTCGAGACGATGAACTAGTTTATATGAAGACAGAGAAACATATCGTAGAAGAAATTGATCCGAAAGCGTATCGAAATAAAGACCGGTATAGTAACGGTAGTTTAGTGCTAGATGTTAACGATACTGGTGAAGTTATTGAAACGTGGACGAAAAAAAGACCGGAATAAAAAAAGCATCTTGCCATGAATAATGGCAAGATGCTTTTTTCTAGGCAATTTAGTATGAATCTTGTTATAATAACTGAATGAAATCGTTCTCATATAGTGAAAGTTTAATCAGTGGGGGTCTTGTTGCCCACAAATAGCGGGACAAATGGAGGTAATAACAGTAAATAAGAATCTATAAAAAACTATAAAAATTTACAATTACAGGTTTTATATTTTACAGAATTCAACCTATAATATTTTCAGGTGATGAAAAGGGGGAAAAGG